>PDPT01000010.1 GCA_002746605.1 Ignavibacteriota bacterium
TACCATAAGCATTTATTCTCGGATTATTTTTACTTACTCGCTTACCACCGAATAATGCCGTTTCGCCTTTATCACCTGTCTTAGTATAAATTTTCATTTCAATTTAAAATTTTAATATTCTTTTCTAACTTTTTTTCACCGATGAAAACATTTTTGAGTACTTTATTTTTGCCCGAAAGTTTTTTATCTAGAACGGCAAGTCCTTTCTTTTTGTTCCCATCAACATTATTAATTATTGTCGTAATTTCGCCAATAATTTCATTATCGGAATTATAAATATTAATTTGAGAATTCAATTTTTCTTCAGCTTCAATTTCAATCAACTTTAGCTCATTCTGCACTTTATTATTAGTATCTAACCTTGTAATAACTTCTTGACCAATGTAACAACTTTTTGTAAAACTTACTTCGTTTATTAAACCAATCTCGTAAGGATTGTATTTGTCATTTATCTCATTTGGAAATTTGGGCATCATATTGATTGTTCGGTAATAATCAAATGCTTTTTCTCCAATCATCTCAAGATCAAAAACACTTTTATGACTTAACAAATAATCAATCAATTTTTCAGAATTATCAGAACTACTTATTATCCAATAAAAAGTTTCTCCGCTTGCAGCTTTCTTTTTAAGAAGAAAACTTTTTGTATCATCAACTTCTATTTTGTGAAGTTGATTATTATCAAGATCGTCAACTTCCGTTCCGCAAATCAAAGTTAAATACGATTCAGCTTGCGGTCCGATAATGTCAAGGATAATATTTTCTTGAGTTCTATTTTCAATTTTTACATCTTCAGTGATAATATATTTTTCTATCCAATGTTTAAGCAGTTTATCGTTTCTTTTGCTTCCTGCAAGAAAATAATAATCGTTAAACTTAAGAAACAGAGTTCTATCAATTAGCTTTCCTCTTTCATTGGTAAAAAGCGTAGGCACATAGTGCATCGATTCAATCTTCGAGATGTCGTTTGTACAAATTCTTTGCAAAAATTCTACAACCTCTTTTCCATTAAGCTGTAAAATAGCAGATTCGGATCTGTTATAAATTCCTACGCCATATTTCACCGAATTAATTTCATCATTCAAATTAGTATAAATTTTAACTAATTTGTTATCACTTAAAACTAAATCAGAATATTTGTTTTGAAAGTAAACTAATGTTTTATCCAATTATTGAACCTCTAAGTTTATTGTTAATTAAATCTTGGAAAATTCATCAAAAAAGTATGCCGAGCTTTTGGTTCCGAGTTTAAAGCTCTTTAAGCTAAAGTGTTCATTCGGTGAATGAATATTATCCGAGTCCAACCCTAAGCCCATTAAAATTGCGGGAGCTTTTAATTGATTAACAAATTCAACAACTATTGGAATAGAACCACCTTCTCTCGTATAAACCGTTTCCTTACCGAAAGCTTTTGTTGTTGCCCTCGAGGCTGCTTTTATTGCTGGATCTTCCAAAGGAATTACTACAGGAGAACCGCCGTGCATTTCAGTTATTTTAACTTTAACACTTTTAGGGACTAATGATTTTACATAATTTTTAAATTCTCTTCCAATAGTTTTTGGATCTTGATCTGGAACCAATCTCATACTAATTTTAGCTGTTGCTTTTGAAGGAAGAACTGTTTTTGCTCCTTCTTCCGTAAAGCCTCCGTATATTCCGTTACAATCTAATGTTGGTCTTCCCCACAATCGTTCTAATGTGTTATAACCTTTTTCGCCTTGTAATTCTTTTACGCCGAGTTCTTTAGCATATTTTTTTTCTGAGAAGTTTAATTTTTTAATATTTTCTCTTTCTTTTTTAGTAAAAGGTTTTACATTTTTATAAAAGTTAGGAATTGTAATTTTTCCGTTTTTATCTTGAAGTTTGCTAATCAATTTTGCGAGCTCATTTATTGGATTTGCTACAGAACCACCAAAACTTCCGGAATGTAAATCTCTATTTGGACCCGTTAGTTCAACTTCAAGATAAGCAAGCCCTTTCAAACCATAATTTATTGTAGGAATCCCTTTAGCGTATAGACTTGTATCGGAAATCAAAACAGCATCACATTTTAATAATTTTTTATTTTTCTTTAAGAATTTTTCTAAGTTCGGACTACCAATTTCTTCTTCACCTTCAATCAAAAATTTAACATTTACAGGTAGTTCGCCATGGGTTTTAATAAAAGCTTCTACACTTTTTATGTGAACAAAATTTTGTCCTTTGTTATCGTTTGCACCTCTTGCATAAATATTTTCACCTTTAATAACAGGCTCAAAAGGTTTAGTGTCCCATAATTCCAAAGGATCAACAGGCTGCACGTCATAATGTCCGTAAATTAAAACAGTAGGCTTACCTTTAGCTTTCATCCATTCACCGTAAACCATCGGATGACCTTCAGTAGAAATAATTTTTGTTTTTTCCATTCCGGCTTCTTTTAATTTTTTAGCAACAAACTCAGCACAAGTTTTCATATCGCCTTTGTGCGAACTTGTTGTAGAAATACTTGGGATTTTTAGATATTCAATTAGCTCGGAAATATAATTATCATAATTCGAATCGATGTAGTTTATTACTTTTTCCACTTTATCATCCTCATTTTATTATAAATTTATTTTAAATATTAAAAATAAATAATAATATTAACTTAATGAAATATTCATTTTTTTTGAATTATAACTTTATTGAAAAAATTTTTCATTAATTTTAGTTCAAGAATTTTTTAATTATTTATGATTTTATTCAGATATATTACACGAAACTTATTTTTACCATTTATTTTTTCTCTCTTTACATTGATGTCTGTTTTTCTTTTACAGTTTTTAATGAAGATTGCTGATAGATTAATTGGTAAAGGATTAAGCTTTACAGTTATTGCAAAATTAATAATTTACAGTTTAAGTTGGATGTTTGTGCTTGCAGTACCAATGGCTGTTTTGGTTGCCACTCTTATGGCTTTTGGAACATTAGCTCAGAACAACGAAATTGCAATTTTAAAATCTGCCGGAGTAAACCTCTATAAAATGATGATACCTCCTTTACTCGGAAGTATCTTAATTGCTGTACTTTTGGTTCAGTTTAATAATCATGTTTATCCTGAAGCCAATCATGCGTTACGAGTTTTAACTCAAGATATCTCCAATCAAAAACCAACGCTCTCTTTAACTCCCGGAGTTTTTTCTCAAGACATCCCAAAATATTCTCTATTAGCGAGAAAAATTGATCCGAATACAAATGTAATGACGGATTTGGTTATTTACGATCATTCCAACTTTCAAGATATAAATGTTGTAACTGCCAAACGTGGTGAAATTTATTTTTCAAACGACAGACAAAAATTAATTCTGAATTTGTTCGATGGCGAAATACATACTTCAAAAACAACAGATTATCAATCTTATAGAAAATTGGAATTTAAGAATCATACAATAGCAATGGACGCTGATCAATTTTCTTTGCAAGAATCTTCTCTCGGAGGCAGAAGAGGCGATAGAGAACTTGGTGCCCCTGCAATTTTAATCTTAGCCGATAGTATTCAAAATTTAAGAGATTTAGATGTAAACAGACTCAATAATAGAATTGCATTAAATTTTTTATCGGATTCTGTAAACTCATCTAACATAAAAGAAACTAATACAGATGAAAAAATTATTTTGTACAGAGTTGGAGATAAAATTAGAGCAAATAAAAATTCACTTTATCCCATTCTTGCCAGAGTTGATAGCTATAAAAAACGCATAAATAATTATTGGGTGGAAATACACAAAAAATATTCACTCCCTTTTGCCTGCATAGTTTTTGTTCTTATTGGAGCTCCACTTGGAACAATGACAAGAAACGGCGGCTTTGGTATGGCAGCGGGAATTAGTCTAGGGTTCTTTTTAGTTTATTGGGCTTTCTTAATTGGAGGGGAAAAATTATCCGATAGAGGAATGCTTTCTCCGTTTTGGGGAATGTGGACAGCAAATATTGTCCTTGGGTTACTCGGAATAGTTCTGGTAAGAAAAAGTGCCAAAGAAAGAGTTGAACTTAATTTCGATTTCTTAAAAAAATTCATTCCTAAAAGATGGAGAAATAATTCTGAAAATATTAGATAAATACATAGTCCGACAGTTCCTTCAGACAGTAGGTTTTGGAATTTTAACTTTCACTTTAATTTTTGTTGTAATAGATTTAATGGAGAAGTTAGACGATTTTATTGATCATAACGCCAGCTTAAATATTATACTTAATTATTATTTTGTTTTTATACCTGAAATTATCAGGCTTATGCTTCCGGTTTCCGTTTTACTCGGAGGATTATTTACCGTGGGGAAATTATCAACTCTAAATGAATTAACGGCAATTAAATCCAGCGGAGTAAGTTTTTACAGATTTACAATCCCTTTTCTGCTTACATCTCTAATAATCAGTTTAGCATCTATTTATTTTGGCGGGTATGTTGTGCCGGAAGCTAACAAACAAAGAATTTACATAGAACAACATTACCTTAAAAAAGGATTAGTTAACTCCGGCAGCAATATTTATTTTCAAGATAACAAAACAAGAATAGTTACAATAGCATATTACAATGTAAAAACGGGGAAAGCCAATAGAATCAGCATTCAAGAATTTAACCCTGCCGATATTGAAAAAATGACTTCCAGAATTGATGCTCAATCAATGAAATATGATTCAACCAAAAACAATTGGATTTTAGAAAGAGGCATGAAAAGAATATTCAAAAACAATAAAGATTCTACCGAAAAATTTGACAAATTAGAATTAGTTTACTTAAACTTTTCTCCCGATGAAGTAATCGAAAAGCAAAAGAAACCTCAAGAAATGAATTTAAGTGAGTTAGAGAAATATGCTGATTCCAAGTTGGCAACAGGCAATGATCCTACACCTATTAAAATTGAATATCATTCAAGAATAGCTTTTGCTTTTGCCAGCTTTGTAGTAGTATTGTTCGGTTTAACAATTTCTGCGAATAAAAGAAAAGGCGGTACTGCAATTCAGTTTGGAATTAATGTTTTATTAACTTTTATTTATTTAGTTTTTATGAAGGTAAGCCAAGCATTTGGAAAGAACGGTGCTTTAAGTCCTTTCATAACGGCTTGGCTTGCAAATATTTTATTCTTAACAGCCGGAATTATCAACCTAATAAGAGTAAAAAAATAAATAATATTAAACTCCGATAAATAAATTCCCATCTCTTATTTCAGCAAAGGAGAATTTTGCCGTAGAAGATTAAATCATATCTCTTGTTAACCTAAGCTAGAAACAAAAAAGAATTTTAAAATATCCATCTACTTGATAAAGCAAATCCCACTCTTTTTGCTTTATTACCATTAATTAGAGAATCTGCAAAAGCGGCTGCAAAATCTAATTCCACTAAGCCTATATTCAAACCAACTCCGGCAGCCCAATTGAATTTATCAATACCGCCTTTAGATAATCCTGTTCTAACTTTAAGCCAACCCATAGGAATCCACTCTGCACTAATTGAAAATTTAGGCTCCATATTATTGAGAGCAACATCATTAAATCCTTGATGATAGTTTGCTTCGATATACAATTTACCGGGGAAAGCAGGAGTTGCTAATTCGTGTACTTTCAATCCTACACCTAATTTCATTGCAGTGGGTAACACTGTTGTAAATGCACTCGTGGCTCTTCCCTCTCCGGAAATAGCATCGGTTAATGAATCTACTAAAGTTTCATCGGTTATATCTTCAATTGTATAGGAACCGGTTGCGACATATTCCACAGTACCTTTATTCCATTTTATACTTCCAATGTCCGTTACGGCAAAAGCAATTGCCCATGCTTTGGTTAATTCGGTATAAAAACCAAAATCCGCTCCAAAACCTTTACCAGCAGGTTTATTGAAAGCACCTATGTTTACTTCTCGTTTAACATTCTTCTCAAAATCATGCACAATTCCAAAGCTTGGTGAAGATGACATTAACATTCTGGAATCACCGTTAACAACAATATCAAAATCACTTTCTGTTTCCAGAGTTGTATTCATTTTATCAACTCCGGCATAGAAAAAACCATGCACCATTTTAAGTGAAACTCCAACGGAAACAAAATTAAAAGCATCTTGAAAGATATTTGATAAGTCTTTAGAATAAGTAAGTGCATAATTCCTTACATACCAAGCTTCTGCATCAAAATTGTTTAAGTTAAACTTTCTTCCGGCGGTATTTCCATATAAAAATAGTTCAATAAGTTGTTGAGGTAATTCAAATTTAGCACTTGTAAAATCTTGAACTGCAAATCCAAATGCACCAATTATTTTTGAAGGATACAGCGAAACCGAAAAAAGATTTATACCTAGATTTGTATTTACCATTGAACCGTTTTGGAATAAATCCATAAATTTTTCTTTATCCGCTGTACTTAAATGTCTGCCACTTACTTCACCGTTATTTCCTCTTACTCCGGTAAAGAAATATCTGTAATCATCCAATGTTATAAAATCATTTCCAAGATTTAAGTTTACCGAAGGTAAAGGAAATACCGTTGATAATTCAATAAAATTATTACTAAAACTAGATGTTAAATTTGCCGGATTATTACCTAGCGTATAAACACCGCTTGTAAATACAGTATTGGCACCGGCTAACGAAATAGTTCTTGCATCCGAAGAATTACTTGAACCAAATCCTTGAGCAAAGCAAACAATGTTTAATGTAAATACTATAATTAAAATTATTTTATAAAAACTTTTCATTATTACCTCACTGTAAATCTACTTTATATTCTGCATTAGCTCTAACTTTCATAATAATATTGTTAGAAGTTTTAAACTTAACAGGTGCACCATTATTGCCTGCCGTACTAAATGCAATGTTAACAATCATATTTGGATTTTTTAGGAATTTCTTAATGTCTTCGCCTTTTACGACTAAGCTTTGAGTAAGTTTACTCGATGAAATTACCTCTCCTTCGAGGTTAACTTCAGGTTTAGGAATTTCCAGACAATCAATTTCATTATAATCTGTCGGCAAATCTAATATTGGTCTGTTTAATGAATCAATTATTGTTGCAGTTACTGTTACTCCTATAGGCAGGCGGTTCTCTATTTCAATATTTATTTCACCATAATTAAAATTATCTATTTTTTCCTCATTAATATTTCCAATGTCAATATTGAAAGTATCTTTAAAAGTTCCTTGCGGTATTCCAATATTCAGAGGAATTTCAAATTCAACATCACCATAAATTGAATCGTTGCCCGAAACTGAAACAATTTCGTAATTTGGATTTATTTTTGCCTCGCCTTCAATTGCAAAGCTATCGGGAAGCTCATTCGAGAAACCATTAATTAATTCTGTTACATCAATGTAATTTGGTCCGCTTTCGGAAATATCAATTTCATTAATATGCATTGTGTTGGATGTAATACCATTGGTTGCATAAAGATTCCCACTAACAAAAACAGGCACTTTGGCTGTTGAATTAAAGTTGATTTTAAATTTACAATCTTTAAAGACAACTTCTCCTATTTCCAAATTATCCATTATGTGTCCATAATCTATTCCAAAGCCTTCTTTATTCAACTTAATTTTTAAAGGTTTGAGCAGACCAGTAAACGATTTGAAAGTTAAATCTGAAAAACTAATAGCAAAACCGATTTCATCATCCTTGGTTATTGTGGATGCTTGTCCGGTTGAATCAGAAAAAACACTCACGGAATATTTCAAACTATCTGTCGGTTCCGATGTTTTAGAAACTACCTTCCAAGCCGGTAAATCATCAAGAGAAATTACTTTATTTTGTTCATTTCGTTCTACGTGAATATCTAATTTATAGCTCTCTCCGGTACTATTTACAAGATTTTCAAAAACAATGGAAGCATTTAATTCAATATCCATATTGTTGTTAATGGTAATTTCTGCTCTACCTGAGATTATGCTTGCTTCTGTTATTTTTGTTGAATCTGTTAGAGCAAAAGTTTTATTAAAATTAAATTTTTGTGTAGGTAATTGAGCGGTCACTTCGCTAATAACTAAATTTTCGAAAGCAGCATTAAGGGTAATTACATCATTTGAGGGAATTTCCACAAAGGTAGTACCACTACCGGGTGAATAAATTTCACCGATATATTTTAACGAATTAGTAATTGTTTTATTTGTTAAATCAAAATTAACTGTTTCTTCTTCAAGCGGAGAGATTGTTACAACATCAGGTGCTAATCTTTGGGCTACAACTGAATTATCATTTGTATTAACAAGATTAATTCCTTTTAACTGAATTTCTACTGGTAAAGAATTTGTAATGGAGAGTTTTAAATTACCACTTTCCATTTTAGCAGATTGAACAGTTGCCACACCTTCAATCGGAATATCTATAGTTTGACTAAATTCCGGGAATGGTGCCGTTTGTCCGCTTGCTGAAGATATACCGAGATTACTCATGGTTATTGCAGCAGTTACAGGGGGTGGAGCAGTAATTTTTAAAGCACCGATTTTTTGAGTTGTACTTGCATGAAATCCTGAAATTTTTAATTGTTCTGCAACAGTAACGGTTGATACTTTTTGAGTATCACCCACATAAATTAATCCCATATTTTTAGGATCATCAGATGCCCTAAAGATTGTACTATCTTTTTCAATTAATTCCATTAAACTAAAATTCTGGGAAGTTACGGGTATATTAATTTTTGTATCCCAAGTAGGTGCTACAAAATCATCCGGCGGATCAAAACAACCTCCGAGTAAAATTAATAATAGAGCACTAAATACAATACTACTTTTAAGTTTAAACATTTTTACCTCAATACTATTTAAGTCAAATTTTTATATTATTTATACAATTTGGCGGTAAATGATTTTGCCGGAATCATTCAGCTTAATAATCGAAGGACTAACTGAATTGTTTAAGTAAATTCGGATTTTTAGTTTTATAAATTTTTTGTTCAGGCTCTGTTACGGCAAAATCTTTAACATAATACATATCAATATTGCCTTTTCCCTTTATTGCTACCTTGCCTCTATATTCACATTCGAAAAAATCTCTTACTAACATATAAGTATAACCGGAAATATTTATTTCGCCTGCTTCACCGGCACTTTCCATTCTACTTGCAATATTTACAGTATCACCCCAAATATCATAAGTAAATTTTTTAGTGCCTACAACACCGGCAACTACACTTCCGGAATGAATGCCGAGTCGCATTTCCCATTTAATCGGAGAAGTTTTATTTCGCTCTTTTATCATACTTTGGAATAAAAAAGCTGTTTTAACGGTATTAATTGCATGATTTTTAATTTCGGTAGGTATTCCGCAGACCGCCATGTATGAATCTCCGATTGTTTTCAATTTCTCCAAGCCGTATTTACTTACAATGGAATCGAAACCTTTAAAAATTTCATTAAGTTCATTTACTAATTCTTCGGGAGGGAGTACAGAGGTTGTATATGTGAAAGCTTTAAAATCGGTAAACATAATAGAAACATTGTTAAATCTCCTTGGTCTAACCTTACCCGAAACTTTAAGTTCTGCAACCAAACTTGCAGGAAGTATATTAAGTAATAGCTCATCCGATTTATTTTTTTCTCTCTGCAATTCTTTGGTTCTATCTTTAACCATTGCCATTAAAGCTTCATTTCTTTTTTTAACTTGGTAAGTTTTTATAAAATAGAACACATAAACAAGAAGAAAAAATAAAACAATCAATAAAACAAAAAACCACCACTTTTTATAAAAAGAAACTTTCGTTAAACTTTGGGGTTTGGTAATTTCTCGCAGAAAATTGTTATTTCTATTTTGGTTTAATGTAGTTTTGTAAGTATACCCAAAACCGTTATTACTTGTACTTCTGTTTTCTTCAAACTTTTGTTTATTTTTTTTATCAGAAACTTTTATATAAACAAGTTTTTTGGGAATTAATTTATAATTCGAATTATTATAATCTAATAATTGGGCATAATCTAAATTCCCCGTAAAAACGGATATAGAAATAATTAGTAATATGTTTTTTATAAATTTCGACAATATTTTTAAATTTTATTTTTATTATCGATTATTTATAAAAAGTATTTATCTAATTTACCTTTTCATTTTTATCAAAATCAGAAAAACCGAATTTTGGTGAAGGCTGACCTTCAGTTTTTATCTCTCCGAACCTTCCTTCAAACTTAGTAATATTATCTTGAAGGGCGTTTAATAACATTTTTGCATGTTGCGGAGTCGTAATAATTCTTGAATGAACTTTTGCTTTTGGTACACCGGGTACAACTCTGGTAAAATCAATTATAAATTCTGCCGGTGAATGAGTGATAATTGCTAAGTTAGAATAAATTCCTTCAGCTTCTTTTTCACCAAGCTCAATATTAATTTGCTGCGATTTATTTTCTGTGTTTTTATCCATTATTATTTATCCATTTAATATTTATTTAAAAAGCCCATTTAATGACATTACAAAAACTATGACAAAAGAATGGGCTTAAAATTGTTACTTAAATTTTATTTATACATATCAGCTTTTTTATAAGCTTCTTCCGATTTATCTTGCATACCAAGATTTACATAAACTTTACCGAGAAGATCCCAAATAAAGCCTTCTTCAGGTTTAATTTGTGAATATTTTTCCAATAGAGGTAAAGCTAATTTAAATTTTTCTTTGTAAGCGTCTGAAACATCGTCTGGGGATTTTGCATTAGCTTCTTCTTTTTCTCTTATTGTTGCACCCCATTTTACGTAGTTTACGGCTAAGTTGTAAACAGCGTTTTCATAATCAGGATCAATTTCCAAAGCTTTTTTAAGTTGCACTTCTGCTTCGGCGAATTCATTTGCATTCAACAAAAGTGAACCGTAATTATATCTATAAAATTTATTCTCAGGATCTTTGGCAACACCTTCTTTGAAAGCATCTTTGGCTACATCTAATTGATCGGAAGCAATATAAGCATTGGATAAAAGTAAAAGTATATCTCCACTTGAAGGATATTTTTCTTTACCTTCTTTTAAGACTTTAATAGCATTATCAAAAGATATTAGCGAAGCATCTTTTTTACCGCTTTCTTTTTCCTTAAAACCTTTTTGAATATAAATATCGCCTAATTGAACATACGATGCTTCCGATTTAGTTAAATCTTTAACTTTTTGGAAAGGTTCTATTGCTTCATCATTTCTTCCCATATTCAGATAAGCAAACGCCAAATTTTTATAGGAATCAGATGAATCAGGCTGGCATTGTATAGATTTCTTAAAAGAACTAATCGCTTGTTCAAAAACTACATTTGCACTATCCGAACCACCTAACTTGGAAGCTTTATTAAATAACATAACACCCTTATTAAATGAATCAGCCCAATAATATTTTTTTGATTGTGTAATGTTTTGTTCAAATTTGTTACTTATGGCAAGTGATTTATCAAAATTTTCTAACATTCCCTTAATATCGCCTTGCTCCCCGAGTACGGTACCCAGCAAATAAAATCCTTCATCACTCTTTGGATTGGTTGCAACTTCTTTTTTCAAAGATTCTAATGCTTTTTCATAATTTTCTTGCTGAATATATAACTTTGCACTTGTTAATTCAGTTGAAGAACATTGGAAAGCAGAAAAACCTAATACAATACTTAATAAAATTAATATACTTATTACTTTTTTCATCATCACCTCTTTTTTATTAAAATAAAATTATGTATTACTAAAATTTAATAAAGTATATCGATGTTTCATAGAATTTTATTTTTAAATGATTAATTTTTCGTAGAAAAACTTTGATATAAAAAAAATAATTAATCCGTGCATATAAAATTTTTAATCAGAAAAATTGCTTATAAAAATTGTTACAAATTGATTTTACATCTTAAAAAGAATATTTTTATTCTTACAAATTTAGGAAAAAAATGATTACTGAAGACATCATAAGAAAAGCACCAAAAGTTCTACTGCATGATCATCTGGACGGAGGTTTACGACCAGAAACCATTATTGATTTGGCTAAGGAAATTAACTATAAGAAACTTCCCACACAAAACACGAATGAACTTGCCAATTGGTTTCACAGAGGAGCTAATAAAGGAAATCTCGTAGAATATTTACAAGGTTTTGAACATACTTGTGCTTTAATGCAAACAAAAGAATCGCTAAAAAGAGTTGCCTACGAAATGGTGGAAGACATAAAAAATGATGGGATCTGTTATGTCGAAACTCGATTTGCCCCGGTGCTTCATTGCAAAAATGGTCTTCATTATGATGATGTTGTTAATGCTGTTCTGGAAGGATTGCGACAAGGCAAGAAAGATTTTGGAGTTGAGTTCGGACTTATTCTTTGCGGAATGAGAAATATGAAGACCTCTCTTGAGATTGCCGAACTTGCCGTTAATTTCAGAAATAAAGGAGTAGTAGGTTTTGATCTTGCCGGAGAAGAAGGAGGTTATCCGCCAAAAGATCATCTCGACTCTTTCCATTTTATTCAAAGAGCTAATTTTAATATTACAATTCACGCCGGCGAAGCTTTCGGAAAAGAATCTATCTGGCAGGCAATCCAATATTGCGGTGCCCACAGAATTGGTCATGCAACAAGATTAACAGAAGACATAGTCTTAGACAAAAACCAAGAAATAATTTCACTCGGAGATCTTGCACAATACATTCTCGATAAAAGAGTGCCTCTTGAAATTTGTCTTTTAAGCAATGTTCATACCGGAGCTGTAGATCAGCTTGAGAATCATCCGTTTAAAATTTTCTACGATAAGAAATTCAGAGTTTTCTTAAACACAGATGACAGACTTATGAGCGATACAACTCTCACGAAAGAATATCTTACTGCCGTAGAAACTTTTAATATAACACTCGATGATATTGAAAGATTGAACATTAACGCAATGAAATCTGCTTTTATTCCTTACGAAGAAAGAATTAAAATTATCTATAAAATTATTAAACCAGGTTACAAAAAAATAAAAGAAGAACTAAAAAAATAAATTATGAAAAAGAAACTATTCAAAAATTACATTTACGAATTTACAAGCAACGAAACTAAAGTTTTATCAAGCTTTGCAAAACAAGCTGTTAAGCAAATGGAAACTGATGATAGACTTACACGCGAAGTAAAAACTTTTCAATCAATAATTGATAAATTAAATGAAAGCTCGGATAAAGTTAAATTAACTAAAGAAGAGAAAACAAAACTTGTATTTCAATTAAACGAAAACGTGAAACACTTACAAAAGAAAACCGATAATGCTTGGTTTTTAACAAAATGGTTTTACAAAAATATGCTTAATCAATATAAAAGTCTTTTAACAACTTTAAATAATTAAAACAATTAAGAAGAACTATGAAAACTAAAAATATTAAAGCCCCAAAAGGAACAACACTTAGCTGCAAAGGCTGGATACAAGAAGCAGCTTTAAGAATGTTAATGAACAATTTAGACCCTGAAGTTGCAGAAAATCCCGATAACCTTATTGTATATGGTGGAATCGGTAAAGCAGCCAGAAACTGGGAAGCTTACGAAGCTATTGTAAATTCTCTTAAATCTCTCGAAAATGATGAAACGCTCCTCGTGCAATCAGGTAAGCCTGTCGGAATCTTCAAGACTCACACAAACGCACCAAGAGTAATTATTTCAAACTCAATGCTTGTTCCTGATTGGGCAACTTGGGAAGAATTTAGAAGACTTGAACAGAAGGGTTTAACAATGTACGGACAAATGACGGCCGGGAGCTGGATTTACATCGGTACACAAGGAATTCTTCAAGGAACCTATGAAACTTTTGCAGAATGCGCACGCCAACATTTTAACGGAACTCTCGAAGGTAAGTTTTTGCTTACTGCAGGAATTGGTGGAATGGGCGGAGCACAACCCCTTGCAGCTACAATGAACGGTGCAGCTTTCCTTGGGATTGATGTTGATGAAAGTCGTTTGCAAAAACGTGTTGATACAGGTTATCTCGATAAAATTGTTTACACTCTTGATGATGCTCTTGAAATTGTTCTTAAAGCTAAAGAAAATAAAGAAGCTATTTCCGTAGGTCTTGTAGGAAATGCAGGAGAAATTCTGCCCGAAATGATTAAACAAAATGTGATACCTGACGTACTTACAGATCAAACATCCGCTCATGATACACTTAACGGATATGTACCAATGGGTTACACTTTTGAAGAAGCTTTAAAATTAAGAAAAGAAAATCCCGAAGAATATATAAAACAATCAAAACAAACCATTGTTACACACGTAAAAGCAATGCTAGAAATGCAAAAACGCGGAGCCGTAACTTTTGATTACGGAAACAATCTGCGAGGTGAAGCAAAAGAAAACGGAGTGGAAAATGCTTTTGATTTTCCCGGATTTGTACCCGCTTATATTCGTCCACTTTTCTGCGATGGCAAAGGTCCTTTCCGCTGGGCGGCACTTTCAGGCGACCCAAATGATATTTATGAAACGGATAAAGCTGTTCTGGAAGCTTTCCCCGATGATGAAACACTTACTCGTTGGATAAAAATGGCTCAAAAGAAAGTTCATTTTCAAGGATTGCCGTCAAGAATCTGCTGGCTCGGTTATGGCGAAAGAGCAAAAATGGGAAAAATATTTAACCAACTTGTAGCTGATGGAAAAGTTAAAGCCCCGATTGTTATAGGAAGAGATCATCTCGATTGCGGTTCTGTAGCTTCACCTTACAGAGAAACCGAAGCAATGAAAGACGGAAGCGATGCCATTGCCGATTGGCCTATTCTTAATGCACTCTTAAACTCAATAGGAGGTGCAAGCTGGGTTTCCGTTCATCACGGCGGTGGTGTTGGTATGGGAAAATCAATACATGCGGGAATGGTAATTGTTGCAGACGGAACTAAAGAAGCCGAAGAAAGATTAGAAAGAGTTTTAACCTACGATTCTGGTATGGGAATTATCAGACATGCCGATGCAGGTTATGAAAGAGCAATTAATAATGCCAAACAACAAAATGTAAAAATTCCAATGATCAAAAATGATTAAATTAAAATAAGGAGATAATTCAAAATGAAAGTATTGGTAGCTACAGAAAAACCTTTTGCTAAAGCAGCAGTTGAGAAAATTCAAAAAATTACCGAAGATGCCGGATTTGAATTTACTCTGTTAGAAAAATATTCTGAAAAATCAGAATTATTAAATGCCGTAAAAGATACGGAAGCATTAATAATACGAAGCGATAAAATTACAAAAGATGTAATTGAATCAGCAGATAAATTAAAAATTGTTGTACGCGCCGGTGCAGGTTACGATAATGTTGATCTTGAAGCAGCAACTGCAAATAATATTGTAGTAATGAATACACCCGGACAAAATTCCAATGCTGTTGCCGAACTTGCATTAGGAATGATGGTTTATATGGCTCGCGGTAAATTTAACGGTAAACCCGGAACCGAGTTAAAAGGAAAAACCTTAGGCATTCACGCTTATGGAAATGTTGGTAAACTTGTAGCAAATATTGCTAAAGGTTTTGGAATGAAAATTAATGCATTCGATCCGTTTATTCCGAAAGAAAAAATGGAAGCAGACGGAGTTACCGTTTATGATTCGGCTGAAGAATTATATAAAAATTCTCAATATATTTCGCTCCATATTCCTGCAAATGATAAGACAAAAAACTCAATTAATTATGAATTACTAAGCAAAATGCCAACCGGTGCAACCTTAATAAATACAGCCAGAAAAGAAGTTGTAAATGAAGCTGATTTAGTTAAACTATTGGAAGCAAGACCTGACTTTAAATACGCTTCTGATATTGCTCCGAATAATGCTGAAGAATTGTTACAAAGATTTGAAGCTCAATGTTACTTTACACCCAAAAAAATGGGGGCTCAAACTGCCGAAGCAAATATAAACGCAGGCATTGCTGCAATAAATCAAATTGTTGGATTTATTAAAAACGATGATAAAACTTTTCAAGTGAATAAATAAATAATTGTAGGTCAAGATTAAATCTTGACCTACAAATTAATTATTCAATAAAAAAAAATTAGAACTACCTCCATTATTTCTAACTAAATTTTCCTCATCCGGGATAAAATTTTCGGAAAACAATAAAGCATTTTCAAAGAGCTTGTTGATTGAGTTATCATTACAGCCCAATTTAGTTCCTCCAATGGGAGAAAACTTGATTTTATGATTTGTTACTTCACAGGACCAAGTAATATTATTACAATCATCAATTCCTTTTGCTCTATTATATTTCAAGAAATTTAAAGTATAGTTTTGATTAGTTGGTGGTGTAATTATTTTGCCACCTATTTTAAAAGATTTTAGTAACCATGAAGTATTTATATAAAGCAGATGTTTAACTCATAGTCTTTTTTATTCTACAAACTTAACATCAAATAAGTGCTCAATAATTTGATGATAGAAAATTAACTTAAACAATTCATCAATTGCTTCTATTTCATGATTTGTTAAATCATAATAAATTGAACTTATTTCATTCTTTACAATCTTATTTAATGATTTATTAAGAGATATTTTTGATAAATTTTCATCTAAATTGGTTAAAATTCTTGAATTAATTTCTTGATATTTTTTATTAAACTCTTTCATTAATTCTTCATCTTTAGAAGCAAAAACAAAATTTATATAAGGAAATTCTAAAAATTCAGCTATTTGTTCACTAAAACTCAATCCTTTGTTATATCTATCTTCTTCCCAATTTTTATTACCCACCATGAGATAATTTTTTGCTTCATCAAATTTTGGACTACTATCAAGTTTTATTTCCGGTTCAATCCCGTAACGTTCGCTAAAAATTATTTTGTTTAATATTACTTCATTCTTTGTAATATCACCGGTTAAGTGAATTGTATTTAGGTTATCATTTTTTCCAAAGTAATTGTAAGCATTTGATAAAAGTCCTTCGAAACCAATACCAAGTTTGCCTGAAACAAATAAATCACGGTTATCGATTAAGTCTAATGTGGGAATTAAACCGATTTTATTTTCTTCGGAATTTATTAAGTTTAATGTAATCAATGCGGAATCATTAATTTCAATTTCCGGCTTTTCATTTTCATCAATAGATAAAACAAAAAGAGTTGCAAAAATATTATTAGGAATTACTAATTTCATAAAAACCCTTTAAAATGGAAAGAGTCCGGGATTTACTGCCGGACTCTCATAAAAACAAAAATTAAAATTATCTAATATTTTTTGATTTAATTCTGGCAGCTTTACCGGAAAGACTTCTTAGATAGAAAAGTTTAGCTCTTCTAACCTTTCCTTGTCTTATTAAATCAATTTTAGCAATTTTAGGTGAATTGTAAGGAAAAATTCTTTCAACGCCAACACCACTCGAAATTTTTCTTACAGTAAATGTTTTATCGTTTCCATTTCCTCTAATATTAATTACATTGCCTTCAAAAGGCTGAATTCTTTCTTTATTACCTTCAATTACTCGAACATGCACTTTTATTCTATCACCTGAATTGAAATCAGGGAAATCTGTTCTTTGCTGATCGGCTAAAATTTCTTTTACCTTGTTCATTTCTTCTCCAAACTATTTATTTTTTTCCACTTTTCTGTTAAACTTTTTGATTTATTTTCTTTCCATATTTTTATTTGTTTATCATTACCTGAAAGTAAAACTTCAGGAACTTTAATACCTCGGTACTCTGCTGGTCTCGTAAAATTTGGTGCTTCTACAACTTCACCATCCATAAATGAATCATCTAGTAAAGACTCAGCATCACCAAGCACGCCGGGAATTAATCTTACTATCGAATCAACAATAATAAGTGCAGGCAATTCACCGCCTGTTAAAACAAAATTTCCGATTGAAATTTCATCTGTTGCAAATTTTTCTCTAACTCTATCGTCTATTCCCTTATAATGTCCGGCAATAATAATTATGTTTTCGGCAAGGGAAAATTTATTTGCAATTTGTTGATTGAATAATTGTCCTTTGGGAGTAGTAAAAATTATATGTTGATATTTTCTTTTTGTAAAAAGTTTATCAATACATTCAAAAAAAGGCTCTGGTTTCAAGATCATTCCCGAGCCTCCCCCAAAAGGTTTATCATCAATCTGTTTATGTTTATTTAAAGCATAATCACGTAAATTATGCACTTTTATTCTTACAAGTTTTTTATTTTTAGCTCTTTTAATTATGCTTGTATTTAAAATACTTGTTAAAGATTTTGGTACTGCCGATATAATATCAATCCTCATCATCAAACAAATCTTTGCATTCAGGTTTCAAGAATATTTTTTTTTCAATCTTATCAAAGTTATCAACATATCGTTTTAATGCAGGAAGTAATAATTCTTTCCCATCATCATTTTTTATGACATATACATCATTATTCGGCAATTTGTAAATATCAATCAGTTTTCCAAAGAACTTAGAATCTACATAAACATCACTATTTATCAAATCATGGATGTAAAATGCGTCTTCAGGTAATTTGCATAAATCTTCCTTCAAGACATAAAGTTTTTTTCCAATTAGAAAAAGAATATCCTCTATTGTTGAAAATAATTTAAATTTAAACAAAAAATCGCTATTAAATTTTTCAACAAACTCAACTTCTAACTTTCGGTACTTTCCAAAAAAATCGATTATAACCGAATCAAGTTGAAAAAATCTCTCTGAAAAATCTGAATGAGATTTAACGATAACGGAACCTTGTTCATCAAAAGAATTTATTACTTCCGCTATAAGATAAATATCATCCAAAAATCAATCAAGAATTTTTAATATGGCTCTTTTTCCTTCTTTGGCAGCTACAGCGGTTAAAAGTATGCGCATAGCTTGGGCTGTTTTGCCATGTTTACCTATAACCTTGCCAACATCATCAGCACTTACTTTTAACACAAACTCGATAGTATGGTCGTTTGGAGTAACTTCTTCTATACTTACTCCATCAGGACTATCGACTAAATGCTTTGCGATAAATTCTACAAATTCCTTCATGATTCACCTATAGATTATTTAAGAAATAGGATACTAATTAAAAATATATAAGAATCCTAACTTGAAATATACTAATTTTAGGAATTAGAAGTATTTTCTTATTCGGCAGATTCTTCTTTAGAAGTATTTTCTTCCGAAGTAGTATCTTTTGCTTCTAACGCTTCAGCTTCCTTCTTTTTAGCTTCTTCTTCTAATTTTTTCTTTTCCGCTTCAGCTTTCTCTTTTTTCTTTTGTTCAGCTTTAGCTTTTTTCTTATCTAATGAAGCCTCTTTACTTTTATTCCATTCTTCTAATTTTGAGTTAATTTCTTCTTCGGAAAGACCTTGTTTTTGAAGATCTCGCTTTAGCAAAATACCTTTTTTATTCAAAATTTTTTTTACTGTTTCTGTGGGCTGAGCACCACAATTTAACCAATAAAGAGCTTTTTCTTCAATTATGTCTATTGTAGCAGGTTCAGTTTTAGGATTGTAAGAACCAATTGCTTCAATATATTTTCCATCTCTAGGAGAACGCACATCAGCAGCAACTACTTTATAGAGCGGTTGTCTCTTTTTGCCCATTCTTCTTAATCTTAACTTTACAGCCAAATTAAATTATTCCTCCAATATATCTAACTAATTAAATTTAAAATTTCCAAAATTACCAAGTAATTTTTTTCCGCTTTTTGAATTAAACTTTTTCATCATTTTTTGCATTTCGCCATATTGTTTAATTAAGCGGTTTACACTTTGTATTGAATTGCCACTTCCGCGTGCAATTCTTTTTCTTCTGCTTCCGTTCAAAATTTTGGGTTTTGCCCTTTCTTCTTTAGTCATAGATTGAATAATTGATTCAACTCTAACTAATTGTTTATCATCAATATCCGCATCTTTGATTGCATGACTGATGCCAGGCATCATTCCTAAAAGTGATTTTAGTGAACCCATTTTCTTAATCATTTTAATTTGTTTAAGAAAATCTTCAAAATCAAATTTATTTGCAAGTATTTTTTTTTCTAAATTATCCGCTTCCCTTTCGTCAAATTGTTGTTGGGCTTTTTCAACTAAAGAAATTACATCGCCTTTACCAATAATTCTGGAAGCAAGTCTATCCGGATGAAAAATTTCTATTGAATCTAATTTTTCTCCGAGACTCACAAACTTTATTGGTTTTTCAACGACAGCTTTAATTGAGAGAGCACAACCACCTCTCGAATCACCATCTAATTTAGAAAGAACTACTCCATCAAAACTTACTACTTCATTAAATGCTTTTGCTGAATTAACTGCATCTTGCCCGGTCATAGAATCAACAACAAATAAGATTTCTGTAGGATTTACTTTGTTCTTAATAGCAAGAACTTCATCCATCAAATCTTGATCTACATGCAATCTTCCGGCAGTATCAATAATTACTGTATTTAAGGAATTTTCTTTTGCATGCTTAATTGATTCATCGGCAATTTTTACAGCATCTTTACTTCCTTCAATACTAAAAACAGGAACATCTATTTGTTTGCCAAGAAGTTTAAGTTGCTCAATAGCAGCAGGTCTATAAATATCAGCAGCAGTTAAAAGAACTTTCCTATTTTTTTCTTTAAGATATTTTGCAAGTTTTCCGCTGAATGTTGTTTTACCTGAACCTTGCAAACCTACCATCAAAATTATTGTTGGTCCGCTCGGGTTTAAGTTTAACTCTTGTTTACTTGAGCCCATAAGTTCGGTAAGTTCATCATAAATAATCTTTGTGATAAGCTGACCCGGTGTTACAGAAGCAAGGACTTCTTTACCAAGTGCTTTATCACGAACATCATCTACAAACTTTTTAGCAACTTTATAATTTACATCAGCATCTAAAAGAACACGTCTTATTTCTCTTAATGTATCAGAAATATTTTTTTCTGTGAGCTTACCTTGTCCGGTTACTTTTTTTAAAGCCTTTTCAAATTTTAAGGTAATATCTTCAAGCATAGTTTTTAAAACTTATAAATTTAAGCATTTTGTAGAGCATTTGCACCAGAAACTATCTCTAAAATTTCTTTTGTAATTGCTGCTTGCCGCTCTTTGTTATATTTAATTTGCAATGTTCTAATTAATTCTTTAGCATTATCAGTTGCCATTTCCATTGCAGTCATTCTTGCACCAAGTTCAGCAGCGTAGGAGTCTAATAATACTGTCCACAATTGACTTTTCAAATGTCGGGGTAACAGCGATTCAACTATTTCCACTTGATTTGGTTCATAAATATATTCTATATGTTTTTTTGTTTCTTCTTCATCAGCTTTGCCTAAAATATCTTCTATTGGTAAAAATTGTTTGGTTGTAATTTTCTGTTGGATAACAGATTTAAATTCGTTATAAACAATTATCACTTTATCAATATCTTCATTCAAGAATTTATTTGTAAGTTCTTTTGCTAAACTTGAAGCAAATTCAAATTCTAAGTTGGAAAAAATTCCAGGATATGAACCAACAATATTGTATCCTTCTCTTCTTTTAAAGTAATCGTTACCTTTTTTACCAACACAATAAAGTTCTAACTTTCCATTTCGGTGTATTTCATTTAACTCATTTGCAATCAGTTCTTCAGCTTCTCTTATTGCATTCATATTGAAACCACCGCATAGTCCTCTATCGGAAGTTACTACAATTAAGGCAACCGATTCAACTTTTCTCTCAGCAAATAAAGGATTACCTGTTTTGCCAACACTTTTTAATAAATGACTTAAAACTTCCGCCATCTTCCTTGAATATGGTTTAGCGTGCATAATATTTTCTTGTGCTCTTCTTAAGCGAGCAGCTGCAACCATTTTCATGGCTTTAGTAATTTGCTGAGTATTTCTTATACCAACTATTCTTTGCTTTATATCTCTAAGTGTTGCCATCTATAAAATTTTATTTACTCGGTTTAAATTTATTTTTGAAAGTATTTATAGCCTTATCAATTTTTTCGTTTAACTCATCCGAAAGAGTTTTCTTCGATCTTATTTCATCATAAATATCTTTATGATTAACATCTATATATTCTAATAATTCTTTTTCGAATCTCTTTATATCATCAACGGGTATATCTTCCATAAATTCTTTGGTAGCTGCATAAATACTTACAACTTGTTTTTCTATAGGAATTGGGGAGTATTGTTTTTGTTTTAACAACTCGACTAATCTTTCACCTTTAGCCAGAGTTCTTTGTGTTGCCTGATCTAAATCACTTCCAAATTTGGCAAATGCTTCAAGTTCTCTATATTGTGCCAAATCTAATTTAAGCGAACCAGCAACTTTTTTCATAGCTTTTATTTGAGCATTACCACCAACACGAGAAACACTAATACCTACGTTGATAGCTGGTCTAACACCAGCATTAAATAAGTCGGGTTCCAAGTAAATTTGTCCGTCAGTAATGGAAATAACATTTGTAGGAATATAAGCCGAAACGTCTCCTTGTTGAGTTTCAATAATCGGTAAAGCGGTTAAACTACCACCACCAAGGTCATCGCTAAGTTTTGAAGCTCTTTCTAATAATCTTGAGTGCAAGTAAAAAATATCACCAGGATATGCTTCGCGTCCCGGAGGTCTTCTTAACAACAATGATAATTCACGATAAGCAACGGCTTGCTTGGATAAATCATCATAAACAACAAGAGCATGTTTACCATTATCTCTAAAATATTCTGATAATGTTGCACCGGCATAAGGAGCAATGTATTGAAGTGGTGCAGGATCAGAAGCAGATGCCGAAACTACTGTAGTATATTCCATTGCACCATGCTCTTCCAATTTATTTACAACTTGAGCAACTGTCGAAGCTTTTTGACCAATTGCCACGTAAACACAATAAACGGGATCAACTCCGTTTTCTGCAGCTTCTTTAGTATGAGTAATTTTTTGATTAATAATTGTATCAATGGCAACAGCAGTTTTACCGGTTTGCCTATCACCAATAATTAATTCTCTTTGCCCTCTACCAATAGGAATCATTGCATCAACTGCTGCGATACCGGTTTGTAATGGTTCAGTAACAGGTTGACGAGCAACTACACCAAGTGCTTTCCTTTCAATTGGAAGATATTTATCGGATTGAATTGCACCTTTTCCGTCAATAGGTTCGCCAAGCGGGGTTACAACTCTACCAAGGAATTCTTCCCCAACAGGAATAGAAGCAACACGTTTTGTTCTTTTTACAGTATCGCCCTCTTTAATAAGCGAACTATCTCCAAAAAGTACACAACCAACGCTATCTTCATTTAGATTAAGTACCATTCCAATAATATCGTGTGGAAATTCTATCAACTCACTTGCCATAACTTGAGATAAGCCATAAACCTGAGCAATACCATCACCAACAGAAAGTACAGTACCAACATCATAAACTTCTACTTCGTTATCAAATCCCGATAATTGTTTTCTTAAAATTGCTGATACTTCATCTGGTCTTACTTGTGCCATTATATACTACCTTATTAATTTTATTTAATTTTTTAGATAATCTTCTTTAAATAGTTTATTTTTTAATTTTTTCAACTGATACTTAATTGATGCATCAATAACAGTATCATTATATTTTGCTTTAAATCCACCAATAATATTTGAATCAATTTTATAAGAAGCAATAAGCTTTTTATTTATCATATTCTCTAGCTTATTTTCCATCGTATTTTTTTGTTCTTCACTTAATTCAATTGCACTTGTAATTTCTATCTCTGCTTTATTTAGTTTTCCGTTACTTAAATCAATAAAACGTTTACAAATACCATACAAAGCTGATTGTCGCTCTTTTTCAATTAAGAATCTCAAAAAGTCCATTGTTTCTTTTCCGATATGCGAACTGAAAATTTCTTTTAGTGAATTGAGTTTTACCGAAGATTTTATAATCGGGTTACTTAAAAAAGTTCTCAATTCTTTAGAATTGTCTAACGTATTAAAGATAAATCTTACGTCTTCATTTACTTTGCCAAAAGAATTATTTTTTTCAGAATTATCTAATAAAGCTTTAGCATATCTTGTAGAAATTACAAATTCACTCATAATTAACTCTTGGATAAATCGTTTATGAATTCATCTACAATCTTAGTTTGTTTCTCTCGATCAAGATTCGTTCTAATAATTTTTTCGGCTGCTTGTACTGCAATACCGGCAACTTCATTTTTTAGATTTTTAAAGGCTTCTTGATTTTTCCTTTCAATTTCTACAGATGCATCCGCAATCATTTTTTTTGCTTCAGTTCTACTTTCTTCGAGAATTTGATTTTTTAAAGTTTCAGCATATTCCCTGCCCTGAGCAATAATTTTTTGGGCTTCTTCTTCAGCCATTGCAAGTTTCTTCTTATTCTCTTCTAAAATTTCTTCAGCTTCTTTTTTTGCTGTTTCGGCTCTTTCAACCGAATCTTTGATAAAATTTTCTCTATCATCTAAAGATTTTAGAATCGGTTTCCAAGCTATTATTCTTAAAATGATAAGCAGAAAAATGAATGTAACGGTAGTCCAAATAATTAAACCCGGATTAACGTCCAAAATACTTCCACCACCATCTCCAGAATAAAGAAGCATTATTGAAGATAAAAATGCTAACATTATTGTTTCCTCATTAAATTAAATTTTGAGGAGTACAAAAAATACTCCCCTTAAACTTACTACTTAAATGCTAATAGAATACAAACAACCAATGCAAAAAGAGAGATACCCTCAATAAGTGCAGCAGCGATAATCATAGAAGTTCTAATATCACCCGCAGCTTCCGGTTGACGACCAATTGCATCCATAGCCGATGCAGCTAATTTACCAATGCCGAAAGCACCGCCTATAATTGTTAAACCCGCTCCAAATCCTGCAGCTAAATAAGCAAAGTCCATTTATTTCCTCCTTAATTTAAGAATATAATATATTAATGATCTTGATGAACAGCCATCCCAATAAATAGAGATGACAACATTGTAAAAATATATGCTTGTATTAAAGCAACTAAAATTTCCAACAAATATATAAATAAAGCAAATGCAATAGAAATTGGTGCAACTACAAGACTTTTTAGTATAAAAATTAATCCTATTAATGCCATAATCACAATATGACCGGCAGTCATATTTGCAAATAACCTAACTGCCAAAGCGAAAGGTTTTGTAAATAATCCAAGTATTTCAATCACAAACATAATTGGAACGAGAACTATTGAAAGACCCCCGGGAACAAGTCCTTTAAAATAATGGAAAAATCCATTTTTAATTATTCCACCTGCTTGTATAACAAAAAATGATATTACTGCTAGAGTTGCCGTAACGGAGATATTACTTGTAGCTGTAGCACCTCCAGGAATTAACCCGAGAAAATTACAGACAAGAATAAAAAAGAAAACCGTTAGCAAATATGGCAAGAATTTTTCGTAACCTTTTCCAATTGTAGGCTTTGCAATTTCATCCTTTACGAACACTATAAAAACTTCCATTACATTTGCAAGTCCCTTTGGCAAAAAAGATTTTTTATAGTTTTTTCCTACAGAGTAAAAGATAGCAATTAAGATGATTGCTGCAATCCACATAAAAACAACATGATTAGTAATAGATAAATCAATACCAAATAAATGAATATCGGGCAATTTAAATAAACCAAATATTTCACGACTATCTAAAATATGATGCATTATCCAGCCTGCACCTTCATCGCCTTTTTGAGCTTGCGATTGTGCAATATTCAAACTATCTGCAGCAGTAATTATTTTTTCAGTGTACATTAACTTTTAATTTTTTTTGTGAATTCTTAGTATAAAATAAAACTTCCAAACCCAATGAAATAAAATAAAATAAAAAGAGTACTAATATAAAAGCATATTTATCAATATTCAAGAATTTTATTACTATTATTATAATTGGAATATTAATAAATAGCCTTGCCACTACTCCTCCGAAGTTATAGATCATAAATTTTGAGCTTGTTTTTTTTACCGAAACGGCATATAAAACTAACGCTAATAATACATTGAATAAATTTAATACTCCGGCATAAACCGTAGAGATTAAGAATACTTCATTTATTACTTTAAAAAAATATAATCCACTAATACTTAAATATACAAAAATATAGACATATAATAATCTTTTTAATAAGTTAATCAATTTTTTTTTTCTTATTTAGTAAAAGAGTTTGTTTAATTACATAAAAAATGCCTGCAGCTCCACCAAAAAGAGTAAATATTATTGTTAATAGTGGATACAAATTAAACACATTATCTAACTTATAACCAATATACAACATAACAACAATTGAAGCTGCTAATTGTGTACCAAGCCCTAAATAAGGACCAATTTCTTTATAGATATTGGTATTCTGTTTATTTTTTTGTTTCAACTTTATTTAAGTTCGGAAAAGATTGAGTTGAAGCTTGAGACATTGAACTGTTTCCATCAAACTTAGCTCCTTCTTCTATAATTAAAGTTTTGGCAGTTATATCAGCTTTTATTTTAGAAGATGCTTCCAATGTTAATTTTTCTTCTACATTTAAAGTCCCTTCTACTTTTCCGTTTACATTTAAGTTTTTTGCTATAATCTTTCCTTTTATATCAGAAGATGGACCAAGTGTTAAATTTCCTTTAACAGTTACATCACCAACTATGGTTCCATCAATTCTAACATTTCCGTAACTGGATAGTTTACCTTCAATGTTTACTCCGTCACTTAAAATACTGACATCTTCGGAATAACTATTTTCTTTTTTTCCCATGTTTCTCTTTCCTATCATTTAATAAAAATCTCCTTTGGATTTAAGGGTTTACCATTTTTCCATATTTCAAAATGCAAATGCGGTCCGGTTGTATTCTCACCCGAGTTACCACTAAAGCCAATTACTTCCCCTTGAATTACAACATCTCTTTCTTGCTTGATTAAACTTGAACAATGTTTATATATTGAGATATACCCATTATTATGTTGCAAAATAATTTTATAACCGTCATCAATAGTAAAATCTGAAAACAAAATAATTCCACCTTGAGAAGCAAAAATTTCAGTTCCTTTCGGTACAGCAAAGTCAATACCCAAATGTCCTTCTTCAGGATTAAATTCATTTATAATCCATCCTTTGCTTGGTTTCAGAAAGAATTCATTTTTCTCCTTTTCATCTTGAAAAAACTTGTTAACAATTCTACTAAAAATAAAATATAAATTGCCTCCGTAAGGCAAATTCTTAACAGATTCATGTTTAAGACTATCGTAAACAGAAGAATTTGTATCTAAAGAATCAGATGTACCCAAAAGAAAAGCATACTCTAATCTTTTATTGGCAGAAGAGATTGATTGTAATTCTTTAGACAAAAATTTTACTTTTGTTTCCAGTTCAATAGTTTTTTCAGCCTGTTTTTTTAATTCAATGTTATCAATAAAAAAAATTGAATGTTTTAGCGGTGTTATTACTAAAATAATCAATGTAAAAATTACAACTGCTATTGTATATAAAAAAACATAGAGAAAGAGCCTGGAAAGTTTATATTTGTACCTTACAGTTTCAGATTTACCAAAATAAGGAGTAATAAAAACCTTTCCTTCAAAAAAATTTGTTAAGATATCTTTAAAATTTATTTTCATCAAAAATTATAATTCTTTACATATAATATAATTAAGAATTTTTAGAAATGTTTATAAAGGGATCACAAAAAAAATTTTTTTTTAATATTTCCAAATATTATGCATCCAGAACCATTGCTCAGGATATTTTTTAATGGTTTCTTCCAAATAGCTCATATACATCTGATTAAACTGAACAATTTTTTCTTCGTGCGTTCCATTAAACTTA
Source organism: Ignavibacteriota bacterium (assembly GCA_002746605.1). Taxonomy (GTDB): domain Bacteria; phylum Bacteroidota; class Ignavibacteria; order Ignavibacteriales; family Melioribacteraceae. The sequence continues at coordinate 27,629 of PDPT01000010.1, forward strand.
CTATAATCTAATTCTCTTACGTGACAATTATACGTTCCATTCTTTTCTCTTGTACAAAAAACAACTAGTACGGGGCATTGAGTTTTTAATGCTATATTTGCAGTTCCGTGAAATGTATATGTTGTTTTAGCAAAAAAGTTAACTTTAATTCCGTCCTTTTTTTGTGCTCTTTGATCACCGACAATTCCTACCGCTCCGTTACTTTTAATAGTTTTATAAATTTCTCTGATAGAAAGTCCCAGCAAAATTTCTTTGTTGTTAAGCTGCTCTCTAAACTTCGTTAACCATTTTGCTACATAACTATTTTTTTGTTTTTTAACCAAAACATTTAATGGTTTGTTCATCTTAGCACCAGCTACAACAGCACCCAGCTCCCAATTTCCCAAGTGTCCTGTTAGCAGAATTAAACCATTCTGCTTTTTAATATTTTTATGTAGTAAGTTTATATTCTCAACATTTATAATACTTAGTAGTTCTTCTTTTTTTCCGTAGTAATAAAATAATTCCAAAAAGGTTAGAGCTGAATTTTTATAGGTTTTATAGGAGAGTTGATTAAGTTCCTCCAAAGTAAGATTTGGAAAAGCGATAGATAAATTTTTGGACACAACTTTTCGTCTGATTTTTAGAATACGGAAAAAAAGAAAAGCTAAAAAATTTGATGATTTTTTAAGAATACCGTAACCGAATGAAGTAAATAGTTTACCTAAAAAAAAGAATAAATAAAACTCAATTTTATGTTTTAGCTTCATAATTTATTGAACCGAAATTCGTTTTTGCCAATACGGATCATGTAATTCACCTCTTTTAGTGGAATGTAAAAGCTCGTAAAAATTAAAACCGGTTATATCACCAAAAATAAAAATAACACTACCTTCAATTTGATTATATTTCCAGATTTCATAAGGTTTAGAGTTTACCTCATTTGGAAAGCGCTCTATTTCATCCGGTTCTCCATATTTCACATAAATTCTTCCACGATCAGTTTCAAAACCTTTTTTGGTTAGTGTTCTATATTTTTGATTTGCATAATCAATACGCTCAAAAAAAATCTTTTTAAACTCATTTATTTCTGTAGATTTATCATTATCTCTTTTCTTCCAAAATTCATATAAAAAACTTCTTTTTTGATTCAACGAATCTAATTTCTTATATTGTTCTAATTCTAAATGAGTAGAAAGTATTTTAGATTTTTCGAACATATCATCACATTCCTCTTTAGAAAGAACACCAAACTCACTATTCACGTAAGGATTTGTTGAAGTAGAAAAATCTTTGTGAGCTTGTGATGTATTATTATAGTAATAAAATTTTTTAGTCTGCTTAGAAATTATATTGTTTTTGTTATCAAATAATGCGAGGTTAATTATATAAGAACCGGTAGGTAAGTCTTTAATATTAAAATACCCTACTTCCACACGAGATTCATATTTTTTTAATAAAAATTTTTCTTTAGTAATTAAAATCTTATTTTTGTTATTAACAATACTTTGCTTAAAAATTAAACTATCTTGATTTAAGCCATATAGTTCACTATAAAAATAAACTATCGGATGTCCGATATGAAAAAATTGATTAGGACGAGGTATAACCTCAAAAGAATTTTTATAGAACATTGAAGTTTTATTTTCAGAATTAACAATAATATTTCCTGCAAGTTGAATATCACTAATTGCAGTTCCGGTATCAAAGTAAGGTTCAATTTCTATTTGTTCAGATAGTTCTTTAATAATTTTATTTTTATCATCTTTAAGAGAAATTATTAAATTATAATTTCCCGCGTTTAACAAAAATCCCAGATTACCTACAAGAACGTTTTTATCAAGTTCTTTATTAAAACTTTCTTGAGAAAACACCCAACTTTTGTTTATTAAATATTTTGAGGAATCTCTATTTTGAATTTTAACATTTAAAAAGAAAGAATCAGTCCGGGAAGAATTGAGCGAATCTTTAGAACTACTATTCAACGAATAGTAAATTTCCAAATAATTTTTTGTCGAATCGTATCTAAACTGAGCATAATCAAAATTGAAATTTAACTCTTGAGAAAAGAGCGACACAATAAAAATAAATTGAAGACAAAGGATTTTAAACATAAAAAATATTTTTTAATCTATGATTCTAATTCTGTTTTCCCAATTCGGATCAAAATACTCTCCTCGTTTGGTTGAATGTAATAACTCCAATTCAGAAATTCCCATGGTGTCTCCAAAAATAAAATAAACACCACCTTCTATTGCATTGTAACTCCAAACTTCATAAGCTTTCATATTGGATTCATTTGTTCTTGTTTCAATCCTATCAGGTATTCCATATAGCAAAACAACTCTTCCTCTATCTGTTTTATAACCGGGTTTATGTCTATGCCCGAAATTTTTAGTTACATAATTTTCTCTACGTTTATATTCTTCCCTAAATTCATTTTCTGGTGTTGTTGGATCGGAATCTCTTTTATTCCAAAAATTAAATAAAAACCTTCTTTTTGCTTCAATATTTTTAAGTGCTTCATACTGATTCAATTCTTCCTGGGTAGCAATATATTTTGCTACTTTAAATTGGTAATCACATTCTTCAACATTTAACACCCCAAATTCACTTTTAATGTAATTATCAGCTTTACTATTGACAGCTATTTGATTATTAATTCTATTATTATAAATATAAAACTCTTTAGTTGATGAATCGATTACATTTTCTAATGAATCTAAGATATTAATAGTTAATAAATATTTTCCCGATTGATATTTTGAAACATTTAGTAAACCCGCCTTTGAAACCGATGGTTGTATTAAATTTAGATTTTCTATTTTACTTTCAATCACAATTTTATCTTTAGTTATATTTTTTTGGAGTTTACAACTATTATTGTTTAACTCTTCATTTTTATAAAGTTCAAAATAATAATAAAGTATGGGAAAGTTATGACTATATATATTATTTGGGTTAGGAGTTATTTCCAAACCATTCTTATAATATAAGGAATTTTGATTTACATCTTCTTTAATAATTTTAGAAGCGAGTTCAATATCACTTATATTTATTTTTGCGGTATTAGTACTCTTCAGAATAAGTGTATCGGAAAAAGTTGAAAAATTAGAACTATTGTTATCTTTAGCAGTAACCGTTAAATTATAACTTCCGAAAGGAACAGCATAAGCAAGTACTCCAACAAGATCCTGATAAAAATCTTTTGTGGTAGTATCTACATTAGAATTAAGATTAAATTTTTTATTTAGAATTTCTTTATTCTTTTCGTCTGTTAAATTGATATTTAGTGTTAAAGAAATGTAGCTTGTACTGTCATTAGTTTTAACTTTTAATTTTGGCTGCTTAATTGCATAATAAAATTCCAGAAAGCTTTTTTCTTCATCATATCTAAAGCTTGCAAAATCAAAACTTAGAAAATTATTAGTTTGAGTATTCGCAATTGTTGAAAAACAAAGAATAAAGCATAAAGTTAGTATTTGTTTTTTAATCATGTTAAAACCCTTCTGAAAAATTATAAAAAAACCTGAGCCCGATAAATAACGGACTCAGGTAAATTAAATATAATTACACAAAAAACAGTATAATTATTTGATACCAAGTGAAACAGAAATTAAATGAGTATCATTATTAAAGACATTTGTTGGCAAGTATGCATAATCTAACATAAATCCAACACCACTAACTTCGTAATTTAACCCAAACCCAACTGAAAAATCATATAAAGTATCATCTTTATCAACATCTGTTGTATATAAATAACCACTTCTAAAGAATAGTAAATTATCATAATTATATTCCATACCAACTCTATATTGATCCGAATAATTATTGTGATTTTCAAAGGAACCAGCAAATGTTATATTATTTTCATTGTTGAGTACAAAATCATAACCTAAACCAATATTAAAAACAGTTGGTAATGAAAATGGGGCAGAGTTAATTTTATAAAACTGTTCTCCTCTTCTTTGATTTGGATTTGTTGCTTTTACCCATAAGCCTGAACCATCAAATTGTAGGTCAGGGCCTATATGTTTCAGCACTATTGCCATAGAAAACCCCTCGATACCGGCTAAATTTGAATAGGTTACACCAAAATCCATACTCAACCCAGACGCACTAACCAAATCAATTGTCTCAGAGACATATTGGAAATTAGCACCAACTGAGACTCTATCGCTCAACATCTTCGCATATGATAAACCAATGGTTGTATATTGCGGTGAAAAAGTTTGTCCAGTCCCATCAGGATTTCGGATTGTAGTTTTCAATATATCACCAATACCTAGTGATTTTATGCTAAAAGCCATACTTCCAAAATTACCAAGTCCAACACCTATAGCTCCATATTGCACTCCTATATCAGCAATATAATTCATATGAGAAACCAAAACATCAACATTATTATTTGTTCTGACTAAGTTTGCAGGGTTCCAAAATAATGCGTCAACACCATGTGAATTAGTTAGATCAGCATTGCCCATCGCTACACCTCTTGCTCCAACGGGAATTAATAATTCTGTTGCACCTTCTGTACCATTTCTAGAAGATTGCGCAAAAGATAACCCAGTAGCAATAAACATTATAATCATAAGAATTAAATTAAATTTCTTCATTTTTTTCTCCTTTAAATTTAACACTAAAATCTGTCAAGAATTTGTGTTTCTTGTATAATTGCTACTTTAAGTATTTTTGTTTTACCTAACTCAGGCATATCGATATAAACTACATATATACCACTAGCAGCAGGTAAGTTTGTTTCATTTTTTAAATCCCATTTAGCAAACTGAGTTTCGTCATTTTTATTTATAGTTTTAACTAAATGACCGCCTAAATTAAAAATTCTTAATTTTGCTTTTTGAGGTAAATGATTAAATGTAACAAATCTTTGATATTTATTTATTTCATTTGGATTTATACCGTAATACGGATTTGGAAATACATTGATCTTTTCCACATCACTTGCAGCATTATTTGAATTATAATCAAACGCAGGTGCAGTAAAAACATATTTATCATCCACTGTTAATGGTTTATTAGTTATAATTCTTATAGTAGTTCCAGCTGGGGGAGGAGTACCATCTTCTGCAAAATCACAAATAATCATTCTACCCCATGGATAGACAAATCCACCATAAAAATCAACAAAATAATTATTACCTTGATAAATTGCACCTGCTCCTCCAGAAGCTTCACATTGAGCAGCAAAATCAGCATAACCATTCGTACCAGGTGCAGGATCCATCCAATAAATCCAATCTGAAGCAGGATATTTGAAGTAAGGATCTTTTCCGGTATTATAATTCCATTCAGTTTTGCTAGAACTAGTATCATTCCAAACAATAAATGGAATCATACGCTTATCATCGGAAGGATCATCTATAGTATTGATACCTATATCCCAAAGTTCAAAAGGAACTTTAGCAATATGGTTATCATCAAAAGGATAAACTCCAAAACCACCTTCACTAGTAAATCTTAATTCAAAATCTCTTGGAGAAGCATAATCAACATATCTAGTTAATCTGCCCATTCCCCCACTTCCACCACCAGCACTAACATAATAATCTTTATTTGAATTGAGACTATGCCATACTTTATTACCATTGTAAGGAAGACCCGATTCATCATATTTATCACTTATTAAAGGTGTACCTTCATAAGCAACCTCCACCATTGCATCACCATCACCTTTAATACCAGCAGCAGCATTAGGTACTATTATTTGTAATCCATCAACTATAATATATGAATTTTCTATTCCAGTTAGGTTTTTTTGTAAAGGGGTTACTTTAGTATTTTTAGTTATGTTAAAAACTGACCATCCAAAACCTAAAGAAGTATCAACACCAGTATCAGTATTAGTATATATTTCATAAGTTTCAATATCTACCCGATATTCATCTCCTGTTAAATCCTTCGGGGATATTACTTTAACTTTTACAACCGCGTCACTATTACCTTCAATGTGCTTAACATTAATATAATCACCTACATTTGCCTTAGTTGATTCACCGGGTTTGAAAGTTTGAGGGAATACTTCATGAATAATACTTTCACTTTCAAGAACACTAGGGACTGTAGTTAAATCTTTGTGAACTGCGTAAGATGTAACTGCAAAGTAATAAGGTGTTCCATTATTAAACTTTGCTCCTCCATTAAAGAGATCTTTTTTTATTGTAATATATCTTTTGATACCAGAATCACTACCAAATTTTAGCACTTTATTTAATACTGTAGCTGATGCTACATCAAATTGTGGGCCTATTACTTTTCCAATACCGTCATCCAAATCATAAGTAGCCACTATTTTAGCATCCTCTTTTTGTGCAAATTTAGAAGGATATTGATATACAACATAACCTTGGAACTTATATCCTAAAGCATTGTATTCCTCTATATCTTTGGTTACAGTACTATTTGACAAATCATCCCAATTTAAGATAATTTCTTTATCAATTTCTGTAACTTTTACATCTGGTGCAACAGGAGTAGCTGGAACTTTAAAGAAATTATCATAAGTTGCTTGTGCTTCTAAATCATAGAATTTTAGTAATTGAACAGCAGCTAATCTATCAACATTTCCAAATGTGCCAGCTGCTAACTCACCAACCACTACTTCTTGTGTATCACCCGGAGCCATTGTAAATGGACCTGCAACCATACCTTGTCTTCTATCGCCAGGAGGATGCATAATTCCATCAACCCAACCTTGACCGGTTATGGGATCACCAGACAATGTAAATTTGGTTGGCTGCTCAGTAACTGGATCTGCAAACGGAGAACCAGTTGTTGAAATTCTGCCTCTAAATAGATTATGAAATTGCAGTGTTCCGGTAACATATTCGTTAAGATCCGGATCACTAAAAATAGGATCCCCATTTATAAAGAAATAATGTGCAGACATCGGTAAATTTTTATAACCACCTATTTTCTTGTTGTTAAAAATAGCAGTATCGGAAGCCGTAGCAGGAACAATTGGTCCTTGAAAAAAATCAAATCCGACAGCAGGTGGTGTTAAGCCGTAAGTTGCGTCTTTTGCTTTACCATTATAAGTGTACATTAATGATTTCTCTACATCACATCCGGAAAAGTCATCGCCTGCATCACCCACATCAGGATCCGACCACATTGATACATACATTGAATCAAACACAGCATCAGATTTATTGATAATAACATATTTTCTGAACATTGTATTTCCTAAAGCACTTGAACTATTATATCCCCAAATAGTTGCTTGCATTTCGATTCCCATAGGATCAGAACCATATAAACTTCTACATTGGGCTGTATCTAAATCATTTGCCACAAACCAAATTGTTTGGCTTGCCCCTGGAAATCCAGGGATATCAACACCTGCATCGTAAATACCATTATTATTAACATCTTCATAAGGGGCACCTTGTTCAGCAGGCCATTCATTCCAATCTTTTTCGTATTGTGCTCTTACTTCATCTTCACTACCTTCCCCATCGTTTACTTCTGAAGATAAATCTCCATCTATCCAATCAGGTCTTACTCTATATATCCTTACTCCATCACCTGGTTGAGCAATTTCTCTTTTACCACTTGGTAAAATTCTACCTGGCATTAACCCTTGTTGGTAGGTAGACCCCCCCACTCTTTTTTCACCATTAACATTGGCTCCCCATACAAACCCAGACTGAAATATTGCTGTTTTGTTACTTCCTTTAGGAAAAACTAATCCTGAATTTTGATTAGGAGCAATATCAGAATTACCGTCATTATAAATCCAAGTGGAAATATTATTAATGTTGAAATGAGTTCTACTCGGACTTCCATTTGTTTTACTCAAACGAGAAGTCTTATTATTTTTATTCCCTTCGGCATTTAACTGAATTGTAAACAACAATATCAGTATAACGAAAAGAATACTTAATTTATTATATCTCATAAATTTAACTCCTATAACTATTTTATTAAATTTTATTATTGGTTAATACTCTAATCTTATACCCACAAGAATTTGTCTTGCATCTTGGTAAAAATCATTATAACCAATATTCATCGCATTATATAATTCACCATATATCTCGCCATAGGTGTTCAATAACTGACCTCCTAAGTCAGGATCAGCTATGTAACCATCATCATTAGCTGCACCAGTTCTTTTATATACAGTCTCAATATTTTTATTATTGAATAAATTCAAAACTCTAACATAAACATTCACATATAGATCATCAAAAATGTTAAATGATTTATCAATCTTTAAATCCAAATTAAAAATTGAAGGTGTTAGTGACGAATTTAATGGTTCAAGTGGTTGCCTAAATCTTGAATCAGATTCCATATTATCACCACCAATACCTCTGGTAAAAGGATGACCACTGGCAAAATTTGCTAATAGCGAAATTCCTAATTGTTCTAAAATAGGTCCACCATCATCTTTACCGAATCTATAATCAATAAAAAGATTACCTTTGAAAGGTCTGTCATAATTCAATGGACTAACATATTGAGGTCTGAAAACAGTTACACCATCCAAAGGTGCACCTACTATACCGGCATTACTATTAGGATTACTACCTGTACCTGCAGCATCAGAAAAAGATAATGATGCAGAACCACTTAATCTTTTATATCTACGCATAGTTAACTGAACTTCAAATCCTTTAGTGGTTTGAAAATCTCCATTAGCCTTAGAATTGTAAGAGGAATAGTCAGACTCTTTTGACACATCCTGAACTATAAAATAAATTTGTCCCTTCACATCATCATAGTAACCTGAAATATCGACAGACATAAAGTCAGTTAATTGTTGTCTGAAACCAACTTCATAGTGAGTCTTTTTAATTGGTCTCAAATCTTGTCCGGTTGGTCGGGAAAAGAAAAAACCTTGTCCCAGTGTATAAGCTAAGCTATGATATCCGTCATAAGCTTGATTTAAAGACGGTTGTTGAACATACTTTCCATAACCGGCATGAAAAACAGTTTGATCAGTTACCGGAAATGAAACACTTAATCTAGGACTTACAGAACTGTATGGTTTAACTTCTTTAAACCCTTTTTTGTATAAACGTCCAGCCGCAAAATTAACACCAATAGCATCATCAGGTAAATCAGGTTTTTTAAAAACTAAATTATCTATATCAAAATAATCATATCTTAAACCAAGATTTAATATTATATCATCAAATTCTATCCTATCTTGAACATAAATACCTGCTTCAATCGGTTTGTGCGGAGCGTAAAAATCACCATCAACTCCATTAACTTTACCGCCACCGTCTGTTTTATTACCATAAATATCGTAGCCATAATTATTAACACCACTCTTGTATAAGATATCAGCTTTGATCTTATCAATTTGAGCTTTTGTAGGATTAGCAATATCTTTAAGTGAATTTTCTAATTCAAACGCAAAACCACTTTGCCCTCTTGCACTCCAAGCTCGTATAACATGTTGTTTAAATTCACCACCTATTTTTAAATTATGATGTTTAGTCGGTAAATAAGTTAGATCAAATCTACCATTATAACCCATTGTTTCTCCTTTTTGATGGTTAGCCGCTAAACGTCCGGCACCTTCAAACTTAAAACCATAAATTTTATAATTAGCGGGTTGAACATATCTAGTTGTTGCAGCAGATAATTTTTTAAGGTTTTCTCGATCTTTAGCAGTTCTTATCCATTGATTTCCAGCTTTAGCGTTTGCTACACTATCTCCGTAAGCCCAAAAATCAGCTCCCAAATACTGATCATTAACTTCAAAACTATTAAATGTTACTCCACCAGATAATTCATAAAATAAATTAGAAGCAACAACATGTTTTAACTTTAAACTAAAACTACCATTGTTAAAATCAGTTTTAGAAAGCCTATCATTAGTCAGGCTAAAGATATTAGCACCTCTTAACCCATCATTATCGTTCCAACCATCTGTGTAAGTACCTGCAACTCTAATTAAAATTGGATTGAAGTCCATCGTAACAGTTCCAGAATGAGTATAGGCTTCTCTTTTATCTTTAGTCCAAACACCTTTGGGATAAACTAAATTAATAGTGTCATTCTGAACTGCCTCTTTATCCAAGCCATCTCCAATTAATCCAAAATCTAATCCAGGGTATGCTTTTTTAGTTCTACTTCTATCAAAATCATAATTTAAATTATAGAACACTTTGATTTTATTTGCCCATATAGGTCCGCTTAAAGAAAAACTTGTTTCATTTTGACCGTACCAGTAAGCACCTAATCTTGTACCTTCTTGTTTGTAAAAATCATCTTTTGATTTAAATCCAACGTTATCGGTAATATATTCAATGCTTGCATGCCAATCATTTGTACCTGACCTTAGTTGTGAACGAATAATACCAGCATTAGAACCTCCAAATTCAGCCGAAAAACCACCTGATTCTACAGAAAGTTCTTCTACTGCATCATTTGAAATTGTAACAGCTCTACCGCCATCTTCGGGATTAGAAATTGAATTCCCTTCCAAATAATAACCAACTTCGTCCGGACGACTTCCCCTTATATGGATTGTTCCACTATTTTCAATAACTCCAGCTTGTAAACCAACAATATTTGTAACTCCCCTTACCGGTAAATTTGATATATCTTCGCCGGTTACACTTCTTATTGAACTGGTAGCATCTTTTTTGATTAAAGGTTTTTGTGCAATTACAGTAACAGTTTCAACTGATATATTTTCAGCCGGTAACTTAAAATCAATCTCTGTAGTTAAATCCGTGTTTACACGAACATTTTTAATTGTGATTGATTGATAACCGAGATACGATGCTTTTAATTCATAAACACCAGCATCCAGGTTCATTATAATAAAGTCTCCGTTTTCATCAGTAGCAGCACCAAAACTACTTCCAATAATAATTATGTTAGCACCAATTAGTGCCTCCCCTGTTGATAAATCGGTTACTTTACCTTTTATTCTTCCATTTCCAGCAAATAATAATGCCGGTAGAAAAGAAATAAGTATTAATAGGTAAACAATTTTTCGATTCATATTTTTCTCCTAAATTAGTTTCTTGTTTTATTTATGTTGTAGAAAAAATATTTAATAACCATTCATTAAGACCTCCATACTTTATTGTATTTTTATTTAGTTTAATAATATTAATGTTTTTTGATATAAATTCAAAATGTAAAATTGGTTTGCACATTATAAAAAAGAAGTTCTCAGAGTATTGCATCAATTTTTTCCGCAAATACATTTTTCGGTACAGCTCCTATTATTGTATCTACCACTTTACCATCTTTAAATATTAAAACCGTAGGGATGCTTCGCACACCAAATTTTATTGCTGATTGCTGATTGCTATCTACATCTAATTTACCGAATTTAACTTTGCCTTCATAATCTTTAGCAAGTTCATTAATTATCGGTGCAATCATTTTACAAGGTCCGCACCAAACCGCCCAAAAATCTACCACAACGGGAATGTTAGCTTGGGTTACTTCTTGTTCAAAATTATCATCTGTAATTGTAATTGGTTCCATTTTAATTTCCTTTAGTTATTTACATTTTGCCTTTTTTCTTTAATATGTCCCGAGCTATAATTAATTTTTGAATTTCGTTTGTTCCTTCAAAAATTCGATTGATTCTGGAATCACGATAAAATCTTTCAATAGGTAATTCTTGTGAGTAACCCATTCCACCGTGAATTTGTACTGCTAAATCCGCTATCTTATCTAAGGAATCGGAGCAATAAAGTTTTACCATTGCAGTCTGTCGGGAGATATTTTTATTTAAGTCGTAATCAACTGCTGTTCTATAAACAATCGATTCCATGTTGTAAATCATTGTTGCCATCTCTGCAAGGTAAAATTGTATAGCTTGAAAATGACTTATCGGTTTATCAAATTGTTCTCTTTCTTTTGCGAACTGTGTTGACATTTCTAATAATTCTTTTGCAGCACCAAGACACGCTGCACCAAGTCCTAATCTACCAGCATCGAGGGTTTTCATAGCGAGTAAAAAGCCTCTGCCATCAGTACCGATTAAATTTTCTTGTGGAATTTTCACATTATCAAAGATAATTGCATTGGTAGAGCTTCCTTTAATTCCCATTTTCTTTTCATGTGGTCCAGCATGATATCCTTCGTTATTAGTTTCTACCACAAATGCAGTAATTCCTTTTAAGGTTCTTGCAAAAACAGAAACTATATCAGCAGTACCTCCATTTGTTATCCAAAGTTTCTCACCATTAATCACCCATTGCCCGTCAACTAATTCCGCTTTGGTTCTTAAATTAAATGAGTCTGAACCTGCCTGCGCTTCAGTAAGACAAAAAGCTCCGAGTTTTTCACCAGATGCCAAAGGAACTAAATATTTTTGTTTTTGTTCTTCGGTACCGCCAAGATAAATTACATTTGCTCCTATTGATTGATGTGCACCAATAACAGTTGCTGTTGACATGCAGCCTCTTGCAATTTCTTCTTGAGCAATGCAGTAGCCTACTTCTCCAAATCCACCACCGCTATACTTTTCGGGAAATGAAATTCCGAGTATTCCTATTTCACCAAGTTTTTTTATTAAATCAGTTGGGACTTTACTTTCTTCATCTATCTGTGCAGATATCGGTTTAATTTCATTGTTGGTAAAATCTCTTACCATTTCTCTGAGCATTTGCTGCTCTTCAGTAAATTCAAATTTAAACATTTACAATCTATTTTTTTTAATATTCAATTATTTAATTGGCTTACAAATAACATCGCCGGTATAACTAACATTATATTCACCACCATCAACACCGAGTACATTTCCCGAAATCCAATTAGCTTCGGGCTTACACAGCATTACAATTGCTTTTGCTACTTGTTCGGGTGTAGTTAATTTTCCCATAGGATTTTTTCCCTTAGCAGCTTTAACCATTTTTTCATTACCAGGTATTTTTCTTAATGCAGGTGTATCCGTAACCCCAGCCATTATTGCATTAGCGGTTACTCCCATTGAACCTAGTTCAACCGATAGCTGTCTTATATGTGCTTCCAATGCAGCTTTTGCAGCAGAGACTGCACCATAGGAAGGAATTACCTGTTGAGAGCCAGCACTTGTAAGACCAAAAATTCTGGCACCTTTTGCCAATAAATCTCTTTGAACCAAACCTTGTGTCCAATAAACTAAAGAATGAGCCATAACATCAAGCGTCATTTCCATTTGTGGTTTTGTTATACAGTCATTAGGAGATTTAGTTATGAATGGTTTTAGTGTACCGAATGCTAATGAATGAATAAGAACATTAATTTGTAAATGTTCTTTTGTGGCAAATCTTTCTTTTATTTCGTCTAATGTATCTTTTCTTTTTAATTGATCGGCAGCATTCATATTAAAGAATATTGCTTTGTGTCCTGTTTTTTCTATTTTCTTTATTATGGATGCAACTTTGTGCATTGTACTTTGTCTATCTAAATGGATACCCAAAATATGATAATCGTTTTTTGCAAGTTCAACTGCAGCGGCACCGCCAAAGCCGCTTGAAGCACCAAGTATTAAAGCCCATTTTTGCGTCATATTATCCCTATTAAATTATTGCTTATAAAGTTAAAAAATAATATTGCTTAAAACAAATTACAAAAGAAAAGATTTAAATTATTTAGAATGTTTGATAAGCTATTGCTTCATCTCCTATAATCTTTTGTGTTTCTTTTATAAAATTGTTATTGATATTAACTTTTTGCCCGATAATATATTTTTTTGTTTTGCCTTCAACCTTAACATATATTATGACAGGTAAACTACCTGAATTTTCGTTAAATATTTTTTTCAACTGTTTAACGGTATTACCATCATGTTCTTCAACATCCATTAGCAACGCAATTTTTTTTGTAAGTTTGCCTGCAACTTCCGATAAGGCTGTTGCTTCGTTTGCATGAATCTTAAACTTATCACCGCTGCTCTCTAATTTACCTTCTATCATTACGGTAGCTTCCGGTTCAATAATCTTTCCAAACTCACTGTATGTTCTGCCAAACATTATGCACTCACAAGAACCGGATAAATCGTCCAGATTAAAGAATGCCATTGTATTTCCCGATCTGTCAATTTTAGTTTTTACGGAAGTAATAACACCGCATGCTCTTACTGTATCTGTATCTTTGAACGAATGCGGATCACCAAGTTTAACAGATGAAAAAGAATTGTATTCCGCTTGAAATTTTCTTAACGGATGATCCGATAAATAAAAACCAAGAGCTATTCTTTCTTGTGCCAACTTATATTTGTTTGTCCATTCTTCAATTGTTTCCAATTCAGGTTCATCCAACTCAAAGTGTTCGTCAATTTCACCAAAAAGACTATCGGATTGACTTTCTTTTATTTGCTTACTTTTTTGTCCGAATTGAAGTGCTTTCTCAATTGAGATAAAATTTTCTGCTCTTGTTCCCTTTACGGAATCGAACGCTCCGGAAAGTACAAGCCCTTCCATAGCTCTCTTATTTACAATGTAAGTATCTACATTGGAAGTAAAATCATAAATGCTTGTAAAATTTCTTCCAAGTTCTTTGTAGGCTCTTTCAATTTCAACAACTACATTTACACCAACATTCTTAATTGCCGACATTCCAAAAATAATCTTACCGTCTTTAACAGTAAACTTCACAGAAGGATTATTTACACTTGGAACCATTACGGGAATTTTCAATTTTCGGCAGTCATCTAAAAGAATAGTAACCTTATCGGAATTTTTATATTCGTTGCTAAGGTTTGCTGCCAAAAACTCCGCTGTGTAATTTGCCTTTAAGTAAGCTGTTTGGTAAGCAACAAAACTATAAGCAACTGCATGACTTTTATTAAATCCGTAATTGGCAAACTTATCTATCACAACAAAAATCTCTTCTGCAATTTTTTTCGGGATATCGTTTTCTACTGCTCCGTCCACAAATTTTGTTTTTTGTCGTTTCATTTCTGCAAGATCTTTTTTACCCATTGCACGTCTTAAAATATCAGCTTCTGCTAGGCTCATTCCTGCAATTTTATTTGCTATCTGGATTACTTGCTCTTGATAAACTATTATTCCGTAAGTTTCACTTAATATTTCTTCCAACAAAGGATGAAGATATTCAATAGGTTTTCTTCCATGCTTTCTATCTACAAAATCATTAATAAATTCCATTGGTCCCGGTCGATACAATGCATTCATCGCAGAAAGATCTTTTATACTTGTTGGCTTTAAGTTTTTAAGATGTTCTTTCATTGGAGCAGATTCAAACTGAAACACACCTGTTGTTTGTCCCTTTGAAAAAAGTTCATAAGTTTTTTTATCATCAATAGGGATATCATCAATAATTACATCTTCATCTCTTGTTTCTTTTATAAGGTCAATAGTATCACGAATAATTGTAAGAGTTCGTAAGCCGAGGAAATCCATTTTTAATATCCCGGCAGAATCTAACTCTTTCATATTATATTGTGTAACAATATCACCTTTAACTGAAGCTATGGGAATAAAATCGCTTACTTCACCCGGAGTAATTACTACTCCAGCAGCATGTTTAGAAGCATTCCTGTTCATTCCTTCAAGGATTTTTGCATATTTAATTAAGTTTAATATTGATTCATCTTTAGAATTTTTTACCCAAGCAAGTTCAGGCACCTCTTTTAAGGATTGTTCAATACTAAAAACCCGCCCAAATTTTGAAGGAATAACTTTTGTAATTTTATCAACTGTAGGAATTGGAATACCAAGTACGCGTGCAACATCTCTTAAAACTGCTTTAGAAGAAAGACGATTAAACGTTATAATTTGGCATACAGACTGCTCACCATATTTTTCTTTAACATAGTCAATCACTTCACCGCGTTGATCATCAGCAAAATCTATATCAATATCGGGCATTGACTTTCTTGAAGGATTTAGAAATCTTTCAAATAGTAAATCATATTCAAGAGGATTTACATTTGTAATGCCTAAAGCATAAGCAACCAAACTGCCCGCTGCACTTCCCCGCCCCGGTCCTACGGGAATACCTCTCTTTTTTGCTGCATTAATAAAATCTTGAGTAATTAAAAAATAGCCGGAATACCCCATGGATTTTATTATATCTATTTCGTAGTTAAATCTGTCTTCTATATTTTTATTTATAGTTTTGAATCTTTTATCCAAACCTTCTCGTGATAACAATTCAAAATATTCATCCAAGTTTTTTGCACTCGATTCTTTTGGAATAGGAAAGATAGGATAATGGAATTTTTCGAAGTCTAAACTTAAATCTATTTTCTCCTCTATAGCAAGTGTGTTTTCTATCGCTCCGTTAAACTTACCGAACAAGTCTTTCATTTGCTGACCCGACTTGAAATAAATCTCATCGGTATTGTATCGCAATGTTCTGTAATCATTTTTTTGATTTGGATCGGAAAGCATCAGAAGAATATTATGAGCAACTGCATGTTCTTTTTCAATATAATGAATATCGTTAGTACAAATCATTGGAATGTTCAGTTCTTTCGATAACTTGGGAATTCCTTCCAATACAGCTTGATCTTCGGACATTGAATGATCTTGCAACTCTAAGAAGAAATCTTCACCAAACATTTCATGAAGAATTATTGTGTTCTCTTTTGCTTTTTCATAATCTCCATTTAATAAATGACTTGCAACAGGTCCGGCAAGACAAGCAGAGGTACAAATCAATCCTTCTTTATGTTGATTTAATAGTTCTAAATCTATTCTCGGCTTATAATAAAAACCTTCCGTAAAACCTTGAGTGGTAAGTTTAAGCAAATTTTTATAACCAATATTATTCTTCGCAATTAAGATTAAATGATTATAGTGTCTAGATTTTTTTCTGCCAGTATTTTTCTCACCTCTTTCAAATCTGCTGCCTTCAAACTTTATATAAATCTCAACACCAATAATCGGTTTTATATTTGCTTTCTTAGCTTTTTTATAAAACTCGGAAATACCATACATTACTCCGTGATCAGTAAGAGCAATAGCATGCATATTATTTTTTTGAGTTGCATTAATTAACGAATCAATAGTACAAGCAGCATCTTGTAAACTGTAATGCGAATGGTTATGTAGATGAACAAAATCACTCATAAATTTTTATTTCCTTTTTCTTAACTTTTTCCCGTGTGCCCAAAGCCACCGGAACCTCTTTCGGAGTTTTTTAACTTATCGGTTTCAATAACATTTGCGATTACAACTTCAGCAATAATAAGCTGGGCAATTCTATCACCACGATTTATAATAAAATCTTCATTTCCAAAGTTGAATAGAATTATTTTAATTTCACCTCTGTAATCGGAATCAATTGTTCCCGGTGAATTTAACAAACCGATATTATTTTTAGCTGCTAAACCGCTTCGTGGTCTAACTTGAATTTCGTACCCTAATGGTATTTCTATTGAAATGTTTGTAGGAACCATAATAACTTTTCCGGCAGGAATTATTAACGGTTCTTCAATTGCCGCTCTAATATCCATCCCCGAACTCCCTTCGGTTGCATAATGAGGAAGTGGTATATCAAGAAATTTATCGGATATTCTTTTGATAAGTAAATCAATTTTTTTCATTTGGATTATTGTTTTATTACTTTATTGAAATGAATTGTAATAATGAATTTAATAAAAATTATACATCAGATGAAAGTTGATTTTAAATTTTTGTTTTACGTTCAGTAAAATTGATTAGTGTAGTAGAAAGATATGCCCCTCCAATAGGAATTGAATTATTTAATAAGTATCATCTTTTTAGAAGCGGTATAATCATTTACACTAATTGTATAGAAGTAAATTCCGCTTGTTAATTTATCTGCATCAAACTTGGCTTTGTAAA
>PDPT01000068.1 GCA_002746605.1 Ignavibacteriota bacterium
CACTATCATACAGAGAACAGAAAAGTATCTCAAATTATTCTAATTTGCAGACAGACAAAAATAAGCAATCTTTTGGAAAAAATAGGCATTTGTTAGAATTGTACTGTATTAAACTCAAAGTTTTTTAATCTATTCTTCTAAAAAGTATTCAATCGCCTCACTGGCATACTAAGCAAAGCGAAGTGTCTTATTTCATTTTTAGAGGGGTGATTACTCAGAATGCAACACTTTGCTGAGCAGTTTCAGACTCTAAAGTATTGCTCGACCATAACAATTAGAGCAATGTATCGGCCTTTTACCGTAATGTGAAATAAATTCCTTAATGGTGAGAATATCTCCGGAATTAAGGCGTTATGCAAGGCTCTGAAGCAGTTTGGGAAAGGGGATAGGCCTAGTGAACCCATTTTCCTAACCTTCCGCAAGGGGGTTAAAACCTCTAAAAAACACCCCTAAATCTCTCTTTAATGGGTTTAATTCGAGTATGGGGAGGTTTTTTCTTAGGAAAAATCTACTTTTATATCTGTTTGTCAGGAGTTTTTGTATATTTGTAGTGTGTAAATGAGTTAGGGGAGCATTAAATCAGAATTTCAAAAAAGGTTTGTGTCTCCGTGAATAAAATGATAGGAAGATAATAAAATGATAGGCTTAAACAAAATAGAAAACTGGAAGAATAATTTAGGATTATTACCTATTCACTTATTTTCTGCCAAAACAGAAGATAAATTTATCCTATTGAATGGTGGTGTTGGCGATTTTTGTATAGATATAAATTCTGATAAGAGTCCTACTGAGTATTTTTCGTATGCTTGGTCAAGCAACACAAAAAATTTTGTGACTTTAAAGAATAGTAGAGTATTCCTTTATAATTGGTTAAAAAATAAAGAGGAAGATTACTCAATTAATGACATAGAAAATAATTTGCCTAAATTTTATGATTATTTAGTAAGAGGTTCTTACAGAAGTGAATATGATATTACCCCTTTTATATTGAATATTTATAGGGAGCTAAGAATAGAAACAGGAGAAAAAGATGAAGGAATAAACGCAATTAATCAACTACTTTTATCTCTAATTGCTGCTGAAAGTGAAAATGATATCAAAAATTTAGATTTAGGAAACTGGGGATTACAACAAAATATTACTCCTCTTCCAAACATCAACGATTATATAGAAACTTTAAGAAGAGGTTTAAGAATTGAAGGAAAGTTACTAACCCCTAATATAGATTTAATTTTCAGGCATTCAGCCGGTGAATTATTTCAGGAGGCACAAAAAGAAGCAATTTTTCACAACAGACAGTTAGGGCTATTTGGTGGATTTGTAGGCAATTACGAACTTAAACAAAAAATGTATTCAAGTTTACATTATACCCCTTCTTTTTTGGCAAGGAGTATTGTTGAATATTCATTGTCGAAATTAAACCTTAATGAAATAAATCATTTAAAAGTGTTAGATCCTGCTTGTGGTAGTTCTGAGTTTTTATTAGAAGTATTAAAACAGCTTAAGTCACTTGGCTATAACAAAAAAATAGAAGTTCACGGTTGGGATATTTCAGAAACAGCAGTAAATATATCTAACTTCCTTCTGAATTATGAAAAAAGAGAATGGGGAGATAATCTATACATAAACATTAAGAAAGTTGAAAATTCTTTAATAAAGGATTGGGATAATGATTTTGATTTAATCTTTATGAATCCACCTTTCATATCTTGGGAGTTACTGAATAAAGAAGATCGAGAAATTGTTGAAGAAAACTTAGGTAATGTGTCAAGAAAAAAACCTAATCTTGCCAGTGTCTTTATTTACAAAGCAGTTAATCACTTAAAAGAAAATGGAATTCTTGGAACGGTAATGCCTTCTTCTGTTTTGTTAATGGATTCATACACAAAACTTCGAGAAGAAATAAAAGAACAATTAACATTATTATTAGTTGGAAAACTTGGAAACTTTGTGTTTGAAGATGCTTTGATTGATGCAAGTATTTTAATTGGGAAAAAGCCTAAATCTGATGAATGTCCCTTGCTTGTTTGGTCAAAAAATGAAAAAGGTGTAATAAATAGTGTTTTTCG
>PDPT01000011.1 GCA_002746605.1 Ignavibacteriota bacterium
ATTTTTACTGAATATTTAATTTCTAGTTTTCTTGTGAATCATTCAAAATAAATTCTATTCTTTCCGAATTACCATCAATATTTGACCTTGGCTGAATTTTAAAAATCTTACAAAGCAACGGATAAATATCAATATTCCATAAAGTTCCACACTTGTAATTCTTCTTAAAATCAGGTCCTTTAGCAATAAAAATTCCGTGCATATCTGTATGGTTATTATCAAAACCATGGTTACCGCCGGAATTATTTTTTACCAGATTTTTGTACCACAAATTGTTAACTAAAGACCAGCCCATATCTGCGACAAGAATTATCGAATAAAGAAAAGGATTTTCAGAATAATGAAAATATTCCGGCATATCCTCTTTTAGATAAACCTTATAATTTTTTTGGTTCATCTTCAAAGTAGAAAGTACTTCATTAAAATTATTTTTTCTCGGCTCAATCATCATTACGGTTTTAGAACCACTTAGTTTATAATCAAAACCTTGCAACATTTCTTCAATATTTATCACTTTGTCTGTACTTATCTCTGTCATTCCGTGATCCGAAACAAAAATAAGATTTGTACTATCTTTCAAACCAATTGAATCTAATTTACTATTCAAATATCCTACAATTGTATCCAATCTTTGTATCGATTGATTTAGCTCATTCGAATTAGGACCAAACTTATGTCCGTATGAATCGGTGTCATGAAAATACATTGTTATAAATTTAGGGCGCTCGTTAACTGGTAATTGCAGCCACTCAATAACACCATCAACTCTTTCTCTGTAAGGCTTGTTGTGATCATAAACCTTATACAAAGAAGGTCTTCTATAATCAAGAGTTACTTCGGAACCGGGCCAAAAATAGCTTGCGGTTTTAATTCCGTTTCTTTCGGCGGTTTCCCAAAAGGCTTCACCGAGATACCATTCAGCATTTCTTACCGCTTTAGGTTTCCCTATTCTATATTTTTCTCCTGTAGTTGTGTTTATGAAACTATTTGCAATTATCCCATGATTTTCCGGATACATACCGGTAATAATTGATAAATGATTAGGAAAAGTTTTTGAAGGAAATGACGGACGCAGAGATAATGCCTTAACACCTTCGGCGGCAATTTCATTTAAATTCGGAGAAAGATTACGATCAGTATAATCCCATCTGAAACCATCAAAAGAGATTAGAATTGTGTAATTATTTTTTTGTGCAAATGATACGGCAGCAGAAAAAAGTAAAAAAACTAAGATTGTTCTTGTCTTCATTTTTTATCTCGATTTATATTTTTTAATTTAATTATTATTTACTACAACAAATCATTAGATAAATTTTAAATTAATTATTTTTTTTGCTTAACGAAATATAATAATATTATCCGTAATCATAACTCTCCTTAATAGACATAAAATTTGCATTTTACTATTGGTTTTTTGCAGCTTATATCTTGAAATATATAATCTCATAACTTAATTTCTGTATTTAAAAACAAAAAAGCCGCCTCAAAACTGAGACGGCTTCTCTTATTAAAAGAAATTATATCTTTTGGATTAAAATAAAATACTAATACCAGCATTAAATGCTCTTGGTAAGCCTAAGTAAACATCTGCATCATCAGCTGCATGTGTTTTACCGTTACTGCTAAATGCATTATAGCTACTATTATCAGTAGCATCTTGAACATAAATTTCATCAAGTAAGTTGAAAACATGAGCAAATACTTGGAATTTAACACCACTTAACTCAAGTGGTAAATCATAATTCGCATGTAAATCAACAACTGTATAATTTGGAGCTTTCCAACTTTGTTGTGTATCATTTTTATTTGTTCTTCCTGTTGGGTTCCAGTTTGCATAGTGATCTCTAAAATGTCTTACTATTCCTGTCAATGATAATCCTTTCACTGGATATAAAGATAAAACTGAGTATAAGGAGGTTTGAGGTTGATCACCAACTTTAAGACCTTTTACATATAAATTATAGTCTTTTGATACAAAATTACCACCATCATAACTTTTATATTTCGCGTTAACGTCATTTAACACTTCCCAATTACCAAAAGATAAACCAACGTCTAATCTAACAAATTCAACAGGTTTTAAAGCAGCTTCTAACTCAAGTCCAAAATGTCTTTGATCTAAACCACTAATAAATACAAGAGCTTCTGTACCATCTTCATTTCTAACTCCTCTTGTTAAAGCTCTATTTAACCAATTTGTAAAATAAAAGTTTGCTTTAACAGCAACTTTACCACTTGGAGCTCTATAGTTTATACCACTTTCAAAACTTGTAAATTTTTCGCTTGAAGGATCTTCAGCAATAGCTCCTGAACGATCATCAATCACTTCATCCAATATCGGAACTTTTGCAACATATCCGGCATTTGCATAGATATCTGTTGTTTTATTCAATCTATAGCTTGCACCACCTTTAATTTGATATCCACCTATTGGATCAGGATTAGCTGTTAATTCTTCACCTTTATCATTTTTCTTAAAATGATTTGTGTGAGCATATTTAATTGTAGAATATCCACCCATCATATAGGTTGTCCATCTATCGATTGAATATTCAGCTTGTAAATATCCACCAATCCAATCAACTGTATTTGTATAGTTATAAGCTATTTTATCACCCAATCCAGCTTTTTTATTTGGATTGAATTCATCAGAATTATCTAAATAATATTTACCTCCAAGTAAGTCTCTAACTTCTCTATAATGTGCTATTTCGGCTGTTCTCCAATCAATACCAAAAGAAGTTTTTAAGTTTTCTGATACTTTATAATAAGCTTTTGAAAGCACTCCAATAGTCCATTGATTATTTCTACTATTTCTTAAAATACCTAGAGACTGACCATCAGCTTTAGTTAATTTTTTCTTATCAACATAATAATCTCCAGCTGCTCCGGAGTTCATTGCAATAGTACCATTCCAATCTCTTGTCCAAGGACTAGGACCATAATAGAATTTATAATTTTGACCACCTACTTTACCATTTGCATCCTTAGCTAATAACTTACCATAAGTACCGGTTCCACCACCATGTCCACCGGAATAATATGCAGTAGTATATAAACTTAATTTGTTGGATAATTGAGAATACCAGTTTAAGTTAACAATAGGTTTATGGAAATAGTTTTCTCTTTCGTTAATAAAACCTTTATCGTGTCTATCTTCTAGACCACCACCATTTGGAGAAAAACCAAAAAGAGGTACTTGGAATTGTTTACCGGTATAAGAAGGGTTAACAGGAGACCAGTTTTGATTAAAAGTTCTTCCTTTTTCTTGGAACTTTTCTAATGCTTCATCTGAATAGTGTAATTCATTTTTCGCAAAATCATGACTATAAACAGCTGCATTTTGTCTGTATGAATTTTGTCCATGTCTTTGTGGAGCACCAAGTGCATATAATTCTAAACGATTAGACTGACTTAGATTTACACCAACACCAAAATAGTATGCCCAAGCATTAGTCCAAGTTTTATCAATAAAACCATTACCTGATTTTTTAACTATTGCAGCATTAACAGCCCAAGTATCGTCAATTAAGCCTGAGCTTGCCATTAAAGTTGATTTTAAGAATCCATCGTTACCAAATTCTTGTTTTAATTTACCACCAAATTGAGCAGCAGTTGGGTCAGTAATAATGTTCATTGTACCACCAATTGAAGGTGTAGCAATGTTAACAGCACTTAAACCTCTTTGCAACTGAATAGATGAAGTAGCATCACCAACTCCATCCCAATTTGACCAATAAACCCAACCATTTTCCATATCATTAACAGGAACACCATTGATCATTATTGCAATGTTTCTTTGGTTAAAACCTCTAATGTTTATACGAGCATCACCGGCACCACCACCTTGCATTGTAGCATAAACACTAGGAGTTGTATTTAATATCATTGGAACATCTTGAGAACCAAGTTTCATTTCCATTTCTTTTTTATCAATATTTGAAAAAGCAACCGGAGTTTCCCTTTCTTTTGCTCTATCGGCAAGCACTGTTACGGAAAGTGAAAATTCATGGTCTTTTAAATCAAAATTCAATTCCATATTATTTGTTACTTTTAAATTAGTTAATTCTACGGTTTCAAAACCAATATAACTGCAAGTAATGGTATATTCACCGCGAGGAAGTGTAAATTCATATTTACCTTCTCCATCTGTTGCGGCTCCAATTGCCATCCCTTGTACATAAACATTGGCACCGAAAAGTATCTCACCTGTATTAGCACTTTTAACAACACCGAAAACTTTATAATTCTGTGCAAATAAAGCAGTACTAAACAGCATTACAATTAATGCAATAAGTTTGTAGTTTTTAAGCATAGAGTTTTCCCCTCTTTTTTTGTGACTAAAAATATATCCCATTTATAATAATAGATAATTGATAAATATTTACCAATACTCTTTTTATTTATTAACAATTATTTAACATTAAAAATTTTTTCTAAAAAAAGTTGTTTTTTTATTTTTTTCAAAGTATGACCAATAAAATCAAATGTTTCAGCTTATACTCGAGTAAATTCTGAAAGTAATTCCGCTTAAAATTTATTATGTTATGCCTTAAAATTTTTAATTAATTAAAACTCGGAAGTATAATTTATGATTGTTGAACACAAAAAAAAATTAAAAAACATAAAATTAGTTATCACAGATGTGGATGGTGTTTTAACAGACGGCGGACTTTATTACACGGAAGAAGGTCTCGTTATGAAAAAGTTTAATGTTAAAGACGGAATGGGAATGAGGCTTCTTAAAATGCAAGGGATTAAAAACGCCATAATCACAACGGATACTTCGGAATTAATTAAAACACGAGGTGAAAGAGTAAAAGTAGATTACCTATATCTTGGCATTTGGGATAAAGATGTTAAAATGAAAGAAATTTGTGAATTGGAAAATATTTCACCCGAAGAAGTTGCTTTTATTGGCGATGATTTAAACGATTTGGAAATAATTGAAGCTGTGGGTCTTTCAGCTTGTCCGAATAATGCAGTTGATGCCATAAAAGAAAAAGTAGATCTTATTCTAAACTTAAATGGCGGCGAAGGAGCTTTTAGAGAATTTGCCGATTTGATTTTAGCTAATAAAAATTAGTAATGATAAATTTTACAGATTTCAATATTATTCAAATAATAAATCATTTAGGTACTTTTGCCTTTGCACTAAGCGGTATAAGATTATCTTCCCACAAAAATTTTGATTGGTTCGGGGCTTATGTAGTTGGCTTGATAACTGCAATAGGCGGCGGAACTTTTCGTGATATTCTTCTTGACATAACTCCATTCTGGATGGAAAGTTATTCTTATATAATTATTACAGGAATTGCTTTAGTTCTTTTTTTATTATTCAATAAACCTTTATTAAACTTAAACAAAACTTTATTTATTTTTGATACAATCGGGTTAGGACTCTTTGTTGTAGTGGGAATAGAAAAAACACTTGAAACTGGCTTCCCTTTTTCGGTTGCAATTATTATGGGAACAATAACCGGTTCACTTGGCGGAGTAATTAGAGACATTCTCATAAATGAAACTCCTTTAATTTTCAGAAAAGATATTTATGCTCTTGCCTGCATTGCCGGAGGAATTTCTTATCTGCTTTGCTATGAGTTAAATCTATCTTTAAACCTAACTCAAATTATTGCTTCCTTAACTGTAATTGTAATTAGATTTGTTGCGGTAAAATATAAAATACAAGTTCCCAATATAAACTTCAATAATAACCTGTAATACTAATTGCTCATAATTCGTAAATAACTTATAATCTGTACAAACAAAAAATTTTATTTTACTATTTTTATATGTCAATTATTACTGCATTTTTCGCGCATTCGGAATGCAGTAATCAAACTTTTAAATTTAAGAGGAAAAAATTTTGGAAAAAGAATTTTATCAATTCATAAATAATTATGAAAAAAAGGTTATTGAATTAAGTAGAGAATTAAACCTTTCTAATTTTAATGCAACAATTTCAGGTAAACCCGAAGACTACAAAAAAACAGCAGAGCTTGAGTTAAAAATAAAGAAAATTTTCTCTAACAAAGAAGATTTTGAAAAAATTAAAAACTTTAAAAACTCCCATGAAATTAAAGATGAAGTAAACCAAAGAGAAATTGAAGTCTTATATAATACTTATGCCGAATTTCAAATAGATGAAAAATTATTAGAAGAAATTGTAGCTCTTTCAAATAAAATAGAAGAAAAATTTGCAACCTACAGAGCCGAGATAAACGGTAAAAAATTAACTGATAACGAAATTGATAAAATTTTAGAAACTTCAAAAGATAGTAAAGAGCTAGAAGAAACTTGGAAAGCAAGTAAACAGATTGGTGAACTTGTAAATAAAGATGTAATTGAATTAGTAAAGCTCAGAAACAAAGCAGCTAAAAGTTTGGGTTATAAAAACCACAGAGAAATGAGTTTGAAGTTAAACGAATTAGAGCCTGAGTTTTTAGATAATCTTTTTGATGAATTAGACAAACTAACAAGAGAAAAATTCTTTTCGCTAAAAGATAAAATAGATAATTACCTCTCCGAACATTATTCAATTACTAAAGATGAGTTGATGCCGTGGCATTATCAAGATAAATTTTTTCAGCAAGGACCAAGTATTTACAACTTGGATTTAGATAAATATTTTGAGAATAAAAACATAGAAAAATTAACAGACGATTATTATTCCGGTATCGGTTTGGAAATAAAAGATATGCTTGCCAAAAGTGATCTTTATGAAAAGGATGGAAAATATCAGCACGCATATTGTACACAAATTGATAAAGCAGGTGATGTAAGAGTTCTATGCAACATAAAACCCAATTACAAATGGATGGGAACAATGCTTCATGAATTCGGGCATGCGGTTTATGATAAGTATGTTAGTAATAAACTTCCTTGGGCTTTACGAGAACATGCTCACATATTCACAACTGAAGCAATTGCAATGCTATTCGGAAGGTTCGCATCAAATCCACATTGGCTTAAAGAAATGTTAAATATTTCTGATGATGAAAAAAATATAATTTCCCAAAAAAGTTTTAAGATTTTACAACTCGAACAAATTATTTTTTCCCGCTGGGTACAGGTAATTTACAGATTTGAAAAAGCTATGTTTGAAAATCCAGAGCAAGACTTAAATTCTTTATGGTTAAATTTAGTAGAAAAATATCAGGGCTTAAAAAAGCCCGAAGGTAGAGATAAACCCGATTGGGCTTCAAAAATTCACATTGCACTTTATCCTGTTTATTATCAGAATTATATGTTAGGCGAACTTTTGGCATCGCAGCTTTATTTTTACATAAAAGAAAAAGTACTAAAAGATAATTCCGAAGAAGTAAAATCTTTTGTAGGAGAAAAGAAAGTCGGTGAGTATTTGATAAATTTATTTTTTTCTTACGGTGCTTTACTTAAGTGGGATAAGCTCATTAAAAAATCTACGGGCGAAGAGTTAAACGCCGAATATTGGATAAAACAATTTGTGAAATAAATGAAACTTAAAATAATTTCATTTTTATTGTTTTTGATTTTTATTTACAGCTGTGAAAATCCAACGGAAGTTAAAGAAAAGAGAATCGCAGGTTTTTGTTTAACTTTTGACGATAATTATATTGAAAACTGGAAAAAGATTATTCCTATTTTAGATTCTAACAACATTAAAGCAACTTTTTTTATTACTCAAATAAGAGCAATATCTCAGAAAGAAAAAGAAATAATCAAATTGTTAAAATCAAAAGGCAATGAAATAGCTGTGCATGGTTACAGACATATTGATGCAAATAAATTTTTAGAATCTCATACGATAAAAGAATATATTGAAATTGAAATTATTCCCTCAATTAACTTTTTGAATAAATTGGATATTACTCCCACATCATTTGCTTACCCGAATGGTTTTAATAATGATTCTTTAGATTCAGCTTTATTAAATATTTTCAAAATTTTACGAGATGTAACCGATGAACAAAGAAAACCGTTAGAAAAAAATATTGAAGAGATCAACGAAATTTATGTTTCTGCAAATAATAATAAAATAACTGCAGCATTGGGAATAGATAAAAATTTTAAAATTTCATTAGAGATGATTGAAAAAGGCTTTAAAAGAGCTTCCGCAAAAAATGAAGTTATTGTTTTTTACGCTCATAATCCCGTTAAAACAGTAACAGCTCCTTATCAAATTAAAATAGATTATATTAAGAAGATAATTAGTCTTGCAAAAAAATATGATTTAACGAACCATACTATTTCGGAGCTAAGTGAATTATAAACAGGCTTTTAATTTTTAAGTAAAAAACAATCAGCAAAGATTCAGATATACACATTTGTTTGATTTAACTATAACTTTACCGCATCACTATAATTTAAATAGGAAAAAAAAGCACACACTCTTTGAGTTTTCACTAATTATTTTTATCTTTGCGACGGCTTTACCCAATATGGGAGAGGCTAATAAAGGTATTGATAAAATGTTCTTTTTTAACTATACTCAACTAAGAAATTTTCATCATACACTTTTAATTAATTTGAATTTAAAGATAAATTTTTATCTGTCAATTAAAAATGAGACTATCTTAAAATCATGAGCAAAGAAAATAACCATTACATTGTTGCAGTTGGTGCTTCGGCTGGCGGTTTGGAAGCTATAGAAGAATTATTCTCCAACATTCCACCTGATACCGGAATGTCTTTTATTGTTATACAACATTTATCTCCTGATTATAAAAGTTTAATGGTAGAGCTTCTTTCGAAGAAAACCAACATGAAAGTTTTTAGAGCAGAAAATGAAATGCCTATAGAACAAAACTGCGTATATTTAATACCTCCTAAAATGAATATGACAGTATTCCATAACAAATTGTTGTTAACGGAACAGGATCTGGGAAGAGGATTAAATTTACCGATTGATATATTTTTTAAATCCCTTGCAAAAGATGCTGCCGAAAAAGCTATTTGTATTATTTTGTCGGGCTCAGGAAGTGACGGTTCAAGCGGATTGAGAGAAATAAAAGAAAACGGAGGCTTAATAGTTGTTCAAGACCCCGAAACAGCTCAATTCGATAGTATGCCTAATAGTGCCATAAATACCGGTTTGGTAGATTTTATTTTATCTCCGGCAGATATTGCCGAAAAGATTTTTGCTTATGTTAATGCACCGCCTATTAATTTAGCCGATAAAGCAAAACTCTTTAGTAGTAGTCAAGATGGCTTACTAAGAATTTTTGCACTAATAAGAGAAAAGCATGAAATTGATTATTCCCATTATAAAATGAGTACAATGGTAAGACGCATTGAAAGAAGAATGTCTCTTAACCAAATCGGGAATATGAATGATTATGTAAAATATCTTGAAAATAATTCCAACGAAGTTTCTATTTTATATAGAGAACTACTAATAGGCGTAACAAGTTTCTTTAGAGATCACCAAGCTTTTTCTATAATGAAAAAAGATATTATTCCCCAACTTTTAGATAAAAACGAAGACCACATTGTTAGAATTTGGGTTACCGGATGCTCTACCGGAGAAGAAGCTTATTCAATTGCAATATTGTGCCATGAATATCTTATTAAAACGGGAAATAGAGCCCAAGTTAAAATTTTTGCAACAGATGTTGATCAAGATGCTATTATTAAAGCCGGAAACGGAACTTATACAGATAGTATAGTAAGCGATATTGATGAAGAAATACTTAACAAATACTTTATTAAACAAGATAATACTTTTAAGATAACCAGAACAATTAGAGAAATGGTTGTTTTTGCTAAACATAACCTTGTTAAAGATCCGCCTTTCCCAAATATTGATTTGGTTACCTGCAGAAATCTATTGATTTATTTGCAGCCCTCTTTACAAAACAAAGTATTTCAACTTTTTAATTATTCATTAAATGCAGGCGGATTCTTATTCCTCGGGTCAAGTGAATCGCTAGGTGATTATTCTGAATATTTTTCAACAATTAATCTCAAATGGAAAATTTATAAATCACGTGGCAGAATGTCGCATATAGATATAAACAGATTTAGCATTCCGGTAAAAAAGAAAAGCGAATATTTTATCGATGCTAAAAATAACTATATCTTTCAGGGTAAAAGAGATGAAAATAGAATGCTTTCTCGTTTTCTTGATAATGCTCAAAAAAAATATTTGCCTTTTTCAATATTATTCAACACGCAAGGCGAAATTCTACATATCGTAGGTGATTCATCAAAATTTTTAAAGTTTCCCGCAGGAAAAATAACCAACCAACTCAGCAAACTACTGCCTAAGGATTTAGAAATACCTGCACTGACTGCAATCCAAAAATTATTTATAAAAAATGAAGATATTATTTATAATAATGTTGCCGTAGAAATAAATGGAACTAAAGAAATTTACAATCTTATTTTTACACAACTGGAAGGTAAAAGCCACCAAGTGCCATTTGGGGCTATATATTTTGAAAAAGTAGAAAATCCCTTGGTATTTAAGGATGCCAAAGAAGCTAACTTTTTGAATATTAATGAACAAGCCGAACAGCGAATTATTGATCTTGAGCAAGAACTCCAATTTACTAAGGAAAACTTACAAGCAGCCATAGAAGAATTGGAAACATCTAACGAAGAACTGCAGGCAGCCAATGAAGAACTTTTGGCAAGTAACGAAGAGCTGCAAAGTACAAACGAAGAATTACAATCCGTAAATGAGGAATTGCATACTGTAAACTCCGAACATCAGAATAAGATTTTAGAACTAACAATGGTCAATAACGATATTGAAAATCTTATTAATAGTCTGCAGCTTGCAGTATTATTTTTCGATGATAATCTGGAACTTAGAAAACACACACCGAAAGCTAAAGAAATTCTAAAAATAAGAGAAAACGATATTGGCAGAACTTACAGACAAATATTAGATAAACGATATAATATTGATTTATGCCAATTGATAGAACAAGTAAAAGACACAGGTGAAAGCTTGGCAATAGAATTTTCTTTTGATGCCAAATATTACATTGCCGGTATAAGACCTTATCTTATTTCGGAAAAACTGCAATCCGGGGTTACGCTTTCACTTGCAGAAATAACAAAGTTACACGGTATAGAAGAAAGGTTATTTAGAAGTGAACTTTGGCTTAAAGAAACTGAAAAAGTGGCAAAAATAGGTGCTTGGGAAATAATACTGGGGAATATGGAGGTTAATATAACCGAAGCGGTTTATGAAATCTATGGAATTACTAACAATCATAAAATAGATATTGATGTACTCTCTCGGTTTTATACCGAAAGAGATAAAAAGAAATTTAAAAGAGCTATTGATAATTGTATTAAGAAAGGAAAAGAGTTTGACTTAATATTAAACTTGGTTTCCGCACATGGCGAATACAAAAAAATAAGATTGCTTGGCGAAGCCGATAAAAAAAATAATTCTATTATTAGAGTTTTTGGTGTTATAAAAGATATAAGCGAAATTTACGGTTATCAGGAAAAGCTAGAAAATATGAAAAAAAACACGAATTCTTTAGAAAAAATAATATCAAAAAAAATTACCTATTTAGATAATTCTGAAAAAGAAGAATTTAACTCAATACTAAAATCTAAGAATACGAAGGAAAAATAATATAGATGCAAAAACAAAATGAAAATGATATTAAACTTTCACAAGTATCAAAAGAATATGCGGAAATACAGAAATTTTTAAATAAATCTACAGATCCTGTAGTCGAAAAAATAAGACGTTATTTAAATGAGATCCATATTCAGAGAATTGAGCTTCATAGCCAAAATGAAGAACTTAGAAGTATGCAAAACGAATTACAGCTTTTACAAAACGAATATTATGAGCTTTATAATAATGCTCCAATCGGGTATGTTGTTTTAGATAAAAACGCAATTATACATAAATGCAACATACGCTTTCAAAATTGTTTGGGCTATGTTGCTTCCGATATCTTAAATAAACCATTAAATAAATTTATAAAAGAAGATAAAGATTTTCTCGCAATATATAAATCTTTCTTTAAAAAACCTCAAAATAAAATATTTGAATATGAATTCATAAAGGCTGACGGGAGCTATTTCTATGGTAGAATAATGGGAACAATAATGCACAATTCTGTTCTAGGAAACAACTATGATAACAAATTATTTCTTGTTATTAACGATATTTCCGCTCAAAAATATTATCAAGAACAAACGGAAATTCTACTTAAAAATAAATCAAAGTTTATTTCTACAATGGCTCACGATATTCGTAATCCTCTCGGTTCAATTATTGGTTACAGTCAATTTTTACTTGACGAACATAAAAGCTTAAATAATTCCGAATTAAATGATTGTTTTAACAGCTTAAATAGAGTTAGTAAAAATTTAAATAGTTTTGTAAATAATTTTATGAACTTATCAAAAATAGACTTTGATCTTGAGAACATAAAATTAGAAGTTATTGAACAAAATGATATTCTTAAACAACTAATAAAATCATTAGAAAAACCGACAAAAGACAAAAATATTAAGATTACTTTTCAAGATGATCTTACCTTGGAATGTTTAAGTAATGATTTTATGGCGGAAACCGTTTATAGAAATATTTTAACAAATGCCATTAAGTTTACAGAACCAAATGGAAATATTACCATAAAAACTTATAAAAAAGAAAATTACGGCTGCGTTGAAATAACCGATAGCGGAATTGGAATAAGTAAAGAAAAACTGAATGAAATCTTAGCTGAGACTCAGCCGTCAATTAGTACAACCGGAACAAATAATGAAATCGGTTCAGGTTTAGGATTACTTATATGTAAAGAGTATGTAAATAAAATGCAAGGGAAATTAGATATAAAAAGCGTTTTGAATAAAGGAACAACTATAACAGTATCTTTACTACTTGAGTGATCTTTAAAATGAGAAAAAATAATAAAGAATATGCTGAACTAAGAAAAGCAGCATTAAAACAGTTACAGGAAGAAGTTTCTCTCTCTTCGCTATCGGAAGATAAAATAAAAGAAAAACTGCACGAACTTAGTGTTCACCAAATTGAATTGGAAATCCAGAATAACGAATTAAGAAATGCTAAATTAGAAATAGAACTAAGAAAAGAAGAATACGAAAAGTTATTTAACAAAGCTCCTTTCGGATATATGCTTTTAGATTCAAACGGAATGATACTTAAAGCAAATTACTTTATCCAAAATTTATTTAATGAAGCAGCCACTGCAATTATTGATAAACCATTTGTTACCTTTCTTGAAGGCGAAGATAAAAAACTTTTTCTCGGTATCTTTCCTTCATTCTTTAAAAACCCAGGTAAAAAAAATTATAAGTTTAAAATAAAAGATAAAATTATTCAAATTACGGGCAAACATCAAAAAAATACAAAAGGAATAGTTACTGCTCTGCTCTTAAATGTTATTGATGTAACCGAGCGTGAATTAATGACACGGCAAATTGCAGCAGATAAAGAATTATACAGTTCAATTATTAATTCCGCTTTGGAAGGCTTTTTATTGATTAACTATAAAGGACTAATCTTAGATATTAATCAATCGGCAAGCCAAATGCTTGGTTATCTAAAAGATGAACTTATCGGAGCAAATATAAAAACAATAGAATCCGATGAAAATTGTGAAACACTTTTAAGCCTGTTTATAAAGCCTGAATCGGAAACCCGAATTACTTATTTAACAAAACATTTAAGAAAAGATAAATTTTTAATTAATGTTGAAGTAAGCACTTCCGTCATCAATAAAGAATATAATAAGTTTGTAATAATTTTTACAAAAGATATTACAAACAAACTCTGCAATCAAAAAATACATGAAAAAAGGATTGAATTATTAGAATATTCGGCTACTACACAAATTCCTGGCGTATTGCTAAAAGCATTAGAAATTTGTGCTGAAATTACAGAAAGTGAAATAGCACTTTGGTATGAGTGTGATAACAAAAGTGAAAAAGCAAAATTGCTGCAATATTTTCCTAACAAAACTACTAATAATTTACTTGGAGATAACAAGGATTACTATGATTGCATAAACTTAAACAATAAATTCAACTTTAAGAATATCTACCTTAATAATAATTTAAATGAAGTAAGTTTTTACAATACTCCCGTAAATAAATTTGAAGTTAACCGACAAATTATTGTACCAATCATACGAAATAGTTCTACTGCAGGTTTTATTGTTGTTGCTAATAAAAGTAAAAATTATGTAAATGAAGATGTACAAATAATGGAAGATTTTAGTAATATTGCCTGGAACATATATGAACGCTTACAAACAAAAGAAAATCTATTTAAAAGCGAACTGACTAAAAGTACAATTGTAGATGTTCTTCCTGATTTAATGTTGGAAATTAATAAAAAAGGCAGCATAATAAATTATTTTAAAGGTAAACATACTGAATTATTTATTTCTGAAAATAAGTTAAAAAACAGTAATATTACTGCTATTTTTCCGCCCAATGTGATAAACTTGGCAAAGAAAAAAATATTAGATGCTTTGTTACAAAACTGCACTACCAATTTTGAGTATTCACATTCTTACAAAACCAAATTTCAACACTTTTCGGTTAGAATTGTAAAATTTACCGATAGTTCCGTGCTTTGTTTTTTACGAGACGAAACAGATAAAGAAATTGCTAAATCTATAATTATAGAATCTGAAGAAAAATTTGCGAAAGCCTTTTATAAAAGTCCGTTACTTAAGAGTATAAACAATTTAAATACTGATCAATTTATAGAAGTAAATAAAAAATTTACCGAAGTAACAGGCTACAAAAAAAGTGAAGTACTTGGAAAAACACAAGTAAATCTGGGCATTATATCAAAGGAAACTTACAATAAAATTTTTGAAGAACTTTTGAACACTGGTTCTATTTATAATCTGCAAATTGAAATGATTAAAGCTGATGGTAAAAAAATAATTGCAAACTATAACGGTCAAATTATTTCGCTTGCAGGAAAAAAACATTTACTTTCCTGGTACGAAGATATTACGAAAAAATTAAAAAATGAAAAGGAAATAAAAGAACATCGTATTAATTTGGAAAAATTAGTTGAAGAGAGAACCGAAGAGCTCTCCGAAACAAACAAAAAATTAGAAGTAAAAATAAGAAAAACAAAAGAAACCGAAGAAGCAGCTAAATCTGCATTAGAAAAATCTGAGGAGTTAGTAAAATTAAAATCCCAATTTATGTCATTGGCATCGAAGGAATTTAGAACACCACTTACAACAATTTTAACTGCATCACAATCAATAGACAATTACTTAAAAAAAGATGATAAAATTAACATTGCTCGTAACTCTAAAAAAATTCAAGATTCGGTGCATAATTTAATATCGATACTTGGCGAAATTATCGTTTTAAGTAAAACCGATAAAGCCAAAATTGGAATTGATTATCAAAATGTAAATATAAAAGAACTAGTTGAAAATATTATCACTAATATATCCTATCAAAAAAAGCTCAATCAAAATATTATTGTAGAAAATAATCTTACACAATTTGAAGTTTTAGCCGACCCAAAAATTTTGAATCATATTTTAACAAACTTACTTATCAATGGAATTAATTACTCGTATGATAACTCGACAATTAAATTAAAACTAAATAATTCTGAAGATAAATTAATTTTGAAGGTTAGTGATAACGGACCCGGAATATCGAAAGAAGACATCCATAGAATTTTTGAAGCTTTTTACAGAGGCAACAATGGAACTAACATACAAGGTTCGGGACTTGGCCTAAGCGTTGTAAAAAAATATGTTGAAATTTATAAAGGAAACATTGCAGTAAATTCAGATAATAAAAGCGGAACAGAGTTTACAGTAACAATACCTTTTAATAAAGCCAAAATATAAAATAAGGGAACCTGATTATAAAAATAATCTCAATCCTTAAAATAATTTAATACTCTAACGAATATTTTGGGGTTACGATAAAAAGATGAATGACGCAATAATTAAAACAGCATAAAGTGAAGCTAAACTAATTAAAGTTAATTTTCTTTTATTAAGTTCTTCACTCAGTACTTTTTCATCTTGATGTAAGTTCGTAGCAATAAAATCACTTGGTTCTGATTTTAAGTAACTGTCATTAAATGTTGTTGTCTTTTCCAAAGTTTCTCCTCATGTAAATTTATTTTTGGCTGTAATTTTTACCTCTTAGTCAATTATCGGAACTTACGATAAAATGTTTAGGTAAAATTTACTTCTTTTTGCAGTAACTGCAAATATCTTTATTCCTTAGATAACAATACTTGTTTTTCTTATTCAAGAAAACTCTTTCAAATTAAGAACGATTACTTTTTTATTAAGTAATTCGAGATTTAAGCAAGAGCTAATCAATTCTTGTTTCTTTTTGTAATCTATTGTAGATTGAGTATCTAAATAAATTTTTTATCCACTCAAAATTATTTAGTACATAACATAGAATTATATAGATTTGCAATTAAATTAAAGGATAATATCAGTAATGGATGAAACCAACAAAGAACGTAATGAGAATATTGAAGAATTAGAAACTCGGGAATGGTTAGAATCACTTGAATATGTTTTAAGAAAAAGCGGACCGGAACGTGTAACGGAGTTATTACACGCACTCGATACTCATGCTTATAAAAATGGAGTTGAATTACCATTTACGGCAAATACACCTTATGTAAATACAATTCCAAAAGAAGAAGAACCAAAATTCCCAGGCGGAAGAGAAATTGAGCGTAGAATTAAAAGTTTGGTTAGATGGAACGCAATGGCTATGGTTGTAAGAGCTAATAAACTTGATCTGGGGATCGGCGGGCATATTTCGACTTTTGCCTCTGCTGCTACACTCTACGAAGTTGCTTTCAACCATTTTTTCAAAGGAAAAGATAATAATGCCTATGGCGACCAAATTTATTTTCAAGGTCATGCAGCCCCGGGAATTTATGCTCGTGCTTATCTCGAAGGTAGAATTGATGCGAAAAAACTTCATAATTTCCGCCATGAATTAGCCAAAGGCGGAGGCTTATCATCTTATCCTCATCCAAGATTAATGCCTGAATTTTGGGAATTTCCTACAGTTTCTATGGGACTTGGACCTATTATGGCAATTTATCAAGCAAGATTTAATAAGTATATGGAAAATAGAGGACTTAAACGCAAATCAGATTCGAAAGTTTGGGCTTTCTTAGGTGACGGTGAAACTGATGAACCTGAAACTCTTGGTTCAATTTCTCTTGCCGGAAGAGAACAACTTAATAATTTAATTTTTGTGATAAATTGTAATCTGCAAAGATTAGACGGACCTGTAAGAGGTAATGCTAATATTATTCAAGAATTGGAAGCTATGTTCAAAGGTGCAGGTTGGAATGTGATAAAAGTAATTTGGGGAAGTGATTGGGATCGTTTACTTGCACAAGATAAATCGGGCAAACTTCTTAAAAGAATGAATGAAATAATTGACGGTGAATCTCAAAAATATGTTGTAGAAGGAGGCAGTTATATACGCGAACATTTTTTTGGAAAGTATCCTGAATTAAAAGAGCTTGCCGAACAATTTACCGATGAAGACCTCGAAAAAATGAAACGAGGCGGGCACGATCCCGAAAAAGTTTATGCGGCTTATAAATTGGCAATGCAAGAAACCGATAGACCTACTGTAATCCTTGCAAGAACCGTAAAGGGTTACGGTCTCGGAGAAGCAGGCGAAGGTAAAAATATTACTCATTCGCAGAAAAAATTGAACGAAGAAGAATTAAAAGAATTCAGAAGCAGATTTGGAATCCCTGTTTCCGATGAAAGTGTTGTTAAGGCACCTTTTTACAAACCCGAAGAAGATAGCCCTGAAATATCATACTTGAAAAAAAGAAGACATAAACTTGGCGGTTATGTTCCTAAAAGAATTATCAGAAATCCGAAAATTAAAACCCCTTCGGAAAATTTGTTCAAAGAGTTTTATAAAGGAACGGAAGATAGAAAAGTTTCTACAACAATGGTTTATGTACGAATTTTAACCAAGCTTTTGAAAAGTAAAGAAATCGGAAAACTGATAGTTCCCATTGTTCCCGATGAAGCAAGAACATTCGGAATGGAAGCTCTTTTCCGACAAATAGGAATTTATTCAAACAGCGGACAATTATACGAGCCCGTTGATAGAGATAGTCTGCTTTATTACAAAGAAGCAAAAGATGGTCAAATTCTCGAAGAAGGAATTACAGAAGCAGGTTCAATGTCTTCATTTATCGCTGCTGGAACAGCTTATATAACTCACGGAATAAATATGATTCCTTTCTTTACATTTTACTCAATGTTTGGTTTCCAAAGAATCGGTGATTTGGCTTGGGCAGCAGCAGATATGCAATGTAAAGGTTTCTTAATCGGTGGAACCGCAGGCAGAACAACTCTTGCGGGAGAAGGCTTACAACATCAAGACGGACAAAGTCATGTTTTAGCTCATTCAATTCCTACCGTTAAAAGTTACGATCCTGCTTTTGCTTACGAATTGGCGGTAATTATTCGCGATGGCATTTATAGAATGTACGAAAAGCAAGAAGATTGCTATTATTATATAACCATAATGAATGAAAATTACGAAATGCCCGAAATGCCCGAAGGTGTTAAAGATGGCATCATTAAAGGAATGTATAAATATAAAGCAAGCCAAAGTAAATCAAAAAATAAAGTCCATTTATTAGGAAGCGGTTCAATATTAAATGAAACATTAAAGGCTAAAGAAATTTTGGAAAAAGATTATGATGTGGCTGCAGATGTTTGGAGCGTTACCAGTTACAAAAACTTGTATTACGATGGTTTGGAAGTTGATAGATACAACAGAATGAATCCCGATAAAGATAAAAAGAAATCTTATATTCAAGAATTAACGGAAAATGAAGAAGGCATATTTATTTCTGCTTCTGATTATTCACAAATTTTATCGGATTCTATTTCTCATTGGTTCCCGAGTAAATTAACAACTCTCGGAACACTTGGTTTCGGACGTAGTGAAAGCAGAGAAGCTTTGAGAGATTTCTTCGAAGTAGATGCAAAACATATTGTTTACACAACACTTTATTCACTATTTGAAGATGGAAAAATAGATAAGAAAAAATTGAATAAAGCAGTTAAGGATTTGGGAATTAATCCTAAAAAAAGTAATCCTATAAAATCTTAAATGAAAATAAAATAGAGAATCGAAATGGCATTTGAATTTAAATTACCGGAACTCGGTGAAAATATAGAACAGGCTGAGGTTGTTAAGGTCTTAGTATCAGTCGGCGATAAAGTAGAAAACGATCAGACTCTGTTGGAAATAGAAACAGATAAAGCTACGGTAGAAGTTCCTGCTGAGTTTTCAGCCACTGTTAAAAGTGTTGAAGTTAAAGATGGTGATACAATAAAAGTCGGACAAGTAATTTTTATTTTTGAAGATATTAAAGATGCTTCTGACAAAGCTGATGATAAAGAGAAAAAGAACAAAGAAAAAGTTGTTAAAGAGGAAGTAAAGAATACAAGTGTGGAAACAAAACCGGAGGAAAATACTAATACAAGCAAAACTTTAGAATTTAAACTTCCTGAACTTGGTGAAAACATTGAACAAGCGGAAATTGTTAAGGTTCTTGTATCTGAAGGTGATACTGTTAAACATGATCAGACAATTTTAGAAATAGAGACAGATAAAGCTACAGTTGAAGTACCCGCTGAATTTAGCGGAATTGTTAAACAAGTTAATATAAAAGAAGGTGACACCGTAAAAGTCGGTGAAGTTGTACTTATTATAGAAACAGGTGATGTAGTTAAAAGCAAAGAAAAACAGGAACAGAAAGAACCTGAAAAACAAATTCCAAAAGAGAGCAAAGTAAAATCTGAAGAAGTTAAAAAAGAAACCAAACAAAAAAATAAAGAAGAAAAATTTGATTTTTCCAAAACCAACTTTCCCACTGTAATAGCACCTGCAGCTCCAACGGTACGCCGATTTGCCAGAGAAATAGGAATAAACATAAACGAAGTTAAAGGTAATGGTCCCGGCGGAAGAATTTCAATCAAGGATGTTAAAAAATATGCTAAATCAATAAATGAAAGTATTAGTAGTGCAGGCAGTGGAATGCCTATAGGAATTAAAAGAGAAAAATTACCTGACTTTACCAAATGGGGAAGCATAGAAAAAGAAGCTATGAGTAATGTTCGGAAGAAAACCGCTGAACATCTTTCTTATGCTTGGGTTACAATACCTCATGTTACGCAATTTGATAAAGCTGACATAACAGAACTTGAGAAGCTTAGAAAACAATTCAGAAAAAAAGCTGAACAATTTGGCGGAAAACTTACCGTTACGGCAATACTTTTAAAAGTTTTAGCTTCGGCATTAAAAACATTTCCGCAGTTTAATGCCAGCATTGATATGGATAATAAAGAAATAATTTACAAAAAATATTATAATATTGGAATTGCAGTAGATACAGAAAAAGGTTTGATTGTTCCCGTTATAAGAAATGTTGATAAAAAAAATATTTTGGAACTATCTAAAGAACTTACAGATATTTCCGTAAAAGCAAGAGACAAAAAGGTAACTATTGAAGATATGCAAGGCGGATGTTTTACAATAAGTAATTTGGGAGGGATAGGCGGAACAGCATTCACTCCAATTGTAAACGCACCTGAAGTTGCAATACTTGGTGTATCAAGAGGAAAATACGAACCCGTTTACGAAGACGGAGAATTTAAACCAAAATTGATGCTGCCACTTTCATTATCTTATGATCACAGAATTATAGATGGAGCAGATGCAGCAAGATTTATAAGATGGGTTGTAAATGCTTTAGAACAGCCGTTTCTATTAAGTTTGGAAGGTTAATTGTCTTCCAGCTAACTTATAAAACGAATCTTTGTAATCTTTTAAGGAGAAAAATTTAAATGAGTGATAAAGTTAAATTAGCAGTAATCGGAGCGGGACCGGGCGGATACACAGCAGCATTTCTTGCAGCAGATTTAGGCATGGATGTAACATTAATTGATACAAGAAAAAATCCGGGCGGTACTTGTTTGTATGTCGGATGTATTCCTTCTAAAGCATATTTGCACGTTGCCAAGTTATTAAATGAAACGAAAGAAGCTGATAACTGGGGAATTACTTTTAACAAACCCAAAATTGATATTGATAAGTTAAGAAAGTATAAAGAAAAAGTTGTTGCACAAAATACAGGTGGCACCGGTCAGCTCGTTAAACAGAGAAAAATAAATTATATACAAGGCAAAGCGAAATTTTTAAGCTCAAATAAATTAACTGTCGAAAAAGTAGAAGGCGGAAACGAAAAAGTAACTTTTGAAAAAGCCATTCTTGCAACAGGTTCTATTCCAACTAAAATTCCGGGCTTATCAATTGATTCTGAGAAAGTAATGGATTCTACTGATGCTTTGGAGTTAAAAGATATTCCTAAAAGACTTCTCGTTGTTGGTGGAGGAGTTATAGGAATGGAACTTGGTTCGGTTTATGCTTCGCTCGGCAGCAAAGTAACGGTAGTTGAATTATTACCATCGTTGTTACCCGGAGCAGATAAGGATTTAGTTAATACATTTCAGAAAAGTATAGAGCCAAAATTTGAGAAAATTTTACTAAAAACAAAAGTTGCAAAATTAGAAGATACAGGAAAAGTCTTAAAGGTTAAATTAGAAGGCGAAAATCTTGAAGAATCGGAATTGGAATTTGATAAAGCATTAATTTCAATTGGCAGAACTCCTGTTACGAAAGATCTCGGTTTGGAAAATACAAAAGTAAAACTAACCGAAAGAGGTTTTGTAACTGTTAATCCGCAATGCCAAACTACCGATGAAAATATTTATGCAATAGGCGATATTATTCCGGGACCAATGCTTGCACACAAAGCATCATCGGAAGGAAAGGTTGCAGTTGAAGCAATAGCAGGACACAAAGTTGCTTTTGAACCTGCAGCAATTCCGGGAGTAGTTTACACAGACCCTGAAGTAGCTTGGGCTGGTTTAACTGAGACCGAAGCTAAAGAAAAAGGAATTAAAGTGAATGTTGCCAGATTCCCTTGGGCTGCAAGCGGAAGAGCAAGAACAATGGATAGAAGTGACGGATTAACAAAATTAATAATTGATCCTGAAACTGAAAGGATACTCGGAGTTGGAATTGTGGGACCCGGAGCAGGCGAATTAATTGCAGAAGGAACTCTCGCTATTGAAATGGCAGCACTAGCAAAAGATGTAGCTTTAACAATTCACGCTCATCCGACTTTATCGGAAACAGTAATGGAAGCCGCTGAAGTTCATTTTGGTCAAGCCACTCATTTATATAGACCCAAAAGAAGATAAATTTAAAGATAAACGTAAGAAGGACTAAATTTTTAATTGATATTATGCAAATAGTCCGCATAATGCAATTAAGCCATTATTGATTTTAATTTAGATTTCATAAAAAACTTCTACCAAATCCACAGCGGTAATAAAAAAAAATTTTATAATAACATAGAATTATTTGAGCAGGTATAACTACTGATAAAAAAACTATCCCCTAAAATGATTTTATATTTCTAGCATATTCCAAGTAAACTATTTTGTTAAATTTAATTTTTAACCAATTTTTAGAATAAGAACTGCATTATATTGTTGCAGTCATTTATTTATCAAATTAGGCGATATATTTAGAATACAATCCATAAAATAAGCGATATTTTTCGGTTATAATCCACAAATTAGGCGATATATTTAGGATGCAATCCGCAAAATAAGCGATATTTTTCGATTTATTTTGTATATTATAAATATGATAAACAGAATTTTATATAAGTACCTGGTAAAAGAATTTTTTAAAGGAAAAATAATTATCCTTATTGGACCTCGACAAGTAGGTAAAACAACACTATTACGGAAAATAGAAAAAAAAATAAAAGTTAAATCACTATGGTTAAATGCCGATGAAAGTGATATAAAAAATGAATTTAATAATGCAAATACAAGTACCGAATTATTGCAACTAATTGGTAAAGAAACAAAACTTGTAATTATTGATGAAGCACAACAAATTGAAAATATCGGATTGAAACTTAAACTTTTACACGATTCATTTCCTAAAATTCAGATAATTGCAACAGGTTCTTCGGCATTCGATTTACAAGATGCAACCAATGAAGCATTAACCGGAAGAAAAAGAACATATCAAATTTTTCCTATTTCATTTGAAGAAATAGTTGGACATACTTCGTTATTAGAAGCAAAAAGATTGTTAGAAACAAGAATAATTTACGGCTCTTATCCTGAAGTTATAAATCAATTTGGAGATGAAAGAAAAGTTTTAACCGAATTAGCTGATAGTTATTTATATAAAGATATTTTAAGATTAGAGGGAATTAGGAAACCGAAATACATAGAAAAATTAGTAAGAGCCTTAGCCTTGCAATTAGGCAG
The DNA here is from genome assembly GCA_002746605.1 of Ignavibacteriota bacterium. GTDB lineage: Bacteria > Bacteroidota > Ignavibacteria > Ignavibacteriales > Melioribacteraceae. Next base: position 23,361 of record PDPT01000011.1, read on the forward strand.
CGAAGTTAGCTTTAACGAACTTGCTCGAACAATCGGTAATATCGATGTTGCAACAGTAGAAAAATACATTCATTTATTAGAAAAAGCATTTATTATTTTTGAACTTTCAGCTTACAGTAGAAATCTGCGAAATGAAATTAAAAAAGGAAAAAAATATTATTTTTATGATACCGGAGTACGTAATGCAATAATCAATAATTTTGCATCGCTTAATCTGAGGACTGATAAAGGTGCTTTATGGGAGAATTTTTTAATAAACGAAAGAATGAAATTTAACAGCTACCACGAAAACTATACAAACAGATTTTTTTGGAGAACTAAAGATCAAGCAGAAATTGATTATATTGAAGAAATTGACGGAACTTTATTTGCTTATGAATTTAAGTGGCAAAAAGAAAAAAGTAAACTGCCAAACTCTTTCAATACTGCTTATCCTCAAAATGCTTTTAAAGTAATCAATAAAAATAATTTTAAAGATTTTATTTTATAACTTTAATAGTTTCTAATCTAACTTAATTCAGTAGCTTGCTCTGAGGTTAGCAACAATTATTTAATCGAGTTATAATTTATTTCTGTTATTTCCAACTTTAGCCATTCCCAGTTACCTGTTTCTAATTTCCAAACTGCTTTTACTTTGTAGGGAATTTTTATTCCGTTAAAAATTTTGTAATCTTCAGCAGAAACAATCCATTCTTTTTTTTCTGAATTTTCCTCGCCGCCGAAATATCTCATTGTAGTAAAACTATTAAAACTACTGTCCTTGTTAAAGTGAAAAATGCCTGAAGCAGAAGTCTCTTTAACAGTTATTGTTGCTTTTGCAGTTGTATCATCAATTGCTTGCCAAGAGATGTAATCACTTGCCGCCGCAGTTGGGAACCAAACAATTTCAGCTAAATATCTTTGCAAGGAACCTTCGTTTAGTTTAGTGTTATTCTTTGAATCAACAAGTGGAACTATTCCTAAAAGTTTAATGAGCATACTTCCCTTTCCGTTCAGAAATTTATCACGCCCAACAACATTTAAGCCTGCTGCCATATTCATTTTTACTTTCCAAATTAATGCAGGACTTTCCGTAGTAAAATATTGAATAGCTTTTGCCTCAGACCAATCTTTCTGCTCGTGACTCATTTTCATAAATGCTTTTTGCTCTAATCTCACATTTTCAATTATTGATTTATCAATCGCTCCACTAGAAGTAATCCATTTTTGAATAGAATTAGGTAAATGAAAAATTTTTTCTTTGGTTAAAATTTCTTTGCGATTGTTATTACTTTGGGAAAGTATAATCTTAACTTCATTATTTACTTGTTTGTTAAAATCAAAGTTAGCATAACCAATACCGGAAGCAACAATTATTATAAAATTAATAATCGTTCCAAACTTAGCAAACTTCCAAAATTTAAAGATCATTATTTGAGATATGATTGCTCCAATAAAAGCAAGAACCCACCAATAGCTGAGTTCAAAAGATAAAAGCAATCCGCCAAAGATTAAAAATATTCCGGCTATAAGCCAAAATAATCCATTTTGTTTTGAAATGTTTACACTGAGTTCTTTTAACTCAGCTAAGTTAAAAACTTTTGCAAAACCAAGTAAATTTATTATTCCGTGTAATAAAATTATGATTGATAAAACTGTACTCATTTTTAATCTTGTATAAGTTCCAATTGTGCTAATGTTGCAGTTAGTGCTGTTTCAACTCTTAGAATATTTTTTGAAAGTTGAAAAGATAAAAAATCTTTCTCTTGCATAAAGTTTATTTCAAAATCATTCCAACCTCCTTCGGGACCAATTGCAATTATAATTCTTTTCTTGTTCAAGATTTTGAAATTGTTCATCTTATTTTTTGCATTCGGATGAGCAAAAAGTTTCAGTTCGTATTCACTAAAATCCTGTTCGAAAAATTTTTTAAAATATTTATGAATTGTAACTTTTGGTAATTGTGTCCGTTTACCTTGGCTTAATCCTTCAATCAAAAATTTAGTATAATTTTTTTCTTCGAGTAGCGGCGAATGGAAATAACTTTTCTCAACTTTTTCAGAACGGATTAAGTAAAGATTTTTAACTCCCATTGTTGCAGAAATATTTAAAACTTTCTTTAGTGTTTGCGGTCTTGGAAGTGCACAAATAATATCTACTGTATTTTTGCAATCCTCATTTTGAGCAAGAGAAATAATTTTTAATTCTACATTGGATTTACTGATAGAAACAACTTTTGCTTTTCCTTTTTGCCCGTTGAGTATCCCGACATTTATAATTTCATTTATTTCCGATTTTAGTATATTCTTGATGTGTACAAATCTATTATCGGAAACTTGGTATAAGTCCTCATTAATTTTGTCTTGTTCTTGTAAAATTATTAGGTTCATTTTTATTCTCTTTCCCACTTTGCCGGAGAAGTTTTTAATTTGGGTTGGTGAACAATCTGTGTTATAGTTTTCACCAATGTTTTGTTAACTCAATTTTTTCATCAGAACCAAATAAAACAAGAATATCATTTTCTTTTATTACATAATTGGGATCAGGCATAATAATATTAGTGTCATCGTTACTATCCGAAAATAAACCTTTGGTTTGTTTAATCATTAAAACTTCAAGTCCGTATTGATTTCTTAATCGTAACTGAACTAACGTTTTACCAATAAATTTTGCAGGAATTTTCTTTTCAACTATAGAATATCCATCAGAAACTTTTGAAACTTTATTTTTTTCAATCCGCATTAAATCATGTGCAAGTTCATCAGTTAAATTATATTTGAAACTCTCGTGATTATAAGCATTTATTACATCGGTACGCCAAACAGTTCCAACGGCTTTACGCGGTGAATTTCTCAGTACAACAGGAAGTTGTTCAACATTACTTGTGCCAAATAGTTTAAGTGTATAATCCAAATCATCCGATTTAAAAACCGTAATAACGTCCGGTCTTGCTATATCGCTTGCAATTAGTGTTTCTCTTATGTGTTGATATTCGGTAATTATCGGGCGTAATTCATTTTCCGTTATTGTACCAACCAATTCATCTTTATCATTAATCGTATAGAAAGTTGCAAAAGGTTTTTCCAAAACCGTATTTATGAGTTTTCCTATTGAAGTATTTTCGGATATTAAAAATATATCACTGCGCATCACATCATCTACAAAAATAGAACGTAAAATATTTGTTTCTCTTCCGCTCGATATTTTATAGCCTTCTCTTTCCAAATGCTTAACATGAATTGAACCCTTGATAAATATCTGCACAATTGTTGTACTTAAAATTACTGCAAGCATTAAAGGTAAAATGAAAGAATAATCTTTTGTCATTTCAAAAATGATTAGGATTGCAGAAATAGGAATTGAATTTACTCCGGCAAGAACTGCACCCATTCCCACTAAAACATAAGCAGTTGTGTCTAATTGAGTTCCAAAAAAATAATTGATTCCGAAAGCATAAAGAAAACCGGTGCAAGCCCCTATAAATAAAGAGGGAGCAAACAATCCGCCAAATCCACCTGAATAAAGAATTAAAGGAACGAGAATAAATTTTAAAAGCAATAAAATTAAAACCGCTGTCCAGATTTCATTTCCTGCAAGAATGCTGTTTATAGCATCATAACCAATCCCAAAAATTCCTTTAAAGTACACTCCGGCAAAACCCATCATCAGACCTATAATTACCATTGGAAGCCAACCAGGAACCTTTTTGAGAATTTTTTCTTTAAATAATTGCTCTATAAAATCGGAATATCTTATGAAAAACAAAGAAATAAAAGCAGCAACAAGTCCCAATAAAGCATATAAATACAATTGGTTATAAGAACCTATAATTATTTTATCAAAGAAAAATGTTGGAGTATCGCCAAGAAAAACTCTTGAAATTGCACTTGCCGTAACAGAAGCTAAAACAAGAGCGGAAAATGTTGGCGTTTGAAAATCGTTTAAGAGTACAATCTCCAAAGCAAAAAATATTCCTCCGAGCGGTGAATTAAATACTGCCGAGATTACTGCTCCGGCTCCTGCAGCCGTAAATATTCTTCTCCTTGCATCCGATAGTCCGAGCAAACTTCCTATTTTACTTGAAAGTCCGCCTCCGAGTTGTGCAACAGGTCCTTCGGGACCAACAGTATTTCCTGTACCGATACAAATTACCGGAGCAACAAAATGAAAGAGCGTAGTTCTAAAAGGAATATATCCGCCTCGTAATGTAACGGCTTTTATTACTTCGGAAACTCCTTTCTTTTTAGCTGTGCTGGGAGCAAAGTAAGTCATTATTGCTAATACCAACATTCCTATTGCAGGAATTACGAAATATAAATATTGGGGAATATTATTAAATGAAATATGTTCTACAATTGCAATCGATTCATGAAAAATTACTGCCGCAAAACCTACAACCGCCCCTGTAAAAACAGCGTAAATACTAAAAAGTGCATACTCTGGAATTTGAATTTTACTTATTATTTTCTGAAAAGAAAACTTATACTTATTATTTTTCTTAAAGAATTTTATATTCATACAATCAAGGTAAATTTTTTATCAAATTAATATTTTTGCTTTCACCGGCAATTACAAGATATTCATCTTCGCAAATAATATAATTGGGATCGGGTATAGCTTTTACTATTTGATTAGTTCCTTTTTTCTTTTTTATTGATAAAATATCTACACCATATTTAGCTCTAACATTCAATTCTTTGATTGAATACCCGATAAAAGATTTAGGCGGAGAAATTTTAGCCACTTGGTAACCTTCAAGAAAATTAACGGTTTCTTCTTCACCTTTCATGCTTATTTTACTTGCTAATTTTGATGAAATATCTCTTCTTTCAATTTCTCTATCATATTCATCTTGGATATCTTTCCGCCAAACCATTCCTATAAGTTTATCAGATTTATTGGACTCAACAACAGACAAGCCGTCAAAATCATGTTTCTTCATTTTGTCCAGAGCAGTCTGGCAGTTATCATTTAAAGTAACTTTTTCAAAGTTGGGCGAGAGTAAATCGCTTGCAACAAGCAGATTTTGCAATGATTCTTTTTCAAATAAATAATCTTTTATTGTGGTTATTAAAATTATTCCCTTCAACTCGTGGTTACTATTCACAACAGGAAATTTTCTTCCTCTGCCATTAACAACTTTATTTACAACTTCATTAAAGTTATCGGAAATATTAATTTCATCTACTTCCTTTCTATACACATCTTTAACAAAAATTGATTCCATAACGTTTGAAGCAGTTCCCTCTTTGATATGAAGATTTCTTAAAACCAATTTTAACGTGTAAATAGATTCACGGCTAAGTTTTGTTGCTAAAATTGTACTGATTACAACTGTTACCATTAATGGAAGTATGATATTATAATCGTTGGTGAGTTCAAATACAATTATGATAGCCGTTACCGGTGCACGAGTTGTTCCGGCTACAAGTCCGCCCATAGCCACAAGAGCATAAGCTCCGGGTCCGGCAGTTATATCAGGAAAATATGTGTGAACAAAATAACCGAAAAAAGCTCCAAGCATTGCTCCCATAAAAAGTGACGGAGCAAAAATACCTCCCGAACCACCACTTCCTAGAGTTACAGATGTTGCAATAATTTTAATAAATATTAATCCGAGTGCAACATACCAAACCATTTTTCCGTAAAGAGCTGCATTTATTGATTCGTAACCAACACCCATTACTTGTGGAAAAATTAAAGCAATTGCACCAATTGCAAGTCCGCCTGTTATTGGTTTTAAGTATTCGGGAATTTTGAATTTATCATCAAAGAAATCTTCGGAAAAATATAAAACTTTTATAAACAGATAAGAAACTATTCCCGAAATCGCTCCAAGTACAAAGTAGAAACCTATTTCGTAAGGAGAAACATATTGATAAGAAGGAACGGTAAAAGCAGCAAATCTGCCTTCAAAGGAATGCGAAACAACTGTTGCCATTACCGAAGAAATAACAATAGGTGAAAACTGAGCGACCGCAAAATCCATTAAAATAATTTCCACGGCAAATAAAGCACCGGCTATTGGAGCATTAAAAGCAGCGGCAATTCCCGCAGCAGCTCCGCAACCTACAAGTGTTTTCAATCTTGAACTCGGCACTTTAAAAAATTGTCCAACTGTTGAACCAAGACTTGATCCAATTTGAATTATTGGTCCTTCTCTTCCAACAGAACCACCTGTACCAATTGTTATTGCAGATGCAAGTGCTTTAACTATTGCTACTCTCGGTCTTATTGAACCACCCCTTAAAAGAATTGCCTGCATAACTTCCGGCACACCATGACCCTTAGCTTCGGGTGCGAAAAAATAAATAAGCGGACCAACTAATAAGCCGCCAATTGCAGGAATAAGAATAACCCAATACCAAGGCGAAGACATTATTCCTTCGAGATAATTTCCCTCGCCTCCAAAAGAAAGTTCTGAAATAAATTCAATTAAAGCTCTTATTGCTATTGCTGCAAATCCGGCAAGAACACCAATAATAATTGCAACAATTATCATAAAGGTGTTTTCTGTGAGTTTAGCTTTATCTAAAAGTTGAGCTAAACGCTGCGATAAATTTGATAATAGTTTTTTCAATTTCTTAACTTATTTTTTCGATAAAGTAAAAATATACTTCACAAGTTTATGAAGCAATTCTTATAATATGAATATAAGCAAATTTATACCTATTTGAATGAAATTGTGATTTTATTTATTTAATTTTCTTTAGCTATTAATAAAAAGATAATATATGTTCCCCATAACAAACGATGCTGTAATTTTTGGTATTTTATTAGTTATCCTCACACTTATTTTTCAAACTTCAAGTAGTAAAAATCCGGCGTGGCAAAAATTTTATAAGTTCATTCCGGCTTTACTTTTGTGCTACTTTGTTCCGGGCATTGTAAACTCAATCGGAATTATTACTGTAGAAAATTCCCAATTATATTATGTTGCTTCACGCTTTCTTTTACCTGCAAGTTTGGTGTTGTTTACAATTGGCGTTGATTTCAAATCAATTTTAAAATTAGGACCTAAAGCTATTACAATGACTCTTACCGGAACCTTCGGAATAATAATCGGTGGACCGCTTGCAATTATAATTGTTTCCGCTATTTCACCCGATACAATTATCAGCAGCGGACCGGAAGCAACTTGGCGGGGACTAGCTACAATTGCAGGAAGCTGGATTGGCGGCGGAGCTAATCAAACCGCAATGAAAGAAGTATTTAATGTTTCCGATTCTGTTTTTTCTGCAATAATTGCAATTGATGTTTTAACTTACAGTGTATGGTTTGCTATTCTGCTTTACGGTGCGGGAATAAATGATAAACTTAACAAATTCCTAAAAGCAGATACAACTTCGCTCGAAGAAGTTCAAAAAAAATTAGACAATAATATTCCCAACGAAACAAATTTATCTAACAAAAATGATTTAATGAAATTATTGGCAGTTGGATTTGGTGTAACTGCTGCTGCACATTTTCTTGCTGATATTATCGCACCTTTCTTTCAAAACAATTTCCCGGAAACAGCAAGATTTAGTTTAACATCAAACTTTTTTTGGATGGTTGTTATTGCAACAACAGGCGGACTTATTTTAAGTTTTACAAAATTTAGGAAGTTAGAAAATAAGGGAGCTTCAAAAATAGGGAGTCTCTTTTTATACATTTTAATTGCAACAATCGGAATGAAAATGGAAATTTTCGGGTTTTTCCAAAATTATGATTTACTTTTAATTACATCTATATGGATAACTTTTCACGCAGTTCTTTTAATTGTTGTAGGAAGAATAATAAAATCACCGTTCTTTTTTATTGCGGTCGGAAGCCAGGCAAATATTGGTGGGGCAGCATCAGCACCAATAGTTGCGGCTGCAATTTATCCATCGCTTGCAACTGTAGGAGTTTTACTTGCAGTAATAGGTTACGCACTTGGCACTTACGGTGCTTGGCTCTGTGCTGTTTTAATGTCATTAGTTTCTTAACTATTTGAGTTTCAAATGAAAAAAATATTACTAACTATAATTTTTTTACCTACGCTAAGTATTTTCTCTTTTGCTCAATCCGTTGAGTTCTATGGTAAAGCGGAACCCGGCGGTTTGTTATTCGGGAAGGCAAAAAATCTAAAAGAAATCTTGCTTGATACAAACAAAATAAATTTTTCCGAAGATGGAGTTTTTGCTATTGGATTTGATCGAGACGATACTTCGTCATATCAATTGATAGTAAAAACACAAGGGACAACTTTTTTGAAAAAAATAATTTTGCCAAAACGAGAATATAAAATTCAAAGAATAAACAAAATGAAACAAAAATATGTTTCGCCGCCAAAAGAAGTCTTGGATAGGATTGCAAAAGAAAGAAAAATTTCGCAAATGGCACGAAAGAAAGTAGGAAAAATTAAAAATGTCCTTTTCAATTCCGGATTTGAAAAACCGATAAAAGGCGGAAGAATTTCAAGTGTTTTCGGAAGCCAAAGGATTTTAAATGGTGTACCGAAAAATGCACATAACGGAATTGATATTGCAGTTCCCCGAGGTACACCGGTTAAGGCAATGGCAGACGGCAAAGTTCTGCTTAGTGCCGATAATTTTTATTATGCGGGGAACTATATTTTAATAGATCACGGACTTGGACTTAATTCACTTTATCTTCATTTAAGCAAAAGCCTTGTAAAAGAAGGTCAATTTGTAAAAAAAGGTGAAGTTATCGGTAAAGTAGGAACAACGGGAAGATCTACAGGTCCGCACTTACATTGGGGAGTTCAATGGTTTGGCAAACGCATTGACCCAAATTCAATTTTTAGTTTTACGGGAGAAGAATAAATGAAATTATTAATCTTTTACACAGAAAAATTTGCTTACGAAACAAACCGGAAAGGATTGAAAACTGCGGATGAACAAAATATAAAAAAAGAAATTAATGATGCAGTAATAGGATTTATCCATGCAGAAGCAAAAGATGAGGAGAATGCAAATTATGTTGAAACCAAGCTTGTAAAAAATCTTAAATGGGCAGCACGCAAAAATGAAACGGAAAGAATAGTTTTACATTCTTTTAATCATTTATCAACAAGCAGTGCAACACCTGAGTTTACTAAAGAATTATTCGATAGAGCGGAACAACGTCTTAAAAAATCAGACTACAAAACTTCGCAAACACCTTTCGGTTATTTTTTAAATTTATCTATGGATGCTCCGGGAAATCCGTTAGCAAGAATTTTTAAAGAGTTTTAAAGTTTTCATACTTCACTCTTTCTTGAATCTTTTATACATTTATTATAGTGTTTATAAAAGATTAGAGGAAAAATGCACAAAAATTTTGATATGCCGATTTCCGAGTTTAGAGAATACGGACACGAGCTAATCGATTGGATTGCCGACTATTTTGAAAATATTGAAAACTATGATGTTCTTTCAAAAGTAAATCCCGGAGATATAAAAAAACAGTTCGCCAAAAATGCTCCGCAAAAAGGAGAAAGCATTTCAAAGATTTTAGATGATTTCAATAATAAAATTATTCCCGGAATAACTCATTGGAATCATCCGAATTTTATGGCTTATTTTAATTCAACCGCTTCGTTTCCGGCGATACTCGGTGATTTTTTAAGCAGTGCCTTAAATGTAAACGGAATGATTTGGAAAACTTCTCCCGCTTTAACAGAACTTGAAGAAACGGTAATGGCTTGGTTTAGAGAAATGCTTCAACTTCCACAAAAATTTTTCGGACTTACTTATGATCTTGCTTCGATGAGTTCGATGCATGCAATTGCTGCTGCACGAGAACAAGCAAAATCAACATACACAACTTTTGATATAACCAAACTTAAATTATATTGTTCCGAACAAACTCATTCATCAATCGAGAAAGGAGTTTTAACACTCGGACTTCCATTAAGTTCTGTAGTAAAAATTAAAACCGATAATCAATTCAGAATGCTTGCAAACAAACTCGAAGATGCAATAAGAAATGATCTTGAAAACGGAATGCAGCCATTTTGCATTGTTGCCAGCGTTGGAACAACTTCAACCACAAGTATTGATCCGGTTAATGAAATTACAAAAGTTGCAAAGAAATATAATTTGTGGCTTCACGTAGATGCTGCTCATGCCGGAAGTGCTGCAATAGTACCCGAAGTTAGAAGTATTTTAAGTGGCGTGGAAGATGCTGATTCTCTCGTAGTTAATCCGCATAAATGGTTATTTGTTCCAATTGATTTGAGCGTGCTTTTTACAACTAAACCTGAAGTTATTAAAAAAGTATTCTCGCTGGTGCCCGAATATCTTAAAACCGATGAAGATAACAAAGTTATAAATTATATGGATTACGGAATCCAACTCGGGCGAAAATTCAGAGTGTTGAAACTTTGGTTTTTGTTCAGATACTTTGGCGTTGAGGGATTACAAAAAATTATAAGAGAACATTTAAGACTCGGAGAATTGTTTGCCGATTTTATTGACCGAGAACCAAATTTTGAACGACTTGCTCCGACTCCTTTAAGTACAATTTGTTTTCGAGCTGTTCCCGATAATTTATTGGAAAAAGAGTTGAATAAATTTAACAAAAACTTAATGGATAAAATTAATGATTCAGGAAAATTATTTTTAAGTCATACCGAATTAAATGGTAAATTTACAATAAGGCTTTCAATTTCCGGAATAAGAACAACTGCAGAACATGTACTCGCAGCTTGGGAGCTGATAAAAAATGAATTTAATGAATTAAAAAAAAATAAATAAAATGTTAGAATTTGCAATCATAGCTTTTACATCTCTTTTTACAATGATGAATCCTTTGGGAATTATTCCGGTTTACATATCACTCACATCTCACATGAATTCCAAAGAGGCAAAAAAGGTTGCCCTTAAATCTGTGGTTGTTGGATTCCTAATTTTATTTCTGTTTGCCGTTGCCGGCAAATTTATTTTTGATCTGTTTGCCATCACAATAGACAGCTTAAGAATTGTAGGAGGAATAATCTTCTTTATTGCAGGATATGATATGCTGCAAGCAAGATTAAACAGAATAAAATCCAGTAATGACGATGATTTTGAAGAGGTTAAAGATGTTGCGATAAGTCCGCTTGCTATACCTTTAATTGCAGGTCCCGGTGCAATTACCGTAACAATAGTTTTGTATAATGATGCAACGGATATTTCCTTAAAGTTAGTTCTATTTTCCGTAATTTTTCTTATACTTTTAATAATGCTCGTTTCTCTACTCGGAGGCAGACAAATAATGAGATTTATTGGAGAAAACGGCAATAAAGTTTTAATGAGAATAATGGGCTTAATTGTAATGGTAATTGCGGTTGAGTTTGTAATAAGCGGATTAACGCCTATTCTAAGACAAATTTTTAAGATTAAATGAGAAGATTTATATTTTAACTTCTTAAACAAAATAATAATATTTTGCATTACGGTCTATTACTTGAACCTTAGAAAGTATTGTCTTCCATCTTTGCTGTCGTCAAGGATTCCTTGATAACTAAATCTCCTCTTTCTACAAATATGTTTTTGATATATAACCGGTCTGAGGATTAATTTTTAGAGTTACTCTTTTTGCATCATTACGAGAAAAAGAATTTTTCGAAGTAATCTTGGCAGATTGCCTCATCCCATTAGCAATGCCGCTTGATGATAAACAAAAAATATGTCATTTACGAGCCAAGCGAATCAATCAATTCCGTAGCTCAGACTTTTCAGTCTGAGAACTACTAAGAATACTTTTTGCAAAAAGTAAAAAGCAATAGTTTTTTCACTTTGGCCTCTTTATTTTTGTTATTAGGAAATTAATTATAGTTGATACTTTTATATTAAAACATCCAAATAAACATAATGAATACTTATATAGCTAAAACATTATTCGGATTAGAAAATATTTTGGCGAGCGAATTACAAGAGCTGGGAGCAAAAAAAATTGAGGTTCTAAATAGAGCGGTTTCGTTCCAAGCTGATTTGTACGCATTCTATAAAATCAATTTAGCTTCCAGAGTTGCAATAAGAATTATTAAACCAATAAAAACATTTTATGCAGCTACACCGGAAGCCCTTTACAAAAATGCTAAAAAAATTTCATGGCAAAATTATATTAATCTAAAAAATACTTTCGCTGTTACCGATTCCGTTAACTCATCAACTTTTACACATTCAAAATATGCCGTATTAAAGTTAAAAGATTCTATTGCAGATTATTTTAGAGAAAAATTTGGCAAACGTCCCGATGTTGATATTAAAAATCCTAACGTAAGAATTAATTTACACATCGATAAAAACAAAGTAAATATCTCAATTGATTCTTCCGGTGAATCTCTCCACAAAAGAGGTTATAGGTTAGATGGCGAAATTGCTCCTCTCAATGAAATACTTGCTTCAGGAATGATATTACTTTCCGACTGGGATAAAAGGACAAACTTTATAGATCCAATGTGCGGTTCCGGAACTATTGCAATCGAAGCTGCATTAATGGCATTAAATATTGCTCCAAATATTAATAGAGAAAAATTTGCTTTTATGTATTGGAAAAATTTTGATAGAAAAATTTTTGAATCCGTTAAAAAAGAACTTAACTCAAAACGTAAAAATTTTTCTAAAGTTATAATTGCAAACGACATCAATCAATCTTCTTTGTTATCGGCAAAAGAAAATGCAAAAAGAGCCGGAGTAGATTCTATAATTTCCTTCTCGAATAAAGATTTGTTTAAGATGCAAAACAATTTGGAAGAAGGGATAATTATTACAAATCCTCCATACGGAGAAAGATTAAAGCAAGAAAAAATTGATGATTTCTATAAAAATATCGGCAACACACTAAAGAAAAATTACAACAATTTTTCTGCTTGGATATTGAGTTCAAATAAGAATGCTTTTAAAAAATTGGGTTTAAGAACTTCAAGAAAAATTCAGTTATTCAATGGTTCGTTAGAGTGCAAGTTACATAAATACGAACTCTATCAAGGTAGTAAAAAGAGGAAGCACAGAAACAGAGAATGATAGTAAAAAATTTTATGAATGCAGAGTAACCACAAAAAAGATAATTCAATTATTAAAAACGAGATCGTTCATTCATAAAAGAAATATTTTTTTTATCAATTTTATTTATTTTTCGTTTTATAAATATTAAATAAATTGAGAGAACATTTTGAAAAAAATTACATATTTTATTTTACTGATAAACTCATTACTATTAGCTCAAAAATTTGAAGAACTTGCAAAAACACCACCAATGGGCTGGAACAGTTGGAATTATTTTGCTTGCGATGGAATTAATGAAAAAGTAATAATGGAAATTGCGGATGCAATGGTCTCTAGCGGAATGAAAGATGCAGGTTATCAATATATTGTTATTGATGATTGCTGGCAAATTCATAGAGATTCTACAGGAGTAATTATTATCGATTCGGTTAAATTTCCTAATGGGATGAAATATCTTGCAGATTATATTCATTCTAAAGGTTTAAAGTTTGGAATCTATTCTGATGCAGGAGTAAAAACTTGCTGTGGCAGACCCGGTAGCAAAGGATTTGAAAAAAATGATGCCCAAACGTACGCAGCTTGGGGAGTTGACTACCTTAAATATGATTGGTGCTATGCTGAAGGTCAAGATCCAATTGAATCTTATAAACTTATGCGAGATGAATTATTTAAAGCCGGCAGACCTATTGTTTTTAGTATTTGCGAATGGGGAAAGAACAAACCTTGGGAATGGGCTGGTGAAATAGGACATCTTTGGAGAACAACATTAGATATTGCCGATAGATGGGACGGTGATGTTTGGAAGAATCAATTCGGGTGGACAGAACTTTTAGAGATGCAAAACGGTCTCGAAAAATATGCAGGTCCCGGGAGATGGAATGACCCTGATATGTTGGAGGTCGGAAACAACAATCTTACGATTAATGAATCACGAGCACATTTTACAATGTGGTGCATGTTAGCTGCACCGCTTATAGCAGGCAACGATTTAAGAAAAATGACACAAGCAACTAAAAATATTTTAACCAACAAAAATTTAATTGCAATAGACCAAGACTCTCTGGGAAAACAAGGCTTTAAGATTTATGATGAAGGTAATTTTGAGATTTGGCAAAAATTCTTAGTCGGTGGCGACATTACAATCTGTTTTTTAAATCTTGATAACAAAGATAAGATATTCAATGTTAATTGGAATAAAATCAATATTAAAAAATTTGATGGCTCCTATAAAATAAAAGACCTTTGGAGAAATTCTGAAGCCGGCAATACTAATAACGAACTTGCAATTCATGTTCCGGCAAGAGATGTTGTTATTTTTAGATTAAATAAAAAATAATTTTTAAAATGTAATAAGGAAGTGGAGTAACAATAAAAAAACTCCAAAATATTTAGAACAATAACTAGATTAAGTATATCAAAGTTAAGTAGAAGAATTACTTAAATTATTATTTTTAGCTTTATATTTCAATTTTAGTTTTTCATTATAATATCTGCAGCAAGCCAATTTTCCGGATCTAAATAAATTGTCTTCACATTTTTTGCAAAGACAAATTTAGCGGTCTTATTTCTGCTATCAATAAAAATAGTTTTATATTCCGTTGTTTTATCCGTAAACTCAATTTTTACGTCTAAACTGAAATGATATGAAGAATAGTAGTTTTGAATTTGCTCAACTTCAAGAAATACTTCAAAGCCTTTATCAATTTTTTCAACATCGTATGAATACTCCAACTCTATTTTTCCTGCTCCTTCATAAACCCATTGCTTAAAGAATTTTTGAAAATCTCTATTACTTATTTGCTCCGTAGTCTTAATAAAATCTTCAGTAGAAGCATTTTTATATTTAAAGTTGCTATAGTAAGTGTTTAGGATTCTGAAAAAAGTTGAATCCTCTACTTCTTTTCTTAACATATGTAAAACCCAGGCACCTTTATTGTAAACGGCACGGCTAAATAAATTTTCGGGATTATATAATGTAGAACTGCCAAAATTATTTTTAAATGAAACCATGGTTGATTGTAAAGATTTACTTCCCGATAATTTCTCAAAGTATAACGCTTCGGAATAAGTTGCAAACCCTTCATTTAGCCAAATATCTTTCCATGTTTTTGGTGTTACTGCGTTTCCCCACCATTGATGTGCGAGCTCATGTACAAGCATGCTTGTAAAAAATTTTCTTCCGCTTATAAAATCTTTACCGAGTCCGGTAATAGTTTGGTGCTCTATTGCTCCTAGATTCCAAGTAAATTCAGCTACTCCGTATTTTTCATTAATAAAAGGATATTCACCAAAAATATCAGAAAAGATTTTCATTGCTTCCGGGTGAATACTAAAATCTATTTTTGCTTTTTCCAATTCAGGTTCAAGAACATAATAATCTATATTCGTCGTATCGGTAAAGTTAGAAATATATTGTTGATTAAAGTATTTATAATCAGCTGAATAAATCGTAATCAAATATGTAGCTATGGGATAAACGGTTTTCCAATGATATGTTTTTTTATCACCCTTTATTTTCTCAGAAATTAATTTTCCATTTGAAACTGATACTTTTGAAGAATCGTTTGTAATATAAATATCCGTAAGAACTTTGTCAAAAGGAATATCGTTACAAGGAAACCAGGTAGAAGCATAGATTGGTTCATTTAATGTGTAAATAACGGATTGATTATTTACTTTATCAAATACAAATGAACCGAAGCCAAGATTTTCGGGTTTACCTATGTATTCTATTGTAACTTCAATTGTATCCAGTTTTTGCTTTTCTTCTTTCGGAATATTAAAACTCAGTTTGTCATTGTGGAATTCATAATTAGAATTTTTGTTATTTACATTAAATTTTAAAATATCAAAATTCTCTTTAAAGTTAAGAATAACTTTGCCAGAAAAATTATCTTTGGGAACTAAAGTCAGTTTTGTTTCGCCTTTAATTTTTTTTTCTTTATCGAACAATTCAACGTTTAAGTTATAATGCAGCACATCATATGAATATTGAAGTTGATGATTATAGTTTTTGATTTCTTCATTATTAAGGCTATTAACTTTTGATAATGTCAAACTATCAGCATAACTTAGTCCAAACTTATTAAGCAAGAATGTTGCAATTACTAATGCAATTAATAACAAAGAAATAACAGTAACAATTCCTAAAAGAAAATATTTTTTCTTGACTTTCATAAATAAAAGGAGTAATTATTATATGATAAAATAAGTAAAAATTATTATCTTTTAAAAACTAAAATTCCTTCTTTAACAATGTAAATATTACCTATTAAAATAAAAAAGAGTTAATTATGGCATTCACAGGTTCAAGACTACAAAGAGAAACAGTAACAATGATTTTAGCGGGTGGACAAGGCAATAGGTTACATCCCCTAACACAATTTAGATCAAAACCTTCGGTCCCTTTTGGAGGGAAATATAGAATTATTGACTTTGCATTATCAAACTGCCTAAACTCGGGCTTACGGAAAATCTATGTATTAACACAATATAAATCGGATTCGTTAAATCAACACCTTTACGAAGCTTGGAATATTTTTAATCCCGAATTAAACGAATTTATTTATTCAGTTCCACCTCAACAAAAAACAGGCGATGCATGGTACCAAGGAACAGGAGATGCAATTTTCCAAAATTTAAACTTATTAAAACGCCAAGGATATTCTTGGTGTGTGGTTCTTGGAGGTGATCATATTTACAGAATGGATTATATGAAAATGCTTCAATACCATATTGAGAAAAAAGCCGATTTATCAATTTCCAACTTAATAGTTCCTAAAGAACAAGCATCTCGTTTTGGTGTTATCGAAATTGATGAAGACTATCATGTACTTTCTTTTATCGAAAAACCGGATACTCCTCCGGAAATACCGGGCAAGTCCGGATTTTCATTTGTTAATATGGGAATTTATGTTTTTAACATCGATAGTATGATAAAAGTTATAGAGGAACTAACGGCAGACAAAACTCCAAACTTGGATTTTGGAAAACATATAATTCCGCATATGGTAGAAAAACATTACGAAGTAAGAGCATTCAGATTTGAAGATGATAATAATCCTGGAGATAGACCCTATTGGGTTGATGTTGGTACAATAGATAGCTATTACAAAGCCAGCATGGATTTATTAAGTGTAAATCCTGAATTTAATTTATACGATTCTAACTGGCCACTTAGGACAAGACAATATCAATCACCACCGGCTAAAACTTTATCCCACGAAGGCGAAAGAGTTGGTCGGGCATTAAATTCAATAGTTACAGATGGAACAATAATTTCCGGCGGACTTGTAGAAAGATCTATTTTAGGACCAAGCGTAAGAGTAAACAGTTATAGTTATATAACTGATTCAATAATAATGAGCAATTGTAATATTGGCAGACATACAAGAATAAGAAGAGCAATAATTGATAAAGATGTACATATACCGGAACATGAAGAAATTGGTTTTGATATCGAAACTGATAAAAAAAGATTTACAGTTACCGAAACGGGAATTGTTGTAATACCTAAAGATTATAAGTTTAATTAGTTTGGAATTATCTGAAAATTATTAAAATTAAATTTTTATATTGATTTCTTAAAGTTCAAAGTAGGATTGAGAACATGTTTTGATCCTACTTTTTTTATGCTTTTCTGTAATATATCTTTGATGAATAATCCAGATTAAATATTTTTCAGCGAGAGAGTTAGAGGTGTTAGTAATAAAAATTTTTTTTTAGAATTATTTAGTTTTATGCTGCAATTCGAGAATAAAAATTATAAAAATAAATTATTGACTATTTTCAATCATTTCCGTATTTTTTGAAGTCAAATGAAGATTTAATGGAGAAGTAAATGTACGCAGTTGTTGATATTGCAGGACAACAATTTAAAGTTGAAGAAAAAACACAATATTATGTACCAAAATTAAATGTAGAAGTAGATAAATCAGTTACCTTTGATAATGTTTTGCTATTTTCTGACGGTAAAAAAACTACTATTGGAACACCTTCTGTAAGTGGAGCAAAAGTTACAGTAAAAGTTGTTGAACATTTAAAAGATGATAAAGTAATTGTTTTCAAGAAAAAAAGAAGAAAATCTTATAAATTGAAAAATGGTCACAGGCAACAACTTTCTAAAATAGAAGTTACAAAAATTAATATGACTAAATCATCTTCAAAAGTTAAAAAAGAAGAAGAAAAAGTTGAGGAGAGTAAATAATGGCTCATAAAAAAGGACAAGGTTCATCGAGAAACGGTAGAGATAGTAATCCGCAATATCTTGGTGTTAAAAGATTTGGCGGTGAAAAAGTTACTGCCGGTTCAATTATCGTAAGACAAAGAGGAACTAAATTTCATCCGGGAACAAATGTAAAAAGAGGAAATGACGATACACTTTTTGCTACTATAGATGGATTTGTAAAATTTGAAAAGAAGAGAAACAATCGAAGATTTGTTAATGTTTTAGAAACAGTTAACTAATCCTCAGATAATTTTTTATTTTATAATAAACCCCGATAAAAAAATCGGGGTTTATTTTTTTAAACATATATCCAATAATAGATGATAAAATATTGGATTTCATTTTATTATTAATATCAATATAAGTATAGCTTAAATAGTTGTTACTGAAAAAGTAAATTCAGTAGTGAAAAAAGATTTGCGTAAATGGTCAAAGAAAGAATTGAGGCTAAGCGATGTGAACGTAGCGAAACGCAGCTTAGTCTTAAAAAATCGATGATGTAAAAGTTGGGAAAAAATATAAAAGCTATCTCTTGTATGATTACCTAAATAATTTAACAAGGGAGATTAGTCCGAACGAAATAATTAAAATTAATAATGGAGAAGAACTTGTTATTAATGAAATATCTAAAAAAATTCAATACATCTGGCAATCCGGAACAGTACCCGACAGTAATCCGGCTAAAAGTTACTTTGAGTACACAATATATAAAGACGAAGAAGGCAGAACAATTACCACCTACTAAGATAAAGCAGGCAACAAAGTAACAGAAAAAATAGGAACAAACCTGCAACCAGAGAATTGTTGGGTAATTTAATTAATCAATAAAAATACAGGATGTACGATGGTAGAAAAAAAACTCTTTATGCAGTAATTAGACTTGATAGAGATATAAAAAAATTGAAGAATCTATAACAATTAAAGAAGTATTACCAACTAAAGAAGATGCAGAATTTGAAATTGAGAGATTAACAAGAATAAATTCCGATAAAGATGTATCTTATTTTTGGCAAGTAACACGGTTCTACCCAGAAGGTAGAAAGTAACACCTGACATGCTCAGCGAGCTTACTCCGCGAAAACATTGCGAGGCAGGTTCCATGCAACTATTATAAAAACAGCCACTACATAAAATTTGTGTGATTGCTAAAATAAGTTAAAATATTTGGCAACAGAATGATAGGCAATGTGAACAAACAAAACACGACAGATGAACGGCTTTACTTTGTAAAAGACCATCTCGGAAGTGTACGCTTAACCCTAAACGGTAATGGAATAGAAAGCGGAAAAGACTATTACGCTTACAGAAATATTTTACGTAACGTAAACTATGGCGAAGCAGAAAGATAGGTAGTGAAAAAAACTTAGTGTAATTCATCAGATAAGAAATACACTAAAATATGCTGCTTCTAAGGATAAAAAATATTTATGAACCAGCTTGAAGAAGTTTATAAAACTCCAACTTAAAGAAGCTACTTTAATGAACCTTAATACATTAAAAGAAAATTGGGGAAATAAGTACTCTTTGGCTTAATTGAAAACTGACGAATAATTTTTCTTGGTATTTCTTTTCTTGCATTCTCAAGGTTACATAAATATACATTTCCTTAAAAGAAAATGAATTTAATTATCATTCTTTTTTTATGTATATTTGCACACTTTGTGCAACAGACATACCGTATAAATAAAATTGTTGGTTTTAGTTCATTTGCGAAAGGCCCACCAGGACTTTTTTGGTTAGTGTTTTATTTACTAAATTAACTGCTAAATAAACGTAACTTTACTTATACACGAACGTTGCCATTCATTGACAGAATGAAATCAAAGTGCATAAATTAACCAAAAGAAACATAAAGTCTTAGAGATGAAAAAACACACATTATCAATAGTTGGGATTATAATACAATTCATCGGAATTGGACTAATGCTGTCCAACATTAACAATGAAAAGCAAGTATATTTATGGAGCGGATTTCCAGTAATATTTATCGGACTTGCAATTATATTAGTTGGACTTTTTTTTAACAGAGAAACGAAAAATAAATTATCTCTTTTTATAAACAAAATTATGATTGAAAATGACATCGAATTTTTAAAAAGCTCACAAAAGCTTAAGTTAAAACTGAGACCGAATTGATTACGGAGTTTAGCAAGTTGTGGAATTAAATATTTACTGAACTCACTTAAAATTTGATTACGGAAATCTGAAATTGATTGAGTAATTTTAACTGTGAAAAGAACAACGAAATGGGAACAATATGAAGCAAACAGACGAAGGAATAATAAAAAACTCTTACGAAATAATAATTGGAGAATTACAAACTCTGATTTCAATAAGTTATATAATAGCAGTTGGAATAGGAATGTTATTTTCTTTTCAAAAATATCACCAATTTGGAATCAATATTTTTGATTATTCAGATATT
>PDPT01000012.1 GCA_002746605.1 Ignavibacteriota bacterium
AAAGTATAATTTGGTTATTTTCTTTTTTATTTTGACAAAAGGTTAAAAAGAGTAGTAAAAAAAGAATTAGTATCTTTTTCATTTCTATTTTCCTTATTTTTTTAGTACCATAAACTTATAATTTAAATTATCAATAAAGTAAAAAAAATACAAGAAAGATGATATACTAATTTTAAAGTTCTTAATTATGTTTGCAAACTTGTTACCTAATTTAAAATTTGTATTTGGAGTTATTATAATAATATGCGTGCTATTTTTTCTTCTTTTTCCAGAAATCTTCTTCCTGCGTAAGCTCTTTAATTCTGTATAATGAATAACTTATTAGATTTTCATCTACATCTTTTGCTTCTTTTGTGAATTTTCTGTAGTAATTAAGAGCAACACTTTTATCTGCATAATATCTATCGTAAACATTTGCAAGATAGAAGAGCAATACTTTTCTGGTTCTAACATTTTGCAGAAGATTATCAAGTGTGTAAAGGATAAGATTTATTTTCATCAAGCAATATCTGAATCTCTACAACTCTATCAATAATAGATTTATCAAGTTCAACATCAGTTTTACCCATTAGATAATCAAGAGAGATGAGACTTCTAAAACATCAGAAAATAAAATAACAAAGAGCTCACTTCTCAATAGTGAAGCAAGCTCCTGTTATATTATTTTTAATTAATTCCTTTAAAAATTAATTTGTACTCTTCCTTTAAATATTCCAATATTTTCATCAAGAGGAGTTTTTTGATTATCAACATCCATATAATCATAATTCAAACGGAACATTACATTTGTACTTACGTAATAGTTGATTGCCAAACTATAAGTAGTTGCTTTACCACCTTGAATACTCATGTTTCCATATCCTCCCAAGGCTGCATTTAAATCAGGGTCTCCATAAGCACCGTTAAAATAAGTACCATCAATATCATTTAAATCAGTATGATCATAACGTACTAAGAATTCAAAAGTACCTGATTTAGGTCTTCTAATATATGATGTTGAAGGATTATATTTGTACTCATCTCCCAATAGAAATCCTAACTGTGCGTAATAAGCCTTGGTTTCTATATCTCTCAGTTCTCCATACCAATCTGGATAATCACTTGGTTTGATTGGCCAAGCATATCCACCACCGGCAGTGTGTGTCCAGTAAGGATTATCTTTCATAAGCCTTAGAGCATAATCATCATCACGAGTTACTTTAGCTTGTGTATATTCTGCTTGTAACATAAAAGGTCCGCTCAAGGTAACAGATTGAAAATTAAATCTCATATCTGATCGAGCACCTTTCATTGTAGCATTTAAGAACTTATGTTCAGGTCCGGCAGCAAATGTAACTACACGATTATAATCATCATCGTTAAAATCTTTACTAAAACCATTGGCTTCCGGCTTTCTGTAAGTAAACGAACCACCAATTTGAAATGTAAAGCTTTCATTTTGAATAGGAGAATAAGCAGCTTTAGAGGATGTCGAAAAACCTTGGTCGCCTTTATTATGATTATTCACCGAGCCAGCAAATAGCCCTGTTGATAAGTATAATTTTTGAGTGTAGAAAGTATAACCTAAACCAATACTACGTCCAATACCCATTGCTTGTGTTGTATTAGAAGAACCTATAAATCTTAAATTTTTACTTGTTTCCGAAGCTTCAATACCAAAAGGTTCAAAGAAATTACCAACGGTAAAAGTACTATTTTTTTTGTGATTAAATCTTAAAAAAGCATCTTTAATATTAACTTTGTTGTTTCCAAAGCCAATGTTTACTTTAGCACTCCATTTACCCCATCTGATATTGGTGCCAAATCGAATATCATTAATTGATAAGTGTGAACTTAAATCTGTTGCATCATCTAAGTAATGAAAACCATCCATGTAAATTCTACCATTAATACTTACTTGGTATTCATTGTCTGATGAAGTTAATTTAATTCCTCCATTAGAATTTTCTACAGAAATATTATTTTCTTGAGCATTTACTCCTACGAAAAATATTAATGAGAAAATAGCAGTTATATATAATTTTCTAAACATAATTTACCTAAAATTTTTGTTGTTCATAATATTTTATAGTTTATTAAGATTGATTAATATCCTAAATTGTTTAATACTTCTTGTGCAGTTCCTATAACTTCACGTTCCTGATAGTTCATCGATAAATCAGTAAGATTAGTAAATGCACCATCTATAAACATATTTCGATTTACATTATATTTGAAGTTACCTTTTACATTTCTATCAGGATTTTTGAAGCGTGAAATTCCTCCATAAAAATAATCTCCATTGTACTTTCTTAACTGATCTTCTGTATCAAAAGAATAAGCATGAACAAGCATTCCTGCTCTGTGATACATTTCACACATCCAAGGCTCAGTTAAATCCGGATAATTATTAGGTTTTCCTTTTATAGAAGGACCAATAATTTGACAATTATATTCTACTGAAAAATTAATAAATTCAGCTAACGATTCAAGAGTATTAGAAGGTCTTACATACGAAGAACTTTCAGACTCCCAGAGCAACATACATTTTGGAATTCCGGGCAACTCTTTTTCTAATGCAACAATTGACTGACGAGAGAAAGATTGTAAAATAAAACGACCTTTTGTATTAGCTACTTGAACTTTTCCGGGTACAGTAGGAATATTTTTTAAAGTTGCAGGACTGTTAATATTCCATCCTTCGTCTGTCAATAACTTTGCTAAATCTGCTTCCATATTAGGGAACAAATAAGGTTCTTTAGTTTCTGCATAAACACCTGGTCTGTTTCCATTATCTTGAGGATCTATTTCAAACTCATAATATCCTGCCCATTGCCCTTCTGCATTTAAACGGTTCATATCTTTTACGGGTTCTCCGTTTGCATCGCGTTTAATTCTATAGCCTTCAGCAATTTTGAACACTTCTTCCAAGGTAGAAATTTTTTCGCCTACAAATGATGGTCTAGCGTTCTCCGGTACGGCTACATTAAACCAAGCTCCGGCATCAAGTTCTCTTAATTGTGCTAAAGTAAAATAGCTTACAGGGTAATCTTCTTTACCTGGAAAGATGCTCTCAATATTAGAAGTTCTTCTCAAATTATCATCGTGAAGTGCTAACAATACACCATCTTTAGTTCTTTGCAAATCAATTTCAAGATAATCTGCGCCCATATTTCTAGCCCATCGGAAAGCAGCTTCAGTTTCCTCGGGAGTCCAAAAAGTGGAACCCCTGTGGGCAATAATAATGTCTTTTTCTACATAGTCTCTTACTTTTTTTGCCTCTGCACTTAGCTCTTTTAGAGGGTAAGTTTTATAGAGGTTAAATTCGTTATAATCAGGTGTGTCAATATCACAGCTGACTAATCCCATTCCAAATAAGACGATTAGTCCTAAATAGAGTTTTTTTAATTTAGTTTTGTACATAATTTCCTCATTTTGTTAAGAATTAATTTTTACTTTATTATTAGCATTGTTTAACTACATTGTTAATTTTTTTTGGGAGCTTTTTTGAAAAAGTGAAATCCCGTATTAAAAAAGTTTTTTTCCAAAAAGTATTCGTGAGAAAAGTAAAAAATTATAATTTGTTTACATTTTCTATTATTTCTAATACATAGTTAGAAAAATTTTCGTTGTTTTATTATTCTTTTATCCTCCTTTTTGTTGTATAAAAATTTATTTATGAATTTTTATATCGTTGCATTAAATTATTAGGATTGTTTTTACGCAATATTACTTTCTTGCTTCCAAGCAAATGCTATAAACACTATAGAAAATATACATGCTGCAAGAAGCACCATAAAACCACCGTCCCAACCCCATGTATCTACAACAAAACCCATTGCAATATTTGCAAATAATGCTCCACCGAGGTAACCGAACAATCCAGTTAAGCCTGCAGCCGTTCCTGCAGCTTTTTTAGGAACTAAATCCAAGGCATGTACACCAATCAGCATCACAGGACCATAAATTAAAAATCCTATTGCAATTAGAGCTATATTATCTATCAAAGGATTTCCGGCAGGATTTTTCCAATAAATAAAAACAGCTACTAAAACCAAAATCATATAAAGAATACTTGCAGGTGCTCTTTTTCCTCTAAATACTTTATCACTTAAGTAACCGCAGAGAAGAGTACCAGGTATTCCTGCATATTCATAGGCAAAATAAGCCCAACCTGCTTCAGAAATTGAAAAATGTTTTACTTCATCCAAATAAGTTGGTGCCCAATCTAGAACACCATATCTAACTAAGTAAACAAAAGCGTTTGCGAATGCTATTGCCCAAAGTACTTTATTTTTAAGAACATAAGTAAGAAAAATTTCTTTTGCAGAAAATTCTTTTTCTTGTTTTTCAGAGTAATTTGGGGGATAATCATTTTTATATTTTTCGATGTTTGGTAATCCACAAGATTGGGGTGTGTCTCTTACAAGTAGATAAGCTAAAAATGCTACAAAAATTGCTACTATTCCCGGAAAATAAAATTTACTATGCCAATCACCAAAAATTGAAACTCCCAAAATTGCAAGTGGTCCTATAAGTCCCCCGCCAATATTATGTGCAACGTTCCATATAGACATTTTAGTTCCCCGTTCAGTTGTAGAAAACCAATGTACCATAACCCTTCCCGAAGGAGGCCAACCCATACCTTGGAACCAACCATTTATTAGTAAAAGTGCAAACATAATCATAATGGAAGATGTTGCAAACGGAAAAACTCCTAAAGTAATCATCGTAAGAGCAGATAAAAGTAATCCTATAGACATAAATTTACGGGCATCACTTCTATCGGATAAGTTACCCATAAGAAATTTACTAAGTCCGTAAGCAATTGAAACCCCCGAAAGTGCTATTCCTAATTCTCCTTTAGAAAAACCTTCTTCTATTAAATTAGGCATAGCGAGTGAGAAGTTTTTACGTACTAAATAATATCCAGCATAACCAATAAAAATTCCAAGGAATACTTGCAATCTTAATCTTTTGTAATTTTTATCAATTTTTTCCGCGGGTAATATTTCCTTATGTGGAGCAGGCTTGAGAAAATTTATCATTTTTACTTTCCTTACTAATTTATACTTTTTTGTTTTTTTTTACTTTCGTTTACTTATATAAATAGATATATTTGTAACTAAGTGAAAGTAAAGATAACTTATTTTATCCAAATTACAAAATAATTTAAATATTTTTTTTTGTTTTCAATTCCTTTTGTTTAAAAATTTCAGATTAGACTTAATGCAATTTAAGGTAATATCGAAAAGGTCTTTTTATATTAAGTTCTTTTTCAGACTATAATATTTTTTATCAAAATTAGACTAAAAGGTTTATTATTGAACCATGTTTTGAAAGCGTAAATTTATGAAATATTTATCTTTTCGCTGTTTAATATTTTAAGATTGCCTCCATTTATTTAACTTCTTTCCGTGTATATTTATTTACTTTTTATTATTTTTATAGAGGTATAAGTGATGGCTTCGCTCTTAGTAAGGTGATTGAAATTAAACAGACATAAACAGATTAACATTACTCTTTTTTAAGAGGAATTTCACCTATAATTTTACTTTGGAAAAGTTAGTAAAGTACTGAGACCTAATCTTATATCTATCTAAAATTTAAATAACTAAATAAGCAGAACTATTATGAATATTTTAATTGACAAAAACATAACGTTTGCTGAAGAAGCTTTTTCCAATTTAGGTAAAGTAAAACTAATTAATGGAAGAGAAATTTCAATTAAGGATTTAGAGAATATCGATGTGTTGATAGTTGGCTCTACAACCAAGGTAAATAAAGAACTATTAAAAGATTCTGACATTAAGTTTGTAGGTACTGCAACAGCAGGGACAGATCACATTGATACAGATTATTTAAATGAAAAAGGGATAAAATTTGCCTCGGCTGCAGGATGTAATTCATGGGCTGTTGTTGAATATGTTTATGCTGCTATTTTCTATTTCTACGAGAAGTATAGTCTCATTTTACAAAACAAATCAATAGGGATTATTGGCTGCGGTAGTATCGGAAGTAAAATAGCCGAAGTTGCAAAAGTTTTTAATATTGAATTACTGATAAATGATCCGCCATTACAAAGAAAAACCGGAGACGAAAAATATAAATCGTTAGAGGAAGTTTTATCTGCTGATATTATTACATTTCATGTTCCACTTAACGAAAGCGGGCAAGATAAAACGGTTCATCTTTTAAATGAAGAAAATATAAATTTGATAAAACCTCATGCTCTCTTAATAAATACTTCACGCGGACCGGTAATTGAAAAAGAAGCATTATCAAAGAGACTTTCTCAAAAACGAAATATTTTTACCGTTATAGATGTTTGGGAAAATGAACCTAATATTGATACGGAACTACTTAATATTATTGAACTTGCTACTCCTCATATTGCCGGTTATTCATTTGAAGGAAAAGTAAACGGGACAAAAATGATATATAATAGTTTGTGTGAGTTTTTAAATACTACCCCTGCATGGCAACCTAAACTTCCAGAAATTGAAAATAATAAAGTAGATATAAGGCGTGC
Source organism: Ignavibacteriota bacterium (assembly GCA_002746605.1). Taxonomy (GTDB): domain Bacteria; phylum Bacteroidota; class Ignavibacteria; order Ignavibacteriales; family Melioribacteraceae. The sequence continues at coordinate 6,512 of PDPT01000012.1, forward strand.
CTGGTCGCCGGAACAAAATCTTCATCAAATAATAAATAACATATATCCAATATGGAAAGATGGAGTTCAAATGAGAAAATTATTGGAGGTAAAAAAAGAGGAAATAGCTAATACTTTTGATGAGTTGCGAAAGAACTACAAATTACGCCGTGAGTTTACTAATTATTGTGTAGAAGAAACAATGGTTTTACAAAAAGAAGCAGCTGAAGTATTAAGATTAAACTTAATTTAGTAATAATGAGTTTGAGCATATCAAAACAATTGCTAATTTATAAATGTTTTCTATATAGCTCAATTAAATTATCCCGATGAAGGCAATTAGAAAAAAGAATTCTGTATTAGTTAGTATGACAATGTATAAGGAAGGATTTCAGTAAATCCTTCCTTACTTGTTTATAAATTTGTTGTAAGCCCTATTCTGTGAAATGACCCGATAGAACCAAGTGATGAAAAAGCATAATCAAAATTATAATTAGAAATTAGTATGCCTATTCCAAGATTAAAACCGCCAATTCCCGCACTTCCGTTTATTTTATAATCTTTTCTCTTTTGGTTATCGTAACCGAACCTTAATTTTATTACTTTACTTACCTTAAACTCTCCACCAAATGTAAAGTTTTGGAAACGTTTTCCAAATGAATCATATGAGCCGTTCAACTTATTTAGCGACACATAAAAAGTGAGAGGAAGATGAGCTAAGGTTTTAGAAAAACCAAGTCTTATATCTAAAGGAAGTTTTTCTTCAACAGTATAATATTGAGTAAGCTGTGTTCCTAAATTCAATATAGAGAAACCAAAGTTCCATTTTGTATCTGGAATTGTATAATGCAAACCAAGGTCAAGTGCCAATCCGGTTGAATATTTTCCGGCTATGGAAGAAAAAATAAATTTTATATTAGCACCATAATTAAAGTTTTCATCTAATTTATTGGAGTAACCGATAATTGCCGCTAATTCGCCGGCACCAAATTCCCCGGTTTTTACTCCCCAAGCATTAGCTTCCACAAAACTTCCGTAGTTTATATATTTTAATGCTGCTCCAAACTTTCCGATTTCTTCAAACTCATGCGAGTAAGAAAGTGCAGAAGAATTTATGCCCGCTAGATGAAAAACATGCGAAAATGAGATGGAATTATTCTGTAGATAACCAATTCCTGCAGGATTGTAAAAAATTACATTTGGATCATCTATATTGGAAACAAAACTTCCCGCAAGAGAAGCTGCCCTAGGACTATTATCCAACTCTAAAAACTTAAATGTCTCTTGAGCAAAAGTAAAATGGGAGATCAGAAAAAATGTTAAAACTATTTTGTATTTCATAACTTCATATATTTTTAATGTTAGATTTTAAATATAATAATTTTTAATGGCAAGATGTTATTTCTTTTTGACCTGAGCTTTGGAACTTAAAATTGGGTAGAATGTTTAATCCCTTTTTAGAAACTTATGACAAATTAGATTGTACGGAAAATAAAACTCACTGTTAGACTACTGAGTTAAGCTGAAAATATAAGTTCAGCATCTAACTTTCTAGATTCTTACGAAGAAATTTCTTAGAAATTTAAGAACGCAACAATCTGTTATTAGTTAGCTAACGAAAGTTGATGAAATAACAATTTTTCTTCCGGAATTTCTTTTTATTTTACAGACAACAATTTGTTTTTGAGTTCAAATTCATTATTTTGAAATATCAGATAAACAATCATCTAAAAATTGATGTACAAATATTTAAGCATAATTATAATTCTTATTCTTTTAAACTTTACAGTTAAAGCCCAAAGTAAGACAAATTTTGAAATAGCCGATTCATTGGTAAGATTATCTGTAAAAGAGTATGCTCAAAATTTACTTGAGAAAACAGAATATAATTTTTTTTTTAATTCACCAAATGATTACAAAATATTTAGTTCTACTGTTGTTGGTGAATTAAAAAAGAATAATATTAACATAAATCCTACTGTTTCTGATTCTATATCTTATAATCTCAAAGAAATAAACACAAATTATCCCGAAATAATTAAAGATGGTTTTTTCGGAGGATATTTGGTAAAGAGAGAAATAAAGGTTAAGGGTTTACTCTTTCTAAAAAAGAAAAATAAAATAACTGATTTTAAGGAATTTAATTTAACTTCCCAGAATTATGTAAAATATTCCGATATTTCAGTTTTAGAAAATATTGCATATTCATTTACCACTGCAAAATTACCCGATGAACCTTTGCTAAGCAGTTCAATTGAGCCGATAATCGCTATAGGAACGGCAGCCGCAGTTGTTTATCTTTTTTTTAATATCAGAAGTAAATGAATTTGATAATATGTTTTAATAGTTTCTAATTATAATTAAATTTATTATTTAGATTTAAAAATTTATGGACATTACAAAAATGAAAAAAGCTTTTTTTATAATAATTATTGTAATCGGTTTGTGGAATTGTTCAAACATAAAAGATACTTCTGCATTTACCGCTGAACAACATTTGGAATATGCCAAACAACTTATGACTGATGAAGATTATGATGAAGCAATCAGAGAATTTAAAACAATAATTATGCAATACTCCGGTACACCGGTTAATGACGATGCACAATATTTCTTAGCTTTTACATACTTTAAGAAAGAGCAATATTTACTTGCGGTATATGAATTCAGTAAGTTAATACGAGATATTACTACAAGTGAATATGTACAGGATGCTCAATACATGCTGGCTGAATCTTACTACAACCTTTCTCCTAATTATCAATTGGAACAGAGTTATACAAAAAAAGCAATAGAAGAATTTCAAAACTTTATTGAATTTTTTCCGCTTCATCCAAAAGTAAGTGAAGCCGAAAAAAAGATAGATGAACTTTATGTAAAATTTGCTGCAAAAGAATTTAACAATGCAGAAATTTATGAAAAAATGGAGTATTACAATGCAGCAATTAACTATTATAAAAATGTTAAAGATACCTATCACGATTCTGAGTATGCACCACTTGCTCAATACAGATTAATAAAGCTGCTTGTAAAACGAAATAGAAACGATGAAGCACTTCGAAACATTGCTGAATATATAAAAAATTACCCCAACGATAAAAATGTAAGTGAACTTCAAGATTTAAATAAAGAGTTGGAAAATTTTTAATGAGTGTAAATAAAACTAAATATGTAAAAGATTCCGTTGTAACAATGACTGAGTTAATACTGCCTCAACATACCAATCAAATTGGGAATTTGTTGGGTGGACAACTAATGCACTGGATTGATATTTGTGCAGCCCTTGCAGCAAGTAAACATTCAGAAAGGATTTGTGTAACCGCTTCTGTAGATAAAATAGATTTCCATCATCCTGTAAAGCTCGGTGATGTTGTAACTTTAACCGCTTCGGTAAATAGAGCTTTTAATAGTTCCGTAGAAGTAGGCGTTAAAGTAAAAACCGAAAACTATACAAAAGAGAAAAGCCTACATACAAATTCGGCTTATTTGACCTTTGTAGGAGTCGATGAAAACGGTAAACCGGTTAAAACATTTAAAGTTATTCCGGAAACTGAAGATGAAAAAAGAAGATATGAAGATGCGCTTGAGAGAAGGAAACAACGTCTTTCCGAAAGATAAAATCTTTATAGCTATCATTTTTATTTTTTTATCTTTAAAAATAGATGCACAAATAGAACTAAATAATTTCGGGAAAGTAAATGTAGTTAAAACTTTTCCCGGCTATAAAAATTTTACTTTAACCGATTTCAACAAAGATAATGTTAACGATATAATTCTGTTTGGCAGACAGTCCAAAAGTTTTGTACTGCACAAGGGAATTAAAGGCTCAACTTTTTCTCACGCCATAAAAAAGTTTTTTTTCTATCCTATTGATGATTTTAAGTGGTTTAATAAATCCAAATCGGGAACTAATTATTATATTTTCATCTCTCGAGAAAAAAGGATTGCCGGTTTGGTTTCATTTACAAAAAATTATTCGCTGCAACTTTTGAACACTGTTAAATTCAACTCTTATCCTACTTCGATAGAAATATGCGATTTCACAAGCGACGGGAAAAATGAAGCATTAATTTACGGAAATAATTTTAACGGAATAGAAATAATCCAAAATAATGGCTATAACTTAAATACCTGTAGGATACTCAAACAAAATTCTTTTGCCGATTTATCAATTATGGATTTTAACCAAGACGGAATGAAAGATATTATTGCCATAGATGTTCTTAGTAATTCAATAAAATTCTTTGATAATATTGATAACCTAGAGTTTGCCCAAAGTAGAACAATTGAAAGGGAAAGCATAATTCATTCAATTAATTCTTTTGATTATAATTCCGATTCATTCGTAGATTTAATCTCTGTAACCGATAATAATTTTGAAGTTTTTTACGGCGATTCTGTTTATTCATTTACCGAGTTAGAAAAAAGTAACTCACAATTTACTCATTCAAAATTACTCTTTAATGATTTTAACAGAAATGATAAAATGGATTTAGTGTCTCTTGATAAGATTAACAGCAGCATTATCTTTCAATTTGATTATTTAACGAATAATAATATCTTTAAGTTTAAAGTAGATAAAGTTTCTGAGCTAAAAAATGAAAAAAGAAATATTCTTATTTACAAAACTACAGGTACGCTTTATCGAATCAGTGATAAACAAAAAAATGAAACTGATTTTTCAATTTTTGCAAATAATGAAGCGTTAAAAATAAATTATGCTACTCAAGAAAAAAATAAAAGCATTAACATAATCTATAACAGTAATAATGAAAGTTCTTTGAGCTTATTTAATCTTGATGACAAAGCAAACTTAAAAAGTTTAATATCTTATGATTTTACAAATACGAATAATGAATTTGGGTTTTCCGATGATGCAAAAATGCTTATCGGTTATACAAAGGATAGCAAACTTTTGGAAATAATAAATCTTAAAAACAGCAACAAACCTCAGCATCTTTATTTCTATTCAAGATACCCCGTAAATAATTTTTTTTGGAACGATGATAATCAAATAAGTTTAATTGAAACAAATAAAAATAACTTATTTCTAGAAAAAGTAAAATTGCATAGTGATTATTGCTTAACTGAAAGTACAAATTTAATTGATAGTTCTTTGGTCTCTTCGGTTGCAACTACTCCGAATAACATTTTCTTTTGGAATAAAAAAAATACTAATTATTCTTTGATAAAAGTAAAAAATAATAACCGCAAAAAAATAATAAATATAAAAAGGAAAAATTTCCCTAAAGAATTTTCAATGATTACAAACTACTCTAACAAAAATGAGTTTTTAACATCCATAAAATCCGATAGCAAAGAAAAAATCTATTGGATCAAAAATAATAGGTACATTAAACTCTCTTCTAAGAACTCCGCAAAAATTATTTTAAATGAAAATAATTCAAAATTATATTCTTCATCAAACAAAAATTATTTATTTGTTAGTGAAAATAATTTCGTAAAAAAATATAAAATTAATGAGAAACTTAAGACTATTACTATCAAAGATTCAATTAAAACAAATAACTTGAATGATTTTTTTATAACTAACTTTTTTGGGGAAACTTATATAATTTATACTGATACATTAAATAATTTAATATCATTTAAAAAATTTGAAAATGAAAATTAAACTGTTAATATTACTGCTTCTTACAACTTTTACCTACGGACAAAAAATTGATTCGTTATTTAATTTATTTGTATCTGCTTACGGTAATATTGCTCAGGGAAGGAACTCAGCTGAAGAAAAAATTACTAAATGCGGTTTCCCATTACAAGCTGCCATGAGAAACAATTACGAAAAATTCTCGAACTCTCAACAGTTACAGCTTGAAAGTTATTTCGATAGACCCGATTTACAAACCTCGATAGTTTCACCTAATGGATTTTTTAGAATTCATTATGATACAACGGGAAGAAACGCTCCCGCTTACGGAAATCTGACGGTTGCGCAAAGCGTTAAAGAAATTGCAATTGCTTTTGATTCGGCTTACACTTTTCAAGTTGAATATCTCGGCTATCCGCCGCCACCGCCTGATAATAACAAAGGCGGAGATAATCTTTATGATGTATATATAAAGTTTATAGGTGCCTATGGATTAACAACAGCGGATGAATTGATTGTTGGTGATAAATATACTTCTTACATAGAAATAAATAACTCATTTTCCGGATCAAGTTTTTCTACAAATGGAATTAAAGCGGCAAGAGTTACAGCCGCTCATGAATTTCATCATGCGATTCAAATTGGGAATTATATGTTGCCCCGTTTAGAAGATATTTACTACGCTGAATTAACTTCTACGGCTTTTGAGGAATTTATCTATGATGATGTAAACGACTATTATCATTATATGTCTAATCTTTTTAATTTTACTTCAAAAAAATTTGAAGAACACAATGGTTACGATTTGGCTTTGTGGAATATTTTCCTCTACCAAAAATTTAAAGCTGATGACCCGATGCTTGGACACAACATTGTAAAAAAAAGTTGGGAATATCTTGTAGAAGAAAGAGCAATAATTGCAATAGCAAAAGCATTAAGTTTCTATGGTTATTCGTTTGGTAATTTATTTAGCGAATTTGCCGTTTGGCTCTACTTTACAAATCATAGGGCTATTGAGAATAAATATTTTGAAGAAGCAAAATTCTATCCTCTTGTAAAACCAACAAATAAATACAACCTTAATAAAAATATAATGCCCATTACTTGTTTAACAAAACCGGTTTCTATGAACTATCTTTTATTTACAAACTCGCATACAGATTATAATGACTCAATAACAGCCATTTTTACCAATACGGATGTTGAAGGTTCAATTACTAATTCAACAGGCATCAATATAAGTTTTAATCTTGCCGAAAAAAGTATAAACGGAGGTGTGAAAATAAATAAAGAATTAAATTATTATGTTAAACTAACTGCCGATAAAAAAAAATATATAAGCGATAGTTATATAATAAATAATAAACTTGCCGCCGAGTTTGTTCCCCAAGCAAAAATTGATTTTGTTTATCCGCAGCCTTTTAATTATACGGATTATGAAAATCTGCACTTCCCGACAAACAATGACCAATCCGGTGTTGCTGAACTTTATATTTATTCAATTAATATGGAATTAGTTTTTTATGAAAAATTGCAAATTCCTAATTCCGGTAATACAGTTGTTACGTGGAATGCTTTAGATAATAACAATAACAAACTTGCCGGCGGAGTTTACATCTATGTAACTAAAACAAGTAATAACATTAAAAAAGGTAAATTTGTTATATTGAACAAATAATTTTATAAAGTACTGCTACATGAACGAGTATAAATTATCTTTAACAAACATAACCAAAACATTCGGAAGAAGATTAATCTTTAAAGAGATAAACAAACATTTTTTAAGCGGTAATCTTTATGGCTTTTCAGGAAGTAATGGCTCCGGGAAATCTACATTAATCAAAATTATTGCGGGCATAATCTCAGCTACAAAAGGAAAAGTTTCCCACTCAATCAATTCCAAAGAAATAGTTCCCGAGAAACTTCACAATCACATTGGTTTTGTGTCGCCTTATCTTGTCTTATACGATGAATTTACAGCTTATGAAAATTTAAAGCACTTCTCAAAAATACGAGGTATAAAATTTAATAGCGAACGAGCTGATTTTCTATTGAGCCAAATAGAACTTTATGATAGAAAGGACGATTTGCTAAAAGGATTCTCTTCGGGAATGAAACAAAGAATGAAATTTATTTTCTCTTTACTGCATAATCCGAAATTATTATTATTAGACGAACCTACTTCCAACTTGGATGCAGAAGGTAAAGATAAAATATATGAAATTATAAAAAATGAATCTGAAGAAAAACTAATTATTATAGCTTCAAACGAACAGAGCGATTTAAAACTTTGCTCGGATATCTTAGATATTGAATACTTTAAGATTAAGGCAGTTCCATCATGAATTTTTTCGCAGTATTCAAAAAAGATTGGGAATCGGAACTAAGAACAAGATATGCAATAAATGCTTTGGCAATGTTTATTCTTGTAACTATCAGCGTAATTTTATTTTCAATCGGACAAGAAAAAATAAGCTTGTACTTAACCGGCGGATTGTTTTGGGTTGTAATTTTCTTTTCAGCCATGTCAGGTTTATCTCGTGTCTTTGTTTCGGAAGAGGAACGCGGAACTACACTAACTCTTCAATTGCTCGCAGCTCCTTCAACAATTTTTTTCGGTAAGCTGTTCTTTAATCTTGTTCTTGTTTTCATAATGAACATTTTTATTTTCTTACTATATTTATTACTTTTTGAATCATTTGTTATTCTTAATTATTCACTTTTTTTTCTTGCACTATTCTTTGGAAACATTGGGATTGCTGTTTCCTCAACTTTAATTGCAGCAATTATTTCAAAAGCTAATTCCAAAGGAACCCTTTATCCAGTACTTTCATTTCCAATCTTGCTCCCTTTGATTTTAACATTGATGGAGTTAACAAAATTTGCAATAGACGGACAAGCTTTAGATGAAGCATTTGCTGAACTAATTGTACTTTTATGTTATGATGGTATTATGCTAACCGCCGGATTTATGCTATTCGATTTTATTTGGAAAGATTAATACGCAAAGCAATCCTTCGCGTATATTTTTTTTGAGTAAACACAACCTTTTTATTTTTTATCAATCAAAATACAATAAAAGATAGTTCTCTATCGTTCATAAATAAAAAATTAAAGGATAATTTGATGAAAAAATTTATATTCGTACTCTCGCTTTTTTTGTCTGTTACATTTAGTCTCGATGCAAAAGATAGTCTGAAAATAAAAGCAAATAGATTAACAAAAAAGATAAACTTAGATGGCAAATTAAATGAACCAATTTATAAACAAAAATCAATTTCGGGATTTATTCAAAAAAATCCTGACGAAGGTAAAAGAGCAACGGAAAAAACTAATGTTTGGATTTCCTACGATAATGATTATATTTATTTCAGTGCTGAATTATTAGACTCTGAAGCTGATGTAATAGATAAAACTCTGCTTAGAAAAGATTATTACAATCCTTCCGATTGGTTCTTTATATATATTGATACATACAATGATGATAAATCAGGCTACTTCTTTGGAGTAAATGCAGGTGGTTCTCAAATAGACGGAACTATCTATAACGACAGTTGGATGAATGATTCTTGGGATGGAATTTGGGAATCGAAAACAAGCGTAAATAATAATGGATGGTCACTTGAAGTAAAGATTCCTTTTTCGCAAGTTCGATTTAAAGAAGCTAAAAACATGACTTGGGGAGTAAACTTTAATAGAGAAATAAAACGTAACAATGAAGAAACGTATCTTGTTATGGTTCCAAAGAAAGAAAGTGGGTTTGTCTCGCACTTTGTAGATTTAGTAGGACTAAATGGTATAACATCCAAACAAAGGTTAGAAGTGCGTCCTTATGTTGTTCAAAAAGCACAATATTTAATTCATGATCAAGATGATCCTTTCTACAAAGGGAATCGGTACCCAACTAATATTGGTGCTGATATAAAAATTGGTCTCGGCAGTAATTTTAATTTGGATGCAACAATAAATCCTGATTTCGGACAAGTTGAAGTTGATCCGGCAGTTGTAAATTTATCAGCATTCGAAACTTACTTTAGCGAAAAAAGACCCTTCTTTATTGAAGGTGAAAATCTTTTTGAGTACGGTTACGGTGCTGCTAACAATAATTGGTTTTTCAACTTTGGAAGTCCTAGTCTTTTCTATTCCAGACGAATAGGGCATTCACCTTCAGGAAATTTACCTAATTATGATTATAAAGATTATCCAAGAGAAACAAGAATTTTGGGTGCAGCAAAATTAACCGGAAAGGTTGATGAATCTTGGACACTTGGTGCTCTCAGTGCTACAACGGAAAGAACTTATGCTAAAATTATTACAGATGGAATTAAATCAGAACATGAAGTTGAACCTTTTACACATTATGGAGTTGTTCGCTCGCAAAAAGAATTTAATAACGGAAAACAAGCACTTGGGTTTATGGTTACAAGTGTAAATAGAGACTTACGAACAGAAAATTTATCAGATAATTTAGTTAAAAATGCTTATAATTTTGGAATTGACGGATGGACTTTTCTTGATAGCTCGGAAACATATATTTTAACAGGTTTTCTTGCAGGCTCGCACATAAACGGTTCTAAAAAAGCACTTACAAATGTTCAGAAAAAGCCTTATCATTATTTTCAGAGACCTGATAATCCTTACATGAGTTTAGACACAAACAGAACAACCTTAAACGGATATTATTCCAGGATAGCTTTAAATAAACAGAAAGGAAACTTTTTTGTTAATGCTTCGGTTGGAACGGTTTCACCAGGTTTTGAAAATAGTGATCTTGGATTTCAATGGATGGATGCAAGAATAAACGGTCATGTTGTTTTGGGCTATAGATGGTATGAACCGGATAATTTATTTAGAAAAAAAATTATTAATTTTTCTCATTTTGAAAATTATGATTTTCAAGGTAATAATACTGGTAATGGATTTATGCTTTACGTTTACGGAAAATTTATGAACTACTATTGGTTAAATATCGGAGGTAATTATAGTCTTGCAACATTCAGCAAAACTAAAACAAGAGGCGGACCAATAATGAAAAATCCTTCAAGTTATTCTTTTAACTTTAACATAGGTTCCGATTCCAGAAAAAAAATTGTCTATTCTGTTTATGGGCATTACGGAAATTCAGAAATAGATGAACCCAGATGGAATTTCCAAGTTGATTTTAACTGGAAGCCGAGTTCACAAATTTCTTTTAGTTTTGGACCTAATCTTAGTTTAGAAAAAGGGAAAAAACAGTGGATTGGTAATTTTGAAGATCCATACGCAGTTAAAACTTATAAAACTCGTTACGTTTTCGGAGATATAGATTATCGTACAATTTCGGGGAAGATAAGATTAAACTGGACGATCACTCCTCAAATTAGCTTACAACTTTTTATGCAGCCTTTAATGTCAATTGGTAAATATTCTAATTTCAAAGAACTTGCGGAACCAAGGACATTTGATTTTAATAAATATAAAAAAGTTGGAAGCGTTTCCTATAACAAAGAAGAAAGTGAATACACTATTGATCCGGATGGAAGTGGCGATGCTCAAGCATTTACATTTAGCAATCCCGATTTTAATTTTAAGTCGTTACGGAGCACTATTGTCTTCAGGTGGGAAGTTTTACCGGGTTCAATCTTTTATTTAGTTTGGTCCCATGATAGAACAAACTTTGATGATCCTGGCAAAATGGTGTTTGGTAGGGATTTTAAAAACTTAATGAATGCCGAAACGAACAATATTTTTCTTGCTAAATTTTCGTATTGGTTAGATATATAAAATAAATGCTCCCGCAAGAATGTTTTAGACGGGAAAATTTTAAAGATAAAACAGAAAATATAATCATTAGATTATTATATTGGTTAACTGTCAAATTATTTGATTATCTCCAGAGAGTTCAAATTATTGTTAAAAGTAGAGAATTTTTTTCTTTTTGATACTTTTGTCTTGTTAGCAAATCCACAATAAAAATAAATATTAACAAAATGTTTCTTTCGTAACAACAGCAAATAAATAAACTCATACACAATATATACTCTATCACTTGGACCCAACATTAAGCAAACATCTGTTTTGTTTTATCATAAATCTGCGAGAAATTATTTCGCACTTTTTTATTGGTCAAAGCGAAACATAAAAGAAGATTAAATCTTTTCATTCTATCAATATTGTAATGTTGATTTTGAGATAAACAAACAATTTTTTTATAAATTTGTTATTGTATATAATCCAAAAAGTTATTTAAGGAAAATTTATGGCTGTAAAAGAAGAACAAGAAAAAATAATACAAGAGTTTTCTTCTATTGAAGAGTGGGATGATAAATACTCGTTGATAATCAAAATGGGAAAAGAGCTTGGAGAGTTAGCACCCGAAATAAAAATTGAAAAGAATAAAATATCAGGCTGCCAATCACAAGTTTGGATGTTCGCTAAAATGGAAGATGACAAAATGATAATTTTGGGTGACAGCGATGCAATGATTGTAAAAGGACTTGTTGCAATACTTATAAAAGTTTATTCAAATCAAAAACCAGAAGATATTCTTTCTTCACCCCCACACTTTCTTAATGAAATTGGAATTGATAAACATCTTTCTCCCACAAGGAAAAACGGTTTAGGTGCAATGCTTAAACAAATTCAACTTTTTGCTTTAACTTTTAAATCCTTAGGAACCAAATGAAACTAAAAGTTTTAATAATTTATTTTTTATTTACCAGAATTTTTATTGCTGGTAGTATTCCAACTCAAGAGGATAAAAAAATATTGGAACTTGCTATAAATTATGAATTTGACAAAACAGATGAAATATTAAAGTCTTTAATGTTAGAATCTAATGAATTAAAATATCATTATTTATTTCTTAATGTCGAAATAATCAAATCGGTCAAAATACTTAATGATCTTCCTTTTAGTAAGGTAAATACTGTAAGAGATTCCATACAAAAAGTTTTAATTGAATATTCTGAAAATGTTATAGAAAATTTTAGGGATAGAAAATTAGATACTTATAATAAGTTTTATCTCGGCAGTATTTATGGCTTACTGGGGAGATTTTATGATGTTACAAAATCTTCTTATGATGCCTATAGTAATCAAAAAGAAAGCATAAATATTTTAGAACAAGTTCTTGAAATTTCGCCAAAATTAGCAGATGCTAATTTACTGCCAGGGTTGATAAATTATTACACCGACCGATTAGGCGGAGTAACTGAATTTGTATTAGGAATACTTGGTCTTCCGGGCAATAGAGCAACAGGACTGAAACAACTATATATAGTAGAAGAAAAAGGATTTCTAAATAATTGGCTTGCCACAATGTCACTGGCTGAGATATACACCAAAAGAGAAGAAAATAGTTTTGAGGCATTACCCTTAATAGAAAAAATTGTAAAAAAATTCCCTAATAATTCTGAATTTAAGAACCAGTTATGTTACGAATACATCAAGTTATACATGCCGCTTAAAGCTAAAAACTTAATAAAAGCTGATACCAAAAATGAAATATCAGATTTTACAAAAGCTCTTTTCTATCATTATATAGGACGATATCAAAAATCGAATAACATCTATACACAAATCTTAAAAAAGAAAGATACGACTTCCCTTGATATTTATGAACAAGCAAAATATATAGCTAATATAAATAATTTTTTGCTTGGTAAAAATAAAATTATATATGAGTTGAATGATAAGTATCAAAAACGATATATCAATATGGTAAAGAAGCCTAATATTGCAAAAAAGGTTTATTTATTTAAGAAAGCCGTTCTGTTAGAAAATGATAATAGTTTTCAAAAATATTTTGATAGCAAAAATATTTTTAATGAAAGTGATTATTATCTTGCTAATTTTAATTTTTACGCAGGTGTTTTTTTCTATAAAAAGAAAAATTATGAAAAAGCCGAAAGTTATTTTATAAACTCAAAAAGATTAATCTTTAATGATTTTGGGCTTCCGGCATCAATATATCTATTAGATATTTATAAAAAAATTTATGCTGATGACGAAAAGGTAGAGCAATTATTAAGAGATATCAATAAAATTAATAATAATAAATTGAGTATTTCCGCTAAAGATTTAGAAAAAAAATATAATTTATAATTTCATTTTTTAACAAAAAAGAGAAATTCTATGAAAGCCATTTTAAGCTTATTACTATTTTTGATTTCGCTCCAAACATTAGCACAAAGTAATGAAGATCAAATAATCGAGAAATTAAAAAACGATAATTATAATCTAAGTCATAGATTGGATATTCTAGAAAAACAAATTGATGATCTGATTTGGTACGAAAGAGTAGGAAAAGTTGCGTTCATAGATAAAGTTTTTCTTGCAGGTCCGCCAAGATGGAAGATTAAAGATACAACAGCTCAAGGGGCAAAAAATCCGTTGAAATTTTGGTCTTATGTTTTTATTCCGAAAGGAATTGATTTTAGTAAAAAATATCCTCTAATAGTTTTCCCTCATGGCGGAGTTCATGGGAATTTTTCAAGTTATTATACTCATATAATTAAAGAGTTAATAGCTCAACAATATATTGTGGTTGCTGCCGAATACCGAGGAAGTACGGGTTACGGAAAAACAGTTTACGAAAGAATAGATTACGGTGGTTTGGAAATTGAGGATGTAAATGTCAGTCGGCAATATATGATTGATAATTATGATTTTGTTGATAAAAACAGAGTCGGGATTATTGGTTGGAGCCACGGCGGACTTATAACTTTAATGAATATTTTTGAGCATCCAGAAAATTATAAAGTTGCCTTTGCAGGTGTTCCCGTGAGCGATATTATTGCGAGGATGGGTTATCTAACACAAGATTACAGAGATTTATATTCTGCTGATTTTCATATTGGTCAGACTGCTTATGAAAATGTTGAAGAATACAGAAGACGTTCCCCTGCTTGGCAGACACACAAATTCCAAAATACACCTTTACTTATTCACACAAACACAAATGATGATGATGTTAATGTTTTAGAAGTTGAACATTTAATTAAATCATTAAAAGCTGATGGGAAAAAGTTTGAGTATGAGATTTTCAAAAATATTCCCGGCGGTCATTCTTTTGATAGAATAGACAGAAAGCAAGCAAAGAAAATCAGATTAAAGATTTATAAACACCTTGCCAATGAATTAAATCCGCCTAAACAATTAAAAACTTTGGAAGATATTACTAAAGCAGCTTATGTACAATAATTGTAACACGGATTCCCTTAACTACCTTGTGAGGTATCGAGTTGGTGGAATTTATTGATGCCAATTGGCTCTAAAGAAATAACAAAGCTAATTTTGTAAAGTTTCTATTAACTAAAGAAAGAATAAATTTAATTATCTTCTTTTTTATTCTTGTAAAAATAAAGAGCACTTAAAGATTTTCCGTCAACTATTTTTCCTGTGTTTATCATATCATCAATCTCTTTAAGTGTAAACTCATAGACTTCCATTCCGTATTCGCCTTCTTCCCTATCATGCTCTCCGGCTACGAGATTCTCTGCGAGGTACAAATAAAGTATTTCCGTGCAAAAACCGGGAGTTGTATAAATTTTACCAAGATAAGAAACTTTATCAGAGGTGTAACCTGTTTCTTCCGTCAATTCTCTTGTAGCACAAACTAAAGGGTCTTCTGCTTTTTCTAATTTTCCTGCAGGAAGTTCATACATAAATTCATCAAAAGGATAACGATATTGTTTTACAAAGACCACTTTGCCTTTATCTGTTACAGGTAGAACAACTGCTCCACCATTGTGAACAACTATTTCTCTGACACCTTCGTTACCTGAGTCGTATTCAATTTCATCAATTTTAATATCAAATACTTTCCCGTTAAAAATTGTTTTTGTTTCTTTTATTTTAAAGTTCATATTTTTTACCACAAAGGACATTAAGTTTTACAGAGTTTATAAAAGAAATCTTGTTATGCCCTCTTTTTGCTAAGTTAAAATTTAAGAGCAAGGGACGTTATAAAACTGTCCCCTGCAAATATTAATCATAAAAAGGAATGAGTTCACTGCCCATGTATTTTATTACGGCTGTAATCACGCCAAGATCATCAAGATATCCTACAAGCGGAGCAAGATCAGGGATTGAATCAATTGGAAGAATAAAATAAACCAATGCCCCAACAACTATAGACTTTCTGTACCAAGGAATATTTCTATCGGTAAAATAATTGAAGAGAGCTTTAATATCTTTGGTAAATGATATTTTTTTCCCTACTCTCTCTACCTTAGACCAAAAATTTTCTTCTACATAATTTTTACCTTTTTGATATTCTTCATGGGAATCATAATTAGCGTTCAACTCATTTAAGGTATCTTCCATGTATTCATGCTCTTCTATTTCGTTTATATCAGCATTTCTATAATCTTCCATTTTATTACCTAATTTTTTTACTTTTTAATATGTTGTCCCAACCAATTGTAAATTGTATTCCACCAAAGCCTTGCATTTTGGGGCTTAACAACAAAATGAGTTTCATCAGGGAAATATAACATTTTACTTTCCACTCCCATTTTTTGGAGAGTTGTAAATAATTCCATAGCTTGACCGAATGGAACTCTAAAATCATAAGCTCCATGAATTACAAGCATTGGAGTTTTAAAATTTTCTACGTACATATGAGGCGACCATTTTTCATAAGCTGCTCTATTTTCCCAAGGTGTTCCGCCGTTTTCCCACTCGGGGAACCAAAGCTCTTCTGTAGTACCGTACATACTTGTAAGATTAAAAACACCAGCATGACAAATTAGAGCATTAAATCTATCTGTATGTCCTTCAATCCAATTTATCATATAACCGCCGTAAGATGCACCGGAAGCAAAAGTATTATTCTTATCAATATAGCTAATATTATTCACAGCGTAATCATAAGAGTTCATTAAATCGGTATAAACCTTTCCGCCCCAATCTTTAGAAATATCATCAGTAAATTTTTGTCCGTATCCTGTACTTCCTCTAGGATTGGGAGCAACAACAACATAACCTTTTGCGGCAAACATTTGTAGATTCCATCTGTAATGAAAATCATCTTCCCAATGTCCTTGCGGTCCGCCGTGAATTAAAAACATCATCGGATATTTTTTCTTTTCATCAAAAAAAGGAGGTTTAACAAGAATAGATTGAACCTCTACATCGCCAGCTCCTTTAGTCCAAAAAGTTTCTACTTCGTTCATATCTAATTGAGCAAGAAGTTTTCCGTTTACATCAGTAATCTTTTTAAAATCCGTTTTTGTGGTTTTAATAGAAAAAATTTCATTAGGCATTGTTGATTTTTGATTTTTGAAAAAAAGTGTTTCTCCATCTTGCGATAGCTTTATTGATGAAGCCACAACTTTTTCTACAATGGTTGATAGAAGTTGCGTTTCAATTTCAATTTTAAATATTGAATTATAAATCTTATTAGCTGCAGTAAAATAAATTGCTTTAGAATCGTTTGACCAGATAATCTCTCCGGCAGAAAAATCATAATCAGCAGTTATATTTGTGGTTTTCTTTGTAATTAAATTATAAAGCATTATTCGTTGTTTATCTGCTTCGAAACCGGCTCTTTCCATTGAACAGTAAGCAATGTATTTTCCATTTGGAGAAAAAACAGGTTGCACATCACTTCCTTCGCTGATTGATATTTTTTGATAAGGAGTTTTACCGTTTTCATTTACGTCTGATAACCTCATCAAAAAGATATTGTTATCTGTACTCGTTGCAATAAAATCAGATTCATTTGTAGCAAAAGCTATTTCGGAGGAAGTCGGTGAAAATGAAAAATCATTCGAGCTGCCTAAAGCCAAAGGCGGAACATCAGATTTGCTGTTCAAGTTTAGATCAATATACTTATTGGTTTTAATATCGTACAAAAAAAGATGACTGATTTTTGGTCCTCGCCAATCATTCCAATGGCGATACATTAACTCAGTAAATATTTCTGCTTTAACCTTACTTTCTTCTTTTTCTTTGTCTTTCTTTTTGTTGCAGTCTTGAGTTGTACATTCGGGATAAACCATTGAGCTAAAGAGTATTTCACTCTCGTCATTGGAAAACTCCGAACAGTTAACACCTGAATAAAAGTCTGTAATTTGTTTTTGATTATTTCCTTCCAGATCACACGAATAAACTTGTTTATCCTTTTTGAAAAAAAACTTTTTTCCGTCTTTGGAAAATTGAAGTACAGAAGCATCATCTAATAATTTTTTTTGAGAGCTGCCATCGCTGTTTATTATCCAAACTGAAGTTTCACCTTTATTTTCTTCCATGCTGTAAACTGTTAAGTCAAAAATTATTTTACTTCCATCTGGCGAAACATTATAGGAACCAATTCTTTCCATATTCCATAAATCTTCTACGGTTATTGCTCTTTTGTTTTGTGCTTTCATATTAAGTGTGAGAATTGTTATTAAAAAAAATAGAAAAAACTTTTTCATTACTCATTCCTCTTTATTTGTGATAATAATTACACTAAAATTACTAAAAAACTAATTAAATCAGAGTAATTTCATTTTGAATTAATTGCTCGTAGGTTTCTCTTTTCCTTATGAGTTTATATGAATCTTCATCAATTAAAACTTCCGGAGGCATTCTTCTTCCGTTATAATTTGAAGCCATTGTAATTGCATAAGCTCCAGCGGACATTACGGCAAGTAGCTCATTGGGACACATTTTTTGTATCTTTCTTCGTTTGGCAAGAAAATCCCCGCTTTCGCAAACAGGTCCTACAATGTCAGCTTCAATATCTTTTTCTTCTTTATTTAATTCTACCGGTTGAATATGGTGATAGGCACTATAAATACTTGGCCTAAGCAAATCGTTCATTGCCGCATCAACAATAATAAAGTTCTTATCTAAATTATTTTTTACATAAAGAACTTTCGTTAATAAAATTCCTCCGTTGGCAGTTAAAAAGCGACCCGGTTCCATATAAATTTTACAATTTGTTTCCCTTAGAATTGGAATTACTGCATCAGCAAATTCTTTAGCCGTAAAAGGTTTTTCATCTTTATACTTTATTCCAATGCCTCCACCAAGATCGATATGAGTTAATTTTATATTTTTATTTTCTAAATTTTTAACAAGCTCAACTATTTTTTTTACAGCTTCAATATAAGGCTCAAGCTTAGTTATCTGCGAACCAATGTGCATATCAATTCCGACAAGAGAAATATTTTTTAATTGAGCAGCTTTTGTAAAAATTTCTTCTACGGCAGTTTCATCAATACCAAATTTGTTTTCAGCTAATCCGGTTGAAATATAAGGATGCGTTACTGGATCAACATTTGGATTTACTCTAATTGCCAACCGTGCTTTTTTCTTCAAGTCTTTAGCAATTCTATTGATAAGTTCAATTTCACCAAGTGACTCTGCTTTAAGCAAATGAATATTATTTTCAAGAGCCAATTTAATTTCTTCAGCAGTTTTACCAACACCCGACATAATTAAGTTTTCAGGATTAACTCCGGCTTTTGTCGCTCTATAGAATTCCCCTGCTGAATTAACATCAATGCCTGCACCAAGTTTATTGAATAACTCAATTACAGATAAATTATAATTTGATTTACATGCAAAAAATATTTTATGATTAGTATCTTTAAAAGCATTGGAAAGCTCATTAAATTTGTCTATCATGTAATTTTTACTGTAAACATAAACAGGTGTTCCAAATTTTTCTACAATTTCTTTTACTCTAATGTTTTCACAATAAAGTTCATTATTTTTATAGGTAATATACTTTGAATCAAAAATTTTCATACTTTTTAAAATTTAGTTAATGTTTTATGAGTTATAAAGATATAAAAAAACTAAAAATTTCTTTCATCCATTTTCTTGAATAAACCTATCCTTTTTGATAGCTTTATTGTTCGATTAAAAATTAAAAAGTTCTTAGGCAAAGAAATGAAATATCCATTTAATGAAGTTGAAAAAAAGTGGCAGTCTTTTTGGCAAGAAAAAAAAATTAACTCTACCAATTTAAGTAACGCTGAAAAAAAACTTTATACCCTCGTAATGTTTATTTATCCGTCAGGGTCTAAAACACACATTGGGCATTGGTACAATTATGCCCCAACAGATTCTTGGGCAAGATTCAAAAAATTACAAGGGAACAATGTTTTTGAACCCATGGGTTATGATGCCTTTGGATTGCCTGCAGAAAATTATGCAATAAAGACAGGTGTTCATCCGCAAGACAGCACATTACAAAATATTGAAGATATCAGAGAACAACTAAAAACTATGGGCTGCATGTATGATTGGAATGCTGAATTAATGACTTGTGTTCCCGAATACTACAAGTGGAATCAATGGTTATTCTTAAAACTTTACGAAAAGAAATTAGCTTACAGAAAAAAAGCTCCTGTTAATTTTTGTCCCTCGTGTCAAACGGTTCTGGCAAATGAACAAGTACAAACTGACGGAACTTGTGAACGATGCAGCAGCATTGTTGAACAAAAAAAATTAACACAATGGTTTTTTAAGATTACTAATTATGCTGATGAATTATTACGAGGATTGAAAAAAGTTGATTGGCCCGAAAAAACCAAAATAATGCAAAAAAATTGGATTGGTAAAAGTTTTGGGACGGAAGTAAAATTTAAAATTAAAGATTCCGATAAACAGTTCACGGTTTTTACTACACGCCCTGACACACTTTTCGGAGTAACATATGCCGTTCTTGCTCCTGAGCATCCTTTGGTTCAGCAAATAACAACCGAAGAAAATAAAGAAAAAGTTGAAGAGTATATTCAATCAATTAAGTCATTATCCGAAATAGAAAGGACCTCAACTGTAAAAGAAAAAACAGGAGTTCCAACCGGTGCTTATGCAATCAATCCGGTTAACAATGAAAAAATTCCTATTTGGGTTGCAGATTATGTCCTTGTCAGTTACGGTACAGGCTGTGTAATGGCAGTTCCGGCACATGATGAAAGAGATTTTGAATTTGCTAAAAAATACAAATTGCCTATAAGAAAAGTTATTCTTGAAGAAGGTAAACATGAAAAAGATACATTGAAAAAAGCGTTTACCGGTGTAGGAAAAATGATTAATTCTGGTGAGTTTGACAGAATCCCATCAGATGAAGGAATTGACAAAGTCTCGGAATTTTTAGAGAAAGAAAATTTCGGAAAAAGAACTATAAATTATCGTTTAAGAGATTGGTTAATTTCTCGACAAAGATACTGGGGAACGCCAATCCCGATTATTTATTGTTCTAAGTGCGGTGAAGTTCCGGTACCTGAAAAAGATCTTCCTGTTAAACTTCCTTACGATGTTAAATTCAAGCACGATGGAGGCTCACCTCTTGCAGGAAGTGATAAATTTGTAAATACTAAATGTCCTACTTGCGGAGCTAAGGCAAAAAGAGAAGTTGATACAATGGATACTTTTGTTGATTCTTCTTGGTATTATCTACGTTACTTGAACCCGCATTTGGATAAAGATATATTTGATAAAGAACTTGCTGATAAGTGGACACCCGTTAATACCTATGTTGGTGGAGCAGAGCATGCAACAATGCACTTACTTTATGCAAGATTTATACATAAGTTTTTACGCGATCTTGGGTATGTAAATTCTGATGAACCTTTTCAAAGATTAATTCATCAGGGCACAATTACTAATCAAGGTGCTAAAATGTCAAAGTCTAAAGGTAACGTTGTTGATCCTTCAACCTTTACTTCAGAGTATGGCTCTGATGTTTTTAGAATGTATTTAATGTTTATGGGACCTTACGATGCCGGAGGCGATTGGAGTGATAAAGGGATTGTTGGTGTTGATCGTTTTGTTCAGAGAAGCTATTCATTATTTTTGAATAATAAAAATATCGCTAAAAATATTTCTGCAAAAGAAAATTATGAACTAAATAAACTTAATGATTCCGAAAAAGAAGTTTACAAAAAAGTTAATGCTTCGTTAAAGAAATATGAAGTTGAGTTAGAAAATTTCAGATTTAATACTGCATTAGCAGCTTTAATGGAATTGTTGAATGAACTGAATAAACATTTACAAAATTGTTCGGATGAAATGAAAGCTTTTGCTCTGGAGCGTTATGTTTTTATGCTTTCACCGTTAGCTCCGCATCTTGGAGAAGAATGCTGGCAGCTTCTTGGAAAAAATGATTCAGTATTTAACAATGTTTTCAAATATAAAATTGATGAATCCGCTCTTACCGAAGAGAATGTAACAATTGTGGTACAAGTAAACGGTAAAATTAGAGCTAAACTAAATCTGCCTATTGATTCAGATGAAAAAACAGTTAAAGAAACAGCTTGGACTGATGAAAACATAAAATCTCATACTGAAGGAAAGAAAGTATTAAAAGAGATTTACATAAAAAATAAGATTTATAATATTGTAGTAAAATAGCATACAGATTTGACTATAAATGATTCTGTAATTGGAAGTTAGATTATTATTGAATTCTGCTAAAGAACTTCAATTTAAGAAGAAAAGTTTTTTTATCGTAATGTAAATCTTAATTGTTCATAAGAATCAGTATTCCATTTAAATTTAAGAAGGAAATATGATAGACATAAAATTACTAAGAGAAAATCCTGAACTTGTTAAACAAGGCATACAAAATAAAAATGACAAAAGCGATATTGATGAAATTTTGAATATCGATAAACAACGCAGAGAAAAACTACAACTTGTAGAAGAATTAAAATCCAAAAGAAATAACGCATCACAGCAGATAGGCAAACTAAAAAAAGCCGGTGAAAGTACAGATGTAATTATGTCTGAAATGAAAGAACTTTCAGACAAAATTAAAAGTTTAGACGAAGATTTAAAAAAAATACAAGCTAAATTTCAAAAACTAATTTCTTGGGTTCCCAATCTTCCGCATAAAACAACACCCGTTGGTAAAAGTGCAGAAGATAATGTTGAAGTAAGAAAATGGCAACCAGAAGATTTCAGTTTTGAAAATGAATTTGAACCTTTAGACCACATTGAACTTGGAAAGAAATTAGGTATTCTTGATTTTGAAAGAGGTGCAAAAATTTCCGGTTCAGGTTTCCCTGTTTATGTAGGGAAAGGTGCAACATTAGAAAGAGCCTTAATCAGCTTTATGTTGGATTATCACATTCAACATCATGGATATAAAGAAATTTTTCCTCCGTTTCTTGTTAATGATTCATCTATGTTTGGCACAGGACAACTACCTAAGATGCAAGAAGATATGTATTTTATGGAACGAGATGATATGTATTTGGTTCCTACCGCCGAAGTTCCCGTAACAAATCTTCACAGAGATGAAATTTTAACCGAAGAAGAATTACCTATAAGCTATGTTGCTTATTCCGCTTGTTTCAGAAGAGAAGCAGGGTCTTACGGAAAAGATTCCAAAGGATTTTTAAGAGTGCACCAATTTAATAAAGTTGAAATGGTTAAAATTGTTAAACCGGAAACCTCTTACGATGAGTTAGAAAAAATTACTAACGATGCAGAAGATATTCTTAAAGAGCTAAAAATTCCTTATAGAATTCTTACGTTATGCAGCGGTGATTTAAGTTTTGCAGCAGCTAAATGTTACGATATTGAAACTTGGTCGCCTGCTGAAAATAAATGGTTAGAAGCATCTTCGTGCAGTAACTTCGAGGACTTTCAGGCAAGACGAGCAAATATTAGATTCAAACGAAAAGATGTTAAGAAACCTGAAATTGCTCACACATTGAATGGTTCAGGTTTGGCAACAAGTAGATTGATGGTTTCAATATTGGAAAATTATCAAACTCCCGAAGGCAAAATTATTGTCCCAAAAGTTTTGCAAAACTACACAGGTTTTACAATTATCGAATAAGAAAAAAAATGTCTTGGATATACGGTGTTCTTCAGAAAAAAGGAATTTTAAATGCAAACTTTAAGTTGAAAGAAGAATGCCGTTCTTTAGAAAGAAAAAATTTCTATTTAGCTCTTGATAAACAATCTTATCTTTTAACTTCTGAAGAAAATAATATTGAAGCTGTTATCGGAGTTCCAATTGTTACTTTTAATTCGAAAAAAATAATTCTTACAGAAAAAAATTTAAATTCAATCACAACCATTACTCCAAATGAGCTTGATGGACATTTCATCCACTTAAAATTTGAAAATGAAAAACTCAAAATTCAAAATGATATTTTCGGATTACGTGATTTATATTTTATCAATTCAAAAGAACAATTTATTTTTTCTTCCAGAATAGACTTGCTTGCTAAACACTTAAAGAAACTCTCACTTAAATCAGCAAACTTTAGTTCACTCTGGTTAACTAATTTTCAACTTTCTCATAATTCTATTTTGAATGAAATTCAGAGATTAGGTCCAGGTGGAAAAATTCTGATTGATAAAAATCAAATAAATATCCACAACAATAAATTCAAAAAGATTGGTAGTATTCAAAATCCCAAAGAGATATTCCAAAATTTGTTATCCGAGTTCTGTTTAATTCAATCGGAATACGATAAAAGTTCTCTCGGACTTTCAGGTGGAATTGATTCGAGAATTGTACTTTCTTTTTTACTTAAAGAAAAAGATAATTTTGTTTGTCATTCAATATTAAACGAAGAAGATAAAGACTTAAAAGTTAGTAAAGAAATTTGCGAAAAATTAAACATTGAGCTTAATTTAATTGAACGTGAAAAAATAAATCTGACTGATTATGAAAATGACATTTTGAATTTTTACCAAAATATTTCGCCCGTAATTCCACTAACCCAACTGTTAGATTTTGGAATTTTTGGAGTTAATTATTTAAAAAATTATCTGATTCTCGATGGAGGTTTCGGTGGCTTTTTCAGAGGACAATATTTAAAGAAAATAAGATTGCAAGGTTATGAAAAGTTCAACTTGGATAATTGGCAAAATGTTAAAAAAAATTTATACGCTCCAAAACCGAAAATTTTTAATAAAGATTTTATAAGTATTCTCGAAAGAGATTTAGATGAATCTGTTATTAGATTTATGGAGAAATTTGGAAATCTTAAATCCAATGAAGAAATGCTTGAAGTGTTAGACCTAATTGCAGTACATTTTATGTTATCAAATATCTATAACCCGGGACAAACAATTCTCGATCAAAAGTTTAATGCATTTATGCCGCTGGCTCAAAAAGAGGTTATAAATACCGGTATGAATATTTCATTTAAAGCAAAAGTCGATAGCAAATATTTCAAAAACATAATTAAAAACAATAATCAATTACTTTCAAAAATAGGATTAGTTAATAATAATCTTGAAAATCCTTATTGGTTAAATTATAAATTTGTAATGCTAAGATTACTTCTTAGTAGAAAATTTTCTAAGAAAAATAATTTTGAAAGATATAAAATTCTCTACAACTCAAAAGAATATATACTTGATTTACTTAGTCAAAAATCAACAAAAGAAAATATTTATTTGAATAGCAAAGTAAATGGAAAATTTGCAAAAGAATTTTTTAAAGGTGATTTATCAAAAGGATATTTTATAGATTGGTTGCTTGCATTTATTTTATGGTATAGAGCAAATAATTTAGGGTAACCGATAACAATTTTTTTAATACAAATAATCTCCTTTATATCATTATTTTTATATATTTATAATTGACTTGAATAAATCAAATAGTATTTTTTAATTTAAATTTTAAATTACGATAATAATGCAAAAAAAAGATTTTAAATGAAAAAAATTTATATAAAATATTTCTTTGTTACACTAATTTTGACTGTTTCTGTTGTTAAGGGACAAACCAAAGTAGGAAAATATGCCGGAGAATTTTTATCGCTTGGTGTTGGCGGGCGTTCGCTAGGAATGGGCGGAACAAGTGTTGCTTTTACCGATGATGTAACTTCAGGTTATTGGAATCCTGCCGGACTTGCAAAAATGAATTATCCCCAAATATCACTTATGCACGAAGAACATTTTGGTAGTTTGGTAAATTATAATTATGCTGCAGCAGCTATTCCTTACGGAACCGATATGAGCTTCGGACTTAGTGTAATCCGTTTAAGCATTGATGGAATTCCGGATACGAGAAATGCCTTGATTGATAGAGAAACCGGGAACTCAATTACAGATCCTAATAATTATAATTGGGGACTTGATTATTCTAAGATAACAGAGTTCAGCAATACCGATTGGGCTTTCTTTTTAACTTTTGCCAAAAGACAATCGGAAAATTTTTATTGGGGAGCAAATGTAAAATTTATAAGAAGAGATATTGCCGAGTTTGGAGCAACCGGAATTGGTTTTGATGTTGGTGCAATTTATGCCCCTTATAAAAATCTAAGACTTGGTGCAAATTTGATGGATGTTACCACAACTCTCTTGGTTTGGGATACTGGATTGAATGAATTGATTTCTCCAACTGCCAAAATCGGGGCAGCTTACCAAGTAGAATTTTTAGGTGGAATTTTGTTGCCTGCTTTGGATTTTGATATCAGATTTGAAAACAGAAAAACAACATCCGTATTTAATGTTGGTCCCATAAGCTTGGACCCGCGTTTGGGTTTGGAATATAATTTCAAAGATGTAATAAGTATTAGAGGTGGTTATAATGATGTAAAACAATTTACAGTAGGAGCCGGCATAAAATTACCAAAGTTGAACATAGATTATACTTATGCAACTTTTAATGGTACTAACGCCGAAACTTTGCCAGATACTCACAGAATTTCGCTGATACTAACAATTGAAGAACCAAAATATTTAAGAAAGAGTAATTAAGCCTATTTCTTATGCGAATGAGAATTCATCTATCGTTACTTGTAATTTTTTCCTTATACTTTATTTCTTGTTCCTCCGGTGAACAGTCTGTAAAATCATCACAAAAAGTAAACGAACCTAAAACAAATATATCTAAGTTAAAGAGTAAAATTGATGTGCAGATACCTGAAGGTTGGTATAAAATAGATGATAATTACGAAAAATTATTTGAGTTTTGGTTAGTTAATAAAGAAAAAACGGCTTCGATTGTTTTTATACCAATTAATTTTGACTCTGTAAAAACACTTAAAAACAATACGGAAATTTTAGACTTTTTAACTAAGCTCAGCTTATCCGGTAAAAAATTTACTGCAGATAATTTTGAGATTATCAGCAGGACAAATAATAGTTTGTTCCCTTCGTATAACGAAGTTAAGTTCATACTCAATAATTCATTACAAAACTTAATTGTTTTTAGCAAAGATAAATCTTACTTTGAGTGTTTGGCATATTTTAATGAAGACTACGAACCAACTAACGAAGAATTTGAAAGACTCATCACAACACAAAAAAAAGTTCTAAGCAAACTAAAAGTTATTAACTAAAAAAATAATTTATTTGTTAGTTTTAAGTTTAAAGAATATCAATGTAGGATTACTTTACAACTAGCTATTCAAATGTAAAAGTTATTCGCCAACTAAATTTCTTAATGTTTACAACAAGAATCAGAATTATTATCCAGCTCATTCTTGAGATATAATTCTATAACTTTCTCTATCTCATTTTCTTGAGTTACAAAAACCTTAATGTTATTTTGTTCAAAATCGTTATAAAGACGCTGACCCATACCACCTGCTATAACAGCTTGACAATCTCCAATTGCATTTAGAATTCCGGCATGGCTATGTTGATTGTGCGAGTGGCCTTCTTGATGATGCATTCCTTTTGCGTGTCCGGTAAAATTATTTTCATTGTATACTTTGTTTACAATTTTATCATCTTCAATTTCATAGATTACAAATCCCTTTGTTCGACCAAAATGTCTCGAAATTGTTACTTGGTTATCTGTTGGAATAGCTATTTTCATTTTGTATTTCCTGATATTATCTTCTATTCTATGTTCAATAAAAACTATGCCTCTTCTGTTAAGAAAAGGCATAAAAATTAGCGTTTTCTGTAAATTTTTATTTTTTTTTAACTTTCAAATTTTTTTTTGTATTTTGTAAAGAAATCCCCTATTCTTGAATATGCTTTCTCTAAAATTTCATCTTGAGGAAGAAAAACAATTCTAAAGTGATTTGTATTCGGCACTTGTCCGAATCCCGTACCGGGTACAACCACCACTCCGGTTTCTTTAATTAATTCAGCCACAAAATGATTATCAGAATTCTTAATTTCTAATTTTGGAAAAGCATAAAACGCTCCTTCCGGTTTAACACAAGAAACACCATCAATTTTGTTTAGCATATCATAGGTAAGATTTCTTCTTCTTATTAATTTTTCCATAGCTAAAGTAAGATGGTCTTGGTTTCCTTCTAAAGCACCGGGAATTGAAAATTGTTCCGGATGATTTGCCGAGAGTCTTGAACGAAGAATTTTGTTAATAGCTTCCAGATAGTCCTTTAAAACATTGGCATTCCCACTTACCACTCCCCAACCAATTCTGAAACCGGGAACCATATAATTTTTTGAAAGTCCGCCAAAAGTAATTACGGGAACTTCGCTGTTCAATGATGCAATTGATGTGTGGGTTGTTCCGTCCATCAAAAGTTTATCATAAATTTCATCGGCAAAGATTACCAAATTATGTTCTAGTGCCAAATTAATAATTTGTTTTAATGTATCCGTATCACAATTAGAACCCGTTGGATTATTAGGATTGATAAGAACAATAGCTTTAGTTTTATCATTTATTTTACTTTTTATATCGTCAATATCAGGCTGCCAGTTGTTTGATTCATCGAGATAATAAGGATTCGCAAACATTTCCAATTTACTTTGTATTGCCGTATAAAGTGGATAACCGGGCGTTGGCGTTAAAATATTTTCACCGTCATTTACCAGAGAAGTTAAGCATATATCAATGGCTTCGCTTGCACCCGTTGTAACAAAAATATCTTGAATATTTGTGATTCCTTTTCTTTCTGCTTCTCTTTCAATTGCCTCAACTGCTTGTTTAATTCCCGAGCTTGGTGAATAACCGTTATGATTTTCCAGCATAGCTTTATAAGTATCTTCAATTATATGTCTTGGTGGTTCAAAATCATAAATATTCGGATCACCTATGTTTAAGTAGAGCATTTCTTTGCCTGATTTGGCAACTTCATCAGCTATTAAAAGTACATCTCTTACAGCATATTTAATATTTTTTGTTCTTTTGGCTGCAACAATTGGTTTGTTCATTTTTTCCTCTAAATAATAATTTTTTCATAGTTAAAAGTTAATTTATTAGAAAATGTTTGTCAAATAAATTTCTTTTGTTACATTTTTTCCTGAAAAGAATTATTTTTGGATATATAAAAATTTCATGATAATATGACAGTAATCTTTTCAAAAAAATGTGAATTAGCCTTGCAGTCGGTACTTTTTTTATCTATTAAAAAAAATAAAATAGTTTTTAATGCGCAAGATATTTCAAAAGAATTAAAAGTGCCCAAAGAGTTTGTTTCCAAAATGCTTCAAACTTTAACATCAAGTGGTATAATCGGTTCTAAGAAAGGTAGAACCGGAGGATTTTATCTTGCCCGCAGACCAAATCAAATTAAATTGATAGAAATAGTTGAAGCTATTGACGGCTTAGAAAAATTCGATAATTGCCTCCTCGGTTTTCCTAATTGCTGCAATGAGCAACCTTGCCCAGTACATGACCAATGGAGTAAGGTAAGAGATGAAACTTTAAGAATCTTAAAAAAAGAATCGTTGGAAGAATTAAAAGAGAAAACCGTTAGAAAGATTCTAACACTTTAGTTCACGTTAAACCCTTTTTTATTTAAAATAATATTACAATATAGGGAAAAGTATAAATTAACAGAGCAAGAAAATGTTAGGTAAGACAGCAAGTATAAAAGAAGTCCTAAACATTTAGAGCAGTAACCTTATTAAGTATATTAAAGAATAACCTGTAAAATGTTAAGACTTCTTTCGGAGCTTCAAAAAGTTTTAGAATTAAGTTATTTTGTGATTGTTTTTCTAAAAAATGTTGTTAACCAATTTGGGAAAGGAATAAATGATGAAATTGAATGAACTAAATGAATTTGAAAAATTTTGTAAACTGCTTGTAAAAAAAAGCGGCAAAAATATTAAGAAATATTTTAGAAATAAAATTGATATTAAAACTAAAAATGATAATTCGCCCGTAACTATTGCTGATAAAACCACCGAAGAAATTTTACGCGAATTAATTATGAAAGAATATCCTGAACATGGAATACTTGGTGAGGAGTTTGGGAAACATAATGAACATGCGGAATATCAATGGCTTCTTGATCCTATTGACGGAACAAAAAGTTTTATTTGCGGAACTATTACTTTCGGAACGCTAATTGCTTTAACGAAAAATGGTAAACCAATTCTGGGAGTTTTTCATCAACCAATTTTAGATGAGTTTTTAATAGGTGATAATAACTCTACTTTTTTAAATAATGAAATTGTTAAAATTAAAGATACCGATTCACTTTCAGAAGCGGTTTTGCTTACCACCGATCATCTTGGAATAGAAAAATATCAAAATATTAAAAAGTTTAATGACTTAATACATAAGGTTAAAATTTATAGACAGTGGGGAGATTGCTACGGTTATTATTTGGTTTCAACAGGTTTTGCACAAATTATGGTTGACCCGATTATGTCTGTTTGGGATACTATGGCACTTATTCCTATTGTGAAAGGTGCAGATGGAATTATAACGGATTATAATGGGAATGAGCCTGAAACCGGAGACAGCATTATTGCTGCAACACCAAATTTACATAGAGAAGTAATAGAAATATTAAGTTAAACTTACTCCGTTGTCCCTGAAAAAGTGTCTAACTTAAGAGGACGCTAAAATAAAAATAAATTAATAAATTGCAAGAAAAATAAAAAAGAATAAAAAAAGCTTGCAAAAAATGAGACCAAAGAAAAGAGAAGAAACCTCAGAATTCTTCAAAGTAGAATTAAAAAAAATAATAAATGAAAGACATCCGTTAGTAAAATTATGAGATGAAGTAAATTGGACAGTCGTTATGAATTTGGCAATAAAGTAAGCATGGTAACAGCAAGTTGGATAGTTAGGATAAAAGTATTTGATGGTAATCCCTATGATGGCATACGTTAGAAGAGCAATCAGAAAAACTGATAAACTGGAAGGCAAAAAACATAAGTGTTGATTTAGGTTACAGAGGAGATAACTATAAAGGAAAAGCAAAAGTAAATATTGTTAATCTATTCAAACAAAAACGAAAGCCAAAGAAAGATATAAAATGGTTAAAGAGACGAAGTACTGTTGAACCAATATTCGATACTTGAAAAAAGATAATAGGCTTGATAGAAATATGCATAAAGGCAAAGATGGTGATCACATAAATGCTGTTTTGGCTGCTTGTGGGTTTAACTTAAGAAAACTTTACAATGTTTTCTTATGCCAACTTTTCAATAATCTCAAATTTCTTTTTTACATATTTTTTTATTGCCTAATTTATTTCTTTAGTAACGACTAATTCACAACTTTAAAGTTTATAATTTATTTAAAGTTTTTTATAGTAATATCTTTGTTTATAAATTTTAATTATTTAGGTTTAATTATTATAAAAAGATTTTTAATTATCGATAGTAAAATCAAAAATATTGGAGTTAATCAATGAAAAACATTCTTATTCTTGGAGCAGGACAAAGTGCTCCTTATCTTATTTCTTATATGCTTAATGAAGCAGAAAAAAATAATTGGTTTGTAACTGTTGCTGATAGAGATGAAAATCTCGCAAAGAAAAGTGTGAACGGACATGCAAACGGAGAAGGAATTGGTTTTGACGTTAATGACTCCAACAAAAGACATTTGCTCATTCAAAAGAGTGATATTGTAATTAATTTTTTAACACCTACTTTTCAATATCTAATAGCTTTAGATTGCTTAAGATTTAAGAAACACGTTATTACAGCTTCTTACGAAAATAGAAGAGTTGCCGAGTTAGATAGAGATGCAAAAAATAGTGGTGTCTTAATCTTAAATGAAATGGGCTTAGATCCTGGAATTGATCATATGTCGGCAATGTCCATTTTAGCAAAAATAAGAGATGAAGGCGGAAATATAAAAAGCTTTATTTCTTATGGTAGCGGAATACCTGCTCCTGAAGTTGATTCAAATCCATTAAAGTATTGCATCACTTGGAATCCGTCCAACATTGTAACCGCTGGAGATGCCGGCGCACAATACTTAGAAGACGGTTATATTAAATTAATTCCGCATCACGAAGTTTTTAACAGAACTTGGAATGTTGATATTGAAGGAGTTGGTACTTTAGAGGCTTATCCTAACAGAGATTCATTGCTCTATCAAAAAATATTTAATCTGGAAGATGTTGATACAATGATTAGAGGAACTTTAAGGTATCCCGGCTGGAGCGAAACTTGGGGACAAATTGTAAAACTTGGTTTATATTTAAATACTTTTACACTACCTGATATTTCAGAAATGACTTATGCTCAGTTTACCGAAATGTTTTTACCGCTTCATGTCAGCGGACCAAAACTTCAAACACGAATAGCAAATTATTTGGGTATTAGTCCGACCGGTAAAATTATGGATAATCTTGAATGGTTAGGTTTATTCAGCGATAAAAAAATAGTTCGTAAATTTAAAACCCCAATGGAATTAATGATCGAGCTGATTAAGGAAAAAATGCCTTTGCCTGAAGGTGAAAGCGATATGGTAATTCTTCATCATGATATTGTTGCAAGTTATGGAGAAAATAAAAAGAGTAAAAGAATTAATTCTACAATGATTGACTATGGTGATCCAAATACAAACATTACTGCAATTGCAAAAACAGTTGGTGCTCCTGCAGCAATAGCTGCCAAGTTAGTGCTAAACGGTGAGTTAAATTTAACAGGTTGTCACATTCCTACCAACAAAACAATTTATACAAAAGTTCTTACCGAACTTGAAACTCTCGGAATTAAGTTCAGAGAAAGAGAAAAAGAGTTTGAAGAACAGATAGAGGCTTAAGAAAATAATTTTTATAGTCTGAGAAACATTTTGTATGAATGGGGAAATTGGGTTAAAGAATATCCTCAAATCTGTTGTTGAAATAAATAGAAAAATTGGATAAAACAAAAGCCCAATTTCCAATAGGCATAGTCTATTTTTTAGATAAATCTCTGTAAGCTGAAAATAATATTGTCTTAAGAGCATCGTTATTTGGAAAAAGAGAGCGATTTTTTGTTACTTTTCTGAACTGACGATGCACAGCTTCAATAGCATTAGTAGTGTAAATAATAGTTCTTATTTCTTGAGGATACTTAAAAAAAGCAGCTAAGTTATCCCAGTTTTTTCTTCAAGTTCTAATTGCCAAAGAGTATTTATTTCCCCAATTTTTTTCTACTGTATCAAGATTCATTAAAGCAGCTTCTTTAAGCTGACTCATAAACATTTTTTATCCTTAGAAGCAGCATATTTTAGTGTATTTCTTATCTGATAAATTACACATAACTGTATTTCTGTCTTAGAGAAAACAGTATTTATTGCCTCCGGGAATCCCTTTAGCCCATCAATAGAAGCAATAAAGATATCTTCAACTCCTCGATTCTTTAACTCAGTTAATATACAAAGTTCTATTATGTGAGATTGTATATCTCTAATTGTCATTGCTTTAGCGTACATGGAGATAATTTTATCCTCAATAGAACCAATGGTTTTTTCATACTTCTTAACGATTATTGGGTCAAAATCTTCGTTACGGTCTCTTGGAACTGTAATTTCTATTTCGACATCCGCTGGTGCTTCAATAAGAATTGGTAGTTTTGGTGGCGGTGGAGCAGTATCTTGTTTTGTAATTTTCACACATACGATTTCAACAAAATCTTGTGAAGCTTTAACTGTAAATTGTTTTCCTTTAACTCTTGGAGAAAATAAAAAACGCCCGCACTATTTTTAAGTTCGGGCGTTTCAGAGAATTTTTTATCTTAAATACAACTAATATCCAGGATTTTGTTGAATCAACGGATTTGATGTTAACTCATCAGAAGGTATTGGATAATAAAGGTCATTATTATTATTGAAATTATTACCTGCTTCTCTTCCATGTGCTACAAGAACTGCTTTAAGATCTTCGCCTCTATACCATCTTACCAAATCATAAAATCTTCCTGTTTCCGCAGCTAATTCTAAAGGTCGTTCTACATGCCTAATATGATTACGCAAATCAGATTGGTTCAAATTTGAAATATTTAGAACACCTGCTCTTGCTCTAACCTGATTTACAAATCCAACTGCTTCGCCAGTACTTCCTTGCTCGTTTAATGCTTCTGCTAGCATTAAGAGAACATCTGCATATCGAATAACAAGAAAATTTGTACCTGAATGTGAAAAATTGTATCCTTTGTTTGTATTCTCATCATGAAAGCTATACTTCTTCCAACCTGTATTATTTAGGGTGTCGGTTGCCAGATTTTTGAAAATAACAGAACCGGTAACTCTTTGGCTCAATGTCCCAGTTGCCGTAGTATCTTGTAAGTATAGATTTCTCATAAATTCATTTGGAGTTGACATTTTCCAATCTGTTTGCATGGCAGGAAATGAATTTCTTTCGTTTCTGCCGCCGTCATTATTCATAGTAAAATTAATTTCAAAAATTGATTCGCTGCTGTGCTCATTTTTTCCATTAAAAAGACTTGCATAATCTGCTTCTAAAGAGTACACACCCGAATTAACAATTTCTTTAAGTTCGGTTTCAGCTTCACTCCATTTTTTCTGCCATAAATATGCTTTAGCTAATAATGCTGATGCCGCACCTTTAGTTGCTCTTCCAAGCCATTTACTATCCCAAGATAAAGGAAGAAACTTTTTAGCATCTATTAAATCTTGTTCAATTATAGCCCATACATCTGCTTCGGAAGATTGTTTACTGTAATAATCAGTTGCTGACTTAGGAGTAGAGGTTTTAATAATTATATTGCCAAAATTTGTAAACAATAAATAATGTGCATAAGCTCTAAGGAATTTAGCTTCGCCTAGAAAAGTATTTTTAATTTCTTCAGTAGTATTTAGATTGTGCACATTTTCTATAACTTGATTGGCTGCATACAAAGCCTGATATGTGAAAGACCAATAATCGTGTAAAACATACGAAGTCGGGTCGGCATCGTATCGTGACATTTTACCAAACGGAGACCACATATCAAAAAGATTTATAAGGTCACTTCTACACTCCAAGTTCATATAACCCATTTCGAACCAGCCCCATCTTCCACTCCAAACCTGATATTGGAATAATGCATAAGTTGCTGTTATTGCTTTAATACCATCTTCCTCAGTTTTCCAAAATGTATCGGGAGAAAGATTATTTGGGTCGGAAACATCTAAATAATCGTCGCTACATGATATATGCAGCAATGTTATCAGACCCAATAAAAATATTATGATTACTTTCTTTATTTTCATTTTAATCTCCAAAATTTTATAGGTTAATTTGAATACCGGTTAAAAATCTTCTGCCCAATGGATAGGGTGATCTGTCTGCTCCTCTATCAAAAATACTTCCATTTTCGTAAGTAGTTATTGAAGGATCGTAACCGCTGTACCCGGTAATTGTTAATAAGTTTTCCGATGCAACATAAATTCTTAATCCGGCAATTCCCCATAAAGAAGTAATACTCTTTGGCAGCGTGTAACCAATTTCGAGTAACTTAATTCTAAAATATGAAGCATCTTCCAACCAAAGATCGGATGCTTGAAGATTTCTCTCATCACCATATACAAATCTAGGAATATCTGTATCTGTATTGGTTTCAGTCCAGGAATCTAGTACATCTTTGTGCATTGCATGAAATTTATCAGAATTCATGGTCATCCATCTTGCACCATTAATCATATCTTTTCCTAAAGAAGCAAAAAAGTTTAGTGTCAGGTCAAAATTCATATAAGTAGCATTAAAATTAAAACCAAGTTCAACATCCGGTATTGCATCTCCCATAAATTTCTTATCATCTTCCGTTATTACACCATCACCGTTTACATCAACATATTTTACATCACCCGGTTTAGCATCGGGCATTATTAATTTTACATTACCATTTTTATCTTTAAAAGAATATGCTTCTATCTCTGCTTGGTTTTGGAAAAGTCCGTCAGTTTCATAAAGATAAAATGAAGCAATTGGTTTTCCAACAACTGTTTTTGTAGTTTTATCTAAACCCCAGTGAATTTCGCCACCAACAATTGATTCATTTCCAAATTCACCCATTCTTGTTACTTCGTTGCTGTATGTTGATGCTGTTAACGAAACTTGGTATTTGAATGGACTATCTGAATTTCTATAATTTAACCCGATTTCAAGTCCTTTATTATCTATTGATGCACTGTTTATTGTAGGAGGAGAAACTGCACCTGCAGATAAAGGAATTGGTACTTCAAAAAGAATTCCTTCGGATTCCCTTAAATAATAATCCAAACTTAAACTCAATTGATCCTCAAACATTGCCAAATCTAAACCAACATTAGTTTCTTTGGAAGTTTCCCATTTTATTCCCGTTGAAGGAAAATTTAATGAGCGTGCACCAATATAAATTTCTTGGTCTCTTCCTTCGCCAAAAGGATAATTTAATCTTCCGTTTTCATCTTTTTCAATTTTAGCAATATATTGGTAATCGTTAAATTCTTGAAGTCCAAGTTCTCCGTAACCGCCTCTTAACTTTAAGTCTGTAATAAACGATAAATCGAAAAACGGTTCGTTACTAATTCTCCAAGCTGCTGAAAACGAAGGGAAGTTACCCCAACGATCATCTTTATCAAATCTGGATGAGCCGTCTCGTCTGATGTTTGCCGTAAACAAATAACGATCTAAGTAGGAGTAATTTATTCTTCCGAAGAATGAACGTAATCTCCATTCCAGTTCAGCACCACCTGCATCGTCCGATGTTTCACCTGCTCCTAAAACACGGAGATCATTGTTAGGAAAATTTTTGGAATATCCATATGTTGAACGCCATTTTTTTGATTCCTGGGCAGCTCCCGCCATAAAATCAAAATTATGTCCGTCAAATTCTAAGTTATAATTAGCAAACGATTCCAATATATTGTGATATTCTCGACTTCTGGTTTCACTCATTTCTGCAGATGGAGTATTATCAATATCATTTGAATAATATTGTGGATAGTAATAGAATGAGTAACCATTACTAATATTTTGACTTAACC
>PDPT01000023.1 GCA_002746605.1 Ignavibacteriota bacterium
AGCCATCTATAAAAAATTTTACTATTAGCTATCAATTCCCGCATCTTATATTTTCTTTGTAAAAAATGAACTATCTCCATAAAAAATATACTTAATAAAGCTAAGATTATATTATTTTTTGCTAAACCCAATGTATTCTGAGTTGCACCTGTAGAACTCAAGACTTTTAAGAATTCATTCACTTTTAATGGAAAAATATTTTTTATGACATAAATAATAATTAGAATAACGTACTCAGGTTTCTAACACATATAAAAATAGTAACTTGTTACAAGTAAAAATGACCTCTTATATTTAAATGGTATTAAAAAAAATACTACTACTGGAAAAAAATTAAAAAATGTATTGAATTAAAGCATAAAATAATCTAAAACTGCATATGAGCTTAATTTATAAAAAATGTTTATATATAATGATTAAATAATAATCGAAATAATCTCTTTTTTATTTAACTTTATTTTATTTTTTTATACAAAAAAAATTATTGGTATAATAATTGTTCCAAATTCTCTAAACAATAAAAAATAATGTACGAATATTTAATATAAAAAATAAAAATAAACTCGAGTTTTATTATGAAAAAATTTCTTTTTATTCTATTTATAAGTATTAACCTATTTAGCCAAAACATTTACTACGTTTCCAAGACTCAAGGGAGTGATAATAATAGTGGTCTTTCAAAAAACAAGCCTTGGAAAAGTATAAGTAAAGTTAATACTATAAAATTTAATCAAGGTGATAAAATTTTATTTAAATGTAATGAAAAATGGATTGGTGAACAATTAAATATTAAATATTCTGGGACAAAAAATAACCCAATATTAGTTTCCTCGTATGGAACTGGAAATAAACCAATATTAACACTTAAAACTAACCTACCAAATATTTGGAAGGATAGAACAAAATGGTCAAAAACAAATCATAATAATGTTTGGAAAATACAACTTTGGAAGAATGTAAATCTTTCTGCTGTACCTAGGCGATTATGGCTTGATAATATTGAATACTTAACAACTAAATCATTAACATTTGATAATTATGATGGTACATATGGTATCAACGAAACACATAGATTTATGTTTAAAAAGAATGGACTTCTTTACTTATGGGCACCTACTAATCCAGCAGAGTATTATGATGAGCTTGAGTATTCCGGAATAATTGCAAATCAAAGAATATTAAAATTTACACTTCTCGTTAAAAATGTTTCGAATATTATTATTGATAATTTAGATCTTAGGGGGGGATTACACTGTGCTATCAGAGTAATTAATTCTAACAATATAACCTTGACTAATTGTAATATTGGTTTATTTAGCCAAGCATATGGTATGCATGTTGATGGCGGTAGTAATATAGGAGAAATTTATAATTGCAGTTTCGATAGCGCTTTTAGATTACAGAATCCTTTAGACTCCAAAACTATTGGGCAAATTGCTTCAATTGGATTAGGACTAAATAATGGTTGTTCTAACTATAAAATATTCAAAAATAAATTTGTTGACTGGACTTGGGGTATTCAGTCCTATGCATTCACTAATTATTCAAATAAACATCATATTTTTGCAAACGAATTTACAGCTCCTTCCATGTCATATGCAAAAGCAATTGAAGTCGGAGGGAATGCTCCTTACAATATTGTTGACGTACATATTTATAACAATTACATGCATGATTTCAGAACATTTGCTCTACAAATTTGTGCTTCAAATATTTATGCTCATCATAATATCATAAAAAATATCACAAAAAGTAGTAATATGCATAATAATTTCTCAAATGGAGGTGGTATTTTTGTTTTAAAGGGAATTATCAATGTAGCACCGAAAAATAATTTCTTTTTTAATAATACTATTGTTAATTGTAATGCCGAAGGTTTCAGAATATTTTCTCCGAAAAATTATATCTTTAATAATTTCTTAATTAATTGTGCAACTGCATCTAAAAGTTATCCGTATTTAGCTATAACCAATACAAAACATCAAAATGTTGAAAATAATTTTTGTATCGGTTCTAATTTAAATTCAAATAAAAAAAGATTTAAGCTAGGTACTAATTTCTTAGATATATCAAATTTTAATAAACCGGATAATAACACATCTAGTAACATTAAATCCAATATTGTATTAGAGAAAAATATTTTAGATATAATTGATACAGTACTATTTACTCTCCCCTCTAATAGCCCTGCAATTAACGCCGGAGTAGATATCTCCAAGTTAGTTCCAAAAGATTTTAGAGATAGAAACGGTGTTCTTGTTAATAGAAAAAATCCAAATATCGGGGCATTGGGATCAGGCAAAATACAAAAAAAGAATAATCAAATAAATGAACTGAAACTATATCTTGAAGCTCCGTATGCAAGTGGAAGGATGAATACGAATTTATTACATTTTCTACCTACAAATCAGCCCTATAATATTTCACCATGGAAATTTTCTAAAAATACAAGTGTAAGCAAAATAAAAGATAATTACATAGATTGGCTTTTAATTGAATTAAGAAATAATTTAACAAATACTAAGTATAAAAAAGTTGCTATTCTAACGAATAGTGGAAAAATTATAAATCCGGCTGACGGAAAAAATTTCTATTTTTCCAACATAAGAAATGGTAATTATTATATTGTTATAAATCACAGAAATCATCTATCAGTTATGAGTTCTAAACCTGTATCTATCAAAAATAATGTTGCTATCGATTATAATTTTACTGACTCTCAAACTAAGGCTTACGGTAACAACCCAATGACGAAATTAGATGATGGGAAGTTTGCTATGCCGGCAGGAGATATCGATGCCAATGGTAAAATTAATGATGATGATTATAAATTAGTTGCAGATCATATACCAGGTAAAGGTTATGATCTTAGTGATACAGATTTCAATGTTGTCACAAATGTTTTGGATTTTAAGTTTATCAATAAAAATCGTAACAGAAAAACTCAGGTACCTAAATAAATCCTTTACAGGTGCTGTTATAACTAATGAATCAAAACAAAAAGAATGGGTTAAAAAAAGTTAACTAATAAATATTGCTCACTTAAAAAGCCTCAAATAAACTTGGGGCTTTTTAAGTATAATTAACCTATCTCGGTTACAAATACATACATTTCTTTGATAAAATTAAGATATTTAGTTAAATTTAAAGTTACATTTTTTTAGGGATTTAATGATTTTAAGTATGACCGGTTTTGGTAAGAGCAGTTACTCCGACCAAAATTATAATATTGATATAGAAGTAAAAAGTCTTAACAGCAGATATTTGGATTTATCTATAAGAATTCCCAAAGAATTAAATAACTTTGAATTTACTGTACGAGAGTTACTAAAACAAAAAATTATCAGAGGCAAAGTTATTTTGGGAATTACTATAACAAAAAACCAAAATGCTGAAGATGAAACTAATTTAGATGAATCGGAATTAAGAAACACTCTAAAAACATTAGAGAAAATTAAATCTATTGCCGGAATTGATAATAAAAATTTTTTAGAAGAAATATTATTTTTTAAAGATAAATTTATAAAGCCTAATAAAGAAGAGCTAAATTTAAATGAAGACCTTCTTGTTGAAGAAATTAAAAAAGCAATAGAAAGCTTAGTGGAAATGAGACTCCAAGAAGGAGAACAGCTCAAAATTGACTTAAATAACAGAATAAAAACCGTAAAACAAAATCTTGTTCGTATTGAAAACTTAGCTGAAAATTCCGTTAAAACTTATTTTGAAAAGTTTAAAGAAAAAGTAAAAAAACTTTATGATGATTTTGTAGATGATAAAGACAGATTTATGATAGAGCTCGGCATCTTATCTGAAAAACATGATGTAAGCGAAGAATGCACAAGATTAAACAGTCATATACTTCTCTTCAATAACACGTTGGAAAAATCTAACGATATAGGCAGAAAACTAAATTTTATTTGTCAAGAAATGAATAGAGAAGTTAATACAATTAACAGTAAATCAATATCTTCTGAAATTTCTCATATTGGAATTGAGATGAAAGAAGAGTTGGAAAAGATTAGAGAACAAGTACAAAACATAGAGTAACATTGATACCACAAAAAGCTAAACTATTTGTATTCTCGGCACCGAGCGGTTCCGGTAAAACTACAATAATAAAGCATGTTTTAAATACTTTTCCTAATTTTAGTTTTTCTATTTCCGCAACTACGCGAAAAAAAAGAGATGCCGAAAAAGATGGTATTGATTATTACTTTATAACAGAAAAGGATTTCCTCAAAAAAATTGAAAACAATAATTTTTTAGAATGGGAAAAATTTTATGGTTATTATTATGGGACATTAAAAAATATTGTTTTTGAAAAAATCAAAAAAGGCAATTCAGTAATTGTTGATGTTGATGTTAAAGGTGCAATAAATATAAAAAAAATTTATAACGATGCTGTCTTAATTTTTATTTCGCCGCCAAGTATTGAAGAATTAAAAAAGAGACTTTCAAATAGAAAGACTGAGTCCGATGCAGATTTTTCTAAAAGAATAGAAAGAGCAGAAATGGAATTAAGTTATAGAAAAAATTTTGATTATAATGTTTGCAATAATTTTTTAGATGATGCAAAAAGAGAAGTAGAAGAAATAATAAAAAGAGAATTAGAATAAAAGGAGAAAACAATGGCAGTAAAACCTATAAACCTTAAAGAGCTTAAAGCGAGTGCCGAAAACATTTATGAAGCTATAATTGTATCCGGACTTGAAGCCAGAAAAATAAATGAGGAAAATAAAACTGAATTTAATGCTTTAATGAATACATTCATTCCTTCAACTGATGATGAGTATGATGAAAGAGATAATGCTGAACAAGAAAAAATATCGGTTGAGTTTGAAAAAAGAGAAAAACCTCATTTACAAGCTTTAGAAAAAATGGCTGATAAAGAAATTGAATACAGATATAAAACCGATGAATAAATTATTTGGCTCTTTAT
Organism: Ignavibacteriota bacterium; assembly: GCA_002746605.1. Lineage (GTDB taxonomy): Bacteria > Bacteroidota > Ignavibacteria > Ignavibacteriales > Melioribacteraceae. The sequence goes on from PDPT01000023.1 coordinate 4,940, forward strand.
AAGTTTTAGCAATATTCTATTTTACAATTTCCCAAAATGGTTATATCTTTGTTAAGAGACATTCCCTTTTGGGATTTTTTATTATGAAGAAGTAAAAAACTTGTTTAAATTTCAGCTAAACAAATATAATAAAAACTTTAATTACCAAAATATATATGATTAAAATTTAACTTAAAAATATTTTGGGAAATTTTATTTAACTCCTCAAAGCTACCTTCAAAATGATACGTTTTATGAATATGCTCAATCGCTTCATTCGGCTTTAATTCTTTTACAGCCGAAGACGTTTCCAACTCGTAAAAAGGACCTAATTGAGTTCCATCTTCCAAAACTCTGTCATTATAGGCATTGATAACATCACCTTTGTATGGTTCTCTTTGATGTTTCCATAAAGAATTTACATAGTCTTTGTTTTTGCTTAATGAATATTCTACAATTGTGAGGATATTATTTTGCGAATCATAACTGCCAAGGAAAGAAAAAGCATTTTTATACGGAAGTGCTATTTTTGCTCTGTATTTTCCGTTGGATTAAGCATTCCCAAAATCTAAATAGAAATTAATCCTTTATCTTTTTTCCATGCTAATTTACCGATATTCTCTATTCTGTTTTGAGATTCAAAACCGACAAATGATATTTCATTCACGAACGAAAATTATTTTAAACTTAACGCATCATAATTTTTTTAAAATTAAATTATATAAATTTTAATAATTTTGGTTTTTCGTTATATAGCTTTAAAATTAATTCCCCAAATAATGTATTTGCCCAGGCAAACCACTTTCTTGTAAAATCTTTCGGGTTATCTTTATTGAACGATTCATGCATAAATCCGGTTTGAGCATGAGTTTTTTGCAACATAGTTAAGCAACGCTTAATTTCATCATCATCTTTGCTTGTAAGTGCACGTAAGGTAATGCTCATAGGCCAAATTTTATCAATTCCGGTATGAGGACCCCCGGTTCCTTCGGCAGCTTTACCTACAAAGAAGTAAGGATTATAATTGCTCAGTATAAAATTTCTTGTATTTTTGTATATTTCATCATCTGCAGAACAAACACCAAGATAAGGTAAGGATAATAAACTCGGGACATTTGCATCATCAATAAATAATTTACTTCCAAAACCGTCAACTTCAAAAGCGTACATCTTACCAAATTTTTCATGTTCCACAACTCCAAATTTTTTAATCGCCTTTTCCACCTCATCGGCAAGAGCAAGAAATTTATTTGCAGTTTCTTGTTTGTGATAAATCTTTATCAATATTTCGGCAGCTTGTCGTAATGAAATAACAGCAAAAAGATTTGAGGGAATCAAAAATGGAAATATTGTCGCATCATCCGAAGGTCTGAATATCGAGCATATAAGTCCAACAGGATTTACAGGATTTCCATAACCTCCGTTAGGGGCTGTATCTTTAGGATTTTCAGTTAATCTTTGGAATGTATAAGGTCCATTATTTTCCTTGCGTTGCTGTTCTATAAAAGTATCATAAATTAAGTTTACTGCTTTAAACCAAGTTTCATCAAAACAAGATGTATCTCCGGTTTCTTTCCAAAAACCATATGAAAGTCTGATTGGATAACAAAGAGAATCGATTTCCCATTTTCTTTCGTGCAGTTCGGGTTTCATTTCCGTCATATCACTTTGCCAATATCCATCAGGATCGGGTTCATTATTAAAAGCATTCGCGTAAGGATCAATTAAGATGAACTCTGCTTGTTTGTTTATTACACCGGCAATTAATTTTTTAAGTTTTTCATCTTCTTTACATAACGGAATGTAGGGACAGACTTGTGCCGATGAATCACGCAACCACATTGCATCTATATCTCCTGTAATAACAAAAGTATAGGGCTTACCATTAATCATTTTAAAGTCAACGGTTGTATCAAGTGTATTAGGAAAACAATTTTCGAACATCCACGCAAGTTCATCGTTATTGATATTTTTTTTAACTTCCTTAATTTTTGCCTCTACAGCTTTGCTTGTAAAATTTCGTGAACCAACAGGTGGTCTTTGGGACTTAAAATTGTTGTTCTCCGCAAATAGTTTTACACTTGGGCTTAAAGCCAAACCTGCGGTTACTATTCCTGATGTCTTAATAAAATTTCTACGTGATATCATTTTTATCTCCTAATTTTTGGAAGTTTTAGAGTTTATGAAACACTATTAAATCTACTTTCATTTTCTTTTATTGCTATAATTTTTATTATTTACTCTTATAACAATATTTTCATCTACAAAATAATTCTAACTAAAAAAGAATAAAGTTAAAATTAAGTATTAATAGTTAAAAATTAATTTCATAGAAAATAAATTTACTTAATTATTAATATTTTTTAACTACAATCATAGCTGTCCAAAGTAAATAAAAGTTAATGAAAAACAGCTCAAATTAGATAGATATGTTCAATAAATAAAAACCATCCCTATCAAAATTAAAATAAATTAAGTTGTTTGTTATCTTGGTTATAGTAATCCGGTAGATGAAAAGATTTATTTAACCTCTTTCCAAGAGATATCTTAACAAAAAGATCCATGCTTAAGAAAATAATTAAATTAGACAAAGCCCAAGGATATTCAGTAATTTCTTTTAAGTGCTTTAATATCAGTAGTACTGTCCAAATCTGTATAAATACAGCATTTTTATTAGTACCAATAAAAGATTTGATTTTAAAGTGAGATTTAAGTTCCTTGAAAAATATTTCAATCTGTCATCGTTATTTATATAGTTCAGCTATGGCAAATGATCTCTAAGAAAAGTTATTAGTAATAAACTCTAAAATTTTATTTTATCGTTTGGGATAAATATGACTTTTTATTATATATATTTTTCAGAAGTTAAGTTAAAGTTATTTACCTAATAACCGATAATTAACTATTGAAAGGAGTTAAAATGCGTTTAATTACAATTATATTGCTTTTTTCGTTACTGAACTATCAATTGGATAGAAAATATATACTGTATTAAAATCAAACAGTAGTGATATTACTTCTATTAGTCAAATTATGTTTTTAACAAAAAAAAATTGCATTTTGATAAGCTTCTTAAAAGTTAAAAAACAAAATTCAGAAAATTAAATTTATAGGGTATAAGAGAAATGTCAAAATTTAATAAGTTAACATCAAAAATGTATTTATTTATTATAATATTTTTTATAAACTTTCTATTTGTAAACGCACAAAGTGAAAAGCACGAACACGAAGATACGGATCATCATCTTAAGAAAGAAAATCAAGAAGTTAAACATGACGCTCATGAACACGATCATGATGCTTACGAAAAGTGTTTTGTGGCTCTACACGGAGTTATGTTATTTCAGGGGATGAGTTTTTTGGAAGAAGAAGAACGATTTGAAAATCAAAATGGATCACCTAAAGAATGGAATTCAAGTGCTTCTATTCCAACATTTTCGGTGGGAATGGGATACAAATTCTCTAAAAGAACTGAGTTTTTTGCTAAAGCAGAATTTGAATATGGTGGATTTGGTGGACATCAACATTTACATGAACACGGTGATGAAGCTAATATCGGCTTGGAAAAGAGTGGAGCAGTAACTATAGAAAGAGTTTATTTAACTCATAAGTTTTCAGAAAGTTTCAAATTAAGAATGGGACATATGCCTATCCCAATGGGTCAAGTTTATTTAGCACATGAACCTACTGCTTATATGGCATCCATTAATGCTAAAGCTGATTCCAAAATTATTCCTGGCGAATGGCAAGAAACAGGTATATCAATCTTTGGTAAACTTTCTCATCAATTTGATTATCAATTTATGTGTGTTACAGGATTAGATGCAGATTATTTTGAACCTTACAATTTTGTATCAGGCGGGAAACAAAGTAGATTTGAGAAAATTTATTTTACATCTCCTGCTTTGGTTGGACGCATTGACTATAATATAAATAATCTTAAGTTAGGATTAGTTGGTTATTGGGGAAGTACCGATCATAATGCACAAGATCAACAACACGAAGGACGAAATATAAATGTTGCGTTATTAGAATTTGATACAAGATATAGAACTAATAAATGGCACTTTCTTGCTAATATAATTACTGGTAATGCTACAAATACAGAAAAATTAGATGAGCCAATTGCTCAAAGTGCATTATCAGGTTCTGTTGAATTAGGGTTTAACCTAAATCATAACGAAAGTATTTTTAATAATCATGAAAATGCTTTATGGTTATTTGGAAGGATTGATTATAGTAACCCAATGATGAATATGCCTCCAAATCGATAGCTCTGAAAGCTGATTATGAATATATTTTTGTCGGAAATTCATCCATTAACAACGAGCAAATTTTATCTCTTAGTGCAGCATTTAGTTTTTTTCCTTATAAGAAGTAAAAATTAAGAGGATTAAAAAAAATAAAATTCGAAGAGTAAACAAAAATACCGGAGCTTATTATTGTGAGTAGGGGCTTTACTTTTTTAGAAGTCCCATTCATTAAGGGGAGAGGGATTTAAACTACTATTTATTGTAAAACCCTGATATGATGCTTGGTATAGCTTATATATGATATATATAAATATTAAAAGTTGAAATTTTGAATTGTAATGAATACTGCGAAAATTTTCTTATTATAAGTAATAATTGTTCAGATTATTACTTATAATAAGATTACTATTTTAACTGTATCAAAAGAAGTTGAGCATATATATTTCGTGTGAATCACTTAACTTTTAGGGTAGATTGCTTCTCCTGTAAAATGCAGAAATGTAATTGCGAATAATTTAAAAATTGCCTATTCATGCTGCATTTTTGACCTTGCACCCGTTAAAAGATTGATGAGTAATTTAACAATTAATTTCTTACAACTTTTTACCATTCATCCCAACACATTTATTATATTTAACCAAACAAATTAGAAAGATTTATAATGAGTTCAGATAAAAATAAATATTGTAATAATCTTACGGAATACAGTAGATTTGTAACACGCGAAGTAAAAATCGGAGATGTCCCTCTCGGCGGGAATAATCCCATACGGATTCAATCGATGACTACAACTTTTACTATGGATACAATTGCTACAGTTGAGCAATCCATAAGAATGGTTAAATCTGGATGTGAGTATGTTAGAATAACCGCACCAAGTTTAAAAGAAGCTAAAAATCTTGCAGAAATAAAAAAAGAATTGAAGAGCAGAGGCTACAATGTTCCTTTAATTGCCGATATTCATTACACACCAAATGCAGCCGAAGAAGCAGCCAGAATTATTGAAAAAGTTAGAGTAAATCCGGGCAATTATATTGACAAAAAAAAATTTCAACAAATTGAATATACAGATACTGAGTACCAAGCAGAAATTGAAAGAATCTATAAAAGATTTTCTCCACTTGTAAAAATTTGTAAAGAGTACGGAACTGCAATGCGAATAGGGACAAATCACGGTTCGCTTTCAGATAGAATTATGAGCCGCTATGGAGATACTCCCCTCGGAATGGTAGAATCGGCTTTAGAATTTTTAAGAATCTGTGAAGATTTGGATTACCACAATATTGTGCTCTCCATGAAAGCAAGCAACACGCAAGTTATGGTCCAGGCTTACCGACTTCTCGTAAATAAAATGTTAGAAGAAGGAATGAACTATCCGTTGCATCTTGGAGTAACGGAAGCCGGAGACGGAGAAGACGGAAGAATAAAATCCGCTGTAGGAATTGGAACTTTGCTCGAAGACGGACTTGGAGATACTGTAAGGGTTTCCTTAACTGAAGAACCTGAAAATGAAGCTCCCATTGCAATTGCTTTGGTTAAAAGATATTCAAAAAGAATTTCTCATAAAAAAATTCCCAAAATAGAAAAACTTCCTTACAAGCCGTTTAGTTATTTGAAAATTCCGACCTTACTTATTAAAAATTTTGGAGATAAAAATTCACCTCGTGTAATTGTTGATTTATCGGACAAAGAGGTTACACAAAATCTTTTATCCGAATTGGGCTTAACTTATCTACCCGATTTAGATAAATGGAATATAGGTGATCAAGCACCGGATTATATTTTTGTAGGAAATAATAATGTTAAAGTAGATCTTCCTGAAAGTTTGGATGCAATTCAAAACTATAAAATTTGGCAAAAGAACGATAACAAAATTAAGTTTCATCCTTACTTTGCTTTTAAGGAATTTATAGACATTCCTTTCAAAAGTGAGATATTAAATTTTGTTGAAATTAATATTGATAATGTTTTTAATCATGATTTTGCAAAACTGAAAAAAGACAAAACAATTGTTTTTGTAATTACAACGGATAACAAACACGGTTATGCCGAGCAGCGAAGAGTTTTTATTGAACTGATGAATAATGATTTTCAACAACCGGTTGTGATAAAAAGAAATTACGACTGCTTGGATTTTGAAAACTTCCAGCTTCATTCTTCTACAGATTTTGGAGGATTATTTATAGACGGATTCGGAGACGGAGTTTGGGCGGTTGCTGAAAATATTGAACCAAAAGAAATTAATAGAACACTCTTTGGGCTTTTGCAAGCTACAAGAGTTAGAATTTCTAAAACAGAATATATTGCTTGTCCATCTTGTGGAAGAACGCTTTTTGATTTGGTAGAAGTTACAAATAAAATTCGTGAAAAAACCGGACACTTAAAAGGTGTAAAGATTGGAATCATGGGCTGTATTGTAAACGGCCCGGGAGAAATGGCAGATGCCGATTATGGATATGTCGGTTCAGGCCCAGGTAAAATTACTCTATACAGAGGCAAAGAAGTAATAAAAAAAAATGTTCCTTCAGAAAGAGCTGTTAACGGGCTTATTGATCTAATTAAAGAAGATGGCAATTGGGTAGAACCTTCTTAATTTCTAATTAAGAAGGTTGAACTTATAAATTCCAATAAAAAACGAAACATACCGAATAAATTTTAAGTTTACATTGTTTCTTTAAAATTTTGATAAAAAATCTTATTGTTAACAAAAGATTGGTTTCTTCCAAAAAAGACTCTAGGTTTAATACTTTTTAAGCTTTTACTTCCGCTGCAACATTAGGTGAAATCAATAATCTTCCGCAAGATTCACAAGTAAATAATCTTTTGTTAGTTCTAATTTCAATTTGTCTTTGCGGTGGAACCACATTGTGGCAACCTGTGCATGCTCCTCTGGAAATTGTAACAACCGCTTTTCCGCCAAGTGCTTTTCTTATTCTTGCATAAGTATTGTAATCGGATTTTCTAACCTTTGCTGCTATTTCTTCCCTTTTTTTATTGAGTTTAGTTTCTTCTCTTTCGTTAGCTTTAATAATTGTTTTTAGTTCTTCTTCTTTAACTTCAATTTCTTTTGTAAGTTCTTCTAACTGAGGTTCAATCTCTTCAATTTCAGATTTAAGTATTTGAATTTTATTTTCAAGTTCGGTATTCTCAGTTGTAAAGACATTAATTTTTTCTTCGGAATGATCAATTTCTTTTGTAAGTGCATCATACTCTTTGTTATTTCTTACTTGAAAAAGTTGAGCTTTAAATTTCGTTAGATTTTCATTAAGTCTTTCAATTTCATTTTCATTGTTTTTTATTATACCAAAAGCTTCTTCTTTTTCTTCCTCTTTTTCGTCAATTGTTTCTTTTATACCTTGTATTTGGAAATTTAAATTATTGACTTCGATAGGCAGATCGCCTCTTAGTTCTTGTAAGTTATCTAATTCATCATCAATTAGTTGTAACCCGAATAATGTTGATAAACGCTCAGTCAATTTAATTACTCCTTATTATTTGTAAAACTTTATTGGATTAGTAGAACCTGTAAACTTAAAAACTTTACATGATTTACCATTCTCATTTATATAATTTTCTATTTTTTCTTTTACTTTGTCTAAAATAAAAATTTCGGTTTCATAGTGTCCGGCATCCACAAAAAGAATTCTATTTTCGCCGTCTTGAAAAGTGTGATATTTTATATCAGCAGTTATATATGCATCTGCTCCTTTTTTAATAGCAGCACTCAACAAATCGGAACCACTACCTCCACATACTGCAACCGTTTTAATATTTTTTCTTTTACCGTTAGTATATCTAAAATTTTTAATTTTTAATGATTTTGCTATATAATCTAAAAAATTATTTTGTGATAAATTTTTTTCTAATTTCCCTATAACACCATATCCATAATTTCTATTTTCATTTTCTAAAGGATAAATATCGTAAGCAGGTTCTTCGTAAGGATGAGATTTTAAAATAGCTCTTTTCACTCTTCCTAAATTCCATGAATCAACAATTATTTCTAATCTTACCTCTTCAACCGACTCAAAATTTCCTTTTATCCCGATTGCAGGATTGGAATTGGAACTTCCTTTAAATGTTCCTTTTCCGTTTAATTTGAAACTACAACTTTCATACTCTCCAATTATTCCGCCGCCGGCATTAAATATTGCTTCGGATAATTCTTCTACATTTTGTTGTGGTATAAAAACTACAATTTTATATTGGTTAGATTTTTTATTAACTAAAAAATCTTGTTCTTTTAATTTTAGTTTATCAGCTAATACAAAACTGACACCTTTTTTAGTAAAATCTAAATTTGTATGTGCAGAAAAGAGAGTAATATCGTTTTTAATAAGTTTTTCAATTATTCTGGATTTAGGATCGGAAGTTGTATCAATATTTTTTAGCGGTTTAAAGATAAATGGATGGTGAGTAAAAATAAAATTTGCTTCCTTCTTCAAAGCTTCATCCAATGCTTTTTCGGTAAGCTCTAGACAAAGGAAAACATTTGAAATTTTTCTTTTTACTGAGCCAACCTGCAAACCTATGTTATCTTTTTCCCAAGCGGCACCCGGGGTAGCCCAACTTTCAATTAAATTTATAATAGCTTTTACTGTCATAAAATAAAAAAATGCACCCCAAAATTTTGGAAGTGCACTGCATAATTAAATAATTATCTTCTTTGAAAAAATCTACTATGAACCAATATAGATTCTTTAAATGTTATATAATACTTTAATACTTTCATAATATATATGAAATATAGTATTATTAATTTTTATTTTCAAACGAAACATTGATTTTAAAAAATTTAATTATTCAAATTTCGTAAGGATTCTTTTATCAAATCTTCGAGTGAATACTCCGAATTTTGTTCCAATAATTTTCTAATTATACTATCCGCTGTCTTTTGATTATAACCAAGTCCGACAAGTGCATTAACCGCATCGTCCTTTATTGAAAACGTTTTTTCATCAATTGTAGTTTCACTATCCGAAATTTTATCAATTTTATCCCGCAATTCAATCATCATTCTTTCGGCTGTTTTTTTTCCTATACCCGGAATTGCAATTAAGCGAGATACATTGTTTTGCGAAATTGCATTTTTCAATTCAGATGTTGTTATCCCCGATAAAATTCCTTGAGCAAGTTTTGGTCCAACTCCATTAATTCCTATTAAGATTTCAAACATTTCTTTTTCGGAAATTGTAAAAAAGCCGAATAATGTTAACGAGTCTTCTTTTACCGAAAGATATGTTTGGAGTAGAATATTTTCGTTTACTTCAGGTAATTTGTCAAATGTATTAATTGAAATATTAATTAAAAATCCAATTCCGTTTACATCAATCACTACTTGTGTCGGTTTTTTGGATATTATTTTTCCCGTAATTTGTCCAATCATCTCAATTTAATCCTTCTTCGCATTCCATCTCTACGAACAAGAAGTTTAAGTTTAATCTTCTCGTAATTTGTTTAGGGCAATAAATACCATTTATTTATTCTAATGGAAATAATTATTGCAAAGATAATTAAAAATAATTTATGAAGTTAGTAGAATGGGGCAATGTCTATCTGCCATCCGCCAGATAGACATTGTTTTTTATGGAACCTATAAAAGTTTAGATGCTTTCAGCTGTTACAAAATGCTTTTTGTTATTGCGTATTTCAGTTTTATTATAAGGATTAATATCTAATAATTTAAATTGCCCGACAATATGCAACATATTTTCAGTTAAAGAATTAAGGCTTTTAGCAGCTTCACTTATTTGTTCCGTGTTATTAGTTGTTTGCTGCGTTACTCGACTTACCATTTCAACATTTGAACTTAATTCTTGACTTGTTGCGTTTTGTTCTTCACTTGCAGTTGCAAGTTGATTAATTAAATTTTCAACCTCTTTAGTAATTGAAATAATCTCCACAAGAGCATCACCCGCATCACGAGCAAGATTTTTACCTAATTCAACTTCCGTTTTACCTTTTTCGATTGAGGCAATTGCACCTGTTGTATCAGATTGAATTTTTGTGATCATTCCGGAAATTTCATTAGCTGCATTTGTTGTTCTTTCAGCTAATTTTTTAACTTCATCTGCTACTACTGCAAACCCTCTTCCGTGCTCACCGGCTCGTGCTGCTTCAATTGCCGCATTCAAAGCTAAGAGATTGGTCTGCTCAGTAATTTCATTAATAACTGAAATAATATTACCTATTTGATTACTTGATTCTCCAAGTTCTTCAATTGTTTTAATCGAAGAAATTACAATATCTGCAATTTTATTTATACCTTCTATAGTTTGCTCAACAACGTTACCTCCTTTTTGGGCAGCATCACCTGCAGTTTGAGCTTTGCCTGCAGCCATTATTGCATTCTTAGTATTATCAGTAATTGTACTGCTCATTTCTTCAATTGAAGATAACATTTTGAAGGTTTGCATATTTTGTTCGTTAGTTCCTTCAGACATTTGGATTGTACTACCCGCAATCTGTTCAGCCGAGCTTGCTAAATCATCTGCACTAACTTTTACATTTCCAATTATTTCATTTAATGAATTTATTACTGCATTTATGTCATGCTTAATGTTCTCGTACTCACCTTTATAATTACCTTGCATTTTATTTCTAAAATCACCGGAAGCCATGGCTCTTAAAGTTGCACAAGCTTCTTGCAATGGTGCTTGTGTAGTTTCACGTAGTTTGTTTAATCCTTCAAGAATACTAACCCAGACACCTGAGAAATTTTCGGTATTCGCTTTAACACTCAAATCTCCTTCTTCATTTGCAGCTATAAGTTTATCAATTTCTTGTAATAGTTCATTGAGAATTGTGATTTCTTTATTGAAAGCTTTTGTAAGCATATCTTTTTCAGAAAGTTCATCAACTTTTTCGAGATTTCCTTCAGCAATTTTTTGAGCAGCGTTTACTTTTTCTAATTGAGATTGTTTAACTTTCTCAGTCATATTAAAGAGCTCACCAAATTCATCCAATCTATCATTTTCAATTTCTATATCATAATTCCCCAATGTAAATTCATTAAGTATATTAAGTACTTTCTTTATTGGTTTGCTTATTGTTGGAGCTAAGTAGAAAACCGTAAAGAGGAAAACCAAAATAGCAATGAGTATTCCAATTAAAGAAAAAAGATATGACTCTTCTTCAGCGTGATGAAATTCATGATGAACTTTTTCAAATATTTGTGCAAGTCTGGTAGACATTGCATTGAATTTATCTTCAAGTTTATCACCAATTTCTACACCCGAAGTAGTTGAGAGAGTTGTTGCAATATCATAAGACTTAGAAGCTGAAGCACTAATAATTGCATCTGCAACTACAAACTTATATTCTTCCCAATCTTTCTTTATTTCAGTTACATTTTGGACTAGCTCTTCATCATAATTGCGACTCATCAGAGAATCGATCAAAGCATCGAACGACTTTTTATGCACGTCATACAAATTTATGTTTTTCTCAAAATCATCATGAAATTCCGAGATAGATAACTGTAACAAAGCAAACTGTATATGATGAAATTTAGAATGCATTTCATCTACTCGATTTTTAGAAATATTAACTTCTGTTGTTAACTCTTTTTGTAAAGCTATTATTTCGTTTAGTTGATACATATCATTTAATATAACAAGGGTTGAAATAACCACAAGCGTAAGAAACCCCAGTTGAATTTTAGAAACTAATTTTAATTTTTTAAAAAATTTCATATTTATTCCTTGGTAAATTAAATTATTTTAGTTCGAATTTAATTTGGAGAGCCATTTTTATTTTTGTATTCTTTCCCTCATTTAGTGCAGGTATAAACTTAGTTTTTTTTACAGCTTTAACTGCAGCTTCATCGCAACCTCCTCCAATACCTTTAACAATTTTCACATCATCAACAGTACCTTCTTCATTTATGAATGCCAGTACATAAACTTTTCCTTCAATTCCGTTCTGCAAAGCTGCTTCAGGATATTCTATTCCTTTATAAATTTCTGTTAAACCACCAATTGGTTCCGGCATTTGGTCGGCATAAGCTAAATATCCTTTATCTTGCGGCACAATTGCAAAAATATTTAAGTATGATAGTATTATAAAAAGAAAAATAAATTTAATTATTCCCTTTTTCATAAATCTCTCCTTTCTATTACAAATATTGAAGAATAAAATTAGAATTAAGCTTACTATCGATTAAAAAAAGAATATGTTAAGAGAACGTTTTAACTTTTCTTTACAAAATGTGTTAAAAATATTTTTCTAAATAAAAAGAAAGCAATTAGGATGGCATATCATAAAACGGTTAATTAGAATTATAATGAAGACTTAACAAAAATACTAAAAATGGAGCGTCTATTATAAAATACTATTTTTATAAAAAATATTATTGCTCATATAATTTTTTTGTTAAATAAACTTTAGGTATGTCTTTTTTATTAATACTCTATAATTAAATTTTATCATTTCAGAAAGTATTTATTATTTTTACTATCATTTTCAATTTAGTTGGAGTATTAATGAAAAAATTGTTTTTTCTGTTTGTCTTTTGTTTCTTTTCTCTTAACATATTCTCACAAGAAAAACTATCATTAGATAGAATTTTTGGAAGCCAAGAATTTTATCAAAGCGGTATCGGACAAATAAATTGGTTCGGTAACGGAAATAGCTATACAATGCTTAATGGGGTTGATAACAGACAAGAAATAATAAAGTATGATATAGAAACCGGTGATAGTGAAAAATTAATTACTTCCCAAATGTTGATTCCTAAGAATGATTCTATTCCAATAAACATTGCAAATTATTCGTTTTCTAATGATTTAAAATTAGTTTTAATCTTTACTAATACTCGGAGGGTTTGGCGAACAAACACAAGAGGCGATTATTGGATTTTTAATAGAGAATCGGGTAAACTAAAAAAATTAGGTGGAAATGCAAAACCATCTTCGTTAATGTTTGCTGCTATTTCACCAAATATGAAAAGTGTTGCTTATGTAAGCGAAAATAACTTATATGTTGAGTCAATATCAGAAAATAAAATTCAGCAGCTCACTTTTGATGGTTCTAAAACAATAATAAACGGTACATTCGATTGGGTTTACGAAGAAGAACTAAATCTACGCAACGGATTTCGTTGGAGTCCCGATAGTAAAAGAATAGCCTTTTGGCAATTAGATGCTTCAGGCATAGGCATTTTTAATATGATAAATAATACTGATTCAATCTATTCTAAAATCATTCCCGTTCAATATCCTAAAGTAGGCACACAAAATTCAGCCGGAAAAGTCGGTGTTGTAGAAATTGAAAATAAGGAAATAACTTGGCTTAAAGTTCCCGGTGCTCCAAGAGAAAATTATATTGCCAGAATGAATTGGGCAGAATCTTCCAATGAAGTTATTATTCAACAACTCAATCGATTACAAAATAAAAACAAAGTTTATATAGGTAACGCTTTAACCGGAAATGTAAATAATATTTTTACCGATAAAGAAGAAGCATGGTTAGATGTTGTTAATGATTTGAAATGGTTAGAGAAAGGAAAATATTTTACGTGGATAAGCGAGATGGATGGTTGGAAGCACATCTATCTTATTTCTCGGGATGGTAAAGAAATTAAGAATATTACTCCCGGTAATTACGACGTAATTAGTATTGCTGGGATTGATCAAGTAAATAATTATATTTATTTT
>PDPT01000013.1 GCA_002746605.1 Ignavibacteriota bacterium
TAACGAACAATATGATGATTTATTTTAACTATAGAAAATATTTGAGAAAACATAAAAAGGCTGGCAGCCTTTGGCAAGGCAAAAATTACAAGAAGAAACAGAGCAATATTTTTTATTACAAGCAACACAACTCCTATTTGGGTTTGTTAAAACTATTAAAATATTAACAATAAATTCCGAAATAAATTTAGAGCTGCAACAAAGCAATAATGCTTAATTAGCATATCTCAAATAATATGATTTTTTTTGATTTTTGCAAATAAAATTTTTGGGACTTATGTTTTTCAATAAAAATTTATTTCTTTTACTTAACCGCTATTTGACTGCAGCCACTATACACATAGCGGTAATGATTAGAGTTGTGTTATCTAATGGTAAATCCCCCAATATTTAATACGGAGTTGATGAAAGCATAAAACACAGACTTTTTCTTAAAATTACTGCCAAGGGTATTCCGGTCTGTGAATTTATTGCTTACTGATTAGACATGCCATACGCAGTTATAAAAACTTGATGTTGCGTTAATGTTAAACCACTCTTTTCGTCCGCCTCAGTTTCTTCTGTCTCTATTTACTAACAGATGGCTATAACATAGCAGAATACGAAAGGGAAGTAAAATCTATTCGGTATATTTAACAACAATACTTATTCTTCTGTTTACTACATCGTAGGGATTATCAGGATTTCTTAATCGATTATCGGCATAACCTCTTATTTCATCGATTTGGTTAGATTTAAGTCCGCTGTCCAATAAAATTCTTCTCGCTGCATTAGCTCTATCGGCACTTAACTCGTAATTTGAATATCCTTTATCGCCGCTTGGAAACGGTCTTGAATCCGTATGTCCTTCTACTACAATTTTATTATGCAGTTCAGCCATTTGCTTGCCGATAACATTTAACATTTTTTTTGCACCCGATTTAAGCGTTGAAGTTCCAACTTCAAAAAATGCATCGCTGTTCGATTCCATTATTTCAATTCTTAACCCTTCATCGGTTACTTGAATATCAATTTGATCTACCAAGTTTTGAAAATCGGGATTGGAAAGAGTCTGTTTTAGGTTACTCCCCATTTCTTCAAGTCTTTTTCTTTCCATTTTCTTTTTTTCATAATCCGATAAAACTTTATGAGCAGTAACTTTAGGACCTTTACCTTCTATTACGCTGGGTCCTTTGCCATTGGCAAATCCAATAGGATCATTAAAATAATTGGAGATACTTGCCTTTACGGAATCATCCTGCCCAAGAATCCAAAGAACAATAAAAAGTGCCATCATTGCAGTTACAAAATCTGCGTAAGCAACTTTCCAGGCACCTCCATGGTGACCATGTCCGCCTTCAATAATTTTTTTTACTATAATTGGCTGTTCGCCATTTCCGTTATCTGCCATTATTCAGACTTACCTCTCAGATAATTTTCAAGTTCAGAAAATGAAGGTCGGGAGTGCGAATCCAATGTTCTTCTTCCTACTTCAACGGCAACTATAGGCGGATTACCTTTAGCATAAGATATAACACATTCTTTAATTGTTTCGAGATATGCAGCTTCACCTTCGAGCATATGTTCAATGTTGGTTGCAAGCGGACCAACAAAACCATAAGATAAAAGTACCCCGAGGAATGTACCTACAAGTGCAGCAGCAACGTGGTGTCCTACCGCTTCGGCACCATCATTAATACTACCCATAGTAACAATAATACCGAGAACTGCAGCAACAATACCAAGAGCAGGGAAGGCATCTCCCAATTTAGTTAATAACGAATGTGTAGGATGTGTTTCTTTCTTAAAAGTTTTTATTTCAATATCCATAAGTGCTTCCACTTCGTGAGGCGGAACTCCGCCTGAGAGCATTACTTTTAAAGTATCGCACAAAAATGTAAGAGCAACAGGATTTTTAAGCAACTTAGGGTCTTGTTGAAAAACTTCACTTTCTTCAGGCTTTTCAATATGTTTTTCAATAGCTAATAATCCGTCTCTTTGAGCCACAAGGAATAATTCATACAGTGCCTTTAAAAGTGCCAGATTTTCTTCCTTTGTATGATGTTTGTGAGATATTGCTTTGGGAATGGCGGCAACAATTTTTTTAATTTCATCTATCGATGCGGAAATTAATAAACTGCCTATCGCAGCTCCTCCAATTGTTACAAATTCAGATGGCTGAAATAATACGGCAAGGTGACCACCCGCCATTGAAAAACCTACTACTAAGCTGACTAAAACAACTAATGCACCAACAATAATAAACATAATTTTTTTCTATTCTATTTTTTAAATTACTTTTAAATTTTGATCAATTTCTTTTATTTTTAATTCTGCAAATAACCAATCAGAGGGTCTTCGGTAATCTTTATTTTCAATTTCTTTTAATAAAATTAAGTTAGCTGTATTATCGAAACTCTTTGAATATTTTTGAAGAAACACGGCTGTTTTTTTTATTGCATCTTGATCTCGATTATTAATTCCATCGAGTATAATATCTTTAAATTCTTCAAACTTTTCTTTAAAGAAATTCTTGTTATCTTCAATTCTTTTATCTTCTTTAATTTCGATGTCTGTTTTTACAACATCAAAAAAACTACCTTCCAATAATTCATTTACAGCGGTTTTTAGCTGTTTAAAATCTATTGGTTTAGATAAAACTCTATCAGCTCCTGCTTCCATTGCAGAAATAACATTTTTTCTTCCGGCGTTAGCACTAATAACTATAACAGGAATATCTTTAATATCGTTCAATACTTTTTTTAACTGAAGTAATTGAATCCCGTCAATATTAGGCATCATTAAATCCAGAAAAACAATATCAGGTTTAAATTCGGCTGTATTCTGTAAACCATCATATCCGTTGGTACAGGTTTTTACCTCGAAATAGTATTTGCCTAAAATTGTTTTTAAGTAGTTTAGTATCGAAGAATTATCATCAATTATTAAGACTTTTTTATGATTTTTTTTAATCATTATTTAAGTTTATTTAATTTTAACTGCTTAATGTTTTCCGGCAATAATTTTTTATTTTCTTTAGCAGATTTTTTGCTATGTTCTTTTATAGCTTCATAAACTTCTTCTCTATAGATTTTTACATCTTTATTAGCTTCAATACCTAATTTTACATTATTATCGGAAATTGAAACAATACTAATAACTATGTTATTTCCAATTCTCAGCTTTTGATTTTCTTTTCTTGATAATATTAACATTTTTATTCTTTTTTTAATTTTTTTCAAATAATGGATATTCAACCGGATAGTCTTCGTTTTCAACTATTGTTTGATATCCTGTTTTGTTTTCTTGATCAATAAATACAGGTGCCTTTAAATTAATACTTATCTTTTCGGGGTCTTGATCTAACTTTACAATTCCAAAAGGTTCCGAAGTATCTTCGCTGCTATTTTCTTTTTGCTCCTGAAGCATTTTTATTGAAAATAGCGGAAAAATTAACTCAGGGTTATCTATTGCGGTTAACCACAAAAAGAAGCCTTCTTCTTCCGTAATAAGTACGAATTTTTTAAATTCTTCAAAGCCTAAAAGTCCGTCTTCAAAATATATTATTGAGTCTTCCTCAAAATTAACTTCTCCGAATTGTTTGTTGTTTATTTTCATAGCTATCTCTTATTTATTTAATATTACTATATCTACTCTTCTGTTTAATGCTCTGCCTTCGGGCGATGTATTATCGACCAACGGTTTAAATTCAGAATTACCTACAACCGATACTCTGGATTGATCCAAGCCTAAATTATTCATTAAGTAATAAGCCGTATTGGTTGCTCTTGCAATTGATAAATGCCAATTAGAAGGAAACTCAGCTGTACTTATCGGAATATTATCAGTGTGTCCTTCTATTCGAATATCATTCTGCAATGTTTTTAATAACTGCGTCATTTTCTGCAATACGGGTTTTGATTGTTCAGATAGATCGGCTTTTCCTGATTCGAACAAAATGTTATCCATAATGCTTATAATGATTCCTCTTTCATTATTCATTAATTTGATATTATTCGAAAATTCAAATTCATCAATAAATTTTTGCAGCTCATTCTTTAATGTTGTATTATTATCACTTAAATCAATATACTCGGAATTCTGCTCTGATTTTATGAAATTAGTGTTTCCGAAATATCCACCTACGTTCTCCATTAGTTTTTCATATTTTGATGCATCTACATTAGAAACCGCATACAAAATTATAAAAAGACCAAGTAATAATGTTATTAAATCTGCATAAGTTAAAAGATATCTTTCCGAGTTATCTTCTTGATCATGCTCATTTAATTCATTCTCTATCTTCTCGAAACGGCGTTTTGCTCTTTTTGTGGTAAGTAGCTCATTAGTCTTGATTTTACTATCGAGGGAATTTCTCCGCTCTGAATAGCCAAGACTCCTTCCAGAGACACTTCCATCATATATTTTTCTTCTAAGTGACATTGTTTTAATTTATCTGCTATTGGTAGCCAAAGTAAGTTGGCACTAAAAATTCCCCATAAAGTTGCAATAAATGCCGATGCTATACTGTGTATTAAAGTATCAGGATCTTTACCGGCATTTGCTAATGTCATTATAAGGCCCATTACTGTACCTATAATACCCATTGTTGGTGCATAACCACCCATTTTATTGAACATTGAGATGTATGTATTGTGTCTTCCCTGCATGGCTTTCATTTCTCCGTAAGCAATACTTTCTAAAGATTCAAGTTCAGTTCCATCCATCACAAAATTCATTAATCTTTTAGGAAACGGATAGATAAGGCTGTTCAGCATTCTTTCTACTGCAAGTAATCCTTCTTGTCTGCTTTTTACCGAAATTTTTACGAATCCCTCAATTAGTTTATGAATATCATATTTTGGGGGAAAGTAAGCCATTCTGATTAAATAAAAAATTTTTTTGAACTTATCTAAACCTACGCCAATTATTGTAGCGGCAAAAGTTCCTCCAAAAACAATAAGCATTGCAGGAAATAGGAAGAGTGCTCCGAATGTACCTCCTTCTAAAAGATAAGCACCGAATATTGCTGCAAAACCGAATATTAAACCATATAGACTGCCGCTTTTATTAAACATTATAAGTAATCCAAAATTGATTTAGGTAAAAGCATGGAAGATATTTTATAACTCACTTCGAGGCTGTATTGAGCACTCATTAAATCTATTGAAGTACGCCCAATGTTTATATCCTTTTCATCGGAAATTAAACTTTGCAATTCTATAGATTGATTTGATAGAATTGATTCGGCAGAAGTTAATTTATTTGAAATTCCACCTGCGTAAGACATCATATTAACTATGTGCTCCTTAAAATTGCTCACGACTTCAAGTTGTTCTTCAGTTGGTTTTTTATCATTTTTTAAGTTATCTCTTATTGTAATTAATGTATTAAAAATATCAGCTTTTCTATTTAGTTTATTATTCAAATCAGCCGTATCATTTGTCTCTCTTATTGAACCTAAGTCTAATACAAAATCTATTTTATTTGATTCATCAACAATGTGTAAATCCGTTAATTTGTTTCCATCTATAGATTGCAGTTCATTACTTTCTTCATCAAAGACCAAATCATCTACAGTTTTGGTTAATACATCACTTCCCGCATCATCCCTAAGAGTATATGTTAATTGATATGTATGAGCATTAGTTTTTGTTAGTTCAGTAGCAAGTTCAAATTCTTTGCCTTCAGAATTATAAACAGTAGAGTTTTCCGTAACCGAATCTCCGTTTGCAGCATTAAGATCTAAGTTACCGCTTATGCCAAGAACACTTTGAAATAAGTCCTTTCCACTTATATTAAATTTTTGGGTAATTGTAGATGATATTTTTATTTTTTTATCACCGGCAAGTGAATCGGTTCCTGTTTTTACAATTTTATTTTCTTTATCATACTCAATAGGTTTAGTAGCTCCATCTGTACCGCCAAAAAGATATGTACCATTAAAATCTGTATTCGATAAATCAACCAACAACTCCAATGTTGAATTAACTGCTTCTGCAAATGGTTCCAAGTTATCACTTGTAATTCCGGAGTTTAATTCCGTAAACTTACTTTGTAAACTTACCATTTCATCGTTCATTTTATTGAGTGTAGAAATTGTGTTATCAACTGCACCCGAAGCATAATTTATATTCGCTTGGTAAGCTTCAATATCGTTTAATCTGCTCTGCATTCTCATAACACGAGAATTACCCAACGGATCATCCGAAGGTTTATTAATTTCACTTAAAGTTGCCAGTTTTAATTGAAGGTCTGTAAGTGTACCTCTAGTTCTACTAAAGTTTTTTGAATAGTTATACTGAAGTAATGAATCCGGTATTCTCATAATTACACCATTGTTAAAATTGTTTGTAATAGTTCGTCAGCAACTGTAATCAACTTTGCTGCGGCATCATAGGATCTTTGATATTTTAGGACATTCATCATCTCTTCATTTGTAGAAACTGCTGATGTTTCCATTTTTTCATTATTCAGTTGCGTTAATACTATATCTAAAGTTTCTTGCTGGCTTTTCTGAAATTGAATATCGTTACCTAAATCCGTAACAAAATCGGAGTAATTTTCACCGATAGTTTTGTTATTCAATATTTTACTGTCTTTAATTTTTGCCAGTTCTAATGCTATACTGCTATCTCCGGCATTACCATCTCCGGAAACTGCTAAATATCTATTATCTTTTAGAATTTTTTCGTTTATTTCCAATACGCCCGTATCATAATGAGTAAAAAATTCAATTTGGGTTTCTGTCGGCTCAGTTATTGTAAAACCTTTTTTATGAATTTTATTAATATTTGCCATAAAAACATTTGCCAACTCATCAAGTTGCTCTAATTGAGCAGGAATATCTTGATTATGTAGTTCAAAAACAGCATTTAGTTTACCGCCATATATATTAGCATTTACATCACCGTTTTGTGTTGTTAAAGATAACTGCTCATTATTCATATTAACTTCAAACTCAGTTCTATTAGTTCCATCTACCGCAAAGATTCCGCCTATTGATACAGAAGCGACGTTATGTTTATCGAAGGAAACATTAAAATCTACATATTCACTTAAATCTTCTAACAATTTATCCCGTGAATCTAATAAGTCGTTTACATTATGGTTAACTACAGAAGATTTATAAATTTCTTCATTAACTGTTTGCAATTGTTTCAATGTAGTGTTTATAAAGCCCACCATTTCCATTGCATCTGTTCTCAAATCAACTTTCTTTTGTCTTATACCCTCGTGAATACTTCCGAATTTGCTTGATACGGATTGAGCCGATTGCACAACTTCTGTTCTTAAAGCTGATGATTCAGGGTTAGCGGCTAATTTTTCCCATGAATTAAAAAAGCTTTGAAATAGATTGGAAAGTCCTAAGCCCGTGCCATCTTCGGAAAGTAAAGATTCAAGATGCGATAGTTCCGTTTGCTTTTTTTCAGATTGATAAAATTTATGATTGTTACTTCTTATATTACTATCAACTATTGAATTTCTAACTCTATTAACTTGCTCAACGGCAACACCGCTGCCAAATGAAAATCGGCTTCTGTAATCAGGATTTGTTGTTCCAAATATAGATACTTGTCTGCTATAAGCCGGGTTATTAACATTTGCCAAATTAGTTGATGTAACCGTGAGTGCTTGTTGATGTGCAAACAAGCTTGAGCTCGCTATGCCAAATAATCTATTTACTGCCATTTAACCCGTCCTGTCTATCAGTGATTTTGTACCTTCATTAATCACTGCATGAATTGTTTCGTTTATTAAACTTCTTGATTGTTGAATAAGCATCATATTTAATTTATTATTATTAGTAACTTCATTAATTCTAGCTTTCATTAAAAGTTCATAATTTTTTAATGATTTTAATACTTCCGGATTAACTTTATCCGTTAAAGCATTTATTAATACTTCTATTCTATATTCTTCGGAATTTATTTTTAATTCTTTAAATATATTATCCATTGTTGATAATCTTTCCTCTTCGGCAAGCTGAATTTTCAATAGTATTTGTTCTTCTTCCGAAATAACATCGAAGAGCTTATCATATTCATTATTTATTAATATCTCTTTCTTCTCTTTCACTACTTCCGAGAGATTATTAAAATTTTGGTACTGTTTTTTAAGTATTATCAATAAATCTTTAACTTTCATTTGTTAATCCAAATTATTTAAATAGTGCTTTACTCTTTTTATATAAGCCTTTGTTTCTTTAAAGGGCGGAATACCATTATATTTTTTAACATTACCTGGTCCGGCATTGTATGCAGCAAGTGCCAGATTGGTATTACCATCAAACCGGTTAAGTAGTTTGGATAAATATTTAGTTCCACCGAATATATTTTCTTTGGGATTCCATACATTGTTTACGCCCATATCTTTGGCTGTTGAATCCATAAGCTGCATTAAACCTTTAGCATTTGCTTTGGACTTGGCGTTAACATTTCCCGCAGATTCTGTTAATATTATCGACTGAATTAATTTTTTATCAATACCATATTTTTCTGATGCGCTCTTTATCACATCTTCATATTTTTTTATTCTATCTACAGCTTTCGGGTTTAGTGTTACTTTTTTGGTACTTGAATTTGCTTTGGAAATAGAGTTCAACTTTCCGAAAGTATTTCCAAGAAATTTTTCGGAGACTATTTCTTCATAATCCAGCAAAGATTCACCTGTAAAACTTTTATAAATTTTATCGGCTACTCCCATTTTAGAAGATTTTTTTGTAATAAATTTTGATATTTCATTTTCAAATAAAACATCTAGAACATCCCCGCCGTAGTTATCTTTTCCGAATAATCCTTCTGTTGTTTTAGTCATACTTTTTAACATCATACCGGTAAGCATGCTTTCAAATTCTTTGGCAGCAACTTTTAATTTTTCTTTTTCTTCAATACTCAGATTCTTTTTTGCATTTATTCCTTTGCTAAAATGAGAATCTTTATTAGTTATTTTTAGGTTCAGTTCTTTCATAATATTACATAATTATAAGCTCGGCAGTTAAAGCACCAGCTTCTTTTAATGCCTGAAATATTGCAATAATATCTCTTGGTGAAACTTTTAATGAATTTAATGCAGCCGCAACTTCTTGTGCATTTGAAGCTCCTTTAATAGAATATGTACTTTCTCGTTTTTCATCTTCTTCAACTTTGGGAACAAGATTATTAAACACTACTGTCCTGCCTTGTGAAAAAGGAGAAGGCTGCGATATTATCGGGTATGATTTAATAGTAATATTCAAACTTCCGTGCGAAATTGATACGGGTGAAATTTTTACATTTGCACCGCTTACAACAGTACCTGTTCTTTCGTTTAACACAACTTTGGCAATTACATCTTTTGTTATTTCTATTGATTCGATTTTAGCTAAAAACTCTGTTAAACTTTGAGCTCCGTTCGCAGGCATATTTAATGATATTTCGGAAGCATCTACAAGAGTTGCTGTATTTCCGCCAAAGATAGTATTTATAGTATCGGCAATATTGGTCGATGTTGTAAAATCGGGATCTTTTAATATTACACTTACCTCTTCAGGCACAAAACCTTCTTCTAAAAATGATTTTTCTAAAACTCCACCATTAGGAATTCTTCCGCTTAAAGCATGATTTTTGGCTATCCTTCCACCGGAACGAGTATTGATATCGTATCCCCCGATAGAAACGGCACCTTGGCACATTGCATAAACTACATCTGATTTTGATGAGGAAAGAGGAGTCATTAACAATGTACCGCCCATTAAACTTTTTGCATCTCCCATTGAAGATACAGATACATCGAACTCACTGCCAATTTTTGAAAGATTGCTTACTTTGGCAGTTACCATAACAGCCGCAACATTCCTTGTTCTTAAATTTGTTTGCGGAACGGTAATTCCAAATCTTTTTAACATACTTGTAATAGATTGAACGGTAAAAGTTGATCTGTAACTATCACCGGTTCCACTCAAACCCACAACTAATCCGTATCCGATAAGCTGCTCTGAATTAATTCCTTTAAAATATGCAATATCTTTTATTCTTTGAGCTGATAAAAGATTTGCTATAAACAATATTAAAAAAATATATTTTAGATTTTTCATAAGTCCTCTTTAAAATAGCCAATGGAAAAGTTTTGTTATCCAACCCGGTTCCTGCATGCTTTTTATTTGTCCATCGCTTTGGAAAATAATTTCCGCATCAGAAATGTTATAAGAAAACACAGTATTATTAGAAGAAATATCAGATGTTCTTACAAGACCTTTTATTGTTATCATTTGTTCTTCATCATTAACTACAATTTTTCTGCTTCCTTTTACTCTAACCAGATCATTGGAAAGAACGGAATCGATAAGTGCACTTAATTTGGTTCTAACCATGCCGCTTGTTTTGGAAGAACCACTTCCTTTAAACTGATTTTTAGAATCGAGATCTAAACTTACTGCGGGTAATTTTGTATCATCAAGCCCGCCTGAAGCACCAAAACCAATATCACTTTTTCTACCTGCATTTTTTTGCGCGGAATTTGCCGCCTGAGATGATTCGAGTACAACAATTGTTATTGCATCTCCGAGGTTTACAGCTTTGTAATCCGAAAACAATGATCTGAATCCGTTTTGTTTCATGCTTTGAGCATTTACTATTGCAGCAAATAAGATTATCGTAAATATTATTTTTTTCATTTTTGTTACTCAATTATTTTTACTGTTGTGTTATTTAAAACAGTAGCTCTAAAAATTCTTCTGTCGTCTCTTTTAACTTTTATAATTTCTCCGGCAACACCTTCTGTTCTTGCCGTAACCATAAAAGAAATATTTACACTTTTGTTTGCAAAAATTGCTTCTACCCTATCGCCTCTGCAAACATCGGGTACTAACTCTACCATGTAATTGCTAAGAATTACATTTTCTTCAATATCTCTTCTTGCTCTTAAATGATTAATTGACGAAGAAATATTTGCAGGCTTAAACCGTAAATGAGATATTTCTCTTTCTTCTACCATAAAATCATGTTCACTTATATTTTCATTTCTTCTTATGGAACGTGTTGAAACTAATACATTTTTAAAAAGTTTAATCTTCAAGGTAATTGTTCCATTCTTGCGTGTACCACTTGTAATTTTATTAATTACAGGAATGTAAGCATAACCTTTATTAACTATAACCTCTCTTGAGTTATCTATTAAATAGTTTGATAAATCAGCATCCTTAGGAGATAAAACATTATACTCCATTTTGGTATATTCCGGCAATTTATCTGTCAGAAGTTTTTGTATATCAATAGAGTTGCTGTTATCTCCCAGAAAGATTAAGCTAAACAATATGTTTAATAAATAAATCATTATCTATCGTTTTAGATTGTTTGCAATGGACATCATATCTTCAACAGTTTTTACTGTTTTAGAATTAATTTCGTAGGCTCTTTGTGCTGATATCATTGAGATCATTTCTTCAACAACATCTACATTTGAAGATTCGAGATAACCTTGTTTTAAATCTCCAAAACCTTCCATAGCAGGCTGACCTAACATAGGAGGACCCGAAGCTGGAGACTCTGCATATAAGTTATCGCCCAATGCAACTAAACCACCGGGATTAATAAATTTTGCAAGTTCAATATTCCCCAACGGAATAGTTTCACCTGTTAGTTCTTGAGCAGTAATCACACCTTCCTTGGATATTACAATTCTTTCTACTTGCTCATCAATTGTAAAACCGGGTTCAACTACAAAGCCATCATTGGTAACCAAAGAACCTTCCGAAGATATTTTAAATGAACCGTCTCTTGTATAAACAAAACTTCCATCCGGTCTTCTTATTTGGAAAAAGCCATCACCATAGATTGCAACATCCAACATCTGACTTGATTGCTGCAAATCCCCTTGTTGGAAATTTTTTTGTGTCGAAGTAACTTTTACACCACTGCCAATTTGTATTTTAGAATCCGTATCTTCTACGGTACCAAGCATAATTTCTTGTTTTGGGTTTGCAACAACTTCTTGATAAAGCAGATCTTTAAATTCGGCTCTATTCTTTTTAAAACTTGTTGTATTCATATTGGCAATATTGTTTGATATTACCTGGATATTAACTTGCTGGGCATACATTCCCGATGCGGCACTTCTTAAAGCTCTACTGGACATGGTAGCCTCCTTTTATATTTTTCCTATATCTTTTTGTAATGCTAAAATGTTATCAAGAGATGTAACCATTTTATGAGATGCCTCATAATCTTTCTGTAATTGTATCATTTCTTGCATTTCTAATATTGCGTTGGTGTTAGAAGATTCTAAATACCCTTGATGAATTTCAAAATCCTCCTCGTTTGCAACCGTATAATATCTTTCTTTGTTATAAAATCTTTCTCCGTCAGATTTTTTAAGTCCGGTTTGATCTTCAACGGTTACAATTTTTAATTTCCCAATTATTTTATCATCTAACCTTAACAATCCGTTTTCGGTAATTGTTAAACTCTGTTTATTATCAATAAGTTCGTTTTCTAAATTAATTTCACCGTTCAGAGTTAAAACTCTATAACCGTCTTGCGTTGCAAGGAAACCTTCTTTATCAACTTTAAAACTTCCATTGCGGGTAATTTCTTCTCCGTTTGGAGTTTGAACAGTAAAATAGCTGTTACCGGAAATAGCTGCATTCAAAGGATTATTGGTTTCTTCAAAAACACCTTCGGTAAAATCTGTTACTTCTTGTTTTAAAGTTTTATTTTGCTCATTAAACACTTCCGAAAATGCAAGTCCGCGTTTGAAACCTGTTGTGTTAATATTTGCCAAATTATTTGCAACAACCTGCATGTTTCTAATTTTATTACGCATTGCAATTTCAGCATTTCCCAATCCTGCATTCATATCGTTCTTTTCCCTTCTTTTTTATTTATCATATCAATTGTAAAATCTGTAAATTCTTTAACAATTATTTTCATTATTTTATCTTCTGTTTTGTAGCTGCTTAATACTGCTCCCAAAATTTTATTGTCCGCTAATTTGCTGCTTTTAAAAATAGTTTCAAGTTCATTATTCATCTTACTTTATATTAGTTTATTAACTTCTAATTTTTTCCCTTTAATATTAAATGATTTATCATAGTCTTCATTTAGTTTTATATCGCTGTTAAGTTGCCAATTCTCTTGCAACTTTTCTTTTAATCTACTCATATCTTTTTCGTCAATTAGACAATTATCAACTTCAATATTACCTATCAATAAATTTTCTTTTAAAGTCCCTGAAATTTTGAAAGGTATTCTCTCATTAGAAAACTTAATTTTGTATGTTGGATTATCACTATTGTTATAGATTTTTTTTATCTGATATTGAATCAGTTCATTATTATCTTCTCTTTCTATAATAACAAAGTCCGGATAATAATCATATTCTTTAAGAATTGATTTTTGAAAAATATATTTTGTACCGTACTTAATAAAATCTTTTAAACTGCTACTCGATGAAAATGTTGCGGCTTTAGAATATTTGTTCAAAAGAACAATTAGTTCTATTATTGCTTTACTTTTATCAATCAAAGTTTTAGTATTATTTTCTCTTTCGTTGAAAAGAAGAGAATCTCTAATTTTTTGTGTAATATACTGCGGAAGATTTGAGTATAAGAGCTCGATTGTTCCATGGAAAAGATTTTTACAAACATCTTCAAAAGATTCATCGAATAAATTATAATGTAGATCCTCTATATAATTTTTATTTCCTTTATCTAAATGCCAAATAAGATTTATTAATAAGTTTAATTCCAAACCATTTACTTTCACATATTCCGTAAGTTCGCTTAAAGTTAGAATTTTGGATTTAATTAAAATGTTATCACTCTCAATAACTTTGCCTACCATGTTCTGCATAAACTCATTATTAGGCAGATTAAATTTTTTAATTATTTGTTGTATAACACTTGACTTATTTTCATGATACTGTGAATTTAAACTAAGTGATAATTGAAATGGAGTTGTATTTTTTACAATAGCAATTATTTCTTCTTTGGTTTTAATTTTTTCATTAATGAATGCAATAAAGAGTTTTCCATCTATCAAAACTTTAACACCTTGTTCTAAGTACTCTAATGGTATAAGCTTAACAATAGAATTTTTAGGAGGTAGTTTTGTTGCTGCATTCAATGATTGTCTGAGTTGTGTTAACTTTTCAAAATTATTAATATTTGGTATATTTTCTTTCATCTCTGTTGCTCTTGTAATTGTTTAAGTCTGGCTGCCAAAAATAATTCACCTTTAGCAACAGATAGTTTCTTAGCTTGCTTAGTTAAAGTTTCATCATTTAATTTTTTATACTTAATCTTATTTAGCAATGTTCTTCTATATTTATTGGGATATTTAAATTTTACGTCCAGCAGGTCTTCATTTCTTATTGCTCTGATGTTCTTTTTTATATTTTTATTTTTAGTTACTAAAGAAACTATTTTTTCTTTTCTCCAATAAATTGAAAGTACTATTAAAATTGCAACCTCAAAAGAAATAATAAGCATCAGCAAGAAACTTTCCGTTAAAAATCTTTCTTTCTGAATAATTATATATTCAATTATTTGCGTTAATCTCATATCTAAATTCGGGCTTATTTCACTTAGAATAATAAATAAAGTGACTCCAATTGAACATAGAATTAAGATCTTAATTAACTTATTCATCTTCTTATTTTTCTCTTTAAAGGAAATTTTAATATTAAACTGCTTCCGCTATTTTCTATATTGCCTATTTCCAGTTTACCTTCATGTTTTTTCATTAAGTTCTTAATTATCTTAATTGATAAATTATATTGAACTTCACCCTTTTCTTTTTCCGGTTTATAAATTTTGCTTGTTGTAATCAAACGTAAGATAACTTGATCGTCTTTATATCTTGTTTGAATTACTATTCCGCCTCTTTGAGTCTTGTTATTTTTTACAAGCGTAAATATATTTGTAAGCAATTGATAAATATAATTCGGATGACTTAGAATTGGAGGTAACTCTTTTTCGAAATCAAGAATAAATTCCAAGTTGGCATTATCCAGAGTTGATTTAACAAGATGAAAATACTCGTTTACAATATTATTTATATTGCACGGTTTAATTTTTACATCTTTTTGATTCACATCTGCGAACTTTACCAATCTGCCGATAACATTCTTAATTCTATTAATTTGAGATTTAATTTGAATTGTTTCTGTTCTGGTAGTCAGATCATTTTGAAGAATATCTACATTACTGGAAATAACTTGCAACGGATTTACAATATCTTCAACAATTCCTTCAGTCATTTCACCAATTGCAGACAGTCTAAAATCATTAGATAGTTTAGCTTGGTATGTTTGCAGTTCTTCGTAAGTACTATTTAATTTTTCAGTTAATCTTATTTTTTCTAATCTGCCAAGTACCAGATTCAAAAATATATTAATGCTTTTCTTTTCTAACTCGCTTATGTTTTTATCATTAAGACTTGTAAGTATTGAAAAGATACCGTAATTACTTTTGTCATCATATATAGGAAAAATTAAATAGAAAAGTTTAGCTCCATTTTCGTTGTAATGTTCAAGATCAGGTACAACTGTAATTCTTTTATCATTAAACATTGCCTTGAATATACCGGACCGATTAAAATGGTTCATATCAACGGCAATTTTATTATTTTCTTCTTCATCAATAGGAACAAGCTCTTTTTTGAATTCATCATAAAACATCAAAGAAATTCCTTTAACGGGAATAATACCTTTTAGATAACGATGAAATCTTGTTAACAATATTTTTTTATTAATATCATTTTTTATCTCTTGTTCAAAAGTCATTAAGTTTTGAATAAAGTAAGAATATTTTTCTAATTGCTTTAATTCATTTGAACTATAATTATCTTGAATTTCACCATCTTGATAAAGTGAAAGATTAGATAATGATTTATAGAACGGTTCAGTTCTAACGGTATTTTCGCGATGTAAAATCATTATGCAAATAAATCTGATTTTAGTTCTTCAGTAAAGAGCTCTCTATAACCTTCAATAAAAGCTTCCAAGTCGTTTTCTTTTCCTAAGTTAAGTGTTTCTAAAACAGACTTGTCTAATTCTATTTTTTCATCAAGATAATAATTTCCTATTTCCAATTTTTGAGTCATATAATCAACTAAATGAATTACAGAAGTTAATTCTTTATCATCTTCTCCGGCTTCGGAAGGATTATGATGATATAACACAGTATTGGATAAATGTTCGGGCAAGCTCCATTTATTACTTAAAAAATGTCCTATTTCTTGATGGTTTAATCCAAGTTCTTTCACCTCAGCTTCTAAAATAGGAGTTCCGTTTTCTCTAAAATCATTTACAATTGCTTCAAATTCTTTTTTGAAAAATTTGTGCATAACCGGAATACCAAGATCGTGTAAAAGTCCGGCTACAAAAGCTTCACTTCCTATTCTTAATCCAAGATCTTCTGCAATTCTTTTGCTTGCAGTTCCTGATAACATTGAATGTTTCCAGAAAGATTTTTGATCTAAATATTTATCACCTTTATTTTTAAATGAATCTACCATAGTTAAAGCAACAACTATATTTTTTATATCTTGATACCCGATAATCAAAATAGCAAAATCAATTGTTGATACTTTTCTTGTTAATCCATATAAAGGTGAGTTTGCAATTGAAAGAATTTTTGTTGAAAGCCCTTGATCTCTTCCTATAATTTTGCTCAGTGCACTTGTGTTTGTTGAAGGATCATCTAGTAGTTTAGAGACCTCTAACATTGTTGTTGACATTGCAGGCAAATTGTAAACATTTGTTAAAGCCTGCTCCGACTTCTTTTTCCTTTCTTGATAAAGTTGTTCATCCATTTAATAATTATCCTTATGATATGAGATTAAATATTTATTATTTTCTTTTGTTCTTCAAAAAGTTCTTTATAACTGAAGATAAAACTTTCCAGATATTCTTCATCTCCGAGTCTTAAAATGTTTATAACTTCATAATCCAATTCAGAAGTATCATCCCAAGAAAAATCTCCAATCATTAGTTTATGAGTCATAAAATCAGCCAAATGCACTAAGGCAGTTAGCTCTTTGTTTTCTTCGCATTGCGAAGGATTATGATGATAAAGTATTACATCCGAAATTGATAAAGGCAAATTCCATTTATCTGCAAGGTATCTTCCAATTTCCTGATGATTTATTCCTAAGCATTCTTCTTCTGCCTGCAGATAACTTATTTTCTCCTTTTTAACTTTATTGAGAATTTCTTGGTATTCATCATTAAAAAATTTATATATTATTAAAATTCCCAAATCGTGTAATAAGCCTGCAGTAAAAACCTCTCCACTGATTTGATAGCCTAAATCGTCTGCTATTCTTTTAGATGCTGCTGCTGTTAAAATAGAATGTTCCCAATATTTTTTTTGATTGAATTTTTTGTTTCCTATTACTTTTAAGGTTTCCATCATGCTTAAAGCGATAACAATATTTTTAACTTGGTTAAAACCTAGAACAACAATAGCGAAATCGATTGTTGAAACTCTGCGTGGAATTCCGTGCAAAGGCGAATTTGCTATTGTTAATATTTTTGAAACTAATCCTTGATCGTTACTTATCATTTTGCCTAATACTGCCGCACTTGTTTTAGGATCTTCAATAATATTAGAAACCTCCATAATTATTTGCGGAACAGTAGGAACATTATAAACCGATGATAATATTCTTTCTATGCGTTTGTCTTTGTTTTTATTTATGTTTGAAGAATTAGTCATATTCTCGTTCAATCTTTTTTCTCAGTTCTTTCATTATTTTGGAATGTAATTGAGACACTCTTGAAACCGTAATATCTAAGATTTTTGAAATTTCTTTGTAGTTCATATGCTCATAATAGTATAGAGTTACAATTAATCTGTCTCGTTCAGGTAAATTTTTAATAGCCTTTACCAATAATTCTTTTTGCTCCAAAGCATTGAATTCATCATCAGGCAATTCATATTCGGAAGGAATTATATCAGCTAGAGTAAAATCATCATCTTGATCGTAAGGTTGATCTATCGATACATTCCTATAAATAACTCTATTAGGGTCTTGAATATTATAATTTATTCTCGGTTTAATTTGTAATTTTCTTAATTCATCAATTATTTTTCCTCTTATTCTTTGAATGGCGTATGTTTCGAATTTAGTCCCGAAATCAGGATCAAATCTATCTATTGCTTCGCTTAAACCTTCTACACCAAATTGGAAAAAGTCTTTTTCTTCCACAACATTAAGATTCATAAATTTCGAATTGTGTATTACATAATAAACAAGATTAGTATAATTAACCATTATTCGTTTTTTTAACAGGCTGGTTGGTTCTTCCTTGTATTCTTCCCAAAGTGTTGAGTTATCCATTCTTTCTTCCTAATAAGTTAACTGTATAATTTTTTATTTTTTTCAGTAGCTGTTTTGTTAATTGCTTTTATAAGAGATAAAGCAAGTACAGTAAGCATTAAGGTTGCAACAAAAAAAACAATAAATGATCTAATCAGTATATCCTCAATCTGCATGCCCTGTTGACTAAATATTATTATTGAAACAAAAAAAATCAGCAATCCTATATTTAGTACTATTTTATTCATATTTATCTCCTCAGTTAGTTTTTTCAAAGAATATACCAAAGATTTTTTTAGCTTAATTCTTTGTTTTTAAGGCTTTTGAGAAAGATTTGTGATTTAGAGTTGGTTATTATTAACCAATTGTGTGTATTTTGAGTTTATCAGAAATTTCTTGCAGTTTCATAGAAATTTCTTCATTCTTTTGGTTGGCGATTAAAAGTTTTTGGCGTTTTATGGATTGTATAACTTTTTCGGAAAATTTTAGATTTCCCAAATGATTTAATTTGCTTTTTAAGAAGTGTTTTGCAGCTTTTTCTAAATTATTGTATGCTTCAATTCCTTCTTCTTCACTAAAACATTTATTAACCAAAACATCTGTTTTTACATCTGAACCGTAATTTTTTATTAGTTTGAATATCGCATAGGCATCCATAACCGAAGTAGGCTCGGGGGTAGTTACCAATATTATTTCATCGGAATTAAGTAAAATTTCAATGGTAGATTTATCAATACCTGATGCTGTATCTAAAAGTATCAAATCGTAATTATTTTTTAATGACCTTAACTCGGTTATAAAAAATTTTATTTTTTGTTCATCTAATTTCGGATGATCAAATCTGCCCGATTCTCCTAAGATAAGATGCAGATTTTTATTGTACTCAAAAACTATATCGTTTAAACTTTTGTTATAGGTAAAATAATGATAAAGATTTAATTTTTGAGCAATATTATAAAGCACACTTTGATTTGCCATATTTATATCAAAATCAACAAGCAAAATTTTTAGTCCTTTTTCGGCTAAAGCGTAAGCAATATTTCCGGCAAAAAACGATTTACCCGTCCCACCTTTTCCGGATGTTATGGAAATAATTGAACTATTCGAATTTTCTTTTTTATTACTTCTGAATAAACTCTGCAGTTCATATAATCTTTTTGCTTGTCCAATCATCTTTAACTAATTTTTCCCGAATAAATCATATTTGCAATAAACTCAACATCAGCCGATATTATGTCATCGGGAATAACCTGACCATTTGTTAAATATTTAATAGGAACATTAACCTTATTAACTAAATTTAAGATATTTCCGTAGGTTACCGCTTCATCTAACTTTGAAAAGACAATTGAGTTATAGTTTAATTTCTTAAATTTAGTTGCCACATCAAACATAACCTTAAAATCGCTTGTGCTGTTTAGTACCAAGTATGTTTCATCAACTTTTACTTTATCTAAAAATGTGTTTATAGATTCTAATTGCTTTTCATTTTGCTGACTTCTGCCAACCGTATCTATAAAGACAATATCTTTATCTTTAAATTTTTTCATAAATTTAGGAATATCTCCAGGCTCGTATGCAACTAAAAAATCTATGTTACTGATTTCTGAAAATATTTTTAGTTGATCTAAAGCTCCAAGTCTGTATGTATCAATCGAGATAAGACCAATATCTAAATTATGAAGTATTTTTGATATAACTGCTAATTTTGCAATACATGTTGTTTTCCCGACACCTGTGGGACCAACCAAGGTTATAATCTTAGTTTTTTCACCTTTGCTCAATTCAAATTGACTTGTTGGAAGCAACGAGCTTAATATCGAAATGATATATTCTTCTTTATTAGTTTCATTTATAAACGGTTCGTACTGAACTACTTTTTCCAGTATTGTTCTAACTATACTTGGTTTAATATCTTTTTTCAGTAATTCTTTTTTCAGTTCATCTAAGTTTAACTTAGGTACCTTTTTTGATTTTATATTAGTTTTTTTATTATTTGATGTCCTAGGTTCTAACGAAGCATCACTGCTATTAACACCATAAATTCTCTCTGTAAGTTTTTTCATTTCCGTTTGGAAATTTTCTACTTTCGATTCTTCTTTTCGTTCTTCAAAATTATCTTTTGAATCATCTTCATCAATACTTGCAGTTATTTCGAAATATTTTTGTTCTAATCCATCTTTATAATCATCAATAACTTTAGTGCTTAAAACAATAGCTTCTTCGCCAAATTCTTTTTTCATCTCTGCTATTGCCTGCTTTAATGTTTTTGCCGTGAACTTTTTTATCTGCATTTTACACCTCAATTTTTCCTATAAATTCAATTTCTATATTTGCCGGTAATTCGGAAAAAGATAAAATTGTAATATCCGGAAATGTTGAATTAATTAATCTGAATAAATATGGTCTTATTGTAGCCGAAGTAATTAGAATAGGAAAATAACCTAAATTTCTAAAATTATCTACTTCTTTTTTTATTGAATCATTTAAATGTGAAAGCATCTCCGGTGTTAAACCAAGAGTTTGTGTTGCATCTCCCTGCTGAGCCAAGACATTTGTAATATGCTCTTCCAGATTTTCTCCTATAACTGCAGCGTGAATAACATTATTTGGATCTTTATACAAAGCCGCTATTGTATCTCCGAGCGAATGCCTTACATATTCCGTTAAAACTTCAATATTCTTAGTAGCTTTAGAATAATCAATAAGTGATTCTAAAACTTGAACCAAATCTTTTATAGGTATTAATTCTTTTAATAAATTCTGTAAAACTTTTTGAATTGTACCAAGCGGTAATGAATCAGGGTTAATATCTTCAATTACTGCAGGATAATCTTCTTTTAAGTTTTCTAAAAGTTGTTTTACCGATTGGCGTGTTAAAATTTTATCGAAATTCTTTTTAATGGTTTCTTGCAAATGTGTAGAAAGAACGGAAACCGCATCTACAACAGTATAACCAAGCAATTCCGCTTTATCTTTCTCTTTTTCGGTTATCCAAAAAGCATCTAAACCAAAAGCGGGATCTTTAGTTGGCAAGCCGCTTATTTGTTCCATACTATTACCCGAGTTCATTGCAAGGTATCTATCCGAATAAATTTCAAATTGTGCAACAAGATTACCTTTAATCTTAATTATATATTCATTTGGTTTGAGTTGCAAGTTATCTCTTACTCTAACCGGCGGAACAAGAACACCGAATTCCAAAGCAACAAACTTTCTTGTAGATGATATTTTCTGAAACAAATTACCACCTTGAGTATCATCAACAAGTGATATTAAGCCGTAACCTATTTCAACTTCTACAGGATCTACTTGCAAATATCCTTCTACTTTTTCTTCAGTTTCTTCGGTTTCAACTTCGGCTTCTTCGGGAATCTGTTCTACTCCTTCTTTCTTATTTTTATTAATAAAAAATGTTGCAGCAGATAATCCTCCTCCCAGCAATAAAAAAGGAATTGTAGGCATACCCGGTACAATTGAAAATAAAAGAATTGCTCCGGCAACAGTACCAAGCGCCCTGGGATTAGAAAATAATTGAACTCTCATTTGAGAATCCATCGATTCGCCAGATTTGGTTTTGGTTACAACCATCCCCGCCGCAGTTGCAATTAGTAATGCAGGTACTTGAGAAACAAGACCATCACCAATCGTAAGTATTGTATAAGTCTGCAGTGCTTCAGTAATTTCAAGATCATTTTGAACTACACCGATAATAATACCACCAAGAATATTTATTGCATTTATGATAAGTCCGGCTATGGCATCTCCTTTAACAAACTTGGAAGCACCATCCATTGAGCCAAAAAACTCGGCTTCTTTCGAAATGTCCTCTCTTCTTTCCCTTGCCTCTGTTTCCGTTATAATTCCACTGTTAAGGTCAGCATCAATCGACATTTGTTTACCGGGCATTGCATCTAAAGTAAAACGAGCTGCTACTTCCGAAATTCTTCCTGAACCTTTAACGATAACCATAAATTGAATTATCACTAAAATTAAGAATACAATAAAACCGACTACATAACTGCCGCCGACCACAAAATTTCCAAAAGTTTCAATAACTTTACCGGCATATCCGTCAATAAGAATAAGTCTTGTTGAACTAATATTTAGCGACAATCTGAATATTGTTAAAACTAAAAGCAACCCGGGAAAAGATGAAATTTCAAGCGGCGAATTAATATATAGTGAAGAGATTAAAATTAATATTGCCAAAGTAATATTTATTGCCAAAAAGAAATCCAACAAAAAATCCGGCAAAGGCACAATCATCAATCCGAGTATAAAAATTATACCGAATGCAAAAAGAATATCTGTATTTTTTAATATTTTGTTTATCATTTAGATTATGCTTTTACGTTTTTTTTCTTGTTTCAACTTAAATATGTATGCCAAAATTTGTGCCACAGCTTTGAAGAGATTTTCGGGAATTTCTTGCCCTACTTCGCATGCTTTGTATAAAGCTCTAGCCAATTGTACATCTTCGTGCAACGGTACATTATTTTCTTTTGCAATTTTTTTAATTTTCTGTGCTACTAAATCCTGTCCCTTGGCAACTACTTTTGGAGCAAAACTCTTGTTAATATCATACTTTAATGCAACTGCAAAGTGAGTCGGGTTTGTAATTACAACATCTGCCGTAGGAACATCCTGCATCATTCTTTTAAGAGCCATATCGAGTTGCTTACCTTTAATCTTAGACTTAATAAATGGATCGCCATCGGTTTGTTTACTTTCTTCTTTTACTTCTTGCTTTGTCATTTTCATATCGTTCTTAAATTTATATTTCTGATAAGCAAAATCTGCAAATGCAATAACGACATAAACAAGAGAAACTCTCCAAAGAAAGTCCAAAGCATTATCCATCATATAATTAACTATTTCGGGAATGGTAAGATTAACTAAACCTACAGCATTTAATATCATATCTTTTAATATGAAATAAGAAAATATTCCTATAACGGCCAATTTAAATATTGATTTTAATAATTCAACTAAAGGCTCCGATGAAAAAAATTTATTTTTAATTCCTTTTATAGGATTAAATTTATTTAATTTAGGCTGCAATGCTTTAGGTGTTATTTTGAATCCCACTTGAGCATAACCAACTGCAAGTGCTATTACCATAATTGAAAGAACAACAGGGAAAATTGTAACAACAAAAAAAATAAATGCTTGTGTAGCATAAATACTCAATACATTTTTACTTAACTCTAATTTATCTAAAGATGCAAATATGTAAGTAGATAAAGTTCCTAATTTGTTACCAATATAATTTTTAGTTAAGAAAAGAACTAACAAACCTGTAGTAAAAACGGCAAGTGAGTTTAGCTCCATACTCTTGGGAACCTGCCCTTCCTTCCGCGAATCTTCCAGCTTTTTCTGGCTAGCTTGTTCCGTTTTTTCTTGTCCGTCTTGCTCGGCAGCCATCTAAAAACTCATAATTTTTATTAGTTCAAATAATTTTTCTTCGTAAGCGTACATCAAATTTCTTATCATGTAAATATAAATCGGCATAACCAGTACTAATAGAAAGATTCCTAAAATTATCTTTAGAGGCAACAAGACAAAAAATACTTGAAAAGAAGGACTAACTCTTGAAATAATTCCACTTGCAATATGCACTAAAAAAAATGCTACTAAAATAGGAGATGCAATTTTTATAGAAAGTAAAAATACATTTCCCGTTAATTTTATAAGCATATCAATTAATGATTGAGATACTTTAAAACTTCCTATAGGCAGCATTTTAAATGTATAAGTAATTGATTCTATCACAAAATGATGACCATTAATAAGAATAAACACTATAATGGCAGACATATTAAGTATAGTTGCAATAGCATTTCCGTCATCTCCGGTTATCGGATCGAACATAGATGACATTGCCAATCCCATATCACGTCCTATCAGCAAGCCCGCAAACGAAATACCTTGGAAAACCAAGTTAAGACTAAAGCCTAATATTATACCAATAAATACTTCTTTCACTCCGTTTATTATTAACAAAAAAATACTATCTCCGGTTTGATAGCTATATTGTTCTACATTAAAAAAAATTAAATACGTTATTATAAGAGCAAGTCCTAATCTTGCAAGTGTAGGGATTGAATCACTTTTAAAGAAAGGAACAAAAAGCAGCAGAGCAACAATTCTTAAAAAAATCATCAGTCCTGTTAAAAAATCGGCTACTAAAATTTCTGTCACTTAGTCACCGTTATAATAAGATTAAATATTTTATGTGTAAACGATATTAATTTATCTGCTGCAAAAGGTAAAGTAAAAATTATTACTAATGCAGTAATAATTATTTTAGGAACAAAAGTAAGAGTTTGTTCTTGAATTGATGTTGCTGCTTGAAATACTGATATTATTACCCCGATAATTAATCCTGCTCCAAGTATCGGCAGCAAAATTATGATAACATTATAAAATGCTTCACTTAAAATTTCAATTATTAAATCTATGTTCATTTATGAAATACTCCTAACTACGGAACCGATTACCAAACTCCAACCATCGACAAGAACAAATAATAAAATTTTGAACGGCATTGAAATCATCATCGGCGGTAACATCATCATTCCCATTGACATTAAAATACTTGCAACAATCATATCTACCATAACAAAAGGAATAAAAAGGAAAAAACCAATTATAAAGCCGGCTCTTAATTCACTAAGTACAAAAGAGGGAATCAGAACTTGTATTGGCAAATCAGCTTGCGTATTGGGTCTGGGCATATCTGCTAAATCTAGAAAAAATCTTAATTCTTCCTGTCTAGTATTTTTCAGCATAAACTTTCGCAGAGGTTCAACACCTTTTTCGTATGCTTCTTCAACTTTTATTTCTTTATCCATATAAGGTTTTAGTGCATTGTCGTAAAACTCGGTCCAAGTTGGTGTCATAACAAAAAAGGTTATAAATAAAGCAACTCCGGCTAATAATTGATTAGGAGGCATTTGCTGTGTGCCCATTGCATTTTTTAAGAAGTGGAATACAATTATTATCCTTAAATACGATGTTGTCATAATCAATATAGAAGGAGCTAACGAAAGTATTGTAAGCAGTAAAAGTAATTGTAAAGTTACTGCAAAATCTTCGGGATTATCTGACGTACCTATATTCACACCAATATTAGGCAAAGGGATAGAAGGTGATTGTTGTGCTAATAAATTGCTGCTACTAAAAAAGAATATAAAAGTTAATATGAGTATCAAATGTTTCATCCGATACCCATATTACTTTTAAGGAGTGATAAAAAACTTTGTTTTCTTTCTATATTTTCTTCTAACGGATTTTCCAAGCATTCATTGTCCAATTTATCTATTAGATTAACAGAGTTATCAGATACACCTAATAAATAAAATGAACTATTAAACTTAATAACAGATACATATTTTTTAGGCATTAAAACTTGTGTGGAAATTATTTCTATTTTAGAACCTGAATCCCCCTTACTTTGATAAGAATAGAGATACTTTTTTATTAGGAAAAGTAACCCGTATAACATTCCCATCATCAAAGCAAGAATTAAAAATATTTGCAAAATATCCCAAGTACTCACGATTCAATTCCTTTTAACCTGTCTTTAGTATCTAAAAGATTTGTTATTCTAATCCCAAAATGTTTATCAATAACAACAACTTCGCCTTCAGCAATTTTTTTATTGTTTATAAAAACATCAACTGGTTCGCTGGCAAGTTTTTCTAATTCTATTACATATCCTCTTTCTAATTCAAGGATATCTTTAATCTGCATTTTAGTTCTGCCGAGTTCAATATAAACGTTTAACTGAAGATCTTTTAGAAAATCTAATTTATCATCTTCAAAAACTCCTCTTTTGCTGGATTCATCAAACTGAGGGAAATCAGCAACACTGGCATTTACATCAGGAGTATCGGTTTTGTTTTGTTCAGCTTCCAATGCGGCAAGCATTTGTGCTTCGGCTTCCTCTTCGCTGATATCTACATGCTCTTGTTCTTTTTTTTCTTCATCTGCCATATTTAATTATTCCTTCTATCTACTCTTTTTGTAATTTTAACAGCTTTATTACTATTAACTATTCCGGATATTCCGTTAAACATATATTTATTTTCTACGCTTACTTTAAGTTCATTACCAATTTTATTTTTCAATATAATAACATCTCCCATTTTTAGATTTCGTAATTGTTCAAATGTTATTTGAGATTTACCAAATTCAACGGAAACATCAAGTTCAGTTTTCTTTAAATGACTTATAAGAATATTCTCTGCTGTTGTACCGTTATATTTTATGGGACGTATTGAAGATAAATTTTGACTATTAAGTTTTGAAAGTACCGAATCGAAAGCATATGTTGCAAAACATAAGTTCATCATGTAAGTTTCTTCACCGATGTGTACTTCAAAAGTTATTAATAATACACTTTCACTTTGGGATGTGATCTGTACGAAAT
The DNA here is from genome assembly GCA_002746605.1 of Ignavibacteriota bacterium. Taxonomy (GTDB): domain Bacteria; phylum Bacteroidota; class Ignavibacteria; order Ignavibacteriales; family Melioribacteraceae. The sequence continues at coordinate 26,719 of PDPT01000013.1, forward strand.
CAATATCAGGTTCAAATTTTTCTACTTTGAATTCATAATCGCCTATTATTTTCCATGCTTTTCCTAAGCTCTCCATTATTTGCACAATAACTACTTCAAGAACTTTTTGTTCAATAGGTGTAATAACCTGCGAACTTTTATTTCCCTTTCCGTTACCACCCAAAAATCTATCGACAAGTGAAAAAGCAAAATCCGAACTGAATTCTATAATTCCTTTAATATCAGTATTTTGGAGGTTAAAAGTATAAAGACAAGCAGGACTTCCCACCGAAAGGACATATTCCGAATAATAAATCTGATCCACCGATGTAACGCTGCAAGAAACTATTGATTGTAATTTAGACATCAAGTAAGAACTAAACATTTCTGCAAAGTTTTCATTAATATTCTGAATTGTTCTTAACTGATTCTTTGAAATTCTGTTTGGAAGTCTGAAATCAAAAGGAATTACTTCCTTTTTAGGTTCCTCTCCTTTTTTTTCTTCCTTACCCGAATCTACATTGTTAAGCAGGGCATCAATTTCTGATTGTGATAATACTTCAGCCATATTTTAATTTATTAGATATTTACTGAAATATACATTTTTTATATCCGCCTCCGGATAAACATCATTTACTTTATGTGCCAATTCTACTTTTAACGAATCTTTTAGTTCTATTTGGCTTAGTGTTCTTAAATTTTTTCGGGAAACAGTACTTATAATAATATCTTTGATTATAACTTCGTTCTCTTTTAATAAATTCAAACCTTCTTCCGATGTAGAACCAAAACCAATTGAAAGCAATAAAAGTCTTTGTCCGTTTGTTCCGGCAGGATTTATAATTAAATCATCAATAGAAAAAATATGCTGGGGAGCGTGTTCACCTTCTTCGTCCTCTTCCTCTTCAGCTGTCTCTTCGGTATGCTCTTTATTCTTACCCTCTACAGAAGATACATCTACCAAAAATGTTACGGTAATAAAATATACTAATACCAGTTGAACAATGAATAAAGGTAAGCCTATTAGAATAATTTTAAAATTAAAACCTTTTTTCTTTGATTTTACGTTTTTTTCTTCTTTTGTTTCTTTGTCTGCCATTGATTACTCACTATATTTTTGTAATAAGTACAATCAATTGGTATGCCACTTAAAAGTTACGAAAAAAACAAATTTTATAAACCTATGAAAAGTTAAGAATGGATAATAATAACCACTTGCTTATTTCTAACGAATAAACTCTTAAAAAATCTGTTTATTAAGAATAAATATTTACAGGGAATCAAGAAGAAATGATTCCCTGTAGTATTTTATTATATAATTTATCTAACCAAGTTAGTTATTTCTTGTAATAATGTATCCGAGACCGTAATTACTCTGGAGTTTGCTTGGAAACCTCTCTGCGATACAATCATTCTTGTAAATTCTTCGGAAAGATCAACATTCGATTGTTCTAAAGCACCCGATTGAATTGTCGTATTTGTTGAATCACCTGGCTCATTTACAAACATTTCGCCCGAGTTAGCAGAAATAGTAAACATATTTTCCCCAATGCTCGTTAAAGCATTTCTATTAGGAAATGTAGCGACTAAAAGTTGAGCTAATTTCATCGAAGTACCGTTTGTAAATACACCTTCAATAAATCCGTTTTGGTCGATGCTTACATTTTGAAGTGATGCAGCTACAGAACCATCATTTGAAAGCATAGAAATTACACTATTACCGGATGTCTGTAAAATACCTTTAAAATCTTTACCAAAGTCTAATTCAATATTTTGTTCCTTACCGCCTCCAAGAGGTCTGAATACTAAAACAGGTGGATTAGGTGAAATTGATTCGATAGCACCACTTGAGTCAAAAGTAATAGTTCCTCCTGCGGATTCTCCACTTGCAAAGGAACCTGTTTCACCGGGAATTGTTGCCTCCCATCTCCAACTGTTCTCATCTGTTTTTGTGAAAGATAATTGTAAGTTATGTTTAGTCCCTAACGAATCTATAATGCTGGTATTTCCATTAATTAGTGTAGGTTTTCTATTATCATCAGCAACTGCATTTACTGTACTTGTAAACCCTTGTTTAACAGTACTTAAATCTAAGACTAAATTAATACCAAGTTCAGTATTTGAAATATTTTCGGGAGCCGGAGCTACTCCATTGTATGTTAACAAAGCTCCGCCATCTTCAGATGCAGCATCGAAAACAACTTCTTTGGTAACAGGTGTAAAAGGTGTTGGAGTTAAAGGATTACCTTCTTTATCCAATATTTCATATGTCATATCGTAAGTATTATTAGCGGTTTTTTTATAAGTTGTCTTGAGAGTGAAAGCTTCACCTTTTTCGTTATAAATAATTGTGGCTGTTTCCACTTTTTCTCCAACCGTCATATTACCGTTTATTTTACCTGATTGAACGACCTTTTCACTTCGTGTTTTAGGAGATGTACTTTTTAAGTTTCCACCCCATCCAATCTTTGTAGTAGCTATAGCAGGTATTCTTTGGTTAAGATCTATTTTAATATTTTCCAAATTATTTCCGGGTGGAATTGTACCTTCACTTGTTGCAACTTTACCTTGTACAATTGCACCGTTTTGAGGATTAACAAGCTGCCCGTCTGCATCAAACACAAAAGCACCGGCTCTGGAAAATAATGTTTCGCCGTTTTTATTTAATACAAATAATCCGTCACCTTGTAATGCAAGATCGGTTGTAATTCCGGTTCTTTCAAATGTACCTTGGTTCCAGTTTCTATCAACGGAATTAAGTTTCATACCAAGCCCAACTTGGAATGTATTGGTACCCCCTGAAGTCTCTGTAGGATTTGTGCCGTATCTTACAAATTGATTAAAAGTATCGCTGAATGTAACTCTGCTGCCTTTAAAGCCTATAGAGTTTACGTTGGCAATATTATTACCAATAACATCTAACATTGATTGATGATTTCTGATACCGGATACACCGGCAAATAGAGAATTAATAAGAGACATTTTAACCTCCTAAGGTTTTGTTAATAATGATTCAACTTCAGTCAGTCAGTTGAATCGGGGCGTCCTTTTGAGGTCCCGCCCGTTTTTGTTATTTAATTATTTATCGTGCAAAAACTACACTGTCTATATTTGTAAAAATATTTTCTTTACTATTGGTTACATCCAAAGCCGTTACAACAGTTTTATTAGGAACATTAATTATAAATGCTTTACTGTCCATCATAACAAGCGAATCTTTAACACCTTTGGATTCAGCCTTAGTAAAGGCATCTTCAAGCTTTGTTATATCGTTTTGTGATAGTTGCAAGCCTCGTGATTCAATTCTTTTTGTTGCATGATTTGAAAATTTTATTTTTTCAAATTCTTTCCTAAAAATTGATTCAAAACTGCTCTTTCCCTCCGGAACTCTATTTACCGGATGTTCCTTCTTAGTAATGGGAACAAAGGGAACTTTAACACCATTAATCATTTCTGCCATTTTAATTGACCTTTATTTTAACTGCCATTATTTTGTTCATCGTTATCGTTTTCACTGCTGCTGTCATCACCGGTTTGTGCTAACACATCCGTATCTACTACTTCTGCAACATCTGATACTTGATACTCAATACCATTAACAATTACAGATGCTCCGTCATTCGAAAATCTTACACCCGAAATTTTTCCGACTATATATTGCGGAACTTCCATGTCCTTTAGGTTATTATTCTTTGCCTTTATTTCTACGGTATATTTGCCAACAGACAAATTACCACCTGTATTATCGGTAAAATCCCAATTTAGTTTATACTGTCCGGCTCCTTTTTCCAAATTATCAAATTTTTTAACAAGCACACCATTTTCATTATAGATGTTAACCTCAAGGCTGCCAGTATCTGACAATAACTCAAATCCTATTTGTGCTTGCTCTTGTCCTTGATAAGTAATTGTATCCGAAGCAACTTTAACCTCTTTACCAACAAGTGCTGCAGTCATTGAATTATTTACTGATTGAGCTAAAAGATAGTTAGCATCCAGACTTAAATTTAGAGTATCGTTAATATTTTTCATTTGTTCCAAAGAACTAAATTGAGCCAATTGTGCCGAATATTGACTTCCGTCCATCGGTTCCAACGGATCTTGGTTTTGAAGCTGGGCAATCATCAACTTGAGAAAATCATCTTTGCCAAGCGTACTCTTACCTTGTGTTTCCACATTGGGAGTTGCGTTTGTTGCGGTACTAACTCCTTCAATCATTTCTGTTTCTCCTATGCTATGTATTCGTAAGTATTATATCCCATGGATTTACTATCTTTTAGTTCCTCATTTTCTTGCATTGTATCAAATTCATTTCCTTCTGTAAATTCCGAAGCATTTTCGTTAAATGTTTCTCCATCATTCCTTTCTTTGGAATTACCAAGCGAAATGTTTAACGAACCCAATTTAATTCCGTTCTGATTCAAATCTTGCTGAAGCTTATCAATATTTTTTTCAATTATTTGTTTAGCTTGTTGAGTGTCAACCTCAATTTTTGCTTTCAGAGTTTCATCTTCGGAATCTAAAGTGATTTTCATTTTACCAAGATGTTCAGGCTGAATCTTTAAGGTAAGCACACCTTTATCTTGCTTAGAGATAAACTTTGTTACTTCCTTAACAAGCTCAAAGGATTTCACCAATTTTTCACTTCGCTCTTTTTGAACGTCTTCAACTGTATTGTCATTTATAAAACCTGTCGCTATCTTTTCTTCGCGTGTTAGTGTATGATGAAATTTTGCTTCGGGAATATTCTGCTTTCCAGTTTGAAGATTATGCAAATAATTGTTTTTAGAATTACTATTCTGATTTGTTTCGGAATCATTTTTTGCATTGCTGCCTGTTTCATTTTTTGTATCCGAAACATCTGTAAACTTATTTCCTTCTTCCGTTTTAACTTCGGTTTTATTTTCAGTTTTAACTCTTAAACTTGTTTTATTATCTTCATTAGGAGCTTGTATTTCTTGCCTATTGTTTTCGGTTTTAGGAACTGTAACATTTTCCGAAGTTATTTTATTGCTTCCGATATTAACGTTTTTCAATTCCGTCTTAAGTTTATCTTTATTTTTTGTCTTTAAAATTTCCGGTTGTTTACGGTTACTAACTTTAACTTGAATATTTTCTTTTTCGTCATCGGTTTTAGTGAGTACAATATTTTCAGAAACTTTATTTTCTACTTGTACATTATTCTTTTCAACTTTAGCTTCACTAACCAACATATCTTTAGATGCAACTTTTTCTGTTGAAGTATTAACTTTTATTTTTTCAGTTTCTTCCGAAATATTTTTGGTATTACTATTTTCAATTGACTTAATTGCCGAATCTGTTTTAGTTAATTTTTTTTCAAAATCAATTTTCTTTAGTGCTGTAGAAATGTTTTTCTCTTTTATTTGATTTTCCAATCCCTTTTGAGGTGTTTCTTTTTTTAAGATTGTAATTTTATTTATCATAAAATCTTTTTTTTCAGCACTTGGATTTATTACTTTCAATTGAGTTTTGCCTTTTACGTTTTCTGCCGGCTTACTTTCATATTTAACTTTTAAATCTTTAACATTTTCAGAACTTTCATTTTTCTTTTCCACAGATTTCATTTTCCCAAAGAAAACTTTAGATGTAATAACACTTAGTTCTTTTATTTTCTCATTCGCATTGGCAGAATTGCTTTGAGCATTTTCTGCTGATGTAATATTCTGCTTGGTTTTATTTTCACTTTCAGGATTAAAAGAATATAAACTCAGTGTAGGTTTATTTACTTCTTTTGCACTTTCAGTTAAATTACTTGCGGCATTACTTTTAGGGAAAACTTTAATATTTTGATTTTTAAGTTCCGAATTTATCAAAGAATTAAGTTTAGATTTTTCAGGAACAACTAATGTTTGAACCATAATTTTACTTTCGCCGTTTTCTTTCTGGGGTTCTTGTACAAGCTCAACATTTACTGTGGATTTTTTATCTTCAAGTTTTAATAATAATCCTGATTTGGTTGAAATATTTTTGTTGATAAAATCTTCTCCCAACAGGTTGTAAAGAAATTCTTTAAGTTCACCTTTAAGAGGCTCATTACTTAAGTAAGATACAGCTTCGTTGTTCTCAATATTTTCTGTGTTAAGCAGTAGTTGTGCAATTTCGGGAGGTAAAATATCAATTAAGTTAGTAATATCTTCTTTCCCTTCTAATTCGGAAAGTATTTTTTCTTTTAATTTTTTGAATTTAACACCTAAAGTAAATAATGAAGTAATATCAGTTCCTTCTGTCTTTTCGGATGAAACAGTTGTATCGTTATTGTTTCCATCGGGATTCATAATAACTTTTACTATATCGGCAAATAAATATTTATTACCTGCTAATTTTTCTTGTTTAATTCCACCCATTTTGTTGGGCAAACCGTCTTGCATAAATAATGGATTAAAAATCATTTTTTTGACCTCGTTAGTCTTTTTGCCGTACTAACATCCATGTAGGATAAAATATCGGCTGCTTTTTTCTTTTTCATTGAATATATTATATCTCGTGCTTCTTTTTCTGATAGTTGTGCTAAAAGTTTGCTTGCTCTGTGTGTTTCCATTTCTTCGTACATCTTTATAGTTTTCTTCAACCATTCTGCATATTCAACGTTTTCATTTTTGCTTATCATTTTTTTTAGATGTTCTATTTGTTTATCTTTTTGCGATAATTCCTCTTCAAAAGTATTTATTACCGTTTGTGTAGAATCGAGTTCACTTTCTAACTTTTGATTAAGTTTATTCACACTATCTTCTTTTGCAATTCTAACGCTATCGGCAAAAGCTATACTGTCTTGTATTGCAAGTGCTAAACTATCCACACTCATTGTATCAACTGCAACTTCTTCTTTGGTTCTAAAATCAAATTTAAATATATTGGCATATTGCTGATTAAATACATAAACTGCATAAGATGTACCAAGGAAAGCAATAATAAAAAACAGAGCATATATAATTATGTTTTTCATAATTAATTTCTCACAAATCCTTTTATTGCAAATTCATCTAAATCTTTTTGTTCTTTTTCGTCTAACATTTTATTAAACTCTTCAAGATGTTTTTCTTTTAACTTTTCAAATGTTTTTGTTTCTTTTGTTTTCTTCAACAAATCTTGCATTTTTTTTTCTCTTTCTATCTTCTTTTGCTTGATATATAATTGCAGATGTTCAACTTTTTCTAATATGTAACTTTCGTACTTTTCGTAAAAATGCAAATCATTTATTGTTCTTTTTTTCCCCAGTTTATTTTTCTTTTCTTTTTTTAACTTTTCTAATAATTCATCTATCTCTTTTTTTTTATTAGCTATTTCAAGATCAATTAAAGCCAGTTCTTTCTTCGCTTTTTTTTCCAGCCTCTCTTTTATGTTCTTTATGGTTTCATATTTGTATTTAAACTTTGCCAAAATTATCCTAATGGCTTTTCAATTATTTCTTCTAACTTGCTGATTGTCTCATTATATATTGCACCTTCGCTAATATCTTGTTTAAGAAATTTTCTTAAAAATTGTATTTTGTTAAGAGCATGATCTATTTGCGGATTGCTTCCTTTAACGTAAGCACCAATATTTATCAAATCTTCTGCTTCGTTATATGATGCCAATATCTCATTAAATTCCATTGCCCTTATTCTGTGATCCTTCGGAACAATATCTGGCATAACTCTACTTACACTTTGCAAAGGGTCAATTGCCGGAAATTGTCCTTTATTGGCAAGTTTACGAGAAAGCACAATATGTCCGTCTAAAATCGATCTTACATTATCGGCAATGGGATCGCTCATATCATCACCATCTACCAGCACTGTATAAAAACCTGTAATACTTCCTTTTTCAGAGGTACCGGCTCTTTCCAGAAGTTTAGGCATTACTGCAAATACCGAAGGAGTGTAACCTTTTGTTGTAGGTGGTTCACCTATTGTTATGCCTACTTCTCTTTGTGCATGAGCAAATCTCGTAACGGAATCCATCATAAGTACTACATCTTTTCCTTGATCTCTAAAAAATTCAGCAATTGTTGTACCTATGTAAGCTGCTTTAATTCTGGCAAGTGAAGGTTTATCGCTGGTAGCAACTATAATTACCGATCTTTTTAATCCTTCTTCACCAAGATCTTTTTCAATAAATTCTTTTACTTCTCTTCCTCGTTCTCCAACAAGAACTATAATACTTACATCGGCATTTGTATTTTTTGCAATCATGCCGAGCATAACACTTTTTCCGACACCACTTCCAGCAAAAATTCCTATTCTTTGTCCTTTGCCTACAGTTAATAAGCCGTCTATTGCTCGCACTCCGGTTTGAAGTGCTTGGTCTATTCTCTTTCTTGTTAACGGATTAGGCGGTTCTCTGTAAGCATTACGTCTTACTGTTTGTTCTATAGCTCCTTTACCGTCAATTGGATTTCCAAACCCATCGATGACTCTGCCTAATAATTGCTCGCCTACATTTATTGCAAAACTTTTACCAGTTGAAATTATATCGCAAGATGGAGCAATATTTTGTATTTCGCCAAGAGCTATAGAAAGAACTTTTCCGTCTTTGAATCCGACTACTTCGGTTTCACAAATTTCTTTGCCCGACTTATCAATTATTTTACAAATTTCTCCCATAGAAACATTTGGACCAACTGAAATTATCACAAAACCAATTACGTCACTTACTTTTCCGTTCAGCTTTATCGGTTCGGAATCCTCAATTATTCTTTCATAAGTTTTAACGATATTTTCTTCTATTTCAGTCATTCAATTTCGTTTTCTATTAAATTATTTTCCAATGCTTTTACTATTTCATTGATTTGTGATTTAATTCGGGCATCTATTGTTCCTATTTCCGATTCAATTAAACAACCGCCTATTTCAATATTATCACTCTGCTCGAATCTTACTTTTGTAAATCCTGCAGATTTTATAATATTTTGGTTATCATTTTCTATTACTGCCAAATCTTTAGGATTTAATTTGATTGTAATATCGTTTGCCCCTATAATTTTTTTTAAGTTCTGTTCTAATATTTTTTCAATAGATGTTTCTTCATTCAATTCACGTACAATAATTTTTTCGGATATTTTTTTTGCAACTTCTATAACTATTTTATGATATCTGTTTTCAAATATTTTAAACTGATTTTCAAAAGATGAAAGTATGGAATAGAATTCCTTTGTTTTGGTTAGTATTTCTTCCGAATGTTTTTCTTCCAAAAGCTTGGTTGTTTCTATTCTACCGTTTTCATATCCTTTCAGATATTCCGATTCCAATTCCTTTTTATGAAGATCCTCCTTAACCTCTTTCACTCTGGAATTATCATCGGAAAAAGTTTTAATTTCATCTTTATCGGGAACAAACGCTTTAATTTTTTTTGTCTTTAAGCTTAACTTAACTACATTAGACATAAACTTCCTCTGCGCCGCCGCCTCTGAAGCTGATTGTTATCTCTTCTTGCTCTTCTAAGATTTTTATTTGATCAACAATTCTGGCTTGTGCTGCTTCCACTTCTTTAAGTTTAACAGGACCCATAAATTGCAGTTCTTCTTTTAGTAACTCTGAAGCTCTTTCGGACATATTCGAAAATATTTTTTCTTGTACTCTATCTTCTGCAACTTTTAATGAAAGTCCAAGATCTTTTCTATCAACCTCTTTAAGAATTCTTTGAATATCTCTATCCTGTAAATGAATAATATCATCAAACAAGAACATTAAACGTTTAATTTCTAAACCTACATCTTCATCTTTATCTTGTATTGATGCTATAATTTCTTTATTCATAGATACATTAACTCTGTTAAGAATATTAGCAACGCTCTGAGGTCCGCCCAATTGTCCCATAGTCTGATTAATTGAAAATCCGGCTAACTCATCAACAACTCTTTCAATCTGTTGTAAAGTTTGCGGAGAAATTTTACCAAGTGTTGCAATTCTATAAACAACTTCCGTTCTAAGTTCTTCCGGCAGTTCCGTTACTGCTTCGGCAACTTGATCGGGGCTTAAATGCGAAAGTATTAATGCAATTGTCTGCGGATGTTCTTTATTCAAAAAGTTTATCAGTTGAGCAGAATCGGCTTTCTTTAATACATCAAAACCATGAAGTGTTGTAAGATTCTTAACCTTATCAATTACCTCCATTGCTTTAGTTATGCCGAAGGATTTTTCTAACACTTGCTTGGCGTAATCTATTCCGCCTTCAAGAACATACTCGCGTGCCGTAACCAATTCATGATAGTCATCCAAAACTTGTTCAACTACATGAGACGGAATATTCTTTACTTTGGAAATTTCAGCAGATATTGCTTCTACAAAGTTGGGCTCTAAATGTTTAAAAACCTGCGATGCCGTATCAACATCTAGAGCTATAAGTAATAGTGCTGATTTCTGTATTCCATTTAAATCGTTTTTTGAAGTTATTTGCGTATCAATTTGATTAGCTATACTCATCTTCCTTTAACCATGAATTTATAAGTTTTGCTGCTTCAGCAGGATTTTTACTTACGTAATTAGTAATCTTATCTTGTTTCATTTGCTTTAAAACGGCTTCTTCGGAAATTTCATCTTCAATATCCCCAACATCAATATTAGGTTTTCTTTTTTTCTTTTGTAAGTTTTGCTGCAATTCGCCGCCCGATGGTTGCCATGTAGGGGCATTATTTGCTAATTGGTCTAATGATTGATTAGCATAGCTTCCGGCAGGAGTTCCTATCATAATTGTTTCATCTTTTAGCTTACCAAGTAATCCTTTAAGAACAAACAAAGCACCACCTACAGCTAATAACATCATAATATATTTAAAGTATGGTGTAATTTGTTCAAGCGTAGAAACATCATCAAATTTATTAGCAAATCTGTCATTTTCAAAAGGGATACTCACTATAGAAATTTTATCTTCGCGAGTATCATCAATTCCAACTGCTTGCCTTAAAAGCATTTCCAATTGTTTAAGTTGTTCTTCATCTCTCGGTTCATTTACATATTTTGTAACACCCTCTTCAACAATTTCTTTTTGAACACCATTGATTACAGCCGCAACTGTAATGCGTTTAATGTTTCCGCTACCTTCTATCATATGTTCTATGCTTTTACTAAGTTCATAATTTGTAGTCATAGTTTCTGCGAAAACTTGATTTGTGTCTTTTAGACTTTTGCCGCTGCTTGAATTTTTTGATGTTTGTTCACTAATTGCAATTTGTGATTCCGGATCAATTGTCTCTAATGTTTTTTCTATTCTTTTAAAATCTAAATCAACATTAACTTTTACATCCGAATTATCATAACCGACTATTTTTTCTAAGATGGTTTGTGCCTTGCCTGCAAGATAATTTTCTATGTTGCTCTTTATTTCGTATTGTTTACCATTACTTAATGCAATTTCAGTCTTATCATTTTTTTTTGTAAGCAATCTTCCTTTATTATCTATTATTGTTACATTATCCGGATTTAATCCTTCGATACTCGAAGCAACTAAATTAATTATGGCTGAAATGCTATTCTGCGATAATAAATAGCCTGATCTGAGTTTAAGTACTACTGAGGCAGTCGCTTCTTTTTGCTCATCTTTAAAAATTGCTTTTTCGGGAGTAACAATATGCACTCGTGCATTTTCAATTCCGTCTTGCTGAATAATAGTGCGAGATATTTCTCCTTCCAATGCTCTTTTAAAGTTTATTTTCTGCATAAATTCAGACATACCGATTGTACTTTTATCGAAAATCTCATAACCTATCATTCCACTGGAAGGAATGCCTTTACCGGCAAGAGCTAAACGTACTTCGTAAACATTAATTTTTGATACACTAATTGCAGTACCACCGTTTTCAATTTTATAAGGAATTGACTGGCTATTTAGGTAATCTATTACTTGCGAAGCTTCTTCACTCGAGAGATTAGAATATAATACTGTATAATTTGGCTCGTTAAAAGTAAACATAATAAAAACTAAAAGTACAACGGCTACAACCGCTATACCACCAAGCATCAATCTTTGTTGGACAGATAATTTATTGAATATCCCTAAAATTGCACTATAAGTATCTTTAGCTTTATTCACTATTATGACATCCTTGTTAATTCTTTATACATATCAACAGTTTTATTTCTTAATTCCATAAGTAATTGTAAGCTGGTATTAGCTTTTTCACCAGCAATCATAACTTCGTGAAGCTCAACACCTTCTTCCCCATTTATAAAATCGTTAACAATTTGTTTTGAATCTAATTGTTCTTTGTTTACATCTTTAACAAAATTACCAAGCATATTACCGAATTTTTCGTTTTTAACCGGCTCTCGGGTTTCTTTCTGCATTGGCAATTTCGGTATAAAACCATTTAATCCGTTAGTTTTCATACTATCCTCTCCTATCGAATAATGAACCTAAAGCGACACCACTTTTTTCACCGTTTTTTTGGTAAAAATGATAGTTTTCAATTTCTTCTTTTTGATTTGGATATAGATTTGTAAAAAATTTCTTTTCTTCTCCCGTTATTTCAATTGCACTTTCTTTTTGGGAATTAATTTGTTTTACATTATTTATTTTATTGTTAAAAATCGGTTTATAATTACCAAATGAATTAGAAGTAATTTTCATATGTTAAATCTCCAGTGAATCTTTTGCAATTTGTTTAGCTGCATTAAAAGCAGTTAGGTTAGCTTCAAAACTTCTTGATGCCGTTATCATATCTACCATTTCGGTAACAACATTAACGTTTGGCATTTCTACATATCCTTCTTCATTTGCATCAGGATGATGAGGACTATAAATCAATTCTCCTTCTCCTCTATCTATTTCTTCTTCCATCGAAAGCCCTGAGGCGTTATCGTCCAGATTTAAATTCATTTGTTGAGGATCCATATGCTTTGTACGAGTTTTTTTCAAATCAGCTTCAGAACCTATTTGATAAGCTGCTCCGTTATTAAACTGACCGTCATTAAATTCTACACTCATAAATTTTCTTTTATAAGGTGTGCCGTCTTCAGTTCTTGTGGTACTCATATTTGCAATATTTTCTGTAATTAAATCCATTTGTTTCTTCTGGATACTCATTCCTTTGCTGCTGACTTTAAACGATGAAAAATTTGGATTTATCTTCATTATTTACCTCCTTTAATTACTCCTTGGAGTGTTTTATAATATGCAGTTATTTTTTTTGAGCCAAATTTGAACATTAAAGAGTTTTGGGCTAAGTCCGCCATTTCATGATCTACATTAACATTATTGCCATAAGCTATAACGGGCGTTTCATTATCAACTTCTACAGATAAAGTTTTATCTTTACTTGTAATATCATTTAAACTGTCTTTAAGTGCATCTTTAAACTCAACATCTCTTCTACGGTAATTTTTAGTTTCCGCATTGGCTATATTCTGCCCTATAACTTTTTGTTTCAGAGCTGAATAATCTAAGAGATTCTCTAATGACTTATAAGGTGGTATTGACATAATTTTCCCATTCTTTTTTTTTTTGAATGATTCAAAACTGATGCCAGTAAAATGTTTGTTTTTAAGTTTTTTTTAAGGGTTGTTTTTTTAGAATTGGCTATAATTATACACTTGATAATTATTCTTCATTGTAATCCAAAATAACTGATTTTGTTTCTCCGCACGAACATACAAATTTAATTTCCTTAATATTTTCTTCTGCATCTTTATTAAGGATTATTTTTACACCTTCGTGATTATCGTGTTGAACAGCTATTTTGCTTGTTCCTGCAATTTTAACATCTTCCGCATTTAATAAATTTCCTTTTAAGGCGGAATTATTAAATGAGATACAGCGATAGATTTCTTCGTTAAATGAGTCCATATTATATTGCCTGATTAATAATTTTAGGGATATCTTCTAAAGAGGCAATAACATCTGCAAGACCATTTTCAGCTATTGCTCTCGGCATACCATATACAACACAAGATTCTTCATTTTGAGCTATACAATAACCCCCGGATTGTTTTATTTTTCTTATTCCTTCCAAACCATCTTTGCCCATTCCGGTCATTATAACACCTAACACTTTTTTTCCATATACTGCGTGAAGTGATTCTAACATAACATCAACCGAGGGACGATGTAAAACATTAGCAGGTTGTTCAGTAATATCAGTTATAAGATTGTTTGAGTTATCTCTTCTTACTTTTAAATGATAACCGCCGGGAGCAATATAAACAACCCCGTTTCTAACAACTTCTCCATTTGTCGCTTCTTTAACTTCTAAAGAACTGAGGGCATTTAATCTATCGGCTAAAGATGCAGTAAACTTAGGAGGCATATGCTGAACAATAAAAACCGGTATTTTCAAGTTATTAGAAAGCTTAGGAATAACTTTTTGCAATGAGATTGGTCCTCCGGTAGAAATACCGAGTCCGAGTGCCTGATAATTATTAACAGGTATTTTGTTTAAGGTTTTTCTTGGTACAGCCGAATTAGTTCCGGCAAGGTTTCTTATTCTGCCAAGTCTTCGTTTGAGCGCTTGGCTTTTGTATATTTCTTTAACCTTACTTATCAGCTCTTCTTTAATACTCGAAATAGTAATACTTACAAAAGATGATTCTTTAGAAATAAAATCAACTGCTCCAAGTTCTAATGCTTTCATTGTAACAGATGCACCTTCAGTTGTTAACGAACTTAGCATTATAACTGGTACAGGACATTCTTTCATAATTATTTTAAGAGCGGTAAGTCCATCCATTCTTGGCATTTCAACATCAAGAGTAACAATATCGGGCTTAAGCTTTTTAATCTTTTCTATTGCCATAGCACCGTCAATTGCTGTATCTATTACTTCTATTTGAGCATCGGCGTTAAGCAATAATGATATGGATTTTCGCATAAATGCCGAGTCATCTACAATAAGTACTTTAATTTTTTCCAATTTTCTATCCAACAAGTTTATTAATTATTTCTGCTATATCAGCAATCATAACAACCTTACCATCACCCATAATAGTAGAACCCGCAACACCGTCTATATTGCCTAAATATTTACCGAGTGATTTAATAACTATTTCTTTTTGTCCAACTAAATCATCAACTTTTATACCATATCGTTTTTCTGCCAGACCAACTACCACCACAAATTGTTTATCATCATCAACTTTGGTAGTATTAGAATAGTATAGCAAATTATCAATGCTAATTAACGGAAGCACTCCATCTCTTAATTTTATACATTCTGTTGAATTAACAATATAAATTTCTTCCTTAGGAATTTTAACTACTTCGATAACAGAACTTAACGGAAGCACAATTGTTTCTCCAACAATTTTTACCAACAATCCTTGTATGATTGCCAAGGTTAAAGGCAATTTAATATCAATCTTGGTTCCCTTACCAACTTCAGAATCAATATCAATAATTCCTCTTAATCTGGAAACATTAGTTTTAACAACATCCATCCCTACACCTCTGCCGGAAACATTTGTTACTTTTTCGGCAGTTGAAAAACCAGGAGCAAATATCAGATTAAAGATTTCTTGTTTTGAAAGTTCTTCTGCTTTGTCTCGGGTAATTATACCTTTGGATATTGCTTTTTCAATAAGTATTTCGGGATTTATACCTTTACCGTCATCAATAATAGAAATGATAATGTGGTTACCTTCATGTTCTGCCGATAAAGTTATTGTTCCTTTGGGCTCTTTACCTATTTTTTTTCTTTCATCGGGTGGTTCAATACCGTGATCTACAGAGTTTCTGATTAAGTGAACCAAAGGATCATTAATTTCTTCAATTAATGTTTTATCTAATTCTGTTTTTTCACCTTTAATTTTAAGAGTAATACTCTTGCCCGTTTCTTTACTTAGGTCTCTAATTAATCTTGGAAATCTGTTAAAAACTTTTTCTATTTTAACCATTCTGGTTTTCATAACAGCTAATTGCAGCTCTGTTGTAAGCAAATCAATTTGTCGGGCAGTATCACTAAGATCTCTTGATATTTCGGTACCTTCATACTCTACAGATACATTGTTATTAAGCTGTGCCAATCTATTTCTTCCGAGTACCAGTTCAGAAACTAAATTTAATAATTCATCTAATCTTTCAACATCAACTCTGATAGTCTGCTCTACTGCACTTTTAATTGTTGGTATGGAAGCACTTGTATTCGATTCTTTTTGGGGCTTAACAAGTTTTACCGATTCAGGTTTAGTTTCTTGAATTTCGGATTGAGTTTCGTAATGGTTTCCGTTACTACTTCCTCAGTTGTTATTGCAAGTGAAGATTTATTTGCCGCTTGCATCTTTTTATTATTGGCAATAAATGCTTTTTGAATTTCTTCTTCATCAAAATTTTCTAAAAATTTATTCGCATCAATTTCTTCTTCCTCTTCAGCAATTTCAATTGTTTCTTCACTAGCAGCTTCAGTTACATTTTTTTCGTCTGTAAGCTCTTCCGATGCTTCCGCATTTTGCTTATCCTCTATATCTCCGCCGTTTTCCATAACTTCGATAATTTTCTGAAGCTCGTTAATTACTTCTTCCGTATCTAAATCTTCATTTTTATTTTCTTCAATTATTTCGAGAAGATCACCCAGTTTGTCATATCCATTAAGAATCCCATCCATAATTTTGGAATTAAGTTTGCTTTCGCCTTTGCGCAATTTATTAAGGATGTCTTCAAGTCTATGTGTTAATTTTTGCATTTTAACCAATCCGAGGAAACCGGAGGTTCCCTTTACTGTATGGAATGAACGAAATATTTTGTTCAATAAGTCCGCATCTTCCGGATTGTTTTCTAACTCTACTAAATTTAGATCAAGACTTTCTAATGTTTCTTTAGTTTCTATAATAAAACTATCGAAAATTTCTGTCATTTCAGGATCTTGTAATAATGAATAATCTGCCATTTTCTCTTTCTAATTTAGGTTATGAAAATAATTTGTCTATTTCCTCTTGCGAAGCATTTACATTAATGCTGTTAATAACTTCATCTACTTCGTTTTGCTTTACACCTTCTGTGTAAGATGCACTGCTATCGAAATGTTCGCCAGGTAATTCGGCTCTTTTTAAACTATCACCGGATTTATAATCACTCGCATCAACAGCTTCCAAAAGATTACTTAATTTATGTTGAATAGAAATTATCATATGATTTACGGCAGCTAATTGTTGTGCCGTTATATCTTGGACTTGGAGCGACATTGTTATCTGATCGGTATTAGCCATAATATCTTGAATTTTATTTTTTACATCTCCGGATTGTTTCTTTATATCAAGATTTCTGGCAATTCTTTTAAGCACTCTTTTAGTTTCTATATCATCTTTAAATTTTTCTTTCAGTTCATTTATTACTTCCAATGATTTACTATTTTTTTCGTCTATTGTACCAATATTTTCGCTTACACAAGCTAATTCTTCATTTATCTCATCAATTTTATCCAAAACTTCAGTCATAGCAAGTTCAGTAGCGTTAGTTACTTTATCAATCTGATTCGCTGCTTCAGGTATCTTTGCTCTGGAATCTTCGATTGAACCGCTCACTTGTTCAATAAATGGAATAAAATCACTAATAAATGACACAAATCCTTCAATTAAAGGTAGCATTTTTTCACCGAATCTAAATGCTTTGTCTATGTCTTGTAATTTTACAACTATATCTTTGAGATCTTTGGCTGCTGAATTGTTCATAATTGTAACCTTAGTTTGATAATATTAAATCTATTTTACTTTTTAGAATTTGCGGAGTAAATGGTTTTACCACATAATTTGATACTTTAGCTTGTAATGCCTGCACAATATCCTCCTTAACTCCGCGAGTTGTTACCATTAGTATTGGTAAAGTTTTTTTTGTTTCATCTGCTCTTATTGCCTGTGTTAGTTCCAATCCTGTCATTACAGGCATATTCCAATCTGTTATAATAAAATTAATTGCTGTATCGGAATTTAGTTTGTTCAAAGCATCTTGACCATCTTCAGCTTCAACATATTGATTGTAACCTAAAGTTTTTAGTGTATTAACAACTATTCTTCTCATTGTTACAGAATCGTCAACAACTAAAAATTTTTTTTCCATTTTTTAATACCTGTCATTTTTAATTAATATATTTTGCTACTTCGTATTGTATCCTTTTAGGATCAAACGGTTTAACCATATATGAATTTGCTCCAACTTTTATTCCACGTTCAATTTCTTCACTCCCTTTTAAGGAAGAAAGAATTATTATAGGAATATCTTTATTATTTTCGTTTTCTCTAATTGCTCTAATTAATTCAAATCCATCCATATTAGGCATATTGAGATCAGTAATAATTAGATCAACGTTTTTAGTAGGTAATAATTCTACCGCTTCCATACCATCGCAAGCGGCTATAACCTCAAACCCGTTAGCTTTAAGAGAAAATGATACAAACTTTCTGATCGTAGGAGAATCATCGGCAATTAATATTACTTTTTTCATAATATTACCCTTTTTTATATCCAATTGTTTTTGGGAAACTTGTTAGTTTAAATGCTTTCGAAATTCCATGAAGTGTTTCCGAATAACCAATAAATAAATATCCTTCCGGATTTAAATTTTTATATAAATTATTTACCACTTTAATTTTCGAATCGGTATCAAAATAAATCAATACATTTGCACAAAAAATCACATCAGATTTTGTCATAATTGAAATTGCTCTATCATCATATAAATTCAATACTTTGAAACTTACCATATTTTTTATTTTATCGTTCAATATGTAGTTTACGCCGTCTTTTTTAAAATATTTTTTTAGGTAAACAGGCGGCGTGTTTCTAATGGAATATTCTTTAAATACAGCTTTTCTGGCATTTTCAATTACTGTATAGTTTATATCGGTACCTATTATTTCTACTTTTAATCTCGGGTATTTCGGAAGAATCATTTCGTCTATCATCATTGCAATAGAATATGCTTCTTCTCCCGAAGATGAAGCGGCACTCCAGATTTTTATTTTGTGTAAACTACTCGACTTCTTTTCTAAAAGATCCGGTATTACATTGGTTATTAAAGCATCCAACTGCGGTTTGTTTCTGAAAAAGTAAGTTTCGTTTATTGTAATTGCTTCGTAAAGCTGCTCTTTTTCTTGTTCTTTTTTAGGATTTGTTTTAAGATATTGCAAATATTCATCAAAATTAGCAAGATTTAGATATTTAATCCTTTTTTGTAATCTGCTTTCTAATAAGTATTTTTTATTATCTTTAAAATAAATTCCACACAAATTATATATAAAATTCCTCCATTCTTCGAAGCTTTGAGGAGAAAGTTTTTGCTCGTTAGATAAGCTGAAATTAAAACTTTTCCCGCTCAATCCAGCAGGTCTCAAAGTAGCGGTAGAGTTTAACATTTATTATCCTTTAATTCTAAGTTACTAATTCCCCTTTCGTTTAAAATCGATTGGGCATTTTCTTTAACCAATTCATCATCATCTTCGGTAAGTTTTTTTATGATTTCTACTATTTCGGGTTGATCACTAAATTGAATAATATCCAATAATCTTAATCTATTCCACGAAACCGTATCTTCTAACATAACATCACTAAACATTATTGCTGTTTCAATATCTAAGAAGAAGAGCAGTTCCATTGCCATGGCTCTAACTTCTTCATCGGGATTATTTAATTGAACCGTAAATTGTTCAACAAATGCTCTAAGTTCCATTTGGTCTAATGCCTGCAAACTAATACCACCATCAATTTGAATCATCTCCTTAAGCAGATTTAAAGTTTCTTTAATATTTTTCGGTTCGTTTATTAAATATTTAGAACATTTTTTCAAAAATGTAACTAAGTTGCTTGCAAAATATTCTTTTAGTTTATTATCTATTTCATCATCATTTCCGTAAACGGTTAATACTTTTTCAAAAAGTTCTTCATCATCAAATAAGATAACTAATTTTACGGCTGATTTTTTGTACTCATTATCGGCTGTTTCGAGAGTTTCCAAAAGGGCATTTTTTAATCCTGCATCTACCGGTAATTCTAATGATAGTTTCTCTTTAAGTTTACCAATTGTTTCTATGGCAACCCATTTGTAAGCATTATCCAAATGTTTAAGATCATCGATCAGCATATTGAATGAATTTTCATTACCAATTATACCAAGACTCTCAATAAGTGAATATTTTGTTAATTCATCAACACCATAATAATTTTGATTGATGAAATCCACACATGCAGGAGTCCCTATTTTTCCAAATGCTTCAATTACGGTCGGTCTAAAAAGTTCATTTTGTTCATAAACTTTAATAAGTTGATCTAAACCAAAATCCGATTTTATATTTCCCATTGCTTCCACACATGCAAGAATTACATTTTCGTCTCTGGTATATTTCAACACGTTAATAATTTCTTGGGCAGGTTTCGGGTCCCCAATTAACCCCAATATATCTATAATAAATTTTTGGTCGTCATCATTTGCATTAGGAAGATTATTCAGCATAGCATCTATAGATTGCACCCCCCGGCAAATTAAAATCTCACCGGCAAGATTTCTGGCTGCAATATTTTCTGAAGAGATGTATTTTACAATATACTTAGGAATATTTTTATTTTTATTTTTTATAAGTATCCTGGTAATTGTATCTTTAACACCGTTATCATCTGTTAATAATTTCTCAGCAACATATTCAACTACTTGATCGGGCATTTCAATCAGTTGAAAATTTTCAACAGTTGTTGTTATCTGCTCCGCATCGTTGGTATTAAGTATTTTTTTTATAACTTCAAAGTTACCGTTCATTTATACCTCATTAAATGGCTGCATATTTTCAGCATTTTATATATTTCCACGTAATAATTATCGGTAATTCTTTTAAATACTTTACCATAAATCAATAACTAAGCCCTTCTTTTTGTCTATTATTTTCTTTTTTTTTATAAAATATTTTTTGAAAGAGTTCAATATTAACCAATATGTTAAAAGTAGTAATAAAAAAAGCCTTTATGAAAAAGGCTTTTGATGTGAGATAAATTTTAAAAAACTATGGGAAATTAGTTTTCACTAATTTTTTATTGAATTGATTTTGTAACTTCTATGCCGAGTTGTTCCATTCTGTAACGAAGTTTTGATCTTGAAAGTCCCAATACTTTAGCCGCCCTGACTTGATTTCCTTTTGTAATAGTTAACGTTTTTAATATTAATTCTTTTAGTACCAAATCTACTTTAACTCCGCCGGGCGGAATTTTCAATTCGAAAGAATTATTATTTTCATCAAATTTAGAGGAGCTGCTGTCTTTAAGAAAATTAAAATGCTGAACTCTTAATCTATCACCTTCCATCATTAAAATCGCTCTTTCTATCGCATTCTTTAATTCTCTTATATTGCCTTTCCATCTATTCTTTTGTAGAAGTTCAATTGCATCTTCATCAATATGTTTAATCTTTTGGTTAAATTTTTGAGAAAATTTTTGTACAAAGGAATATGTTAAAATCGGAATATCATCTTGTCTATCCCGCAAGGAAGGTATTTTTATGCTGGCAACATTCAATCTGTAAAATAAATCTTCTCGGAAAGTACCTTTTTTTACTTCTTCTTCTAAGCTTTTATTTGTTGCGGCAATTACTCTTGCATTAACACTTATCTCTTTTTCGCCGCCTACCCTGTAGAACTTTCTTTCTTGCAGAACTCTTAATAATTTTACCTGAAGTTCTAAACTTAACTCCCCAATTTCATCTAATAGTATGGTTCCGCCATTTGCAAGTTCAAATTTTCCGAGTTTAGTTTTTTGAGCGGCTCCCGTAAACGCACCTTTTTCGTAACCGAATAATTCACTTTCCGCTAAATCTTTTGGAATGCTGCCACAATTTATAGGTATAAAAACATTATTTTTCCTTGGACTTGTTTGGTGTATATACTTGGCAAACACTTCTTTACCGGTTCCGCTTTCTCCTTCCAAAAGTATTGTAGTATCATCACTCTTGGCAAGTTTTTCAACAATATTAAGTATTTTTTGAATAGCCTTACTTTTACCAAAAAAATTACGGTTAAGTTCATTTGTATTGATTAAATCATGCAAACCATCTACTTCTAATTTTAACCTAAGATGCCTTACACATTTTTCTAAAACTACGGCAAGTTGTTCAATTTCAATCGGTTTTAATAAAAAGTCGAATGCTCCCAGCTTCATTGCTTCAACAGCAATTTTCACATCGGCATAAGCTGTTATCATTATTACGGGAATTTGAAAATATTTTTTTTGCAGCTCAGCTAATATATCTAATCCGTTATGTGTGGTAAGATAAATATCGAGAAAAATAATATCCGGAGTGTGCATTTCTACAGCTTCTTCAACTTTTCCTCCGTCCATACAAACATCAACTTCGTATCCTAATTTTATTAAAACTTTCTTTAGTGATAATACAATAAGATTATCATCATCTATTAGTAGAATTTTAGGTTTCATTTTTCTCCAATTATATATTGTTGCTAAATTCTATTTTAACCTTAGTACCTTTTACCTTGTTATTAGTAATACTAAACTTTGCGTTGTGTTTATTCAGAATTGTTTTACAAATACTTAATCCTAAGCCGGTACCTTTATTTTTTTTCGTATAAAATTCATCGAAAATTTTTTCTATTTCATTTTTGTTAATTCCTTTTCCTTCATCAATTACTTCGGCACAAACATTATTTAAGTTTGAATAAGTTCTAATTATAATTTTAGAGCCTTTATTACTTGCTTCAATACTGTTAGAAATTATATTAATAAAAACTTGAACCAAATTTATTTCGTTACCTGTAATATGTGTTAAATCATCACTAAGCTCTAACTGCAAACTTATTGCCTTAGTTTTAACATGACCTTTCATAATTTTTAGTGATTTCTTAACTATACTATTTAGATCACAATAAGAAAATGAATCTTCGTTTTTTTTACTAAACTCCAGTGTATTATAAACCAGTTGATTAATTAAATCGGCAGCCTCTATTGATGACTCTATACACTCATTAGTTTCTGCATCATAATTATCTTTGCCGAGTTTTAGATAATCTAAATTTAATTTAAGTACCGAAAGAGGATTTTTAATTTCGTGTGTAAGAGTGGCAGCTAATTTACCTAATATTTGCAGTTTATTTTCGTGTACTTTGTCTATCAAATTACGCCTGTTAAAATAAATTAAAAAAATACAATTTATAATTTAACTTATTTTACAAAAAAATGTAATATTGAAGTATTTTTTTTGAAATGATAAAGACCACATAAAGTGGTCTTTATTTAGTTTTCTTGGTTAAATGTTTTGAGGATTTCATCAGCGACTTTATCAATGACTTCATCTTTGTTATAATAGCCGCTTTCAATTTTTAGTTTTACTTCGTTAAATTTTTTAGATTCCACACCCTGAGCCTTTAATTTTTTAGCTGCATCCGATAGTTCTAACTTATCAGCTTTTTTTTGAGTCCGCTTACTACTAGCTTCCTCTTGCTTTCTATAAAGTTCAGTGTAGCGGTTAAGATTATTTCCCACTCCTTTAATGTTCATAATGCTACCTCTGATAGTTAATTATTTTTTTCTTATTTATAGTTTTGGATAACTCGTTACCAATACTGTTTTTCAATTTCTTCTTTTCCTCAATTATACTATCGAACTTTTCGTTAATCTGTTTAGTCATGGTTTGATATAACTCACTTCTCTTCAGATATTGATTCCCATCAGGTTCTTCACGAATAGTTTTTATTTCTTCTTGAATTTTAGAGATCAAAGACCTTATATTGTTTGAACTTTTACTATAATTCGAATCATTTAAAGTATTTAAGTTAACCAATATTTCCTTTAAATCCCCGTTTAGTTCATCAAGTTTTAATTTTATATTTGCCATTAACCAATTCCTGCTAATCGGAATGCACCCTGCATTTCTTGTAATTCCACTAATTGCATCTGCATTGCCTCATACTGTTTTCTTAAAACGCCGGCATTTTTATCTATTTGAGTTTCCTTAGAAGTTATTTTATCTGATAAATAAGAAAC
>PDPT01000014.1 GCA_002746605.1 Ignavibacteriota bacterium
ATTTGTTACGAATGATCGTGACTTTAAAGTTTCTGACAATTTTCCTAAAATATTTGAAAAAGTAGATTTATCAAATGAAAAGTTGTTAGATAATCCTTTATATATATATTATATTGAAATATATCTTAATTATTTATCTGAAAATGAAAACAACAATATTAAAGATATAGTATTGAGATATCTTAATATTGCAGATAGTGTATTAGATAATCAAAAGATAAAAGAAAAAATAGCCTCCCAATACGGATTGATGTATTTAACTTCTGCTAAAGATATTGATGGGGTTTATAATAAAATTATTTCAATGCTTACCGATGAATCGCATAAAAAAGAAATAGAAGAAAAATATCTAAAACTTAAAAAACTTTCCAAAGGAGCTGCTTCGCCAACTTTTAGTTTTAAGGATATTAATGGTAAAACTGTTTCGCTTGAAGACTTAAGAGACAAAATTGTTTATATTGACATTTGGGCTACTTGGTGCGGACCTTGTCAAGCAGAACTACCCTACTTAAAAAAATTAGAAGAAGAATTAAGAAATAAAGATACCAAGTAACCGGTATTCCGAGATTTATTTTATTAGATAAGGAAGGTAAGATAATTGATGCAAATGCTAAAAGACCTTCTAACCCTGAACTTAAAGAAGAGTTAGAAAGTTTATTGTAAAATTGAATAAAGATTTTTATGATCGATTGATTAAGATTTAATTGGTCATAAAAATCGGAATTATTTGTGCTTAATTAAAAATTAAATAAAAAGTACTTCCTTGCTATCTCCAAGCCTTATATTTGTTTTTATTTCCATTTTGTAAATATCGTAATTTTATTTTTTTGTGAAAATATTCATAAAAATAATAAAAGACAAGTAGAACAATACCAAATTCTTTTTAACAGTTTGGCAGAATAAGTTTTCCCTTGATGAGGAGTTAAAGTTGAAGAACTCTACTTTTCTTTTTGGTAATTCTTATTGTATTTAGCAAAGAGAGTTATTGCATTCCTACTAGTTTTCTTTTAACCTTTTAATTTCGCTTCAACACAGGCTATTGTAAAACTTGTTTTTATTTTTTTGAATTTTGTAATTACAAATCCGTTATTGTTGATAAAATTGCTGTACGTTGTTTCATTCCATTCGGTTTTTAGCGGAAAATGTTTTTTCATCATAAAAAATTTCTGAATTTCCCCCAGTAAGGATAATTCTTTCCATAAAAAAGTCGGAGCAATTAATAATCCTTTGTATTTTAATACTCGTCTAATTTCTTGCATTGCTTTTTCGGGTTCAAGGATAATATGTAAAATATTAGCAGCTATAACTACATCAAATTGATTGTCTGAAAAAGGTAAATCAAAAATATTGGCACGCGAAAATTTAATATTTGAAGCATGCCCAATATTTTTAGCTCTTGCTATCATCTCTTCGGAAAAATCAGTAGCTTCAACTTTTTGTACTTGGTCGGCAATTTCCCTGGCGACAAGTCCCGTTCCCGTTCCCACTTCCAAAACATACATATCATTGGTTAAAGCGTCTTTGATAAATTCATACATAAGTCGATATGGTTTTTGAGTATTGAGAACCTTAAGAATTTTATTGTACCTTTTTGCTTTGTCATCCCAAAATTTCTTATCGTTTGTCATATTATTTATTGTTTTATTTTTCATTTTCTTTGATAAATCTATCAACACAATCAGCCCATTTTTCATAATTTTTTTTATCTATTGGGAAATGAGCTCCCTCAAAACTGCAATATTGCTTTTTATCGGATTTAATTTCTTTAAATGTTTTCTTTGTGTAATAACTCGGTATCATTTTATCTTGTTCAGGTTGACACACTAATACAGGCTTCTTATATTCATTATGATTCTTATCAGGCTTTGATTGAGTAAGTAAACTCAGTACGCCTCTTAAGCTAATTAAAGTTCCCGCCTGAGGATCAGTTTTTAGTAAGTTATTAAATTGACTGCGATCTGTTAAGGTATCATATGAAATAAAAGAATAAGTCTTTAATCGTAATTTACCAAATAACCGTGATGAAAATTTAAGAACCGGCATCATTGGATAAGTAAATCGTTTTGTGGTTGTTTCTTTATTCATAAACTCTCTATCAGCAAAATCCCATAAACACCAACAAATTAATCCATCAGCACAATTATATCTCACATCTGTTGCATAAGCTAATGGACCTCCCATACTGGCACCGCCTAAAAATATTTTGCCTTTAAAGATTGTTCTTGCAAAGTCAATAGTGTCTTTTAGATTTTCCAAATGAATATTCCACGTAAAATCGCCCTTTAATCTGTTATTATATCCGAATCCCTCTAAATCTGGAGCAATAATATTATATCCTTTTTCAAACAACGGAATCAAAAAGGGCAATAACACTCTTGCATATCCGGCGATTCCATGAGAAAAAACAATCGTTGGTTTTTCTATATCAATATTTTTATAAATCTCAATATTAATTTTACCTTGAACGGAATCAATTAGTTTTACCTCAACATATTCTTCCCATTTCTCAATCAATTCGTAACCGAACCAATTTATCATATAGTTTTTCCAAAAATCTTTATCTGAGTATTCTTTTATCATATATTAATTATTCCTCTGCATGTTTTCTATTACATTTGGGAATTAACGGTATAGCTATAAATGATTAGGTTTAGGATTTTATTATTTTAGTAAGTATATCCATAAAAATAATAAAAGACAAGTAGAGGTTATCAAGTTGTTTTTAATATGTTGGCAGATTATGTTTTTTCAATTAACAGTTAAAACTAAAGAACTTTATTGTTTTTCCTTGCCCATTTGGTTTGGCGGATTTGATGCAAGTAATCTTTTTTAACTTGCTATCATTTTTATTAAAATTAAGATGCTATGATGAAATTGCTTCGCTACATTCGCAAAGACATGTTCTTTTTTATTATCAAGCATCATTGCGAATGAAATGAAGCAATCTACTGAGAAGTTTATCAAACTCTCCCGTACAATCTCAAATTAGGTGCTCTTAATTTTTATGCCGATATTTTCCAATAAATTTGAATAAATATATCCTGAATTATCAGCTTCTTTTTTAAGATAATTTTCTACCAGACTTAATTTTTTAATCATTCGTACTGATTCTTTAATTTTACTATTTTCAGTTTTAATATTTTTATCTAAAACTTTTCTGTAATTCAGCAAATAATACAATCCAAAGAACTCGGTTAAATTGTAAAATGATTCTTGCCTGAAATAAATTTTGTCTTCGTAAGAATTTAATGCTAAAAATGCAGAGATATTACTATCATTCAAGAAGTTGTGTATAAAAGTTTTGTTATGAATTTTTATGTTTGTAAATAATTTTTCAGCACTTCTTAATCTTAAAAATTCATTAGGGATTTTTTTCTGTTTTTCCAATTTCTCTTCAAAAGAAATAAGCGGATTTATTAAACGAATTAAGAAATTTATATTCACATCGTTATTCGAATATCTGCTTAAAATATTTTTGATAGGATATTCTAATAATAAATCTGCTATGAAATAATCTTCATTCTCTTTTTTGCAGAATATATCATTTAGTGTTAGAATGGTTTTTACGATTAAAATCAGCACCCATTTTTCTTTGTTTTTATCATCAATAAAAGAAATAAGTTTTTTGTTTTTAACTTTTTCCCTTTTTATTTCAGCTTTGTTGTTTCTTAAAAAACTCAATTCTTTAAGGAGTGAATCTGTAAATGATTCAGCAAGTGTCTTTGTACTTTTATCAATTACTCTTTTTTCTGAAATTACATTAAGGAGTTTTTCAAAAGAATTCTGTAATACTTCAGTTAGTTCTTCTTCTTTCTTTTTATTTTTTCTGTTAGCTGTAAGTAAATCAAAGTAAAGTCCTAAATTGTCTTCGGAAAAAAGTTCTTCAAAATTTCTGTGCGTTTGGGAATGTTTTCTTAATTCAATTTCTCGTTTTACATTGTATCTTCCTTGACCAAAATTTTCTTTATAAAACTTATAAGTTTCGCCGGTTGGATCGTACAGTTCTTCGAAATAAAGAATTACACGGTACTCGTAACCGTTTAGATTCAAGAACATTCCGTTGTTACAGAGTTCAGTTCCGTTGTAGAGATACTCTAAGCCGGTTGTTACATCTCGGAGCAAATAGAAATGAAAATCACTATTCTTAATTTCTAAACTATCTGAAATTTTTGTATTGCTCAAGTTATTTTCACCGGAAGAATTATCGCTTAACTTTTGTCGTGAAAAATTAAAGAAACCCAATGTTGGATTAAAACTATTGTTATAAATTACTAATCCTTTTTCGCCGTTATGTTCGTTGGAATAAACAAATACATTTTGATTTACATTATTATCAGCAATAAAATCATAAATCCAATATTTATGAACTTCTGAAAAAATATACCGTTTTTGCAAAATGGGAAATATTTCTTTTTCGTGTCTATCAACAAGCCATTGATTAGGATGTTCGTCATAATAAGCTCTTTTATACTCCATTCCGTATTTTTCAGTGTAGCCTTCAATTTGTCCATGTGCAAACATAGGCAGACCAGGAAGGGTAATCATTAAAACCAGCACACCAAAATATTTATCATCAGTCCCGAATTGTTGAATAGCAGTTTCTTCATCGGGATTACTCATAAAGTTTACATATCGCTTCAAGATTTCCGGTTCAAACTCAAGAGTGTTTGTTATAAGTTCACGATATTTTCCATTTTCTTCATTCTTCATCATATTCATAAATGCACTATTATAAACTCTGTGCATTCCGAGAGTTCTAACAAAATAACCTTCCATTAACCAAAATGCTTCGGCAAGCAAAAGAGTTTCGGGCATTTCTTGATTTATTCTATCAACAACTTCACGCCAGAATTCTTTTGGGAAAAGTTCATCAAACTGCTGCCGAGTTAAGGCATGATCGGCACGCGAAGGAATATCTCCGCCTTTGCCGGGCTGCGGATACCATAAACGTGCAAAGTGTTTTTTAGCGAGTGTCATTGCCGCATCAAAACGGATAACGCTAAACTTACGTGCAACTTCAAATATTTTTTGGATTAGTGCTTCTCTTACTTCATGCTTTAATAAATTAAGTTGAGCCGTATCGTTCCACGGCATATCAGTTCCATCGTTACCGTGGTAAATATATTTTACTTCGCCGTTTCTTTTATCAATTTTTTGGAACACAACTGCTGCATCATCTTGCCTGAAATAGCCGTCTTCAATTCTGATTTCAAAATCAGGATGTTCTGATAAGTTTTCGCCCGTAAAAGAATAACTCGGGAAAGGAGAATAATCAAGCTGTATAAAATAATCGGGATGTTCAAGCATCCATTTTGAATAAACTCCCGTATGGTTCGGTACCATATCGCTTGCTAATCGTATTCCGGCTTTCTTAGCATTTTCGTTAAAAACATTATAAGCGTGTTCGCCGCCCAAGTCATTTGCAATTTGATAATCGTATAAAGAATAAGCCGAAGCAACAGCATCTATGTTTCCCATAATGTGCTTTATTCGTTTGGAAGCATTGCTTCGTTCCCAAACACCAATCAGCCAAAGTCCGTTTATATTTCTTGCTTTTAACAGTTCAAGTTCTTCAATCGGAATTTGATCTAATGTTTTAATGTGTCTTTGATACTTTTTTGAAAGTTGATCTAACCAAACGTAAATATTTTTTGCCATTAAGACCAAATTGGGCATCCAGTTTACATCGGGAGTAAAATGTTTGTAAGCTTCATAATCTGCAACAGAATCTTCTGCATATTTGTAACCTGATTTACCAATTACAAGATGACTTGCATTGATGTTTTGTCCTTTATATTTTGGGACAATAGTTGGAGTACCGCCTCCGCCAAATCCGGGATCGAATTTCATACTTTCGATAAAGAGATCTTTGCTGCTTTTAATTTTTCTTAAAAAACTTTCATCAATAAAAACACCCCATTGGTTTTTAATAAATTCCAATTGATCCCAAATACTATCAGAATGGTTTTTAAACGGACTGCTCAAAAAATCGAATAAGTCAGAGTTATTAATTCCAATTTTAAGTTCATCTTGCTTAAAGAAATTTTTCAAAGAAGTTATAGCGGTTTTATATGTTTTTTTATCTTGCAGATAATTTTCATCAAAAAATTCTTTTATTTTTTTGAAAGCAGGATTTTGATTATCAATATAAAGAAGTATCAATTCTTCAATCAAGATTTCTTTGTTTGGGATAGAGTTTGTTGAATCTTTGAGATATTGTTTTACACTTAATTCTTTATTAAAAACTTTTTTGGGTGGAAATGTTTTTATAAACTCCAAAAGTAGGTTATCAAAATTATTATCGCCAATTTGAATATTTAATTTTTCTAACGCTGAACGAAAAGCATTCGGGAACAATTTTCTTACATAATTACTGATTGCAAGATGATAAATTTCGTGAATTAGTCCGGCTCCGTTTAACTCTCCGGGTGAAACATGATTTTTCACATTCCTTTTATCATTTACCTTTTGAGTAAATAATCTTACTTGATAAAAATTAGCAAAAATTACATTCCCTGAAATTGAAAAGAAAGATTTATCTAAATCATATTTCTCTCTAATTTGGCGTGCTACGTGGAATTCGAATGTTGGGTTAGTTGCTGTAAAATTATTATTCATAATAGTTCTAAAAGTTTAATGTAAGAATATGTAAATATAACCATTACGATTGATAACTCCATATTGATTATATTTTTTATGTACTTCAATAATATAAATTTAAATTAGTTGAAGTTAAAATAGTAAACTTCATTCAGAAAAAATAAAATAACTTTTTTAAATATTTATTGATTCTACTATCTTTTTTTATGTTACAAATAATTTAAGACTATGCGGTTAATTAATTTTATATTCAATCGGTAACCTTGCCTGAATACCGGTATATTGTAAAACTTCTTCAATAGTTTTTAATTTTTTATAAGTTCTATCATTCGTAAAATCAGAAAATGAAACTTTAACTTTAGTTGCAAACATTTCCAGAATTTTTTCAAAAGGCTCTTTTTGTTTCGGATATTCAATAATTCTATAATTTTTGATATTTGCTTTTTTGGCAGCAATGTTTAAAGCCAAATCAATTCCGCCTAGGGTATCAACAAGTCCAATTTCTTTTGCATCAATTCCGCTCCAAATTCTTCCCTGTGCAAATTCATCAACTTGAGCAAAACTCATATTCCTTCCTTCAGCAACACGAGCAACAAAATCTTTATAAGTATTATTCACTTGTGTTTGTATGTAATTTTTTTGTGTCGGATTTAATGGTGCCGTAACTTCATAAATGCCGGCATTTTTGTTTGTTTTAATATAATCGAAAGTTACACCAAGTTTGTTGCTCATAAATTTTTCAAAATTCGGAATTATTCCAAATACTCCGATTGAGCCGGTGAGTGTAGTTGGTTCCGCAACAATTTTATCGGCTGAACAAGAAATATAATATCCGCCCGAAGCAGCTACAGGACCCATGGACACAATAAATGGTTTCTCTTCGGATACGAGTTTAATTTCACGCCAAATCATATCGGAAGTTAATGCTGATCCGCCGGGAGAATTTACACGCATAACAATGGCTTTAACTCTACTGTTATTTTTAGCTTTGCGAATAGCTTGAATAATATTCTTAGTCCCAATTGTAGTTTCGTTTCCATTTCCTTCAACAATGTTTCCGAGAGCGTAAATTATAGCAATTCTATTGCTTGTTGAAAACTTACTTCCTTGAGTCGAGTTAAGATATTCATTTGCAGTAACATACTTAATTTCATCATCTGTATTTAACAAATCACAGATTATAGTATCCACTTTATCTCTGTATAAAAGTTCATCAACAAATTGATAATTTTTTGCATCTTCTGCAGAATTAATTTTCAAATCCGAAGCAATATTTTTTAGCTCATCTTTATCTTTATTAATTGATTTTGAAATTGCGGTCAGGAAGTTATCATAAATGGAATTGAGATATTCCTCACTTTGCTTACGGTTGGCTTCGCTAAATTTCTCTTGACTGAATATTTCCGTAGCACCTTTAAATTTACCGTACTTAAAAATTTGTGGTTCAATATCCAACTTGTTCAACATTTTTTTTACAAACATTCCTGATAAATTAAAACCATCGAATTCTAAACCGCCTGTCGGTGTTAAGAAAATGCTGTCTGCAATAGAACCAAGATAGAATGCTTGTTCCGTTATTGAATTTCCGTGAGCAATAATAAATTTACCTGAATTCTTAAAGTCTTCTAAAGAATTTCTTATTATGTTTGTTACTGTGATATTACCAGCATTATAATTATCTAAATTGAGGAAAACTCCTTTTATTTTTTCGTCTGTTTTTGCATGCTCAATAATTTTTTTTATATCATTAAGTCCTAATGTTTTTTTGATTGAAGGAACTTTGGTGAATTCAAAATAAAGTAATTGAGATGTCCTTTCAGGTATTTCGTAATTAAAGTTTAAACTTAAAATACTATTTTTAGATATTTCTACAGTTTCTTCCGTTTGCAATGATGATGCTATACCGAATATCATAAAAAAGAACAGTACTGAAATTAAAAATATAGAAATGAAAAACCCAAAAATGGAAGCAAACATAAATTTGAAGAATTGTTTCATTTTAACTCTCTTTTGTTTTAATCTGTAAAATTAATCAAGATTAACTTAATCTTCAATTATTTGATAGCTATAGTTTTTATTAATGTTGTACATATCCAATTTGAGCTATTTTGCAATAACTATTATTTATTTTAGACAGCAGCGTAATAATTGAGAAAAAACAACTACTTTTTACATTTTTTTGAATATTAGTGAATATACTAATGTTGGATAGTAATGTAATAAGATAAACAGATGAATAAAAAAGAAAGAGATGACTTTAAAATCATAACTTTTGACAGCTAATATGAAACATTTGAACAACATACACCACTTTATTTGTTCGTTAACAAGAATGAATACTTTGAAATTCGGACTGAGTCATTATTGTCTGAGAGTGTATTAAATGGATAGCTCCAACATATATAAGAGTTAAACAAACATTAAAAGACAAGCTAATAAAAACGATAGAAGATTCTATTATTTCTGCTGAAAAAGTGGAGACAATCTGGAGGGAAAATCAAAGAAAAAGTGAAAAAAATCAGAACGATATAGAAGATACTACACCCAACAACAGTAACCATTGCACAACGCCATAAGAAAAAACAAACAAGTTAAACCCACT
The DNA here is from genome assembly GCA_002746605.1 of Ignavibacteriota bacterium. Taxonomy (GTDB): domain Bacteria; phylum Bacteroidota; class Ignavibacteria; order Ignavibacteriales; family Melioribacteraceae. The sequence continues at coordinate 9,203 of PDPT01000014.1, forward strand.
TCCTTTTTCTTGCTCAAAGAATCGTTCGAATTATAATTTTTCCATCTGATTGTTTAACCCTAAGTACTTTACAATGAACAAAACATTGATGTTTGTGCTTCAAGTAAATGATTCATAATAATTTATTTTTTGTTAGTTTTTGATTGCATAATTTAGAACATCAGTTTATAAACAATCATAAGACTATGTCTGCGTTAGAAACAGAAGCAAAATCAATATTAAGAAAGTATAAGAGGGTTAATTCATGGTTTATAACAAGCTACGGAATGAACTTTTACAGAGGCTGTACTCACGATTGTGCTTATTGCGATGGTAGAGCCGAAAATTATTACACCAAAGGTGATTTCAGTAAGGATATAACCGTTAAAATAAATGCAGTAGAAGTTTTACGAAAAGAGTTAGACCCAAAACGTAGAAGAAAGAAATTAAGACGTAGTTTTATTATGCCTTGCGGAGGCGTTGGCGATAGTTACGAACCATTAGAGAAAAAATATAAGTTAACACGTAGAGCTTTGGAAGTGCTTTATGAATTTAATTTTCCCGTTCACATTTTAACAAAATCATCACTCGTTGAAAGAGACATTGATTTGCTGAAAAAAATCAATAAACAGAACAAAGTGATAATCAGTTTCAGTTTTTCTACGGCTGATGATAAAATTGCAAAAATTTTTGAACCGGGAACAACACCCCCCTCTCAAAGATTAGAAGTAATTAAAAAGTTTAAGTCTGAAGGATTTAATTGCGGAATGTTTTTAATGCCCGTAATTCCTTTTGTTACAGACACACCCGAAAAAATTTATGAATCGATAAAACAAGGTAAAGAAGCGGGAATTGATTTTGTTATTTTCAGCGGTATGACGTTAAAAGAAGGTAAACAAAAAGATTATTTTATGAATGTTATTAAAAGACATTATCCTCAATTGGAATTAGAGTACAATAATATTTATCCTTACAATAAATGGGGAAACTCTACAAAAGAATATTATCAAACGCTTAATTTTACTTTTGATTCCGTTACCAAAAAACTGAAAGTTGCAAAGCGAATCCCTTCTTATATCTTTAAGAATGTTTTAGCTGAAAACGATTTTGTTTCGGTTATATTAGATCAAATAGATTACTTGTTAAAACTTAAAGGATATAAGTCTAATTTTGGTTTTGCTGCATATTCCATTTCGCAGCTTGTTGAATCTTTATCTACTCAAAGAGGAAAACTAAAACAAATTAAGGGAGTTGGTCCTGCTGTTGAAAAAATTATTTGGGAAATTTTAGACACGGGAACTTCAAAATATTACGAAAAATTGTTGTACAAGTAAAATCAATTTTTGTAAACTTACAATATTTGTTTTTGCTTCATCAGGATTATTCCTATTCATTTTCAGCAAAAAATTTTTTACCTTATATTCTAAAATATGTTTAATTATTGTCTAAGAAAAAATGAAAAATCTTTTTGAAATTTCGAACAAAGAAAGCAAAAATGTAATCGGATTAATGTCCGGAACATCACTCGATGGCGTGGATGTTGCCCTCGTAAATATTGAAGGAAGCGGAACTTTTACAAAATTAAATTTGATTGGGTTTCTTGAATATCCATTCCCCAAGGACTTAAAAAGTTGCGTGCTTAAAAATTCAGTTAAAGAAACAAGTAATGTTGAAGATATTTCACAATTAAATTTTTTACTTCCGGAAATTTATTTTGAGGCGGTTAAAACTTTGTGCAAAGATATAAATTTTGATATGGAAAAAATTGATTTAATCGGGAGCCACGGACAAACAATTCAGCATTTGCCAAAACCAACTGAATATTTTAATTACTCAATCGCATCTACTTTACAAATTGGAGATCCGGCAGTATTAGCGAAGCTAAGCGGAATTGTAACTGTCGGTGATTTTAGAACTGGTGATATTGCACTTGGAGGCGAAGGTGCTCCGCTTGTTCCTTATTTTGATTACATTATGTTCCACTCTCATCACAAAAATAGAGCATTGCTAAACATTGGAGGAATTTCAAATTTTACAATTCTTAATAAAGAAAAAGGAATGAAAGATGTTCTTGCTTTCGATACTGGACCCGGAAATATGATGATTGATACACTAACCAAAAAACTGTTCAACAAAGAATTTGACAAAGGTGGAAATATTGCCCGTTCCGGGAAATTAAACTCCGAACTTTATGAGGCTCTAAAATTACAAGATAATTATATTGATACAAAACCTCCAAAATCAACAGGAAGAGAATATTACGGCGAAAATTTTATTGCTCCTTTGCAAAACAAATTCAGCGATATAAAAAAAGAAGATTGGCTTTACACGGTTACAAAATTTACTGCATACGGAATTTATAGAAATTATAAACTATTTGTAAAAGATGAAACAGAAATTAATGAACTTATAATAAGCGGCGGCGGAGCAAAAAATAAGTTTCTATATGAATGCCTAAGAACAGAATTTGGAAAAAATGTAGATATTAAAATTATTGACGATATTGGTGTTTCTTCCGATGCAAAAGAAGCTATCTGTTTTGCCGTGCTTGCCAACGAAACTATTTCCGGTAATCCTGCAAACATACCAAGAACAACCGGAGCAAGCCGACCAACTGTTTTGGGTAAAATTTGTTTGCCGTAGGAGCTTCTTGCCTTAAACAAACAATTCCGGGCGATTTTAACTTAGTAACAATAGAAGAAGTAGAAAAACTAATTGAAGGAAATTTATCGGGAAGAGTAGAAAGATAAACCAAATTCACTTTAAAGATAACTACAATATATCCAATTATAAATTAGTCAATTTCGTTAAAAACAAAATATTTTTTATATTTCGAGTAATAAAATTACTCGAAATATGCTAAAGTCAATAATTACATCAGAGACAAAAATAAAACTTCTATTAAGATTCTTTCTTAATCCGAAAACAAAAGGATACTTGCGGCAACTCAGCAATGAGTTTAATGAATCATCCAACGGAATAAGAGTTGAACTAAATAAATTATCCGAAGCGAAAATTTTAATTTCGGAATTTGAAGGACGTAATAAAGTTTACACAGCAAACACAAAACATCCTTTATTTAACGAACTTAGAAACATTGTGTTAAAATCCACAGGTATTGATAAAGTAATTTCTAACATAATACAAAAAGTAGGAATTGTGGAAAAAGCTTTTATTAGAGGAGATTACGCCGTAGGAAACGATAGCGGATTAATTGAACTTGTAATTGTTGGCAGTAAATTAAACTTTAATGAAATAGAACGTGTTAGAAAAAAAACGGAAAAGTTAATTGAAAGAAAAATTTCCATTTTACTTTTAACATCCGAAGAATATCAACCTTTAAAAATAAATTTCAGTAAAGAACCATTCTTTACTTTAGTAGAGAAAAAGGAAAATAAATAGAAAAATGTTTTTACTTATAATATATGCATCCGTATCAATCTTTTTTTCATTTTTATGTTCAATCTTGGAAGCAGTTTTACTTAGTATAACTCCAACTTTTCTTAACATAAAAAAACAAGAAAAAAAATCTTTTGCGTTTACTCTCGAAAAGTTGAAAGCAGATATTGATAAACCGCTCATTACTATTTTAACAATAAATACAATTGCTCACACGGTTGGGGCAATACTTGTCGGAGTTCAATCAGAGCAGGCATTTGGTTCAGGAAATAATATGATCGGAATTGTTTCTGCTATTATGACATTGTTAATTTTAATCTTATCCGAAATAATCCCTAAAACTATCGGAGCAACTTATTGGAAACAACTTGCTAATTTTACTTCTAAAACTCTGATAATTATGATGTTTCCTTTAAAATGGACAGGTATTCTTTGGCTGTTACAGATAACGACTAAACTTATAGGCAAAGCTTCTCATGGAAGTGCATTGAGTCGTTCAGAGTTCTCCGCAATGGCTGAAGCAGCAAGAAAAACGGGTGTTTTTGATGAAACGGAATTTAACTTTATTAAAAACTTAGTTAATTTTAAGCAGGTTTTGGCAAAAGATATTATGACACCGAGAACCGTAATAAAATTAGGCTCTTCCGATACTTCCATTCAAGAATTTTATGATAAGAATAAAGATTTATTGTTTTCGCGAATACCTATTTATGAAGGCAGTACGGATAACATAACAGGTTATGTACTTAAAGATGAAATATTAAAAAAAATTGCCGATAATGAAAATCATTTAACATTAAAGGATATTAAGCGAAATATCATTATTAAAAATAGAGAAACACCAATACCTTTTTTACTTGAAGAGTTTATTACTAAAAAAGAACACATCGCTCTTGTGGTTGATGAATTCGGATCTGTTGCCGGATTAATAACAATGGAAGATGTAATTGAAACTCTGCTCGGTCTTGAAATAATTGATGAATCTGATAAGAACCACGATATGCAGCATTTGGCAAGAACCATCTGGGAAGAAAGAGCAAAGAAATATGGCTTACTTAAAAACAATGAAAATAATGAAGGTGAGTAAACTGTGAATATAGGAATGATTTTAGATAAAGAATTCTATGGCGATATGCGTGTTGAAAACGAGGTTATGGCTTTAACTAAAGCCGGATTTAATGTTTTTGTCTATTCCTTTAGTTACAATGGTAAAGATAGTGTAGAAAATTTTCATAGCGCTGCAATTGTAAAATTTTCCGTTTCAAAAAAAATCATCTGGAAATTAAGAGGGTTAACAAATACAATCTTTAATTTTTATCCGACTTATTTAACAAATTTATTCAAGAAAAGAATTAAGAACGATAATATTAATGTTCTGCATATTCATGATTTATTTCTTTTACCGGTAGGTCTTAAACTTAAAAAAATATTTCCCGAAATTAAATTAGTAGGAGATTTGCACGAAAATTACGTAGAGGGACTAAAATATTATAAGTTCGCTAATACTTTCCCCGGTAATATTTTAATTTCAATTCCTAAGTGGGAAAAATCGGAAATTGAATGGTGTAAAAAATATGACCACATTATAACCGTTATTGATGAAGCTGTTGAACGCTATGCTAAACTCGGTGTTCCTAAAAATAAAATAAATGTTGTTGCCAATTATGTTAATAGTAATTCTTTTTTAGAAACCAACAAAAACAGTTCGATAGAAAAAAAGGAAAGTGCGTTTTCAGCTTTGTACATTGGCGGATTTGACATACATCGAGGATTAGAAAGTGTTGTAAAAGCTATCCCAAAGATAATAGAAGAAATTCCTAACTTTAAATTAATTTTGGTGGGAAGAGGAAGAAATGAGCAAGACTTAAAAAATATTGCAGAAAAACTTAATGTAAGTAAACATATTTCTTTTGAAGGATTTCAAAAACCAAAGTTTCTTCCTAAATATATTAAGTCTGCCGATGTTTGTTTAATTCCTCATTTAAAAACTGTTCATACGGATAATACAATTCCCCACAAACTATTTCACTATATGATACTCGGCAAACCTGTTCTAGCTTCTAATTGTAATCCTATAGAAAGAATCATAAAAGATGCAAAAGCCGGTTTAATCTATAGATCTAACAACGAAAAAGATTTTGCCGAAAAATTTTTAGAACTATATAAAAATCCCCAAAGCCTAATAGAAATGGGCGAAAATGGCATAGAAGCTGTTAAGACCAAATATAATTGGGAACAAACAAGTGAGAATCTTATTAATCTTTATAAAAAAATTGATAGAAAAAAATAACGGATAAATTACATGTTGCAAGCAATAATAAAAAAAGGAAAAGTTCTTTCTGAAAAAGTTCCGGTTCCAAAAGTTTCGGGTAACACAATATTAATTGAAGTTCATAAAAGTTGTATATCTTCCGGTACCGAACTAAAAAGTTTATCTGCCAGTAAAAAATCACTTTACCAAAAAGCAAAAGAAAAACCTGAAAAAGTAATAAAAGTTGTTAATAAAATTAAAAGTGACGGTATAAAAAATGCGATTGATTTTGTAAATAGAGAATTAAACACAGGTACCTCAACAGGATATTCTCTCAGCGGAAAAGTTTTAGAAGTAGGAAGAAATATTAGCGATATTAAAGTTGGTGATAGAGTTGCTGCTGCCGGAGCAAAAAATGCTTTTCATGCAGAAATTGTTGAAGTACCGAGAAATCTTATTGTAAAAATACCTGATGAAATAAACTATTCAGATGCCGCTACAGTTGCTTTAGGTGCAATAGCAATGCAGGGGGTAAGGCGTGCAGATTTAAAACTTGGTGAAATGGTTGTTGTTTTTGGTACCGGTGTATTGGGATTATTAACAATTCAATTGTTAAAAAAATCGGGTGTAAGAGTTGCAGCTATTGACTTAGATGAAAAACGATTGGAACTTGCAAAACATTATGGAGCTGAACTAATACTTAATGGAGCTAATGATTTTGTTTTACAAATAATTAACTGGAGCGGAGGTTTTGGAGCTGATGCTGTTTTATTTACAGCGGCAACTTCAGATAGCAAACCTCTTTCAGATTCATTTAAAATGTGTAAACGTAAAGGAAAGGTAGTTTTAATAGGGGTTTCCGGTATGTTGATAAATAGAGAAGATATTTATTCTAAAGAATTAGATTTTCTAATTTCAACATCTTACGGACCAGGACGCTATGATAGCAACTACGAAGAAGAAGGAAAAGATTATCCTTATGCTTATGTACGCTGGACAGAAAATCGTAATATGAGTGAATATATCAGACTTATATCACAAAAAGAGATTGATGTTGAAAAAATGATTTCCCACCATTTTGAGATTAAAAAAGTTGATGAAGCTTTTCTAAAAGCAAATTCGCCTAACTCATTAATGATAATTTTAGATTATCCAAAACATGAAGAAAAATTTGAAAATAAAATTATTATCTCAGAGGCAGTTGAAAAAAATAAATTCAACATTGCGCTTGTAGGAACCGGTAATTTTGCAAAATCTATGCACCTCCCGATAATTAGTTCTTTAAAAGACAAATTTAAATTAAAAGCCGTAGTTAATAAAACCGGATTCAAAGCCAAAAACATTGCTGAAAATTATGAAGCAGCTTATGTAACAACAAACTATAGTGAAGTATTAAATGATAAAGATATAAACACAATTTTAATTTGTACAAGACATAATAGCCACGCATCTTTAGTAATAGATGCATTAAAAGCAGGTAAAAATGTTTTTGTCGAAAAACCTTTATCTACAAATGAAGAAGAATTAAATCAAATTATTAATTTTTATTCGAAAGCTACAAGTAAAAAACCTATTTTATTTGTAGGATACAACAGGCGATTTAGTAAATACATACAAGAAATAAAACTTCATACTCAAAACAGAATTAATCCTTTAATAATTAACTATAGAATGAATGCAGGTTTTCTCCCTGAAGACCACTGGACACACATTGAGGGTGGACGTATAATTGGAGAAGCTTGCCATATAATAGATTTAATAGGCTTTTTGGCAGATGCAAAAATTTCATCCATTTCTTTTGAAGAAATTACACCGTCAAATAAAATGTATCAAAGTTCCGATAACAAAAATATTTTGCTAAAATATGAAGACGGTTCAATTGCTAACATTCAATATTTTGCAATCGGTTCAAAAAAACTTTCAAAGGAATATATGGAAGTACACTTTGATGGAAAATCAATAATAATGGATGATTACAAAGAATTGAAAAGTTATAATTGTAAAATCAAAAATATTTCTTCAAAAATTTCCGATAAAGGACATAATGAAGAATGGCTGGCTTTTTATAAAGCACTACGCACCGGGAATTGGGCTATTAGTTATAATTCGCTTATTGAAACGAGTTTAGCAACATTTGCGGTTAAGTAATGATAGAAACGAAAATTAAAAAATACAAATTTGCTTTTGTTATACTACATTATAATACTATTGAAGAAACTGAAGTTTGTATTTCCTCTATTTTACAAAACATAAAAGAAGAAAATATTTTTTTGGTTATTGTAGATAATAATTCTCCCAACAAAACAGGAGAAATTTTACAAGAAAAATATAAGACTTTAACAAATATTACCGTTATTATTAATAATACCAATTTAGGTTTTGCTAAGGGTAATAATATTGGCTTTAATTATGCAAAATATCAATTAAAAGCAGACTTTATTGCATTAATAAATAACGATACTTTTATTAAGCAATCCGATTTTATTAAAAAAATATATGAAAAATTCGCAGAAAACAAATTTCATATATTAGGACCTGATATAGTTTCAACAAAAAATAATAAACATCAAAATCCAAGGAAATTAACCTTACAAGATAAAGATGTACTTAAAAAAAATCTCAGACTTTATTATGTATTGTTAATACTTAATTATTTCTATATAGATAAAATCGTTGAAAATATTAAAAAGAAATTTATAAAGAAAAGTATTGTACATATTGAAACAGAAATAAAAATAGATTGGAAACAAGAGCAAGAAAATGTAAAACTACATGGAAGTGCTTTAATATTTTCTCCTCTATACATAAAACTATATGAAGGTTTAAATCCTGATACATTTATGTATTCCGAAGAAGCTATTTTATATTTTATAGCTCAGCGTGATAAATTAAAAATGCTTTATTTCCCATCTATACAAATATTACACAATGAGGATATTTCAACAAATTCAATTTATAACACAAATATATATAAGCGTAGATTTTACTATAAAAACTTTATTAAATCCGGAAAAGTATTATTAAAATTGATGAATAACAAATAATAACAATTTAATTTTGGGGAGAAATTTTTTATTTATGAAAGAAAACAAATTTACATGCAGAATTTGTAAAAACCATGAAAATAATGTTTCTTTTTTTGTTAAAGAAATGTTGTTCGGAACAGAAGAAAAGTTTGAATATGTAGAATGTGCAAATTGTAAATGTATTCAAATTAAAGAGATACCCGAAAATCTGGAAGTTTTTTATCCGGAGAATTATGTTTCTTTTGTAGGTTCATTTTCTTTGAGTGATAATTTCATTAAATACTTTTTCAAGAAAAAAATGGCAAAAGATTATCTACAGGGAAGAAAAACATTAATATCTTCATTTTTACAAAAAAAATACGGATTAAGTTTTGTAGAAAAAATTAAACCAACCAATATTAATTTTAACTCTAAAATTTTAGATATTGGTTCAGGTAATGGAAATCGTATTATAGGTCTTTCTAAATACGGATTCAATAATATAACAGGAGTTGATCCATTTATTAAAGAAGATCTTTTGTACAACAAAAAAGTTAAAATATATAAAAAAAACTTTTATGATTTATATAATAAATATGATTTAGTAATGTTAAATCATTCTTTTGAACATATGACTGAGCCAAAAAAAGTTTTAAAGAAACTTAATACATTTTTAGATATAAATTCCTTCGCACTAATTCGAGTGCCTGTTTCAAATTCTTATGCATGGAAAAAATATAGAGAAAATTGGGTAGCTTTAGATGCACCGAGACATATTTACCTTCATAATACAAAAACTATGGAATTACTTTCAGAGCAAACAGGTTTTTATTTAGAACATGTTATCTACGATTCAACCGAATATCAATTTGTTGGTAGCGAACAGTACTCAAAAGGAATCTCTATGTTCAGTGAAAAATCATATTATCAAAATAAAAATAAATCCATTTTTTCTGATGAACAAATAAAGCACTTTGAAGCTAAAGCAAAAGAGTTGAATAAAATGAAACAAGGAGATGCTGCGTGTTTTTATTTGAAAAAAATAAAGGAAATTCAACACATTGAAAGAAGAAAAATTAATTAAGGAAATCAGATTACTCAAATAATGGGTTCAGATATAATTTTAATAAAAAATAACTATTTAATTTTTGGGAAGGAATTTTATTTATGAAAGAAAACAAATTTACATGCAGAATCTGTAAAAACAATAAAAATAATATTTCTTTTTTTATTAAAGAAATGTTATTCGGAACAAAGGAAAAGTTTGAATATGTAGAATGTGCAAATTGTAAGTGTATTCAAATTAAAGAGATACCCGAAAATCTAAATGTTTTCTATCCTGAAAATTATGCTTCTTTTATAAGTTCCTTTTCTTTGAAAGATAATTTCGTAAAATCTTTTTTTAAGAAAAAAATGACAAAAGATTATTTACAGGGAAGAAAATCATTAATATCTTCATATTTACTGAAAAAATATGGATTAAGTTTTCTAGTAGAAGAAATTAAACCAATCAATATTAATTTTAATTCTAAAATTTTAGATATTGGTTCAGGTAAGGGACAACTAATTGTCAGCCTTTCTAAATATGGTTTCAACAATATAACAGGTGTTGATTTATTTATTAAAGAAGATTTTTTATATAACGAAAAAGTAAAAATTTATAAAAAGAATTTTTACGACATATATGAAAAATATGATTTAGTAATGTTAAATCATTCTTTTGAACATATGACTGAGCCAAAAAAAGTTTTGCAGAAACTTAATACTTTTTTAGATATAAATTCTTTTGCATTAATTCGAGTACCTGTTTCAAGTTGTTATGCATGGAAAAAATATAAAGAAAATTGGGTTCAATTAGATGCCCCAAGACATTTTTATCTTCATAATACCAAAACTATGGAATTACTTTCAGAACAAACAGGTTTTTATTTGGACCATGTGATATATGATTCAAATGAGTTGCAATTTGTTGGGAGTGAACAATATTTAAAAGGAATTTCTCTCTATGGTGAAAAATCATACTATCAAAATAAAAATAAATCTATTTTTTCTGATGAACAAATCAAACATTTTAAGACTAAAGCAAAAGAATTAAATAAAACGAAACAAGGAGATACCGCATGCTTTTATTTGAAAAAAATAAAGGAAATTTAACAGATTGAAGAAAGAAAAATTAATTGAGGAAATTGTTCTATTAGAAAATTGGATTACTAAAAACGGATGGGAAGGCTATGATCCATACGATATAAAGGATATAAAACTTGTTATATGGATTACTAAACTGGGGAATAAAAATAGATTAGCTGAAATATTTAGAGAAGGGTTGTTTGAATTGTTTCTGATGTTTCCAAAGTTTAGCAGAGTATTACTTAGAGTTAAACCGCAAATTAATGCAAAAGCGATGGGTTTATTTGCATCTTCATATTTAACTTTATACGAAACAGAAAAGGAGGAAAAATATTTAGAGAAATCTTTAGAGTGCATTAAATGGTTAGATGCTAATTTTTCCGAGAAATATTCTGGTAAGGGTTGGGGTTATCCTTTTAATTGGCAAGCTCAAAAGCTAATTCCTAAATTTACACCCAATGGAATTGTAACAACCGCTGTAGGCGATGCTTATTGGAGGTTTTATCAAATTACTAAAGAAAAAAAATATTTAAATACTTGCATTGATATTTGCACTTTTTTATCGGAAGGATTATTAATAAGTAATATATCTGAAGAAGAAATTTGTTTTTCTTACACACCGATATTTACAAATTATGTACATAATTTAAATTTGTTTGTAGCTGAATTTTTAATAAAAACAGGCAAAGAAATTGGGAACCAACAATGGATAAAAATAGGCAAAAAAGCTGCAAACTATACAGTTGCAAGTCAATATACAGATGGTTCTTTCGGTTATTTCGGACCACAACACAAAGGTAGAAATTTAATAGATAATTATCATACGGCTTTTGTGTTACGTATGCTATATAGCATTTACAATTTAACCGAAGATGAAAAATATCTTGAGAGTCTAAAAAAATGTTATACCCATTACCTTAATAATTTTTTTGAAAATAATACCATTCCAAAATTTACTCCCGAAAGAAAATATAGGATAGATATACATTCATGTGCCGAAGCAATAAATTGTTTATCGGAACTTTCCTCGTTATTTCCCGAAGGGTTGCCAATTGCACAAAATATTGCCGATTGGACTTTTAGAAATTTATTAGACGAATCGGGTTTTTATTATCACGGAATATTTAAAAGCAGAATAATAAATACAACATTCAAGTCAAAAATTTCTTATATCCGTTGGAACCAAGCATGGATGTTTAAAGGTTTAACAAATTTATATAAAAATTTAGAATGCTGAATATTTTAAAGAAAATAATAAAGAACTCTGCTATTTTTGGATTGGGCACAATTTCAACCAAACTTGCCGGCTTTATTCTTCTGCCTATTTACGTAAGCTATATTACAGTTGAGGATTACGGCATACTTGCAATCACAGAAATAACAAGTTTGATACTTGTTGCATTAATCAGTCTAAAAATTGATACTGCATTTTTCAGGTGGTATTGTGATGAAAGTTTTATAAAAAAACAAAAATCTATTTTTTTCTCTGCTTTAATAATAATCCTTATTATAGGAGTTTTATCTTTTTTTATTCTATATCCTTTTTCTAAAAATTTATCTCTGTTGCTTTTTTCAACCGATAAATACTCCTACATTTTAGAATTAATGCTTCTCTCTTCGATATTTCAGGTTTTTGTTCTAATTATACAATACTTAATGCGTGCCCAAGAGAAAGCAATATTATTTTCTGTAACAACTTTAATAAAAGTAGTAGTAACATTATTGTTAACCATTCTTTTCATTGTTAAGTTTAATAGAGGTATAGAAGGGATTTATGAAGCATTAATTACATCTCAACTAATATTTTTTATTGCTATAGCAAAATATATATGGGATAATATTGAGTTTAAAATAGATAAAAATATTGTTTATGATATGTTAAAATTTAGTCTTCCGTTAATTTTAGCAGAAATATCTGGAATACTTTTTAATGTAACAGATAGATATGTGTTAATCTTTTTAGATTCAATGTCGAATGTAGGAATTTATTCTTTTGGTGTTAAAATATCAAATACAATTCGAGTCTTTTTATATACATCCGCAATGATGGCAATCACTCCGATGATCTATCAATATATAAACAAACCCGGAAACAAGAGATTTTATTCAAAACTGCTAACTTATTTTGCTTTTGTAATAATGTTTAGTGTTATAACTCTAAGTGCTTTTTCAAAAGAAATTATCGAACTTTTTGCAAAGAAACAAGAATACCAAGCAGCATGGGAAGTTATTCCTTTTCTTTCTCTGGGAATATTTTTTGGGATAATGAAAGATATTTCCTTAACAGGATTAAACATAACAAAGAAAACTAAAATTATAGCAGTTGTTATTTTTTCAATGGCAATGTTCAACATTTTAATCAGTTTGATATTAGTAAAATACTTTAGCATCATAGGCGCTGCTTTATCTTCTATCGTAACAAAGATGATTTCATTCATAATTCTTTACAAATATGCTCAAAAATATTATAGAATTCCTTATGAAATTTCTAAATTAATAAAAATAATAATTATTGGCGTTCTTATACTCGTTGCTTCAGCAGTTTTAACTTTATCTAATTTAAATATATTAATAGTATTATTATTCAAGCTATTATTAGTTCTATTATTTCCCGTTATTTTATATTTCTTTAACTTCTTTGAACCGATTGAATTAGAAAGAATTAAAGAAACATGGAATAATTGGAAAAATCCTAAAAACTTTAAGAAAAACATTCGGAAAATAAAACCGAAATAGATATTCAGTATCTAACCTTCAAATTCCAATTTACAAATTAATAAAATGAAATCCACTTTAGGCTAACAAGAAATATATTTAAAGAAATTGCCTTTCGCTTTGGAGTTTTATTTCGCATTTTACGAATTTGTGACAGCTACCCTCTATTTCCACACATACGTTTAGCTTTTGACCTTCCGTCTTTTACTTTTAATGTTTACAAACCGTTCTTAAATTGAGATAAATTTTTGTCTTATTCTTGGATTTAGTTGTTCTGCATCACAAAACCTATAATTTATTTCTTCTAATTAGCATTAATATTTTTAGGAAAGAGAAAAATGGAAACAACAACACAAGAAAGAACAAATACTGAATTAGTAACTAAACCTCTAATTTCAGAAGAGTTTAAGAACAACTTTAACGAAATAATTGTACCACCTTTATCAAACGGACTAATGGGATTTTCCGCAATTTTTTCACTTATAATTTTTGCTAAATTATTCGGTTATATAATTGGAACCAATGATTCTTTCGTTGTACTTTACATGGATGTTATTTATTCGTTAACAGGCTTTTTACTTGGTGCCGGTTCAAAGTTTTTAGAGTTTTTCGGAAAAGAATAGTTTATTCTTTTAACTTTTCAGTTCGGTCGGCAATTTTCATTTTTTCAATTAGTTCATCCATATTACCTTCCATTATTCCCGATAGATCGTATAAAGTTAAACTAATTCTGTGATCCGTAACTCTGTTTTGTGGATAGTTATAGGTTCTAATTTTATCACTTCTATCACCTTTTTTTACAACGGATCTTCTTGCTTCAGAAATCTCGCTTGTCATTTCCTGTAATTTTTGATCGTATAATCTTGTTTTAAGAATCTTTAATGCTTTTTGACGATTTTTAAGCTGTGATCTTTCATCTTGGCATTGCACTACAATTCCGGTTGGAATATGTGTCATTCTTATTGCCGAATCGGTTTTATTTACATGCTGACCTCCGGCACCACTTGCTCTGTAGGTATCAACACGAACATCATTCATATCAAGTTCTATTTCAACATCTTCTGCTTCGGGCATTACCACCACTGATGCAGCAGAAGTGTGAACACGCCCACTTGCTTCTGTTTGCGGAACTCTTTGAACTCTATGAACTCCGCTTTCGAATTTTAAATCGCCATAAATTTCATTTCCCGAAAGACCGAAAACAACTTCCTTAATTCCGCCCATTGTTGAATCGTTAATATCCATAATTTCTAACTTCCAACCTTTAATTTCAGCGTAACGTGCATACATTCTAAATAAATCATTGGCAAAAATTCCGGCTTCATCTCCACCGGTTCCGGCTCTAATTTCTACAATTACATTTTTGGTATCATCAGGATCTTTGGGAATTAAAAGAACTTTTATTTCCTCTTCCATTTCTTCGAGTTGTTCTTTTAGTTCCTCCAATTCCATTTCGGCAAGTTCTACCAATTCTTTTTCTTCGGAATTGTTAATAATATCTTTATTTCCTTCTATATTTTGCAACAATTTATCATATTTTTTATAAGCCTCCACAACATCTGTAAGCTCACTTCGTTTTTTGCTTAATTCTATTAGTTTTTTTTGATCCGATGAATTTTTAGGATCTGCAAGTTCTTTTTCTATTTCGTCAAATTTTTCTTTTATTTGTTTTAATTTTTCTAAATAATCCATACTATACCTTTAAAGTTAAGCTTTAAATATACTAAAGCTATTGATGAAAAACTATTCAAGAAATATGATGCAATCTACCTTTGGCAAGCAAAGATGCAAGTTTTATAGACAAAAGCAAAAGACAAACAGAATATTTGACTTTCAACCACTCTGTGATGGATTTCACTTTTTCACTACAAAATGCTTGCTATTTTAATTATCTTTAAAAATTATTTTAAAATATTTAATATGAATAATAGTCCCAAAAGAATAATATATCTTGATGTACTTCGTGCTTTTGCAGTTATTATGATGATACAAGGGCATACCGTTGATACATTTCTTGCTGATGAATATAGAACAACCGATTCGATCTTTTATTTAATTTGGCACGGAATGCGTGGATTTACCGCCCCGATTTTTATGTTTACTTCAGGACTTGTTTTTACATATTTGTTAAAAGTCGAAAAATACAATTTTTTGAACAATCCCAGGATTTACAAAGGAATTAAAAGGGGTTTTCTTCTGATTGCAATCGGTTATCTTTTAAGATATCCAACAGCAAGAGTATTCGATTTTACTTATGTAAGTCAGAACCAATGGAATATCTTTTTTACTGTGGATGCACTTCATCTGATTGGTTTCGGTTTGCTTACAATTATTTTTTCTGTCTTTTTTACAAAAAGAGTACGTATTAATTTTAATTCCGTTTTATACTTTTTTATAATCGGACTATTCCTCTTTAGTCCTTTTATTAATAAATTTGATTGGATTTCAATCTTTCCGCAATTTATTGCTTCTTACTTTACCAAAAGTTATGGCTCAATATTTCCGGTTTTCCCATATCTGATTTATGTTTTAGTTGGAGCTGTTCTTGGAAATTATCTTGCAAAAAAAGATGAAGAAGTTTATCTTAAAAAAAGATTTACAGTCAGTTTATTAATTATAGGAAGTATATTAGTTGTATTATCAATATTATTCTTTAAGTTTGAAAAAACGGTCAGTGAAGAATTTAAGTATTGGTTTTTCAATAATGCTTATATTTTATTGCAAATAGGTTATGTACTTTTGTTAAATTCGTTATTAGCATTTATTGTACGCAAAGCTAAAAAAATACCTTGGCTTATAAAAGAAATCGGCAGAAAAACTTTACTGCTTTATGTTGTGCATGTTATTATTCTTTACGGATGTGCTTGGATGCCGGGTTTTTATAAGTTTTATGCCAAATCATTTACGGTAGGACAAACTTTATCGGCAGCTGTAATTATGCTGGCAGCTATGATAACATTAGTATATTTATTTAACAAAAAGAAACATCTTAAAAAAATCAAAATTATTTTAAATAAAGCCTAAATTATGAGAGAATCCGAAAACACCAATCCAATTATTAATGATGAAGAAAAAACTTTTGAGCATGTAATAAGACCTAAACTTTTTTCAGATTTTACTGGACAAAATAAAATAACGGATAATCTTAAAGTTTTTATCGGAGCTGCCAAAAAAAGAGGCGAAAGTTTAGACCATGTTTTATTAACAGGCCCACCCGGACTCGGGAAAACTACACTCGCCAACATCATCGCAAATGAGATGGGCGTTAAATTGAAAACAACATCGGGACCTGTTTTAGAAAAGCCCGGAGACCTTGCAGGATTGTTAACCAACCTCGAAGAAAATTCCGTTTTATTTATAGATGAAATTCACAGATTAAGTGCAGTTGTTGAAGAGTATCTCTACTCTGCCATGGAAGATTATAAAATAGATATTATGATTGATAGCGGACCAAGTGCAAGAACAGTACAAATAAAACTTCCGCAATATACATTGGTTGGTGCAACAACAAGAGCAGGATTATTAACCGCCCCACTTCGTGATAGATTCGGAATTAAATCTCGTTTGGATTATTACGACAGTACTTTGTTAAGCAAAATTATTAAGCGTACTTCAAAAATCTTAAATGTTTTAATAGATGAAGATGCTGCCGAAGAAATTGCAAAAAGATCACGGGGAACACCACGTATAGCAAACCGACTTTTAAGAAGAACAAGAGATTTTGCAGATTACGAAAATCTGAAAACGATCAATCTACAAATTGCCCGAAAAGCTCTTACTGCTCTTGAGGTAGATAATTTCGGTCTTGATGAAATGGATAAATCAATTATCCTTACAATTGTAGAAAAGTTTAATGGCGGTCCTGTAGGACTAAACACACTTGCTGTTTCTGTAAATGAAGACCCAGGGACTCTCGAAGAGGTTTACGAACCTTTTTTAATTCAACAAGGTTTTATTCAAAGAACTCCTCGTGGAAGAGAAGTTACTGATCTTGCTTATGCAAGATTTAATCTGCAAAAAAATAAAACAAGCCAACAAAAAAATTTATTTGAGTAAGAGGTATTAATGAAAGTAAAGATAAATGATATCGTGCTTGGAAAAAATAATCCGATAACTGTAATTGCTGGACCTTGCGTTATTGAAAATAGAGAATTAATTATTTCTACTGCTGAAAAAATTAAAGAAATAACTCGCAAACTTGATATGCCCTTTATTTTTAAATCGAGTTTCAAAAAAGCTAATAGAACAAGTGTTAATTCATTTACTGGTCTTCCTCTTAATGAGTCTTTAGAAATTCTTACGGAAGTTAAACAGAGACTTAATTTACCAATACTCACCGATGTTCACACAACAGAAGATGTATCTGCGGTTTTTGAAATTGTTGATGTTATTCAAGTACCGGCTTTTTTGTGCCGACAAACAGATTTGCTTTTAGCTGCAGGAAAAACCGGTAAAATTGTAAATGTTAAAAAAGGTCAATTTTTAGCTCCAGAAGATATGAAGCATGTGATAGAAAAAATTGAAAGTACCGGCAACTCTAACATTTTATTAACCGAAAGAGGCTCATCTTTTGGTTATCACGATTTAGTTGTTGATATGCGTTCTTTACAAATAATGAAAAACTTAGGCTTTCCGGTTGTAATGGATGCAACTCATTCCGTGCAAACTCCTAGCAATTCAGAAGTAACCGGAGGTCAGCCGGAATTTATAGAACCGCTAAGTAAAGCTGCAACTGCAATCGGGATTTCAGCATTATTTCTCGAAGTACATCCCGATCCTCCAAAAGCACTTAGCGATTCGGGCAGCCAGTTGAACATAAACAAATTAGAAGAGTTGCTGTTTAAAGTTAAACAGATAGATAAAGTTGTAAAAGGTTATTAAATGACTGATAAAAATATTATTGACGTAATTCAAAAAGTAATTGATACTGAGCTTGAAGCAATTAAAGGATTATCTTCAAGAATAGACAACTCTTTTGTTGAAGCAGCAAAAGCGATAAAAAAGTCTAAAGGAAGAGTTGTTTTTACCGGCGTGGGAAAATCCGGATTAATTTCCAGAAAAATTGTTGCTACATTAAATTCTACGGGAACTTCTGCAATTTACATGCACCCGACCGATGCTTTGCACGGCGATCTGGGAATGGTTAGGAAAGAAGATATTATTATTATTATTTCCAAAAGCGGAGCTACTGAAGAATTAAATAATTTAATTTTAATGTTAAAAAGACTTGCTGTTCCAATCATAGGAATTTTAGGCGATGTAAACTCCGAACTTGCAAAAAAATGTAATATTGTTCTAAATGCGAGCGTTAAAGAAGAGGCATGTCCGCATGATCTTGCCCCAACATCATCAACTACTGTTTCACTTGTGTTGGGAGATGCACTGGCAATTGCAGTTTTGGAATTAAGAGGTTTTACCGCAGAAGATTTTGCAATGCTTCATCCTGCAGGAAGTTTGGGCAAAAGACTTTCATTAAGAATTTCTGAAATTATGTACAAAGAAAACGATTTGCCAAAAGTGAATAAAGACGCTTCAATAAAAGATACAATTTTGGAAATCACAAAAAAAAGACTCGGCTCAACTTGTGTAGTTGATAAAACCAACAAACTCTTGGGCATTGTTACCGATGGTGATTTAAGGAGGCAACTTGAGAATTCTTTAAATCTAAATAATTTAAAAGCTGAAGATATAATGACTAAAAATCCTAAAACTGTTGATCCAAGTTATCTTGCTTCTTATGCTTTACAAAAAATGGAAAATCACAGCATTACATCTTTAGTTGCCGTTAATAAAAATATGGAGCCTGTCGGATTAGTACATCTGCACGATCTTGTAAAATTAGGTTTACAGAGAAGATGAAATTTAAAATAGTTTTATTTCTTTCAATTCTTTTTCTCTTTTCGTGCAATGGAAAACAATTAAAACCGTCTATCGATAATTCAATTTCAAGCAGCGAATTACCCGATCAAGAAAGTAGAAATGCGAAAATAACTTTTACCGAAAACGGAAAATTAAAAGCAGTTCTTTATGCGGATAACATTAAAGTTATTGAAAACCAAAGAGAGAAATTATTAACAAATCTAAAAATTGATTTTTATAATAAAGAAGAAAAAAAAACATCTTCCTTAACTTCAAAAAAAGGAAGAATTGAAGATAATTCGCAAGATATGTATGCTATCGAAAATGTTGTTGCCATAAGCGATAGCGGTGTAGTTCTAAAAACAGAAGAATTAATATGGAAAAATAAAACGAGAAAAATTGTTACCGATAAATTTGTACGTATAGAAAATAATCAAGAAATTACAGAAGGCTACGGATTTGAATCCGATCAAAATATGAGGAATTATACAATATTTAATATCACTTATATAAAACCAATGGAGAATCAAAAGTGAGACAGTTCGTAAAAATATTTTTTTTCTTACTGGGCTTTTATAATTTGTTTTTTTATAATATTCTTCATTCACAGGCAACTTCCAAAATTCTTAGAATAACCGGAGACAGTCTTAAAGGCAAAATCGTTAACGGAATCAATATTCGTGAAGTTATCGGAGATGTTGTTATAACTCAAGATGATATTGTAATAACCTGTAATAAGGCAATTCAATATATCATTTCTAATAATGTGGAGTTACTGGGAAACGTTATCATTAAACAAGATAGTATTACTATTAAAACCGAAAGAGGAAAATATTTTGGTAATACAAAAATTGCACAAAGCGATACGACAGTATTTCTTACCAACTACAAAATGAAACTCAATGCCGATAAAGGTAGTTATAACTTAAATACAAAAATTGCTAATTTTTTCGGTAATGTTTTTTTTAAAGATACTTCTACAACTTTAACATCTTCAAAATTAAAATATTTTAAGGATAAAGAAATTCTAAAAGCATTTGTTAATGTTGAAGTTAAAGATTCTGTTTCTGTAATTAAAGCCGATAGTTTATTTCATAACAGAATTACAAAATTTTCAGAAGGTTTTAGTAATATTGAAATCGGGAACAAAGATAACAACTTAACAATTTTTGGGAATTATTTAATTGATGATAAAGAAAAAAAATATTCCAAAATTACAGGCAAACCTTTTCTGACGCAAATTGAAAATCACGATGACGGAACTACCGATACTCTGTTTATCAAGTCGCAAATAATGGAAGCATACAAAGATTCCGTGTCATCACTATACGCTATTGATTCCGTAAAAATAGTTCGTGGTTCTTTTCGTTCTACAAACGATTATACAATCTATGATAATTCGAATGAAAAAATTACTATCTTAAAGCAAAAAGAAAAACCGCAACCAATATTGTGGTACGGTAACAATCAGGTAATCGGAGATTCTATTTTTATTAAGATAGATAGCGGTAAAGTTAGTAATGTTGATATTTTAAACAATTCAATTGTTATTTCAAAAGATTCACTTTTTAATTTTAGATTTAATCAAATTTCGGGCGATTCGGTTTTTCTCCATTTCGATTCAGGTAAATTATATAAAACAAATGTAAACGGAAATGTGTTAAGTATTTATTATCTATTCGAGAAACAAGAACCAAACGGACTAATAAAATCGAGTGCAAAACGAATTACAATATTATTAGATAAACACATTGTAAGCGATGTAAAAATGTACGGCGAACCGAATAGTGAATATTATCCCGAAAACTTAGTATTAAACAAAGAAAAAGAATTTACTTTGCCGACTTTTATAATTTACGATAAAAAACCGCAAAGAGAAGAATTTGATATTCTAATTAAACAAAAGAAAAATAACAAAGTAAATCATGAATAAGAAACATACATTAAAAAGCAATAATTTAGTTAAAGTTTATAAAAAAAGAACTGTAGTTAATAAAGTTTCAATAAATGTAACTCAAGGTGAAGTTGTAGGGCTTTTAGGGCCAAACGGAGCAGGCAAAACAACAACATTTTACATGATTGTAGGAATGATAAAACCAAATGGTGGAAGCGTTTTTTTAGATGAAAATAATATTACAGAACAACCAATGTATAAAAGAGCAAAAATGGGAATTGGTTATCTACCGCAAGAAGCATCCGTTTTTAGAAGATTAAGCGTTGAAGATAATATAATGGCAATCTTAGAAATACTCGATTTAACAAAAGCCGAAAGAAAAGAAAAACAAGAAAAACTTTTAGAAGAACTGAGTATAACTCACATACGCAAAAGCAAAGGATTTCAACTAAGCGGTGGTGAGCGTAGAAGAACTGAAATTGCTCGGGCTCTTGCAACCGATCCAGATTTTATTTTATTGGACGAACCTTTTGCAGGCGTTGATCCAATAGCAGTTGAAGATATTATGAGCATTGTTGCCAACCTCAAAAATAAAGGTATTGGCATTTTGATTACTGATCATAATGTACATGAAACTTTGAGCATTGTTGATAGAGCTTATATTCTAATTGAAGGAAAAATATTTAAAGATGGAAAGGCAGAAACATTAGCTGAAGATGAAGAAGTACGAAAGTTGTATCTTGGTGAAAAGTTCAAGTTGGAAAGGTATCAATAAATTGAAAAAAGAAACTGCAATTCTTTATTTAACACCAACTCCGATAGGAAATTATGATGACATAACTCTTAGAGCTTTAAGCATATTAAAGGAAGTTGATTTTATTATTTGTGAAGAATATAAACCTGCTCGCAGATTATTATCTCACTTCAATATTGATAAAGAGTTAATAAGCTTAAACGAACATAATGAAAAAGAGACCGCTCAAGAGCTTGCTAATAAAATTCTTACTTGCAAATCTGTTGCTTTAATTTCGGATAATGGTTCTCCGCTTATCTCCGATCCCGGTTATTTTTTAATAGATTATTGCATTTCATACAAAATAAATATTGTACCACTTCCGGGAGCTAATTCAATTACCACAGCTTTAATTGCTTCAGGATTAAATATTTCTAAGTTTTACTATTACGGCTGGCTTTCTCCTAAAAAAAATATCAGAAAGCAGGAATTAAATAAAATAAAAAAAATTAAAGAACTTTTAATCTTAATGGAAACACCTTACAGATTGTTGAGAATATTAGAAGACATACTAAAAACATTTGGTGAACATCAACAAATTGTTCTTGCTTATAACTTAACAATGCCCGATGAAAAAATTTTCAGAGATTCAGTTTCAAAAATTTATAGAATAATTAAAGAGAAAAAATTAAAGGGTGTATTTGTACTTTTGGTAAATAATCGTTAATATTAATAAATAACCAACAAAACCAAAAATCAAATGAAAGGAAAAAACAATGGTAGAAAAAAAAAGTATTTTCCCCAAACCTCACAATCATCAAGTAGATGAAGAACAATTTACTAAATACAAAAAAAATTTATTACAGAAAGGTAAAAGATTTAAAGCTCACGCACCAATTGAAACATTTGACAGCCGACAAGTATTAAAATTACTTTCTAAAAAAAGTGTAGTTCGTCTTGGTGTAGTTCAAGGTGCAAATGAAGAAGGACAAAAAATTTCTATGCTTACAGCTTATAATTCCTACGGTAAAATGGTTGGCAAAGCATTGCAAACAGGTGATCCGTGTCCTCCGCCAAAATGTTAACTAACTAATTTGTTAAATTGAATTACATAGAAATATTAAAAATTTTAAGTATTAATTCTATTTATGTGCTTTTAGCTTTTGTATTATTCTTCTTATTTATTAAAGGCAGGATAAAAGAAAAGGAATTTGTTTTACTTTTTTATGTTTTAACTCCCATAGCAGTTGTAACACAGTTTCTTATGACTTATATACGGGACGTACATCATTCATCCAATCTTCCGGTTATGAATACTTATTTAATAATTGAATTTATACTTTTGGTTTACATTCTTCTAAATATAAAACAAAAGATAAAAGGTGAAAAAATCAATTATAAACTTTGGGGAATTTTGGTTTTATTAGTAACTCTTTCACATTTTATTTATAAGTTTAAAGCAATTCATAGTGCTTCATTTCTGCTTATGGCTTTAATTTACTTTCAAATAACTGTTAATTTTGCTGATATTGATAACATAAAAAAGTTTCTATTTAATCATTATACATTTGTTTATATCGCAGTTTTTTTGAAAGCAATTGGTTATTCTTATTTTTTGATTTATCAAATTGATTATAAATTTCCGTTAAGTATTTACAGTATCTTAAATATTTTAGTACAATTCTTTTTTATTCTAACACTTATTTATTATTATAACGGTAATAAGGAAAAAATTATTTAATATTTAAAAAATTAGAGTTTATGTTAAAATGGTTACAATTTTTCACTTGGATTTAGATTCTTTTTTTGTTTCGGTAGAAAGAATTCTGAATCCAAAGTTAGAAGGAAAGCCAGTAATTGTTGGAGCTGATCCCAAGAAAGGAAGAGGAGTTGTTGCCACTTGTTCATACGAAGCAAGGAAATACGGATTACATTCGGCAATGCCCATTGCACGAGCATATAAATTGTGTCCGCA
This sequence comes from Ignavibacteriota bacterium, assembly GCA_002746605.1. Taxonomy (GTDB): domain Bacteria; phylum Bacteroidota; class Ignavibacteria; order Ignavibacteriales; family Melioribacteraceae. The sequence goes on from PDPT01000014.1 coordinate 33,140, forward strand.
AGGAATTTATGTTCACGGTCGCCATAGAGAATACAGCAAATATTCAAAAGCTGTAAGGACAATTCTTGAACAATATGCCCCTATTATTGAACAAGCTTCAATAGATGAATTTTATATGGATTTTTCGGGAACAAAAAAACTTTACGCTTCAATGTATTTACTTGGCTTAAATTTACAAAGTGAAATATATGAAAAATTACATCTTCCTTGTTCTATTGGAATCGGGTCTAATAAAACAATTGCTAAAATCTGTTCCGATTATGCAAAACCTAAAGGTGTTACTTATGTAATAAACGGTATGGAAAAAGAATTTCTTGCTCCGCTGCCTGTAGAAACAATTCCAGGAGTTGGCAAAGCTACTTTAAGAAAACTTAATGCAAACGGAATATTTAAAATTGGTCATCTCGCTGATTTATCTGAAAGTTTTTTAATAAGTTTATTGGGTAAATATGGAACTTCTCTTTGGAAAAAAGCAAACGGAATGGGGAAAACTTCAATATCAATCAATCGTCAAAGAAAAAGTATTTCAAAAGAGAGAACATATTTAGAAGATGAATCCGATAGAAAAATAATTGAAGGAACCATCTTTCAGTTAACCGGCAAAGTTTGTCAATCACTCAGGAATAAAAAATGGTTAGCTTCTACAATTGGTATAAAATTAAGATATTCAAATTTTACTACACTTACAAGAGCTATAACAATAAAGCCAACTGATGATGATAAAATTGTTTTTAACAAAACAAAAAAATTATTCTACAAAGCAGATAATAAAAAAATGTCTATCAGATTGGTTGGCATATATCTCACTAACTTTGATAAAACCGCTAATCAAGTGGAATTGTTTGAAGATGAAAATAAAAGAAGAAAAGAGATGTTTAATGCAGTTACAAAAATAAGAGATAAATATGGTTACTCCTCAATACAATTTGGGAAAAACAAAGCGAAGTAATTAATTCTGTAACTCAAACTTTCTAGTCTGCGAATTACTAAAAATAATCTTGGCAGATTACTTCATTTCATTGGCAATGATATTCGGCGATAAACATAAGACAGTCTTTGCGAGCTACAGCAAAGCAATCTCATTATATAATTTCAGCTTTAACAAGCAGAGTTTGGGAAAAATTGCAAGCTAAAAAAGATTGCTTCGTTCCTCTAGCGATAACAACAATTGGAAAAACTACTTCAAAAAACTAATAAGTAAATAATAAAGAGAGATCTTTTTCTTAAAAGACCTCTCTTTTGTTTTATTACTTTAACAAAATCATTTTTTTAGTTTCTGAAAAACTGCCTGTAGTTAATTTATAATAATATATTCCGCTTGGTAAATTAGCTGCATTGAATTTAATGCTGTAATTACCGGGGTTTTGGATTTTGTTTACAAGTGTTTTTATTTTCCTTCCCAAAACATCATAAATTTTTAGCGTAACTCTATTAGATTTCACAATGGCACTTGCAGCAGAGATTGTATAATTTATTGTTGTACTTGGGTTAAACGGATTAGGATAATTTTGTTTCAACATAAATTCAGTAACTAACGCTTTTTCTTCTTTTATATCTGTTATAGTTTTGTAGTAAATATATCCTTCATTTCCCTCAAAAAAATATGCGTTATCAAATACATCTTGAAATTCAGTGTGAATATAATAATTATCGGAGAAAAAGTCAGTAATGTTGCTGTTACTATCATATTTATATTTTTTTTCGTTATTATTAACCCACTCTTCATCTGTCCAATCTTGATAAATTTCCAGAGTTAAATTATTTCTATCATCGTATGCATAAGTCTTTTTCGCAGAATTTACCCAAGCTTCATTTTTCCAATATTGATAAATATATAAAGTCAAATTATTTCTATCATCGTATGCATAAGTATCTTTCGCAGATTTTACCCAAGTCTCATTTGCCCAGTTTTGTGAAATTTTTAGAGTCAAATTATTTCTATCATCGTATTCTGAAATTTCTTTGCTTTGATTTACCCAAGCTTCTTCAGCCCAGTTTTGATAAATGTATAAAGTCAAATTATTTCTATCATCATATTCTGAAATCCATTTTCTATAATTTACCCAAGCTTCTTCAGCCCAGTTTTGATAAATGTATAAAGTCAAATTATTTCTATCATCATATTCTGAAATCCATTTTCTATGATTTACCCAAGCTTCATCTGCCCAATATTGCGAAATTTCCAGAGTCAAATTATTTCTATCATCATATTCTGAAATCTCTTTGTTTTGATTTACCCAAGTCTCATTTGCCCAATATTGCGAAATTTCCAGAGTCAAATTATTTCTATCATCGTATTCTGAAATTTCTTTGCTTTGATTTACCCAAATCTCATTTGCCCAATATTGCGAAATTTTTAGAGTCAAATTATTTCTATTATCGTATTCTAAAATTTCTTTGTAGTGGTTTACCCAGGCTTCATTTTTCCAATAATCATCATAGTTATAAATTAATTGAGAAAAATTTATCCACTCATTATTACTTAATTTTTGATTTATTAGTAAAATTATTTTTCCATTAGAATTATATTTATATATATACTTAGTTGTGTCCTCACCAATATCATTATCATTGCCAATCATAATTGCACTATCAACAACAGTACCGGTTGTTAAAATATTTTTTTTAGTTATTTTATTTTTGTTTGGTAAAAAGGCTCTGTGCAACTCTTGTAAATTCGAGGAATTTTCAATACTATTTGGCATTAAAGTATTTGGTTTCTTGAAACTATTTTTTTGGGCAAAAATTATAGTAAAAGAAAAAAAGAATAAGAAAAATAAAGTAATTTTGTTCATAATTGCCTCTGCTTTATATAAGATATTAAATTGATTATATTTATTTTAATGATAGATTTGAAAATATTTAATTTACAACTTTCCATTTACATTAAATATTTTTCATTCTCACGATTAACTTTTTGTTTTTATAAAACTTTAATTTGCTCTAATCCCGATAATGCTTATATCATCTTCAAACTTATTATCTGTAAGTTCAATAAAATTAGTTTTTATTTTTTCTAATATTTCATCGGAATGAGCAAGAGAATCGATAATTCCTGTTAGCCTTTCTTGTCCGAAAAATTCTCCATCTGTGCATCTTGTTTCAGGAATCCCATCAGTAATAATATAAACAAAATCACCTTTTTTTATTTTAACTTCAATATTTTCGTATTTGCTTGTTTCACTAAAACCAATGAGAATTCCATTAGATTTTATACATTTAACCTCATCGGATTTATGAATAATTGGTAAATCTCCGGCACCGGCGTATGTTACGGTATTATTTTCGTTATTTATTAATACAACAGAAAGAGTAATAAAAATATCGGAAATTCTTTCATCCTTATAAATTGCTCTGTTAACTCTTTCGAGGATTGCTGCAGGAGAAATTTCATGTTCAGAATCTAAAACCATTCTGATCGCACTTCTTACATATCCTGCATAAGCAACGGCAAAATACCAAGCACCCCATTTTTTACCCATAATATCGCCTAGCACTACAATCATCTTATTTTCATCTATTTTAAAATAATCTATAAAATCGCCACCAGGCACATTTTGAAAAGGAACATGCCAATGTTCTACCGCAAAACCATCAAGTTTTGGAGCTTTATCGGGCACGGTTTTAGTCCCCATTGAGTTTGCAGCTTTATGTACTTCCTCAACAGCTTTACTTCTTTCTTTTTCAGTTGCCTGAATAATCGCAGAAATTTTAGCACAAACCAATTTTGGTCCAGATGTTTTTACAATATAATCATTTACTTGCAGATCGTACCCGCCAAGTATATCATCTTCATCACCTTTAGCCGTAAGAAATACAAATGGAATTAATTTTAATTTTTCATCTTCCAAAAGTTGTTTTCTGAATTGATGTCCATCAACTTCCGGCATCATTATATCACTTACAATTAAATCCGGTTGAAAAGATTTGGTTTTAATATAACCTTGCAATCCGTTTTCAGCCCATTCAGTTTCGTAACCTTCTTTTTTGAAAGCATAGAGCATCAGTTTGGCTACCGAGTCTTCATCTTCTACTAATAGAATTTTATGTTTTTTTTCTTCTGCAGTACTCACTATTACTACTCCAAAGTTTAGTTTTAATTATTATTTTTATCTTATTTTAATTTTATACTTACTCATTAGACGATATAATGTTGCCCGCCCGACATTAAGTTTTTTTGAGGCATCAACAATATTTCCGTTTGTTTTTTGTAAAGCATGTTTTATGGCTTTTTCTTTTAATTTTTCGAAGGGAATAATTGGTGAATCTTCTCCAAATGTTTCGCCAAAATCTGAATTTTGATTTACATCTACGGTATTCTCTAAAATTTGCGGAGGTAATACATCTATATCAATTTTGTTAGTGTCAGAAAGTATCATACATCTTTCAATTGTATTTTCCAATTCTCTAACATTACCGGGCCAGTTGTAATCATACAATAATTCTAATGCCCGCTTGGACACACTTTTAATTTGTCTGTCCATTTTTTTATTAAACTCATCTAAAAAATAATTTATCAAAATAACTATATCGCCTCTTCGTTCTCTTAATGGCGGAATAATTATTGGGAATGTGCTTAACCTGTAATATAAATCTTCTCTAAATTCTCTATCTCTAACGGCTTTTTTCAGATCAACATTTGTGGCGGAAATTATTCTTACATCGCTTTTTATAGTTTCATTCCCACCTACTCGTTCAAATTCTTTTTGTTGAATTACTCTTAATAATTTAGCTTGAAGCGACATATCCATATCACCAATTTCATCAAGGAATATTGTGCCTCCGTCAGCAAGTTCAAATTTTCCTATTTTTCTTTGATGTGCTCCGGTAAATGCACCTTTTTCGTGTCCGAATAGTTCGCTTTCTAAAAGTTCCTTAGGAATAGATGCAGAATTAACAACAACAAACGGCTCATTTTGTCTAACTCCGTTATAATGTATGGCTCGTGCAATTAATTCTTTTCCCGTTCCACTTTCTCCGTTTATTAAAACAGTAATATCATTATTAAGTACTTTGCTTACCATTCTAAATACATCTTGCATTTTTTTATCAGCCGAAATGATATTATCAAAGTTGTATTCGTTCTTTAAATCTTGACTAAGTTCATCTACCTTTCTTTCGAGGTCATAATATTTTATTGCATTTGCAATTGCAGGTTTTAATCTGTTTTTATCGACCGGTTTCGGAAAGTAATCATAAGCTCCTTCTCTTATACATTCTAAAGCAGTATCTATATTATTTTGTGCCGATAACATTATTACCGGAAGAAGTTTATTCTTTCTTTTAATCTTTTTTAATATTTCGGTACCTGAAATATCTGGAAGCATAATATCGAGCAAAACTAAATCAGGATTATCATGTAAATTTTCCAGTAAATCATTTCCATGCGTAAAAGTACGAATATCATACTTCCATTCATTTTTAACCCAATGCGAAATTAATTTTAATATTGCAGGTTCATCATCAACTATGAAAATTCTCTTTTTCAATTTTTCCTCTAAAAATTATGTTAGATTGTATTTGGGTAACCTTACTATAAAACTTGTACCTTTATCAACTTCACTTTTAACTGTAATTAATCCTTTATGTAAATCAACAATCTGTTTAACTGTTACCAAGCCAAAACCTGTGCCCGGTAAATTATTGGTTTTTATTTTATTAAATTTATCGAACAAATCAGGTAATTTTTCTTGTGGAATTCCTATTCCCGTATCACTTATAATTACTTCCACTTCTTTTAGAAATTCGTGTAATAAAACTATTACTCTGCCGTTCTTGTTTGTAAACTTAACTGAATTAGATAAAATGTAATCAAACACTTTTTTTATTCTGACCGGATCAGCATATATTATCAATTCCGATTCAGGCAAATTGCAAGTAAAAATAATTTCTTTTTTACTTAGTTCTTTTTCATATTTTACTGCACATTCTTTAAGAACTTCTATAAGGTTTACTGACTCTTTAGCAAGATTTCTTTTTTCGCTTTCGAGTTCAGAAAAATCCAATACATCATTTATTAGTTTAGCAAGTCTTTTGCTTTCAGTTAAAATTACATCATTAAATTCTTTAATTGATTCTTTTGTTAAGTTATTATCATCTAAAATGGTTTCGGAAAAACCTATTATTGAAGCGAGCGGCGTTCGTAATTCGTGCGAAACATTTGAGATAAATTCATTTTTAAGTGTATTCAATTCATTTAGAATACTTATCTGTTGTTTTGCTCTATCTCGTTCAATATGGTTTATTCTGTTTGCTTCTTTTAATTGTGATGATAAATCTTCACTTTTTTTTATGAGTAAATTATGTTCGGTTTTATCTTTTCCTATACCAAGCAGTTCTATTAAATTATCATCTTTAATTAATGGCAAAATTGTAAATTGATATAACTTTTCGATACTTACTTTGGGAATTATTTCAATTTCAAAATCAACCTTATTTTTCTCGGCAATAATTTTCTGAAATACTTCACCAGCTTTTAATTTACTCTGATTACTTACAATATCTAAAAAATGTTTGCTCAGTAATTCATCCTTACTGAATTTCAACTCTTTCATTCCGAAATCATTTATAAATATAAATTTGCCTGATTTATCTAACCTGAAAATAATTTCATGGGATAATCCTGCAAACAATGCAAAATATTCGGAGTCTAAGTTATTTGCCATTATTTTTTTCTAAAACTTTTTTAGAATTTGTATTCTTATCATATTAATACAAATGTATTACTATTAAACAATCGACAAAAAAAATTTTTTTTTGAGGTTCTTTTTTAATTTTTTATTATTTATGCTTTCTTTTTTTATCAACTAAATCTCATAGTGATTATAATTATCAAAAAAAAAGCTAAATGTGAAAGGTTAATGGTGAAAATGAACAATAATCTATAAGTCAGTTATTGCGAGTGTAACAAAGAAATCTCATAAATGTGGGAAAAACTGCAAAATATTTTTCAGTCTCTCTTTATATTTTGCGTCTTATACTTCAAGTCTTATCCGTCAGTTAACGGATTAACATTTTGATTCTTTTCTCTCAATTTTTATCAATTTATTTATTGGTTAATCCGTTAACTAATTGAATATTTTCTTAAATTATATATTAAGTATTTAGCTTAATAAATTTTATCGTTCTTTTATTTCTTTTGAGAATTTTGAAAAATCTTATTCATAACTTTGAATAGCTTCTTCAAGATTATCGTATAATTTAAAAACTCTATCCATTCTTGTAATATAAAACATTGAAGATTCTGTATTATCGCCCCAAACTATTCTTAAATCACCATTTTGGGACATTGATTTTTTAAGAGCACTAACTAAAACTCCCAGTACTGTAGAGTCTACAAACTCACACTCATTTAGGTCTATTACCAATTTTACTTTACCTCCATCAATAAGTGCGTTCAAATATTCTTTGAATCTTGCTGCAATATCTAAAGTTGCTCTTGGCACATGTAATGTAACTACACTAACTTCTCCGTATAACAGATGTACAAATTCGGCATAATTAGGAAGCGAAATAACTTCTTCATCCGGACTATCCAATGCATCATCATAAATTTCAGATTCTTCACTTTCTTCAGCAGAATTTAGAATATCATCTTCTGAACTCTCAAACTCTTCATCATCAAAAAATTCTTCGGTTATGTTTTCTTCATTAGTTTCATCTTCCTTGATATCATCTTCTTCCTCTTCTTCGGTTATGGCATCAAGAACTTCAGTTTCTTCATCTTCTTCAATATCATTCAAAAAATTTACTTCGTCGTCTTCGATAGCTTGATCTTCGAGCTCATTTTCATCTGGAGTATCAAAATCATTTGTTTCGTTAAAATTTATTACTTCAACTTCTTCGTCTATTATTTTAACTTCTTCCGATTCATTATCTTTCAGATCCGAAATTTCATCATTGTTCGCAATAAACTCAAGATTATCAACATCTGTAGCTTCTTGATTTGCTTGGGAATCTATTTTCTTTTTAAGTTCTTCAATTTCTCGTTCCAAACGTGTTCTAGCTTCTAAATTTTTATTTGCCTCTAGTTTATAATTATTTTTAGAAGCGGTCAATTTTTCTATTTCATGTTTACTATCTTCAAGTTGTTCGGTAACTTTTATGTAAGCAATTTCTTTTTCAGTTTTTTCTAATTTAATTTTTGACAGTTTTTGTTCTATTGCTTCAATTTTAGCATTAGAGGTGCCGTTGTTTTCATTTTCTTTATAAAAATTTATTTCTTGTTCCAGCTTTGTAATTTTTTCTTTGTATTCATTTATCTTACTCTCATCAGTATTGGAAGATTGTTCTGCAAGTTTATCAATTTTATCTTCAAATTCTTTAATTTTTGATGAAAGTTCATTTATCAGTTCATCTTTTTGTTTGATGTTTTCTTCGTAGCCTTTAATTTTTTCATCAACGTCATTACTTTTTTCATTATTTCTATCTTCTTCAAATTGTGAAATAATATTTTGATAGTTGGCAATCTCTTTTTCTTTTTCCGAAATTACCTCTTCATTTTCGCCTACTTTTGTTGTTAAACTACGTATTACATTTTCAAGTTTTGTTACTTTATTTTTTTGTTCTTCACTCACAAAATCAGTACTACCTATTATTTGCTCTAATTCTTTGATTTTGTTAGCGTTGTTGTTTATTTCTTCCTTAAGATTTTTATTTTCTTCATTTTTAATTGAATTTTCTAAAATTAAATTTTGTAATTCATTTTCTATTCTACTTTTTTCTTCAAGGAAACTATTTTGTTCATTTTCTAATTTTACCAAATCAGAAATTTTTTCTCTTTTTTCATCTAAAATTTTATTTTTTTCTTCCAATTCATTATTTACAGTTTCCAATTGTCCCAAAATATATTGCATTTCACTTTCTTGAGCATTTGTTGCTTCGTTATAACCTTTTTGAAGCAATTTTACTTTTTCTTCCAGTGAAAATATTTTGTTTAGAAGTTCTTCGTTATGTTTTATTTTTTCTTTCAACAAACTCTTAACTTCATCTTTCTCGGAGTCTATATTCGATTGAACCTGTCCGATTACTTTCTCTCGATCCTCTAATGATTTTTCTAATTCAGCAACTCTTCTTTTAAGTTGAATTCTCGCTTCCAATTCTTCATTATACAAATCAGTCAGATCATTTTTTTCTTTAAAAATCGAATCAAATTTAAGCTGAAGCTCTTCAAGTTCGGATGAATTATCCTTTTTAGGATTTTCTAAATTGGAGTTTAATGAAACAATTTCGGTTTCGGCTTTACTCAACTTTTCGTTCAATTCAAAAATTTTCTCTTCATTTGTTATTTTTTCCGAGTGAAGTTTATCTAAACTATTATTTAATTTTAGAACTTCTTCTTCTTTTACTTGTAAATTTGTTTCAATTTCATCATTTTCATTATTTAACTTTTCTATTTGTTCTTTTTTATTTAATATTTCATTGTTCAACTCACAAATATGTTCCTCGCGTAAGTCTATTTGATATTTGAACTTAACCAATTCAGTTTCAGAAATATTTTTATTATGTTTAAATTCATTTATTTTAGAAGTAAGCTCAAATATTTCGTTTGTTTTTTCTTCTAAAGAATTATTCAATCTGCTGATTTCGCTTTCCATTTCTCCAATTTTCTTATCTTTATCTTCAATTTCAGCCGCAATTTCTATCTTGGAGTTTTTTGTTTCTTCTATTTTTATATTTATTTCATTCTGAATTTCTTCAAGATTTTTTATTTTCTCTTTTAATCCTTCATTTTGAGCTAAAACCACTAAATTTTTCTCTTTTAGATTTTCAAACTCTTCCAGTTTTTCATTAACACTTTCACTAATTTTTTCTTTTTCTGAAATTGCCTCAGTATAAATTTTATTAAGTTCTTGGTAATTTTGCGTTAGTTCAGTAATTTCATTATTAAGTTGATTATTTTTTTCGGTCAGCTCAAAATTTTCTTTAATGAATTTCTCCAGCTCTTCCGCTTTTTGTAGATTTTCTTGAATTGAAGTTTCGCGTTGTTCGTTAACCTCTAATAATTTTTCTTCCAGTTCCTTGGTTTTTTCTTCTATATTATTTAGAACTTGAACTTTATCATTTATTCTGGTTACTTCTTCGGTTAATGCTTTTATTTTTGCTTCGGATATTTCTAAGTTTTTAGCTTGCTCTATTATAATTGCATCTTTTTTTCTGTTATTCTCAATTATACTGTTCTTTTCACTCTGTACTTTACTTAAATTATTTGATTGGTTACTAATAACTTCATTTTTTTGTTCTAAAGCAATGTAAAGATTTTTATTTTTGGCTACAAGGTCTTTTATTTTTTGATCTAACTTATTATTTTTTTGTAAGTTAGACTCTAATTCACCTTCACTAGTTGCTATCTTTTCTGAATTTTGAGATAATTTATTTTTTATATCATTATTTTCAGATAAAAGTGTTTCATTTTCATTTCTTAATGATTTTATACTTTCAGTTAGATTTTCAATTTGACTATTTGCTTTTCTTTCAAAATCACTAAGTTCAGTTATTCTTTTAAATTGTCTATCAATAATTTCTTGTTTCTTATTATCGGCTTCTCTTAAAAAGTTTTCTTTATTTTTTAACTCTTCTATATGTTCTTTTTGTTTAGCAATCAAATCATTCTTACGGCTGTCAGCTTTTATCTGCTCTTCATCCACCTTAGTTTGGGTACCATCATTTTGAGTTTCAGCACCTTTTTCTAGCGATACATTTTGTGTATTATTTTCAGGATTTTGAAATTTTTGTTTTAGTTCCACAATATCTTTTTCCAAAGAAAAAGTTGATTCTTTATATTTTTGCTCAATTTCGTGCAATTTTAATTGCAATTCTTCCATTGCAGAAATTTTGTATGATTTTGATGAATTATTATTAATTAAATCATTTACGGATATTTGTTTTTCTTCTTTCACGATATTCATGTCACTTAATTTTTTATTAATATAATTTTCTTTTTCTTTTATTTGATTTAAAGTGCTGCTATATTTTTTTTCTATTTCTGCAACTTTTTTATTTAACTTTTCTATAATATTGTTTTTTTCTTTTTCTGTGTTTTCGTATTTATCATTAATATTAGAAAGTTTTTCAATTGTTGTTTCTTGTTTTTTTCTAAATTTTCGCAAGTTACGAATTTCTTCTTCGTATTTTTGCATTGCCGCTTTTAGTTCATCATTTAGCATTGCTTTTTCTTCTATTTCTTCCGAATATTTTTTGCTTTCAATTTCAAAGTCTTTTAACCGCTCTTTCAGTTTTAGTATTTCGTTTTCATATTTTTGATTTGTTGCTGCCAGTTTTGTTAGTTCATTTTCTTTTTTGATTATTTGTTCTTCTTTTTCGGATAAAATTTTTATTTTATCTGATAAAACTTCAATCTTTTTAAGAGCAATATCATATTCTGCTTTTATTTTTAAAAAATCTTTCTCTTTATCAGCCAACAAATCTTTCTGCTTAACAAACAAGGTTTCTTTTTCATTAAAATCATTTAAAATGCTGTTCAAACTATCAATTTCTTTAACATAATCGTAAATTTTATGTTCATATTCTTTCTTTATCTCATCAGTTTCGTTCTTATGAACTTGCATTTTTTCTTTGAGTTCTTTTTTAATTCCCTCTAACTCATTATTTTTTTCAATTAGTTTTGCAGAAAGATTAGAATCATTTTGCTCAAATTCATCTAATTTATTTTCTAAGTTGTTTATTTTTTCAAGATAATTATCAATCCTCTTTTTACTTTTTTCTTCGGTTTCCAACAAATTACTTAATTGTTCATTCTGCATATCCAACATTTTCGTAAGTTGTTCATGCGAATTTTGATAATCTTCCAACCGTTTGTACAAAGAAGTTATTTTTAATTCTTTTTGTTTCAGTAACTTGTTATAATTTTCAATTTTTTTTGAAATATCTTCTATTTCATGCTCTTTTAACAAATTTTGGTCAGGAGAAACCGAAGAATCATCTTTTGCCTTATTATCAATACCATTAATATCGAAAATAGACGCTTCAATTTTACCTTGTTCATCAATTTTTATTGCAATTTCATAAAGTTTTTCGAGATTTTCTTTTGCTTCTATGTTATTGTCATCTAAAGCTTCTTTTAAGTTCTCAAAAATTTCTTTGTGATTTTTAAGTAAAATATCTAAATGATCTTTTGCCAATACAATTATTTTGGAATCTTTTCTGCTCAATGCTGTTGAAACTCTTGGTTGTTTACTAAAAAATTCTTCTTGACCAAAAAATTCTTTAGGAAGAATACTTTTAGAAAGAGTTTCATCAAAACTTATTTTTGTAAGCAGACTTATTTCACCTTCAATAACTAAAAAGATTGACTCTGAAAAATCACCGGATTTATAGATTATTTCTCCCTCATCCAATAATCTTTCTTTAAGATCCAAATCTTCAAGTAATATTGTAGAAATATTTGTATTCTTAAATAATTTATTATTTTTTAATTCAGTATTCAGCTGATCTTGCACAGGTTTCAACCTTTTTGGCTTAATAAGTAAATATTATCGCAAATTTTAATTGTATTTTTAGATTGTTAAAAAAAATTAAATTTATTAATTATAGTAGTATCAATTTGTATGCCGAATGAAAATAAAACTATCAAACGAATTTTTTATGATTCTCTTAACAAAATAACATTAAAAAAATCAGTTTCAATTTGTTTTTTAGATTTTAATATTATAGTTAATATACTTTAACTTACTGAAACTACTAAACAAATAAAATAATGGAAACGGTCAAAATTAGAAAGTAGGCTATTATTAGCCTATAAATTGATAAAGATTATTTAGAATAATACGTTCAGTAATCATTTAATAGTAAGTTTTTTAATAATTTTGAGATTTCTTGTAAATAAAATGGTATTAAGTTCGGAATAAATTCCAGGATTGATACCATTTTTTTTAATCACAAATTAATTTATTTTATTGATTTTTTAGAGTTTTTCTAAAGCTTCAATAACGATAGATGGTGTTAAGATTTCAGGTAAAACTATAGGCTCTTTTCCATTTTTAGGATATAAAATATAAAGCGGAACACTATTTCTATCAAACTCTTCGAGAGCCTTGGTAATTATTTCGTCTCTGTTTGTCCAATCTGCAATTAAAGTTATAACACCTTTTTCTTTAAATTTCTTCTCGACCTCTGAATCATGCAGAGCTACTTTTTTGTTTGTTTGGCAGCTTAAACACCATTTAGCCGTAAAATCTACAAAAACGGCTTTATTTTCGTTTCTTAACTCTGCTACTAATTCAGGTGAAAACTTACCCCAAATATCTGAGTACGAATTACTTGCAGTAAGTTTATTAGATTCATCCGATACATTTTCAATTGTTTTGTAACCTGCACCAAGCACTAAAATAGCTGCAACAATAAAAGCTATTGTTCTTGTTTTTTTAGTGTTCATCAGGGTTCCCCATCTGCCCCAAACCCAAGCACCAATTGAAGCAAACATTAAAGCAAACAACAAAATAATTATACTATCGGAAACAACTTGACTACTTAAAACCCAAATTAACCAAATTGCTGTAGCAACGAGTAAGAAACCCATAAATTGTTTCATTGTTTCCATCCAAGCACCGGGTTTTGGAATAAATTTTAACAGTTTGGGAAATGCAGTTATTAAAAGGTAAGGGAACGCCATTCCTAATCCGATTGCAGTAAAAACAATAATTGAAATAAGTGCAGGCTGGCTTATTGCAAAACCTAATGCTGATCCCATAAATGGTGCCGTACAAGGTGTTGCCACAACTGTAGCCATTATGCCGCTAAAAAATGAACCGGAATATCCTGACTTTGATGTTACGTTTTGTCCCGCTCCAGTTAAGGAAGTTCCTATTTCAAAAACACCGAATAAACTTAATCCGAAAAGGAACATTAAGAAAACAAGTATTACTATAAAAACGGGAGATTGTAGTTGAAATCCCCAGCCTATTGATTCGCCGCCTGCTCTCAGAATTAGTAATAATCCCGCAAGAATCCAAAATGAAACGAGAACGCCAAGTGTAAAAACCAATCCGTGTTTAAAAACTGTTTCTTTAGCTTCGTTAGCTTGTTGAACCAGTCCGAGAATTTTAATTGAAAGAACCGGCAGAACACAAGGCATTAAATTTAAAATCATACCGCCGAGAAAAGCTCCTAAAATAATTATAAATAAACCTTTTGATTCTTTCTTTTTGGTCACTACTTTTTTTATATTTTCTTTTGCAGAAACATCTTTATTTTCTGCATCAACTTTTACTTTTTCTTGAGTTTTTACTTCTTCTTTGGCTGTTTTCTCTCCAAAAGTATTTTCCTCTTTATCATCTTCTTTTTTAAGAGTAACATCTGCTTCGCTTTTTATTTGATCTTGCTTTATTGTTAGCTCTGTATTTGCTTCTGCCAAAGTTGGCGGTAAACAACTTCTATCGTTACAAGATTGATAATTCAATTTTACATTTATTGGTGTAGTACCTTTTTTTACAGCTTTTAGAATTAAAACAAATTTAATTGTACCTTCATAACATGAAATAGGTTTTTCGGAAATAGATAATTTTAAATCAAGAGGTTTAGGATATTTTACTTCGAGCAATTCAATTCCGTTACCTTCTGCTTTTATTACGCTGGGAATTAAAAATTTCTCTCGCGGTGTGTTAGAATTTATATGCCATCCTTCATCAACTGTAGCATTTACAGTTAGTTCAAAGGTTTCGCCGACCTGCAAATTTTCCGAAATTTTATCAATTTTGAGAGTTACTTTTTCAAATTGAGGTTGTCCTAAAATTGAACCGAAAGTTAAAAAGAAAATTAAAAGAGCGGATTTTAATCTCATTACATATCTCCACTTAATATTTTTTAAATTAAAATAATTATACAATATAAAAAATTTTATGTTCTATTTTTTATAAACACTTGTAAAGTAAGACTAATAAGTATTGAAAATTTATTATGGCTATAAATTAATTTTGTAAAAAATTGAATAAGAGAAAATAGTCTAAAGAAAAAATAATTCTATTTTTGAGCACCGATTTTCAGTTATTCTTTCTCTTTTATTTACATGTCTTTCTTTAGTTTTCAGTACTTAATAATAAGAATTGCTGTTCATTTTCTAAAGCTTTTCGGTTATAAAAATCATAATTTTAATCAAAATAACTCCTTTTTTATTTAAATTTGTAGATATGTTAAATTCAATGCAAAACAGATATAAAATGAAAAAAAATACTCTATTAACTATTGCTCTTTTTATCGGAATAATTCTACTTTCTTGTTCCAATCCAAAAACTTTAAGTTTAGAAGAACAACTGCAAAATATTCCTAATGCAAGTGTTCAGAAAATAGCAGGTGATACTACTTTTAAAGAATATTATGAATTATATTTTACACAACCATTAGATCACAATAATCCAAAGTTAGGAAATTTTAAGCAAAGGGTGCTATTGGGAAGCAGAGATTTAGATAAACCAATGGTGGTAGAGTTGCAAGGTTATAATATCTGGACCGAAAAAGCAGGAGAATTAAGTAAATTACTCGATGCCAATCAGCTTACCATTGAGCATCGTTTTTTCGAAAATTCTAAACCCGATAGTTTAAATTGGAAATATCTGAATATAAAACAAGCTGCTGCCGATCAGCACACAATTATTCAAACCTTAAAAAAGATATACAAAGGTAAATGGATTTCAACTGGTATAAGCAAAGGAGGACAAACCACTATTTATCACCGCTATTTTTATCCTAATGATGTAGAAGTAAGTGTGCCTTATGTTGCCCCTATGAATTTATCGCGTGAAGATGAACGAATTAACCAATATTTAAATACAGTAGGTAACAAATCTACACGAGATAAAATTACGCAGTTTCAATTAAGATGTTTTAAGCAAAAAAAACAATTGATACCTTTGGCAAAGACTTATGCTGAAAAACATAACTATCATTTTTCTATGGATATGGATAAGGTACTTGATTTATTGATTTTGGAGTATCCGTTTGCTTTTTGGCAGTGGGGAACAACACCCGTGGATTCTATTCCACCTGCAAAAGCCACCTCTTCGGAAATTGTTAAGCATTTGGCAAAAGTTTCGGATATGAATTTTTTCTCAAAAGAGGGTATTGAGCCGTTAAAGGCATTTTTTTATCAGGCATTAACAGAAATAGGTATGTATAATTACGATATCGAACCGTTTAAAAAATACCTTAAAAATTACGACAAGAATTTAACTTTCGACCATACTTTTCCTAATACGAAATTACCACCATTTAAGGCTGAATCCATGCAAAAAGTAAATAATTGGCTGCAAACCGATGCTAATAAAATGCTTTTTATTTACGGCGAATACGATCCGTGGAATGCTACTTCGGTAGTGTTAAAAGATAATCAAAAATGTAAGAAATATGTTAAACAAAAAGGTTCGCACAGAACTCGCATAAAAAGTTTCCCCGATTCAACTCAAACGGAAATTATAGATGTTATAAAAGAATGGATTAAGTGATTAAACTTTACCATTGATTTGAAAAGACCAAGAATTTTTATGCAAGAACTAATTATTGGTTTTGAATGTTAAAAAACAAGTGAACTTTATTTATTAATTCAAAAAAATGCTTGGAAGATATTCTCTTCCAAGCATTATAGAAATTAGTTATTATGTAAAATCAAATCGATTCTTCTATTTTTTGCTCGCCCTTCTTTTGTTTCGTTGTTTGCAATCGGTTTTGTTTCACCATAACCGGTAGATTTTATTTTAGATGAAGAAATATCCATATTTGCAAGTAAGTATTGTGTTACTGCATCAGCTCGTTTTTGTGATAATTCTAAATTTTTTGCATCACTTCCAAATGAATCCGTATGACCTTCAATTGAGATTGTACTTTCGGGAAACTCTTTTATTGCTTTTTTAAGTTTTGTTAAAAGACCAAAATTTTCCGGTTGAATGATTGCTTTACCAACATCAAAACTTAAACCGACTAAGCGAATAATAATATCATTTTCTTTTCTAAGAACCTGTGCTTCACCATTAGTAAACATCTTATCAATTTTTGCATATTTTGCTTTTAGTTTATTTAATTTATCCATTTCTACTGCTAACTCGGATTTCTCTGCAGATAATCCGCTTAATTCTTTCTTTAGCAGATTTAACTCATGTTCCAAAGCAGCAACACTTTCTTTTAATTTACTATTTTCATTTTTTATTTTTGTTACTTCACCGGCTGATAATTCTGCCATGGGGGAAAATCCTGAAGTAAAATCCTTTTCTATTTCTAAAGCTGAAATTATTTTTGAAAAATCATTCTCGATATCCAGTATCATATTTTCCAGGGTATTATCATTTTTATTAAAATCATTAACAACTTTATCAATGTAATAAGCATGAGCTATCTCATATTGAGCTGATTTTGCCAAGCTTCTTGGTAAATCGGTGTCATATCTGTTATTATTTAATTCTTTTTCACATTCATTAACAAGTTTTTTTGATAAAGCTAATGTTTTGGGAGCTGTATCTTGTATATCTAAGTCTTCTGCATCTGAAATTTTATTTCTTGTTTCAACTAAATAAGAAATTTTAATAGCTTCCAATTCAGCAGTTCTAAATAAATTTTCAGCTGATTTTGCTTCTTCTCTGGCATCGTTTACATCTCCATCTTCTAAATCTTCTCCGGCTTCGTGTAATTTTTCTTCAGCCTTAATCCACGTTTTATTAACATTTTTCTGAGCATCAACAGCCAACGCATCTTTTCTTGCTTCTATTGCCTTGGTAAATGTAACTTTCCCAACTTCCGAAGTTTTAAACGCTCTGTTTAGATAATCGTCAGCTTCAGTAATTTGTTCTTTAATATCAGATAAATTTGCTCCGTCTTTTAAATCTTTTTTAGCATTTTTAACTAATTTTGCTGCTTTTTCAAAAAATGTAGGAGACATAAGATTAACGTTGGTTGAAACTGCTTCTTTAATTTTATTATTTATGGTTTTAAATAAAGTTTCTTCCAAATCTTGAGCTATTGTAAAACTACTTAAAATAATTAATAATGAAATTGATTTAACTATTATGTTTTTCATGGTTCCTCCTTAGGATTTTTATAATATTGTTATAATAATTGTAGCATTTTTTTTTAGCTCTATTTTCTCTAATATTCTACTTGGTTCATCAATTTTTACGGTTAAGTTTTTTTAGTTTTTGTTCTGTTTCTGAGTTTTTACCTCTTTGTAAATTACCAAGATCAATTTTGATTTTGTTAAGCAAAATAGGGTATTGATACTGTGAATCTAAAACTTATTTATGCTGCTTTTTTAATTAAATTATAAAACAATTGTGTAAAATGTAATAAGAAAAAATAGAAATTACAAGAACATGTTAAGTAAGTCAGCAATAATAAAAACAGCCCAGGAGTATTTAGAATAATAACCGAATTAAGTACATCAAAAATAAACTATATAAAGAGCTATTACCGATTTTTTCAGCATAGAAAACAAAAAGCTTGAGCCGAAGTAAGAGGGAAAGGGAAATAGGTGGATAAAAAAAGAAAAGATTAAATTGAGTCTAAATTAGCAATTCTTTTTATTTAAAATATCATTTTTAACAATTCATCATCTTGCACTAACTCTTCAAAAGTATATTTATAAAATCTAACTGATTTTGATAATGAATAATATTTGTTCAGCATCGGCGTATGTTTCTTTTTATTAACTACAATAACTTCTTGATTATCTCTTAGCTGTTTTCGGAATAAAGCTTTAATGTGTACATCTGCATCGGAAAGTGAATAACCGATAAATACTATTTTTTTTGCATCTCTAACTTCTCTTGCGGCTTCACTCATCAGTTGCGAAATTATCGGATGATTTAAATGTTTTAAGTAAGTAGGAGGCATTATTAAGGTTTGAAATTCTGTACCATCAAGGGGACAAACATACTCATACTTTTCATTATCGGGATAAGTGTATCCCAAAAATTTTCCTTTGTTCAAATCAATGGTTCTATCCCAAGGTGTAAGCAAGGTTTGATTGCAACAATTGCAGTATTTCCAATTTAGACTTCCATGCAGCTTAATAATTTTTATTGGAACAGGATTGTTATCTGCTATTTTAACTGGTTCACGCGGATTTATCCAAAAGTTAAATTCTTTAAGTTCATTAATTTTATCGTAATTCATTAAATGCATACAGTAATCAATATAACCAAATTTTCTAAAAAGAAAATCAAACGAGTGCTCAAGCAAAGTATCATAATTTAATGTAATGATTGAGATATTGGAATTATACTTTTGAACAGCTTCCCAAAAGTAGTGGTAGTATTCACTTTTTTTATTTGTCTGCAGATTAACAATATAATGAATCAGTTTTATCAGATGTTCTTTAATTTCTACAATTTTATTATGTGTATAAATTGCGTTCAGGCTTTCGTTTTGTTGAATAAAGTAATCCAGGAAACCAAAGACAGCTTCCAAACTTGGAAATATATTTTTTTCCTTATCATATTCAAAATTATCTCGGATAAATTCAATTACGCGATTACCTATAAAAGTATCTTCAAGCTCATTTGCTTTTTCTGATAATATCATCGGCAGAATATGTTTTTGCAATGGTACTCCGTCCGGATGCGAAGCACCGGCACCAAGAACAAAAACTACATCTCGTTTTACGGGATAATTAAGGTATTTAAGATTGTTTTCTTGCATTAAATAATAAAAATTTTTTAATATACATTATTTAAAATAAGAAATTACAATTCAATTAAATAGAAAATTTTGCAGAAAATAAATCAAATGATAATTTACAATTGTTTTTTTTCTTCTTCGATGTGAGCTATTAAATTTTGGATGTTTTCTTCTTCTTCTTTTGTAAGTTTTTTTTGTATTGTTTCAAAAACTATTTTTAGCCAGCGTGTATTGGTAGTTTTTATATAATCGGGAAAATATTTTGATGATTTGGCAGCCTCAGAAAAAACAAGATTGCTTAAAGCAAGCGCAGCTCTAATATTAACCATTGTGTTTAAGTTTGAATTATTCAGAATATCAATAATTTTATGAAATTGTTTTTCATTAGATACCGCCAAATCGATAGCGGCATAACCTGCTAGATTCATTTGATCATACATATTGAATAATTTCAAATCTTTTAACGAAGCAATATTTATTAAATGGTTTATGGATTCTTCTATTTTAGAAGGAGCACTTTCACTTAAATCAATTAAATTACTGATTGCATTTTCTACAGTTGTGTTTAGTAATTCCTTTGCTTTTGTAACAATTACCAATTTTGAATTTATACCGCCTTTAGCTTCTTTGATCATCTCTTTTAATTTTCCTTCATCAGCTAAGGTATGCAGTTCTTTAATTGTTAAATGGCGTTTGGTTTTAGTAATTGCCGCCCAGCCTTCGGCTAATCTTCGTTTTCTTCTTTGTTCTTTCTTTTCATCAACATATAAAAGTGTATCTTTATCCTTCATAATTAATTCAATATCATTATATGCCAATTTCTCTAAAACCTTTGAGTAGTACTTTGGATAAACTTTAAAATTAATTAAATAATCTTCCCCGAGCTTGCCTTTTCGAAAATTTAGGACTGCGAAACCGGGGAACTTATCAGAAAGAAATTTTATAATCGATTTTACGGTAGATAGTTCTCTTTCAGTTACTAAAATAGTAATCGACTTATTTTTTGTGGCTGTAAGCATAGTATCTGTATAAAGTTAAACTAAACTGCCGGTTTCTTCGTTTGCTAAAACTCTATTTAAGTCGAGCAATATTAAAAGTCTATTTTCTAACTTGCCAATAGCAGTTATAAAATCAGAATCAACTCCGGAAACAATATCAGGAGGCTGCTCTGTAATATCTTTAGGAATTCTTAAAACTTCTTTTACTTCATCAACAATAAAACCTATTGTTTTATCTTCAAGTTCTATAACAATAATACGAGTTTTATCGTCATACTCTTTCAATGGAATTCCCAATCTTGCTCTTAAATTTAGAACTGGAATAATTCTTCCTCTTAAATTAACTACACCTTCAACATAAGCCGGCGTGTTTGGAACAGTAGTTAATTCCATCATCTTGTTTATTTCTTGAACTCTTAAAATATCAACTCCAAACTCAGCTTCATCAATTTTGAAGCTTACTAATTTTAGTAACTCTTCAGTTACAACAGTTGTTTTTTCTTCCGTTTCCATTCGTATTTTCCTTGATTATATATTCATTTTTTTTATTATCGTTTTAAAAAAAGTAAAATTTAACTCTTTAATTGAATTTATATATGTTATTAATCGTAAAAATTCTGCACGAATTAAATTGCTTATACATATTTTTTTGAAAAGTGAATAGTTTAAGTTATCTTTATAAGAGCTTAAAAAATTTATTAAGCTATTTTGATTCTTTTATCAAATTATTTAATTTCTTATCATTTTAATACTTTACGGAGGTAATAAATGGGTTGGTTATCCGACCGATTGAACTCATCAATCGGGAAAAAAATTATTATGGCCGTTACGGGTATATGTCTAATCTTATTTTTGGTAATTCATCTTCTTAATAATTTACTTCTCTTTGTCGGACAAGAAATTTTTAATGAAAATGTAGCCCGTTTAGAAGCCATAAAACCGTTTATAAGAGTTATAGAAGTAATTCTACTCTTAATTTTTGTTTTGCATATTTATAACGCAATTAAGCTTTATTTTCAAAATAAGAAAGCTAAGCCTGATAAGTATGCAGTTAATGTTTCTTCACAAAATAGTACTTTTTACTCCCGTTTTATGACTGCTAGCGGAATAATAATTCTACTATTTTTAATTTTTCACTTGGCAACATTCTGGAGGTCATTTAATTTCGGGGCACATCCCGAAGATGGTTCTCATCCATTTTATGCAATAGTGCAAAATGCTTTTACAAATCCTTTTGTTTCACTATTTTACATTATAGCAATGATAGTACTTGGTTTTCATCTTAATCATGCTTTCCAAAGTGCGTTTCAAACATTCGGTTGGTATCACAAAAAATATACCCCGATAGTTAAAAAAGTTGGGACGCTAATTGCTCTTATTATGGCTATAGGATTTAGTTCAATTCCTATATTTTTTTACATAGCATCATTGGGAGGTAAATAATGATTAAATTAGATTCCAAAGTTCCTGAAGGACATATTTCAGAAAAATGGACAAACCATAAATTCAACATGAAACTTGTTAATCCTGCCAATAAAAGAAAGTTTGACGTAATTATAGTTGGAACAGGATTAGCCGGTGCTGCTGCTGCTGCAACTATGGGCGAATTAGGTTATAAAGTAAAAGCGTTTACCTATCACGATTCACCAAGAAGGGCTCACTCCATAGCTGCACAAGGAGGAATAAATGCTGCTAAAAATTACCAAAATGACGGCGATTCTGTTTTCAGACTTTTTTATGATACCGTTAAAGGCGGTGATTTTAGGTCTCGTGAAGCCAATGTATATCGTTTAGCCGAAGTAAGTAACAACATTATTGATCAATGTGCGGCTCAAGGAGTTCCTTTTGCAAGAGAATACGGAGGCACATTGGCAAACAGATCGTTTGGTGGAGCACAAGTATCTAGAACTTTTTACGCAAGAGGCGAAACGGGTCAACAATTATTACTTGGTGCTTACAGTTCTCTTAACCGTCAAATTCATGACGGAAATGTTGAAATGCACACAAGAAAAGAAATGCTGGATGTTGTTCTGGTTGACGGACAAGCTAAAGGAATTATTGTAAGAGATTTGGTTACAGGTAAACTTGAACGCCACTCCGCACAAGCGGTTGTTCTCGCAACTGGTGGTTATTCAAATGTATTTTTCCTTTCCACAAGCGCTATGTATTGTAACGCTACTGCAGCTTGGAGAGCACACAGAAAGGGAGCAGCTTTTGCTAATCCTTGTTACACTCAAATTCACCCGACTGCTCTTCCCTTGCATGGCGAAGGTCAATCAAAATTAGTTTTGATGAGTGAGAGTTTAAGAAATGACGGAAGAATTTGGGTTCCCGATAGACCCGGAGATCATAGAAAACCTTCCGAAATTCCTGAAGATGAGAGAGATTATTATCTTGAACGAAGATATCCTTCTTTTGGTAACTTAGCTCCAAGAGATATTTCTTCACGTAGTGCAAAATACGCTTGTGATGACGGCAAAGGTATTGATGGTGGTAGAGCCGTTTATTTAGATTTTGCCGATGCTATAAATAGAATAGGGGAACAATCCGTAAGAGAAAAATATGGCAATCTCTTCGAAATGTATGAAAACATTACCGGCGAAAATCCTTACAAAGTACCTATGAAAATTTATCCCGCACCACATTATACCATGGGAGGTTTATGGGTAGATTATAATTTAATGAGTTCGGTTGAAGGATTATTTGTTATTGGTGAAGCTAACTTTTCAGATCATGGTGCTAACAGACTCGGGGCAAGTGCATTGATGCAAGGTTTGGCAGACGGATATTTTGTTATTCCTTACACAATTGGAAATTATTTTGGTGGAGAAAAACCCGAAAAAGTTTCAACAGACAGATCCGAATTTAAAGAAGCTGAAAATAATGTAAAAGACCAAATAAATAAATTACTTTCAATAAATGGTAAGCAAACTGTCGATGATATTCACAGAAAACTCGGTGAATTATTAATTGCTGATGTTGGAATGTCTCGCGAAAAAGAAAAACTCGAAAAAGTGATTCAAAAAATTAAAGCACTAAGAGAGGAATTCTGGAATGATGTAAAAGTTGTAGGAAAAAGCGAAGACCTTAACCTAACACTTGAGCGAGCCGGAAGAGTAGCAGATTTCTTAGAACTTGGCGAATTAATGGCACTCGATTCACTTGATAGAGATGAGTCCTGCGGTGCTCATTTTAGAGAAGAACATCAAACTCCGGATGGAGAAGCAATAAGAAATGATGAAGAATATTCTTATGTTGCCGCATGGGAGTTTGAAGAAGCCGGTAAATGGAAGCTTAATAAAGAACCACTTGAATTTGAATATGTTAAATTAGCTACAAGGAGTTACAAATAATGGCAAAAGAAAAAATTAATTTAACATTAAAAATTTGGAGACAACAATCCGATACCGTAAAAGGTAATTTTGAAGAACATAAGATTTCTGTTTCTCCCGATTCTTCAATTTTAGAAATGTTAGATGAACTTAATAATAGATTAGAAAAAGAAGGTAAAATTCCTGTAGCTTTTGAAAGTGATTGTAGAGAAGGTATTTGCGGAACTTGCGGATTAGTTGTAAACGGACATCCACACGGACCATTACCTAAAACAGCTACTTGCCAATTGCATATGAGAGTTTTTAAAGACGGAGATACAATTCATATCGAACCTTTTAAGGCATCTGCTTTTAAAGTTATAAGAGATTTAATTGTAAGTAGAACCGGATTCGATAAAATACAGCAGGCCGGTGGTTATACTTCTTTTAATACCGGAAGTGCTCCAGATGCCAATGCAATACCAATTTCTAAAGAAATTGCTTCATTGGCACTCGATGCAGCTGAATGTATCGGATGCGGTGCTTGTGTTGCCGCTTGTAAAAACTCCTCGGCAATGCTTTTTGTAGGAGCTAAGGTTTCACAATTTGCTCTACTTCCTCAAGGGCAGCCGGAACGTTACGAAAGAGTTTCAAATATGGTCAAAGTAATGGATGAAGAAGGTTTCGGAAATTGTACAAACACTTACGCCTGCGAAGCTGAATGCCCAAAAGGTATTTCTATTTCTAATATAGCAAGAATGAATAGAGATTTTTTGAAAGCCTCTATTAAAATGTAGGATATTTTTAAGAGAGAAATTTAGAAATAAATTTCTCTCTGTTTTTTTGTAAAAATTAATTAAGAAATATTTTTCTATCAACTAATGATGATGTTTCGGAATTTAATTTCTTTAAGGTTTTATTTTGTCTTTCCAATAATGTTACTCTCGATTCCAAATTTTTTAAGCTCGAAGATAAATCCTTATTCCTTTCATTCATTACCTTAGCTATTTTTTCAAGAGTATTTTCAATATTAAACGGTTTTAAGATATAATCTTTAATGCCAAGAGCTAAAACTTTTTGTAATGATGCTTTATCATTTACTGCAGAAATCATAATTACGGGAATATTTTTATGTATTTTTCGCAAGCTTAGTTCTTTCAAGAAATCGTAACCATTCATATTTGGCATCATATAATCAAGTAATATAAAATCCGGTTTGCTTATAGGTAGTAATTTTAACGCTTCAATTCCGTCTTTTGCAGTATAAACATTGCAATAAAATTTTCTTTTAAGAATATTTTTTAATAAAATTTGTGTTCCGCTGTTATCTTCTACTAATAATACATTAAACATGTTAACCCCCATTAAGATATTGTTATAATACAATAAAAGTCTGTAAAATTTGTTTCAGAAAAATTTTTTACTTTATTTTCCCAATTCTTTACGGACAAATAATAGAACTTAATATGATATTATGTGATTGAGAACACATAAAACTCTATTTATATTATTTTTTTGTCTTAAATTAATACATTTGTCTTAAAAAAAAGAGTTTTCTCAAGTCAATCTTAATAATTTCATCTTTTAAAAATAAATAATAAAACTTAATATCTCAAAATAATTTTTTGATTCATTACTTGTGATACAGATAACAATTATTATCACTTTAATTAAAGAAAAAATTTAAAATCACGATAATGTTTTTGTACTGTTCTCTATATAATAAAAATATTGCTTATGGGAGAGCTATGACTAAAGTTACGCTCAATGAAGCTAATCAAATAGCTTCTACTTACTTTAAGTTGTTAATTGACCGTCATAAATCTCAAGGTTTTTCGGCTCATGTAGTTGAAAAGAAAGAGAGTGAAAAAAATTCTAATTTTTATCTGGAATTTTATAATTCACAAAATGAAACAAAACGCTATAAAATAGCAACAAATAACAACTGACTCTATTAAAAGGGTAGGATTTTTTAATCCTGCCCTTTTTTTTGCCCAAAAATAACCTCCATTTGATTTAAAGCACAACAATCTTATTTTAATTCAGTTAATTGGTCTCAAAAATTAACATTTGAGGCAAAATTGAAAAACCTAAATACAACAATTCTCTTAACTCTAGTTTTTCTAGCGATTTTTGCTCTGTCGTTTTTGAGTTACACAGCAGGATACAAAATATCTGAAAAAAAAATGGATTCTCTTTTAATGACTATGCAATTCGATAGCAATCTTGTTACTGCAGGTTTATATGAAGAATTGCCAAACAATGTTAGAAAAACCTTTAATTTGTATTTGGAAGATACACCTACCAAAATTAAAAACATGAAAATTTTTGCAGAAGTAAAATACATATCCATAGATAACCGTGAAATAGAAATAAATCACAGTAATATTTGGGAATTAATTAAATCGGAAAGAGTTTTTCAAAGAAGGTTCGATGAAGAAGAACCTCAAATAGATACAAACTATTCCGTTAGTCCTTATGCAGAAAATTTAATAAAATAAAATTATACCAACAAATTTTAATAAAGGAGAGAAAAATGAATACGTTAAAAATTAATGAAACATCGCAAAAAGGAATTACATTAAAAAATCATTATAACAAAAGAAAGAACAAGAAACTTTTTAGCTGCATTCACGATGAAAAAAGTAATACAACAACAATAATATCTGAAATTAACCGCGGAACTATAGAAATTGCGGCAGAATTTAAAGAATTTGTAAAAAGTTTACTTGATGAAAAGAAACATAATCTGATAATCGACTTAGAGAATGTTTATTTTATTGACTCTACTTTTTATGGAACATTGGTTTATATTCTTAAAAGAGTAACAAAAGCAAACGGATATATGAAATTAGTTGTTGATTTTGAAAGTTCTCCTAAACTTCTTGAAGTAAATAAACTCGACACACTATTTGATATTTATCCTAGTTTGCTTGATGCATTAAAAGACTAATAAAAAACTCACTTATACGGATTGGACAAAATCCATTTTCTCTCTCCTAAAAGTAAAATTTTGTCCAATCCTCGATTATTTTTCTTACCTAAATAAACTTATTTTCCAGAGATTTCCATTTAGTTAAATTTCAACAAAATCCTATATAAATAATTTATATATTTGCTTATATTAAATTTTAAATTAATTTGGTTCAAAAACTATGTTCAGTAAAGAAGTAAAATACATTTCTGATCTTAACTTAAACAAGCTTAAAGCCATTGGCAAAAAAATTACAATTGAAGAATTAAAGAAAAGTAAGGTACATCCTGCTTTAGTAAAATACATTGCTTCCGGTTTGGATAAAGATATTATAAACGATAAAAAAAGAATAGAAAACGATTCAATTTTTAATTATAGAAACGATAGAATTTATGAATACTTTATGCTTATTGGCGAAGAAATAAAACGCACTCATAACTTTGATTTAGATTTTCTAAAAACCAAACTAACCGAAGCTATTAATTTTAATATTGAATTTTTAATTTCGCCCAACAAAACCTTAACTAATTTTATTTTTGATAAAATCGATTCAAAATCCATTGAAGAAATTTTAGTCGATTTATCGCATCTTTACTATTATAACTACTTGCAAAAAATATTGTTAACCTACTTGGATAAAAAACAAGTTCTAACAATGAAAAAAACGGAATTTATTTATTTATTAGATAAAATTGATCAAATAAGTAACAATACTCACAAAGAAGAAACAATAATCACAGCTATTAATTCAATGGCTGATTTCTTTGATCCTCAAGCAAAAAATTCGCGCACCGTCCCAATACATGCAATAAAAAGATATCTAGAAGAAAAAAACTTATCAGAATATATTCAAAAAGTTGACGAAAAATATTCTGACGATACAAATATTTCCGTCTCTAAAAATGAAATAACTTCATTGATTAAATCGGTAATTCCAATAACTGAAATAACTATAGAAGAAAATAAAGATGTAGAAAGTGATTTTATTGTAGATAATGGAAAAGAACCTGAAAATGATACAATTGAACTAACCGAACAAGAATTAATAGATGGCGGTCCGGCTAACAATTCAGAGACTTTAGTTCCCGAAAATAAACAAGAAATCCGCAATGATATTGAAAATTCACCTAAGTTAAGTGATGATAAAAATGACACAAATGAAAATAATAAAAACGAAATTGATGAAAAAAACAGCAAAGAAGCTTTAGAAGAAAAAAATAAAAAAAAAAAAGTAATAATTGATAATTTAGTAAACAAACATATTGATTTACCCAAATTATATGATTCTTTGCTTCCTTCATTAACCCCTTTCAAACAAAAAATTGAGGCAGAAGATATACAAAAAGCTATCTCTAACCGCATGGCCGATAATCAATACTTAATTGATCTTTCTGAATTAGAAGAAGAAATTGAAGTTGAAGAAACTAAAGTTGCGGATAATAACTTTGCACAATTCAAGCAAGAAGAACAAAAAATATTTGACGATGAAAATTCTGAAGTGGAAATAATTGATAATTTAGAATATTTGAGTGAAATTCCGGAAGAAACTGCAAAAGAAGAAAGTTTTGAGAATAATGAAATTGAAGAGAAAAAAACTTTAAGTTCCAAAGAAAACACAAATACTAAATCCAATTTTTCCGAAACTGTTAAATATTTGAATATGTCCCAAATAATTGCAAAATTATTTGATTATGATATGGAAGAATATAAAAATTTCTTGACTGAAATCAATGAAACAAAAAATGAAGACGATGCATTGAATCATTTAAATGATTTTTGTGAAAGAAAGAATATTGAAAAAGATTTATCGGAAGTAAAAAAAATTAAAGATATTATATCCGAATTTTTCGCAAAAAAAATATATTCATAATGTTTATAGATTACGCAGAAATTTATGTAAAGGCAGGAGACGGTGGTAACGGAGCAGTTGCTTTCCGAAAAGAAAAATTTGTTCCCAAAGGCGGACCTTCAGGTGGTAACGGAGGCAAAGGCGGAGATGTAATTATCGAAGTCGATTCTAATCTTCATACTCTCTTAGATTTTAAATACCAAAGAAAATATATTGCAGAAAACGGAAAAAACGGAGCTAAAGCGTTAAAAGACGGCAAAAGCGGCAAGGATTTAATTATTAAAGTTCCGAAAGGAACTCTTATTTTTAATAAAGAAACTAATAATGCTATTTACGATTTGAATGAAGAAAGTTCGAGATTTGTAATAGCAAATGGAGGGAAAGGAGGAAAAGGAAATAGTAATTTTGCCACTCCCGTAAATCAAACACCAAGATATGCAGAAGATGGACGACAAGGCGAAGAACTAAACATTATTTTAGAATTAAAACTTATTGCCGATGTTGGTTTAGTTGGATTTCCGAATGCCGGAAAATCAACATTAATTTCTACTGTTTCTGCGGCAAAACCCAAAATAGCCGATTATCCTTTTACAACATTAAAACCTAATTTGGGAATTGTTAAATATAAAGATTTTCAGAGTTTTGCTATTGCCGATATTCCCGGCATTATCAAGGATGCACATCTCGGTAAAGGTTTGGGACATAAATTCTTAAAACATATTGAACGCACCGAATTACTTTTCATTTTAATTGAAGCTATTTCAGAAAATATTGAAAAAGATTATGAAATTTTAATAAAAGAGCTTACAAACTACAGCAAAATTCTCGCTAGAAAAAAAAGAATAATAGGCATTTCAAAAATCGATTTAATTCCTAAAGATGAACTTGATAAGTTCAAAAATAAAATAAAAACGAGTTTTAAGGAAGAAGTAATCTTTTTCTCTTCCGTTGCTCAATTAAACATAGATAGTGTGCTCGATTTATTATGGAAAAACATCAATCCTTAAAAATTAATACTCTTATCCTGCAAATTATAACTCTCATTTCCATTACAATTGCAGTTACAATAATTTCGATATCAATTGGTTCCGTAAATAACAGTATTTTTGATGTTTTTAATGTAATTTTCGGGAATAGCGAAAAAACTAACTTAGAACAAATTCTGTTTAAAATCAGAATTCCGCGTGCTGTTTATGCTTTACTTATAGGCGGCGGACTTTCAATAAGCGGAGCGGTTTTTCAAGCAATTTTGATGAATCCTTTGGCAGAACCTTATATACTCGGTATTTCGAGCGGAGGAACTTTTGGGACTATTCTTTCCTTACTTTTAGGATTATCTTTTTTTGCTACACAATTGCTTTCAATTACTGGAGCTGTGTTGGTAATGCTATTGGTTTTTTTCTTGAGCAAACGTTACGGAAATTTAGAACCCGGTACGCTACTTTTATCGGGAGTTATGGCAGGTGCATTTTTTTCGGCTATTATTTTAGTTATGACTTTCTTTATGGATGAATCCTTAAAAACCGCTATTTTTTGGATGGTAGGAAGTTTATCTTTTGCATCTCACAAAAATTTATTTTTTGTAACAATTTTAACATTATCTGTATTTACTTATTTAACTTTACACGCAAACAAATACAATATTCTTGCACTCGGAGATACAACCGCAAAATCACTTGGGATAAATGTAAATGTTCTAAAAAGTACAACTTATTTTTTAGTAAGTCTGCTTATTGGCGTTTTGGTTTCCGTAAGCGGAATAATCGGATTTGTGGGTTTGTTAATTCCTCACATTTGCAGAATGATTTGGGGTGCCGATAACAGAAAAATTATTCCGTATTCATTTTTTATAGGAGCAAACTTTTTACTTATTTCCGATACAATTGCAAGAACAATTATTCTGCCTGCGGAATTGCCGGTCGGCTCAATAACTGCAATTATTGGTGCTCCATTTTTTATTTATTTGTTAAGAAGAAGATTTTCATTCAAATAAATAAATCTCCGGCACTGAAACCTTTGAATTATTCCGATTGACTTTTATTTTTGGTCTCTAAAAATTTTTAGAAAATATTCTTTTTCTTCTAATTTTGTTAAATCTGTAATATTATTCTTGATATCAATCATACAGAGATGAAATAATTCCATTACTGCATCTTTCCAATTTATGTTAGAAAAAACTTTATCTCTTAAATAATGAACTAATTTTAATGTTCTAAATCCGTCCATCCAATTTAATTTTTGTATCGAAACTTGTTTAATTGTTTTACTGTTTGTAAAGATTTTTTTCCAATCGCTTCTAAAATTTTGTTGTTCAAGGAAATCCCAAATTTCCTTACTTTCTTTTTTAATATCGGTTAATGCTTGCTCAAGCTGATGTATATTTTCTATTTCGTAAAAAATCTTTAAAAATAATTTTAAGAGAGTAAAAATCTTCGGATTATACAAAGTAAATTCTTCATCGTAATTTCTAATAATTTTTTGGAGAGCAGGTCCTGTTCCGAAAGGAACTCTATCAGAAATTCGAGCGGATGGATACACTACGGCATTTTCAATTTTTCCAACTCTTGATATTTTATTTAACTTTTCAAGAAAGTAAAAATCCTCGCCGGCTTTTCGCTTATTCATTCCTCCTACTTTTAGATAGGTTTCAATATCACAAATTATTGAAGAACCAATTGATAAATAAGCATACTGCGAGTTTGCATATTGTAAGCCTAACACATAATACCTTAGAAAGAGTTCGTAACTCATTATTGCTTCTTTCCGAGCCGTATCTTTAGGAAATTTGTGTTCTATATTTGTAACTGCAGAATTTATTTTATTTAAGTTAAATACTTCAATAATTTCTTCCAAATAGTTTTCCGATACTTCACAGTCGGCATCAAGAGAAATTAAGAGTTTTTTACGATTGTTTTCAAGATCGAAATAATTTAATGCCAAATCCATTCCTAATTTGCGGGCAAAACCTACTCCGCCTTGTTTAGTGGGAAGCTCTTTTCCATTGGACGAAGCATTAATAAAGTCAATATTTAATTTGCTATTTTTTTTTATTTCGTATCTTAAGAAAGAGAGTAATTCTTGATTATTTTTTATTATTTCTTCTTTGTGTGCATAGGTGTTATTTATAACAATTAATACTAATGTTTCTTTAAGATGTGCAGAACTATTTAACTCAAGTGATTTTAAGAGCTTAGGTAAAGTTTTATTTTCATTTAATGCAGGAATAACAATAACATTATTAAATTTTTGTTTGGATTGTAATTCCAAACACCATTGCCCCAACTTTTGCTTGGATAAGTATTTTTGTATTGAATTTTTTAACTGCATAAAAATCTTTATTTACTTCCATAAAGAATAAATATAATATATTAATTAAAAAATAAGAAATATGTTGCTTTTATTTGATAATTTTGGATTTATATCAGGCATTTTTACTATATCTTTTCAACTTTAAAATTTCACTAAATTTATTAAATATTAAAATTATAAAGATATCGGATATAGCAAAAGAGTTTAATAACA
Source organism: Ignavibacteriota bacterium (assembly GCA_002746605.1). Taxonomy (GTDB): domain Bacteria; phylum Bacteroidota; class Ignavibacteria; order Ignavibacteriales; family Melioribacteraceae. The sequence goes on from PDPT01000014.1 coordinate 65,408, forward strand.
TCAACATAAATACAATAAAAAAAGATTTACAGTATTTGAAAAAAGAGAAAATTATAAAAAGTCTAGGAAAAGGTAAGGGAACTATTTACATTATTGAGAAACAAGAATAACGTACCACAATATTTGTAACCGTTACACAATTTCCACAAAAAAATTTATACCTACCCCACTTTTTCTGCAAAACCCAGAATATATCCATTTAAATCTTTTACATAAAATTCATTCATGCCGTACCATGTGGTTTTTAAATCAGTAATTTCCAGATTTTTAGTCTTCAATGATTCATAAAATTCATTTATATTCTCTACATCCATGTAAAAAGATACTGTTGCTCCCATGTTAAATTCTTTAGAGAAAACTATATCTTTTTTAAATGAATCTGATCGCTGAAACATAAATTCAACATTATCTTTCTGCATCATGGCATAAACATACTCTTTGCTGTCGCTTAATGTTTGTTCAACCCCATCTTGACTTTCGGGAACTGCCATTACCAATGTAAAATCAAAATTTTCAGTATAAAAAATCACTGTTTTTTTTATATCGCTTACTTCAAAATTGGGTGATAATTTGTTGATTTTCATTTTAATTCTCCTCTTTGATAAATTAAAAATTACACAACAAAATTATCATTTCTCAATCGTTGATAATTGTAAAAATCGGTCGTTTTTATTTTTATGAAGTTCTTTTGGAGTTACGCCTGAATATTTTTTAACTTCTTTAATAAAATGAGCTTGGTCAAAATATTCATTTTTAGGATACAACGTTCCTTCTGAAATATGTTTATATGAGGATTTAAAACGTACAATTTTTAAGAATTCTTTTAAGGAAAAACCAAATTGCGCATTAAAGTAACGGTTAATTTGTCGGCTGCTCCAAAAAACCTTTTGGGATAATTCCATTACTGTTTTTATATTTTTTTTATAGACAAAATCAAATAATTTGAGTTTTCTATTATCAATTTCCTTTACATGTTTTATTGAATTTTCAATATACTTTGTGGTGTTTCTAACAAACTTTTCAAATTCATTGCTTTTATAGTTGTTAATATTCCAAAAATCTAAAGGCAAACTTTGGCTGGTATCTAATATCGATTTTATTTCTCTTTTGAAAAGGTATTCTGCAGCTAAAAGTTTAAAACGTATAGCAAAAAATTTTTTATGTTTAGGAATATCAATATTTTTAGGTTTTGTCCAAATGCCAGTAAGTTTTACAATTGTAAGAATGTCGTTTTCAAATTCCGCAATCAAATCGAAGTAACCATCCGGTAAAATAGTATGCTTAATTTCTAGGTCAGCTGTTTTATAACACCAGAAACATTGTATGAAATTTTGTAAAAATCCACATGGTTTAATCTCTTTATAATTAATTTTAGTTCTTTTTTCCATGTTAATAAATTGTTAATCTTTACTTAATATTCACTTTTTTATTGTGGATAATTTATCATTACTAACACTTATTACTTCAACACATTATTTATCAAGAAAATATCCACATTTATTTAATCTTTTTTTCTTTGATTACGAACTGTAAATAAAGGATATTCAAGTTATCCACAAATCAACATACTTATTATTTATTATTATTTAAATATTATTATACTTTTTAAATAATATAGTGTGTGGATAAAGTAAAATTTAAAAGTAAAAATTCTTTATTATTTTTTTATCAGATGAAAAATTTACTTTTCTTTTTCTTTGCCATACATTTTTACAACAGCTTTTTTTCCGTTTACTCTATATCCTCTAAACATTCCTTCAGTATTAAAAGTCATGGTAATATTTCCATACTTATCTAATCCTATAACACCACCAAGAGCATTTTGCTTTACTAAAACATCATTAATTATTAAATCAGCAGCTTTCTTAATGCTCATTTTTTTGTATTGAATCAATGAAGAAATTTCGTGAGTAACAGCGTTTATTATAAAAAATTCTCCATGTCCTGTAGCAGAAAGAGCACAAGTTTCATTATTTGCGTAAGTTCCTGCACCAATAATTGGTGAATCGCCTACGCGTCCGTATTGTTTGCCCATCATTCCACCGGTAGAAGTTCCTGCCGCAAGATTACCTTTTTTATCAAGAGCTGCACAACCGACTGTTCCGAATTTGTATTCTTCCTCATACAAAAAAGCCTGTTTTTTTTTCTTGAAGTTATTATACTCTTTTGTCATAGTTTCAGTTTTAAAATAAGAATTATCTACTTTTTCAAGATTCATTTTATCCGCAAAATCTTCTGCACCATCGCCAAAAAGTAAAACATGGGGCGAATATTCCATAACTTTTCTTGCAAGTGAAATTGGATTTTTAACATGTTTTATTCCTGCTACACCTCCGGCGTTAAAATCTTTTCCGCTCATTATAGAAGCATCTAACTCAACATTTCCTTCTGCAGTATAAACGGCACCTTTAGCAGAATTAAAAAGAGGAGAGTCTTCCATAACTTTTATAGTTGATTCAACGGCATCAACTGCGGAACCATTCTTTTCTAATATTTCATATCCAGTATCTAAAGCTTCGGTTAGTTTTGCAATATATTTTTTTTCTTCTTCTTCAGTATATCTTCCTTTGTAAATATATCCGGCACCACCATGAATAACGAGAGCAAACTCTGTTTTTTTATTATTTTTAATATCGTTATTTTTTATTTCTTTTACGCAGCTTGTTAATAAAATAAAAGTGGTAAAAATAATGGTAATAATTTGTAATTTTTTCATATTGCTTTAATTTAATTTTTACTTAAAAACTTAAAATAATAAAATTTACTAAACAATAAAAAGGATTTAATATGAAGAGAATAATTTTAATTTTCGTTTTTACTTTAACTAATATAATTTTTTCGCAACAGGATTCTGTTAAAGACAGACATCAATTTAAAATGTTAAAATTAATAGAAACAACACCTGTAGAAAGTCAAGGATATTCCGGCACATGCTGGGCTTTTGCTTCTACTTCTTTTGTAGAAACTGAATTATTGCGTTTAGGATTTGATAAAGTAAATTTATCCGAAATGTTTACCGTAAGGCATAAACTTTTACCAATGGCAAAAAAATATGTACAACTTCACGGCAAAGGAACTTTCGGTGATGGAGGACAAGCACACGACTTAATTAATGTAATAAAAAAATATGGATTTGTTCCTGAAGAAAATTATTCGGGAAAAGTTGTTGATAAAGAAAAACATAATCATGGAGAAATGACAACAGTTCTAAAAGGAATGTTAGATGCAGTAATTAAAAAAAAAGGAGGAAAATTAACGGATAAATGGGATGATGCAGTTGAATCGGTTTTAAATATTTATCTTGGAATACCTCCAAAAAACTTTAAATTTAAAGAAAAAGAGTTTACTCCAAAAAGTTTTTGTGAATCAACCGGTTTTAATCCTGATGATTATGTTGAATTGACATCCTACACACATCATCCGTTTTATGAAGAATTTATTTTGGAATTGCCTGATAATTGGAGCAATGGAAAATATTATAATGTACCAATAGAAGATATTATTAAAATAATCGACAATTCTCTAAATAACGGATATTCAGTTGCTTGGGATGGTGATTCCGGAAGAGATAATTTTTTAAGAAAAGAATGTTATGCTGTTATTCCTGAAGATAAAGAAAATGAGAAGAAAGATGATAAAGATAATACTCCAGAAAAGGAAAAAAATATTACTCAAGAAATGCGACAAGAAGCTTTTGATAATTTTGATGTAACTGATGATCACTTAATGCACATTGTAGGATTGGCAGAAAACCAAGAAGGAACAAAATTCTATTACACCAAAAATTCATGGGGTACAAAAGATAGAAAATATGATGGATATTGGTATATGTCGGAAAGTTATATAAAATTAAAAACTGTAGCAATAATGGTTCATAAAGATGCTATTCCGCAAACAATAAAGGATAAATTGGGAATTTAAGTATATAAAATAGGGAAGAGTTTAATGTCTTTACTCTTGTTCAATATAAAAACTTTTCCCTATTGTAATTATTTAATTGAAAACACCTATTATAAAGACTGCTTCCATATTATTATATCAATCATAAAAATCTAAAATATAATTTATAATCATATAGTTTTTTTTATTAATATACTCAAAATAATACAATAGCTATTAAATAAAAAAATTAGTAAATTTAAAGTTCTATAATTTTAAAAATCTACTTAAAGATTAAAAAATTTAATATGAATGTAATTGATGAAACTATAGCGGCTATTATTACTCCTGCCGGCGTTGGAGCGGTTTCTATTATTCGTGTAAGTGGACCTAAAAGTATAGAAAAAATATCAAATATTTTTATTGGTAAATCAAATCTAAAAAGAGCAAAATCCCACACGGTTCATTATGGAAATATTGTAAATTCTGAAGGGGAAATTTTAGATGATGTTCTCGTTACAATTTTCAAATATGGAAAATCTTACACAGGAGAAGAATCAGTAGAAATAAGTACTCACGGAAATCCTTTTATTACAAAAAAAATTTTAGAGGAGCTGCTCAAGTATGAAGTAAGATTAGCTGAGCCAGGGGAGTTTACTCGCAGAGCTTTCTTAAACGGAAGGATTGATTTATCCCAAGCTGAAGCGGTAATTGATGTAATAAACTCAAGAACAAAAGCATCACTAAAAGGAGCAAGAAATCAATTAGACGGATTGCTTTCAAAAAAAGTAGGAACGTTAAGAGACGGATTGATTAAAACATCTTCGTTAATTGAGTTGGAGTTAGATTTTGCAGAAGAGGATGTAGAATTTGTTTCGTTAAATAATGTAAAAAAAGATATAGAAAAAATAATAAGTGAAATAAATTTCTTGTTAGATTCTTACAGAATTGGTAAAGTAATTAGAGATGGAATTAATGTTGTGTTTGTAGGAAAACCAAATGTAGGAAAATCATCGTTGCTAAATATAATATTAAATCAATCAAGAGCAATTGTAAGCAGCATTCCCGGAACCACTCGTGATGTGATAAAGGAAGAAATTTCAATAAACGGTTATTTGTTTAAATTAATAGATACTGCAGGAATAAGAATAACAGAAGATGAAATAGAAAAAGAAGGTGTTTTAAGAAGTAGAAAGGCAGTTGAAGAAGCAGATATTGTTGTTTTTATTACAGAAGTAAATTCAGAGTTTCCAAAAGAGCTTTATGATGAATTGTTAGATTTAACTGAAAAAGAAAAAATAATTAATGTTACAAATAAAATAGACTTAAAAGAAAATACTTTTAAAAATTCCGATATAAATATTTCTGTGAAAGAAAATATAGGAATAGATAATTTAATAGAATTGATTCAGAAGAAAAGTTTAACTACAGATATTTTTACTGAGCAATCTGCAATAGTTACAAACATAAGACACAAAAATTTATTAGAAAAATCAAAAGCAAATTTAGAAAAAGCTATTAATTCAATTGATAGAAATTTTTCTGGAGAATTTATAGCGGTTGATTTAAGAAATGCAGAAGAATCATTGGGAGAAATAATTGGTGTTGTAACAACGGATGATATATTAAACAATATTTTCTCAAGCTTTTGCATAGGTAAGTAACGCTGTTTTATAAAGATACATTTTAATCTGAAATTTTGTTTTACAATCTTGAAATGTTTAACAACAAAATTTTTTTCTTTAAGTCCAATCTGTAACATTATTTTAAGAATATTGTAAAAGACGATTTAAAGCCGTCAAAAAAAATAGTAAAAAAGTTTCACGTGAAACAAAAAGTTTTTTTATTAGAGAAAATTTAAAAGCTCTTATGTAAAATCGTTCCACGTGAAACAGAAAGATATAAATGAAAAAATATGAAATAATAATAATTGGTGGTGGTCATGCCGGAATAGAGGCTGCAATAGCACCCGCAAAAATGGGTTTATCTGTAGGATTAATTACTATGGAAAAAAATGCTATTGGAAGAATGTCTTGTAATCCTGCAATTGGAGGAAGTGCAAAAGGTCATCTTGTACATGAGATAGATGCTCTGGGCGGAGTAATGGGAGTTATTGCCGATAAGACCGGAATTCAATTTAGAGTTTTGAACAAATCTAAAGGACCTGCGATTTGGGCGGGAAGATGCCAGTCGGATAGGGAGTTATATTCTATTGAAGCTGTTAAGGTCGTAGAAAGTACAGAAAACTTAGATGTAATAGAAGATTCAGTGATTGATATAATTATTGAAAATAATAAAGCAATTGGTGTTAAAACAGCGAAAGGAAAAGAAATTTTCTGTAAAGCTGTAATAGTTGCTTCCGGTACTTTCTTGAATGGGTTGTTACACACAGGATTAAATGCCACAAAAGGAGGGCGGTTTGGTGAAGAAGCCTCAACCGGACTTACCGAAAGGTTATCTTCTTTGGGATTTAAGTTTGATAGATTAAAAACCGGAACACCTCCTCGACTTCTAAAAGAGAGTATTAATTTCGATATTTTGGAAGAGCAGCTTGGAGATGAAAATCCCGAGCCTTTTTCAATTCATACAAATAAATTAAATTTTCCTTTCTTACCGCAGGTTAGTTGTCATATAACTTACACAGATGAAGAAGTTCATAAAGTATTGAAAACTGGATTTGATAGATCACCAATGTTTATGGGATTGATAAATGGAGCGGGACCACGATATTGTCCTTCCATTGAAGATAAGATTGTTAGATTTAATGATAAACCTCGTCATCAATTGTTTATTGAGCCTGAGGGATTGAACGATCCTTTGGTTTACTTAAACGGATTTTCCTCATCGCTTCCCGAAGATGTACAAAAAAAAGCGTTGACTAAAATAAAAGGGTTGGAAAATGTAGATATGGTTAGACCCGGTTATGCAGTAGAGTATGATTATTTTCCACCTTACCAAGTTGATTTAACACTCGAAACAAAATTAATTAGCGGATTATATTTTGCCGGTCAAGTGAATGGAACATCAGGTTACGAAGAGGCAGCAGCTCAAGGTTTGGTTGCAGGAATTAATGCAGCATTAAAAATTCAGAACAGAGAAGAGTTTATACTAAAAAGAAGCGAGTCATATATTGGTGTATTGATTGATGATCTTGTAGGTAAATCTACAAACGAACCGTATAGAATGTTTACTTCTCGTGCAGAACACAGATTGCTTTTACGACAAGATAATTCTGAAAGAAGATTATTACGATATGGAAATAAGTTTGGATTGATTAGCAACGAAATAATGGATAAATATATAGAAGAAGAAAAAATAATAGATGAAGGAATAAAAGTTGCCCCGGGTATTAAATTTTCACCGAAATTAATAAATGATTTCTTAGAAAGAAAAAATTCTACTCCAATTGAAAATGGGGAAACTCTAAGCAAATTAGTTAAAAGACCTGAATTAAAATTAAAAGACCTTTTATTAGAAATTAGAGATGATGCGAATAAAAATTTAATAAAAGCAATACTGGAAAATGAAAAAATACTAAATCAAATAGAAATAGAATTAAAATACGAAGGTTATATAAAAAGGCAGCAAGATTTAATCCTTAAAATGGAAAAAATGGAAAGCTTAAAAATACCGAAGGATTTTGATTACTTAAAACTAAAAACAATTTCCAACGAAGGAAAGGAAAAATTAAATAAAATAAAACCACGCTCTTTAGGACAAGCATCCAGAATATCGGGAGTTTCTCCTTCTGATATTTCTGTTTTATTAGTATATTTAAAGAGCTAAAAAATGGAGATTAATTGAAACCACGCAAAGATTATTTTAAAGAATTAAAATTATATTTTTGGGATAATCAACTAAATTTTAGTGATTATCAAATTGAAAGATTAGCTCACTTTACTGAATTATTAGTAAAGAAAAATGAAGATTTAAATCTAATTTCTCGAAAAGATGTTGAAAATGTAGTAGAAAATCACGTTTTTATATCAACTTTTATAACAAAATTTATTCCGCAAAATCCTAATTTTTTCTTGGATATTGGTACTGGCGGAGGCTTACCCGGTATTCCTTTTTCAATAATTAAGCCTTTAACAAAAGGTGTTCTGGTTGATTCAACCGGAAAAAAAATAGATGCAGTAAAAAGTTTTGTACAAAAACTAAAACTCGGTAATCTTGAAGTAGAAAAATCGAGAGTAGAAAGTGATGAATTTATAGAAAAATATAAAAATAAATTTGATTTAATAGTAAGCAGAGGAACAGTACCACTTGTTTTACTTTTTAGATACTCATTGCCACTTATAGAAACAAAAGCATATCTAGCAGTAATTAAAGGCGGAAATTTAGATGAAGAAATTAAAACTGCTGAACTTAAATATAAATCCTACATAAAAAAATCAACAATTTTTGATTTATCATACAAACCAAATAATATCAGAAATAAAAAGCAAAAGAAAATAATATTATTGGAACTTACTAAATGAGCAAAGAACATAATAAACTTTTTAACGAAATAAGTAATCTTGCAACAGAACAAAGAAACGAAAAATCTAAAAACATAGATTTTGCTTCAACTCGAGAAATTCTTGAAATTATAAATAACGAAGATAAAACAGTTCCGTTAGCAGTTGAGAAAGAAATTCCTTACATCGAAAAAGCAGTAGATAAAATAATTGAATCGATGAAAAAAGGAGGCAGACTTTTATACTTTGGTGCGGGAACAAGTGGCAGACTTGGAGTTGTAGATGCATCTGAATGTCCACCGACATTTGGAACAGAGCCGGAACTCGTGCAAGGATTTATAGCCGGTGGAGAAGCAGCAATGTTTGTAGCTCAAGAAGGTGCGGAGGATTTAGAAGAAAATGGTGCTGCAGATGTTGAAAAAATAAATGTAACGGAAAAAGATGTTGTTTGCGGAATTGCAGCAAGCAGAAGAACTCCTTATGTAGTTGGTGCCGTAAAAAAAGCAAAGGAACTTGGAGCTGCAACATTATACATAACTTGCACTCCAAGAGAAACATTTAATATTAACGAAGTTGATATTCCAATTTGTCCTTACGTAGGTCCCGAAGTTGTTATGGGTTCAACAAGAATGAAAAGCGGAACAGCTCAGAAGTTAGTACTAAATATGCTCACAACTACAACAATGGTTCGTCTCGGTAAAACTTACGAGAATATGATGATTGATTTACAAATGACCAACAAAAAGTTAGTTGAGCGAGCTAAACGAATAGTAATGACAATTACCGGATTAGATTATGATGAAGCTGGAAAATATCTCGATAAAGCAGATTATCATGTTAAAACGGCACTTGTGATGATTCTTGCAGAAGTTGATGTTAAAGAAGCAAAAGAACGATTAAATAAATCTGAAGGTTTTGTAAGACAAGCAATAAAACAAACTTAAATAATTAAAACATAAATATTATAATATGAAAAAATATAAATTATTATCTTGGAATGTTAATGGAATCAGAGCTATAGCAAAAAAAGGATTTCATGAATGGTTCAATAAAGCTAATCCTGATGTTCTTTGCTTACAAGAAACAAAAGCTTGGGAAGAACAATTAGATGAATCTCTAACTAACATTGATGGATACCATTCTTATTTTTCCGAAGCATACAGAAAAGGTTACAGCGGAGTTGTTACTTACACAAAAGAAAAACCTATAGATGTAAAGAAAGGAATCGGAATAGAAGAATTTGACAGAGAAGGAAGATTTGTAATAACCGAGTTCAAAAATTTTATTTTATTTAATATTTACTATCCGAACGGAAAAGCCCGTAAAGAAAGATTGGAATATAAAATGGCTTTTTATGAAGCATTCCAAAAGTATGTTGTTGATTTGAAAAACAAAGGAAAAAATATAATTATCTGTGGAGATGTAAATACAGCTCACAAAGAAATTGATTTAGCCCGACCAAAACCAAACAGCAAAGTATCCGGTTTTCTTCCTGAAGAAAGAGCTTGGATGGATAGATTTTTTGCGGATGGATTTCTTGATACTTTAAGGATGTTTAATGAAAATCCTGAAGTTTATACTTGGTGGGATATGATTACCAGAGCGAGAGATAGGAATGTAGGCTGGAGAATTGATTATTTTTTCATAAGTGAAAACTTAAAAAATAATATTACAAATGCCTATACTTTGCCTGATGTTATGGGTTCTGATCATTGTCCCGTTGGAATAGAGATAAAAATATAACTTTTCTATTAGTAGAAAAGTGTATATTAAATTTTCTAAAAAGATAAAAAATTCCTTAAAATCCTATGAAACAAAGTATAATAATTTTCGTATTATTTTTTACGGTTAATGGTTTTATTTCAAAATTAGTTTTTAATGAAAAAAAAATGAGTAATAAGAAATTAGAAAAAATAACTCTCGGAAACGGATGTTTTTGGTGCACTGAGGCTGTTTTTGAAAAATTAGACGGAGTTATTTCTGCTGTGTCCGGATATTCGGGCGGAACAACGGAAAATCCGACTTACAAAGAAGTTTGCACCGGCAAAACCGGACATGCCGAAGTAATTCAAGTTACATTTGATTCCTCAAAAATATCTATAGAAAAAATTTTAGAAGTTTTCTTTAAAACTCACGATCCGACAACTTTAAACAGACAAGGAAACGATGTAGGTACACAATATCGTTCAGTAATATTTTATCATAATGCAAAACAAAAAGAGATTGCTGAACAAATAAAAGATAAATTGGATAATGCTAAAATATTTAATAAACCAATAGTTACGCAAATAACGAAATTTACAAATTTCTACCTTGCCGAAAATTATCATCAGAATTATTATGAGTTAAATAAATCACAACCATATTGTGAATTTGTTATTACTCCGAAAATAGAAAAGTTTAATAAGGTATTTAAGGAATTACTAAAAAAATAATTTAAGCTAATAATAATTGAACTTAAAGCAAAAGTTTGAATTACTCAAAATTTTTTGAATAGAATTCATTTAGTGAATTATAAACTTTTGTCCCTGTATTTTTCAACTTTTCTATTGATTGGTGTCCACCGGAAATAAGAATTGATTCAACACCTATTTCCTTTGCTACATCAAAATCGTGAACAGTATCGCCAATCAATAAAGCATTACAATTTCCTAAATTTTCAATAAGTTTTTTACCTAATTCTATTTTACTTTCTGCATAAATGTTATCAACACCTACAATATTCTTGAAATAGGAATCAATATTAAATTTTCTAACCATTTCGGTTAAATAATCATGTTTATAAGCTGATAGAATTGATTGTTCAATACCTAAACTTGAAAATTTTTGTAATGTATCTAATAAGTTTTTTGAAAGCTTGCATTCATATTTTCTTTTTTCATAAACATTCATCCACTCCTTGCCAATCTTTTCAAAAGAATATTTAGAAAAATCAAATCCGGCGGACTTATAGTAATCTTTGATAGGTATTGTAAATATTGCTTTATATTTTTCTTTGGTTATAGTGTTTAAATTATATTTCGAAAAAAGATTATTCCCGATTTCCAAGCATAAATCAACATCATCTAAAATAGTTCCGTTCCAATCCCAAATGATATGTTCGTAAGTAAAATTCATAGATTTATAGGAATTAAATGAAAATACAAATATAGCTTAAAATTATTTTGTGGAAAAGAAGAATAGATTTTTAAGTGAGAATATAAATCATCCTGCTACAGAAAAATTTGAAGAAGCAAATAGATATTAAAAGATAGTTTGTTTTCTTATCCATCCATTAGCTTTTAACTTTTTCCGAATATTTTTCAACATCAACTAAAATTTTAGACACATTCTATTCGGACTCCACACCAGCAGGCAGAGATATTTGCAGTTAATGTTTTGGATTTATAATATATATTTTAAATTCCGAAGGAAATATATCTAACAATATTCCTTCGGAATTAAGGGGAAAAAGATAAAGTAAGATTTTTTCTTACAATATTTTTTAATGAATTACGCATCTACATATTGATTTAAATTT
>PDPT01000015.1 GCA_002746605.1 Ignavibacteriota bacterium
TTGTTCAAAAAGCGGTTAACCGTGTGGGCGAAAAGTTAGAGCAGCTTCAAAGTCTCAATCCGCAAACCGGTGAAATGGTGTTCCTTGGGAAGAGTGAGGAGTGAAAATTAAAGTAGTCTTTCTGATATTGTGTGTATTGCTTTCTTGTACCGGGAGGGTTGAGGAGAAAATAATAATAAAAGATAGCACAATTGTAAATTATATTGATAGTTTGCTAGTCAGAGATAGTACAGCAATTACTTACAAGGACTCTTTGCGAATAATAGATAGTACGGTTGTAAACTATAGAGATAGCGTTGTAATTAAAGGTCGTAAAAGTTTATTCCCGTTACTCGGAGATAGCTTGATAGAGATAACTAAACATTTAAGAAATATTCGCACGTTTGATTTCAACTTTAATGAAAATCCGGTTGATAGCTTCCGAAGTGGTATATTCAGCCCGATGAATCTATTTGATGATCTACCTTATAGAGATAGGAATGAACTCGGGACTCGCTGGGCACGTTCGGGAAACTGGGACGGTAATCCAAAGTATCACGGACTTGCCTTAACATTCGACGAAACATATTTAATCACAAAGGTGAAAATCAATGTGTTCGGCTACGAGAGATTAAAAACTAAATTTATACTATTCAACGGCTTGCAGAAAGTCTTATCAGATTCAACGGAATTGAATAAGCTGTACACTGAATTTGACGTCCTATTTACTAACGAAGAAAACATTCATTTTTATATTTATGATAGTGAAAATGAGTGGTTAGATGTTGGGGAAATAAAAATTTACGGTTATCCAGTCAAAAGAAATTACATACCAGACTGGAGTTGGGTTAAATCGAAAATAGGTCAATAGCGGGGCAAAGTTTATATTAATTCACGAAGAGTGGTACAAAGAGTGGTACACTTCTGAAATAGTTGCAGTTCTTGGTTTAAAATAAAAAAGTCTAACTTATTGTAGATAAATAAGTTAGACTTTGTGGGCCCGGAGAGACTTGAACTCCCGACCCTCTGATTATGAGTCAGATGCTCTAACCAGCTGAGCTACAGGCCCCCACATATAAAAATTTAAGACTCAAAAATAACATTTTGCTTTTTTGAATGCAATAAAATAATAACTCTTAATTTAATTTTTTTTATTCTAATTATAATTCTTTAATTTTATTTTTAGTTTATAAAATAATAATACTTAATAATTTGGGAAGATTATGACGGAACAACTTGAACAAAAACAACCTTCGCCAATTTACAGATGGGCAGTTTTACTATTTATAAGCCTTGCAATGTTCGGTAATTACTATATCTATGATAGTATTGCTCCCATTGCAGATATGCTGAAAAAGGAACTTGGTTTCTCTGATATAAATATCGGTTCTCTTTATAGTTATTATAGCGTAGCGGCTGTAATTATTCTCATAATAAGCGGACCTATAATAGACCGTCTCGGTGTTAAAATTTCTATTTTTATTTTTTCTGCAATTTGTTCAATAGCTGCTTTGTTGATGGCGATTAGTCCTGAAATAAGTTCCTCACTTGGTATTAGTGAACTTTACATAATGCTTGGGAGTAGATTTTTACTAGGTATTGGAGCGGAACCTTTGATAGTTGCCGTTACTACTGCTCTTGCAAAATGGTTCAAAGGTAAAGAACTTGGGTTTGCTTTTGGAATAAATTTAACTATTGCCAGGCTTGGTTCATTTGCTGCCGATTGGTCGCCTACTTGGGCAAAAAGTTTTTTTGGTACTTGGAGCGAACCTTTAATGGTTGCATTTTTTGTCGGATTAACTTGCATAGCAGGTGGAATAATTTATTGGTTTATGGAAGGTTATGCCGATAAAAATTATACGCTCGGAGAGGCAGGTGAAACTGATAAATTTGTTTTTTCTGATTTGTTCAAGTTTCAAAAATCATTTTGGTATGTTGTTATACTTTGCGTTACATTTTATTCGGCTGTATTTCCATTTAGAACTTTTGCAATTAAATTTTATCAAGAAGCCCACGGTGCTTCAAGAGAGTTTGCTGGGCAATTAAATAGTGTTCTAATCTTTGCCTCAATGATTGCTACACCTCTTTTTGGTTTATTAGCTGATAAAATAGGTAAACGAGCAACTATGATGATGATTGGTTCAATTTTGATTTTGCCGGTGTTTTTAATGTTAGTATATTCAAATATTACACTTTATATACCTATTATTATGCTCGGTATTGCATTTTCGTTAATACCTGCAATTATGTGGCCCTCAGTTGCTTATCTCGTTGAACAGAAGCGACTTGGTACAGCTTATTCAATTATGACTCTTATACAACAAATAGGTGTTTTTGCATTTAATTATTTACTTGGATGGGCAAACGATACATCGGGAGCATCGGCACAAAATCCTGAAGGTTATGCCATGGGAATGTGGATTTTATCAATACTTGGAATTATTGGATTTACCTTTGCATTTTTGTTAAGGAAAGAAGAAATGGGACCAAATGCGCATGGCTTAGAAAGAGGAATGAGAACAAGTAATGGATAATTTCCAAAATTATTTACCCGTTAGAAATTGTGAGTATGAAATAAATAATGAGCTTGTAACCGTTTTATTTCAAAAAGAACAAAAAGGTTTTATCGAAAAAAAATTATTCCCAAAATTAAAACCTAAAACAAATAAAATTGATCTCGATGAAATAGGCAGCTTTATTTGGCTTCGGATAGACGGCGAAAATAATATTTCAGAAATAACAAAAATTGCCGAAGAACATTTTCAAGATAAAATTTCACCTGCTAAGGAAAGAGTAGAACTTTTTTTTCAGCAAATGTTCAGAAATAAATTAATTTCACTTTACGAAAAGAAAAAATAAGGGAGCTTATTATGGCATTAACAAAACTTGATAAAGCATCAATAATTGCAATTAAAGATTGTATGGGTGCAAAAAAGAAAGAGAAAATTCTTGTAGTAACTGATGAAAACAAAAGAGAAATAGGACAATCACTTTATAAAAATGCTTTATATCTTGGTCACGAAGCTTTCTTGTTGGAAATGAAATCGAAAGAATATAACGGTGAGGAACCTCCTAAGTTTGTTGCCGAAGCCATGAAAATGGCAGATGTAGTTTTGTGTCCTACAACTAAATCCTTAACTCACACGGATGCAAGAAGAAACGCTTCTGCACTCGGAAAACGAATTGCAACATTTCCAGGAATTACTAAAGAAGTAATGATTAGAGGCTTAAATACAGATTATAAAAAAATAGCTGCTCTTACATTAAAACTCACTAAAATGATGGATAAAACAAAAACCATTAGAATTACAGCGCCCGGCGGGACTGATATTACTATGAGCATTAACGGAAGAAAAGCAATCCCCAGTAAAGGACTTTTCCATAAAAAAGGAGAAAGCGGTAACCTTCCTACAGGAGAAGCTTTTGCAGCACCAATGGAAGGAACAACTGAAGGTGTTTTTGTCGCTGATGGTTCTTTTGCCGTAATTGGTGTTTTGAAAACTCCCATTAAAATTAAAGTTGAAAAAGGACTTGCTACTGAAATAACCGGTGGAAAAGAAGCTAAACAATTAATTAAAATGCTCGAACCGTTTGGAAAGAAAGGAAGAAATATTGCTGAAATTGGTATTGGTACAAATGATTCTGTTAAGTTGAGTGGTTTACTTTTGGAAGATGAAAAGAAACTCGGTACTGTTCATATTGCTCTTGGTGATAACAAATCCATGGGCGGAAAAATTAATGTGCCTATTCATGTTGATGGTGTTATTCTAAAACCAACTGTTTATTTTGATGATAAAGTAATAATGGAAAAAGGAAAAATGCTGGTTAAGTTATAGATGATGATAAAGTATAAAACCGGAATTAGTGGATAATAAATTAGAATAAAGATTATTATAATCTGTTACTTGAATAAAATTCAAGAAAACTATCTATACAAAAAAATTATGTGAGCTTGATCACTTACATTGTGCATCATAATAAATATAATTAATAAGTTAAGAATTTCATTTTAATAGAATTGAGGCAGCCATGAACAAAAATACCTTACTTTTTTTATTTCTTTTTACTTTTTCTATAATTTTTGCACAAAAAGATAGTTTCAAGAAACCAAATACTTTTATACCGCAAAGTATTGAAGAATTATCTGTTTTTCAAAAATTTAATAAAGCCTTCTTATTAAACAAAAACAAATTAACTGAGAAAAATGTTTTAGCAATCGGAATTGTTGTTGATAGTGCAATTGTAATAAATGACGATAACGATACAACTAAATATCTGTATGAATATAATTCTAATGGTAAAGTAATCTTACAAGTGGGGCAAATATTGCGAAATAATGAATGGATTAATAGAGAAAAGTTAATTTATGACTATGATATTAATTATAATTTGACTTTGGGGATTCTGCAGATATGGGAAAATGAAGCTTGGGTAAACTCGCAGAAAATGGTATATGAATATGATGATAGAAATAATTTGACTTTATTAATTTGGCAAAGTGGAGAAGATGAGACTTGGATAAATCAATACAAAGAAACTTTAGAATACGATGACAGAAATAATTTGACGTTGGAAGTTTGGCAAAGCTGGACAAGCGAAGCTTGGGTAAATTATGGAAAATCAGTCTATGAATACGATGATAGCAATAATCGCACTTCATACACTCATCAAAATTGGGAAAATGAAATTTGGGTAAATGATGAAAAAAATATTTGTGAATACGATGATAGAAATAATTTGACGCTGGAAGTTTGGCAAAGCTGGACTAACGAAGCTTGGGAAAACTATGACAAATATACTTTTGAATACGATGATAGAAACAATTTGACCTCAGAAATTCTGCAGAAATGGATCAATGAAGATTGGATAAACTATGAAAAAGTAACAAATGAATATGACGAAGAAGATAATTTGATTTCAGAAATACAGCTAAACTGGATTGATGAAGCTTGGGTAAACTCTTGGAAAAATACTTTAGAATATGATGATAAAAATAATTTGACTTTAAGAATTGAACAGATGTGGGAAGATGAAGCTTGGGTAGATTATGCCCAAGAAAACTATGAATATGACGGTGGTAACAAAATGACTTCCTTTTCTAATGGTAATGCTTCGTTTCAAGATGAATTTGATAACACATATTCTTTTGAGGGAACAGGGTTTATTTACTACAAAACAATAACAGATATAAAAAAAGAAAATGCATTAGTAAATAAATTTACATTAGAGCAGAATTACCCGAACCCGTTTAATCCTGTAACAACAATAAATTATACAATTCCTGCTGCAAATGGAATTAAACAATCTAAACAAGTTATACTAAAAATTTATGATGCTTTGGGAAGAGAAATTAAAACACTCATAAATGAAAAACAAAATTCTGGTAATTATAGTGTTAAATTTAATGCAGCTAATTTACCAAGTGGAATCTATTTTTATAGATTAACTACAGGAAGTTTTTCGGAAACTAAAAAAATGATTTTATTAAAATAAAGTATAAGCAAGAGAAAATTGTTATGCTGAATTTAGGTTGAGGCAAACTTACCCAAATTCATTTTGGTAACAACAATAAATTATATAATTCCGAAACCATCTGGCATTATGAATGGGATAAAGTAATTTAACTGCGTGATACTAAAAATTTACAATGTTTTGCTAAGAGAAATAAAAGCATGGAATCTTAGCTAATTCTCAGAGCGGAAAGTTTGAGTTATGGAGCAAAAAAATTGTGTAAATTTATTTACTTGTGTTGTGCATGAAAATAAATATAATTAAATTATAATATTAGTTTCATAGAGCGGAGGTAATTATGAAGAAAAGTACCTTACTCTTTTTATTCTTTTTTCCTTTTTCTATAATTTTCACATAACAAAATAGTTTTAAGAAACTAAATGCTTTTATGTCTCATGGTATAGATGAGCCCTCGGATTTACGAGATTCGTACAAAACCTTTTTCCTGAACAAAAATAAATTATACAATTCCTACTGCAAATGGAATTGAACAATCTAAACAAGTTATACTAAAAATTTATGATGCTTTGGGAAGAGAAATAAAAACACTTATAAATGAAAAACAAAGTTTCGGTACTTATAGTATTAAATTTAATGCAGCTAATATTTACCAAGTGGAATATATTTTTATAGATTAACTACAGGAAGTTTTTCAGAAACTAAAAAAATGATTTTGTTAAAATAAAACTTGATATAATTAAGGAAAAAAATTGTTATGCTGAATTTATTTAAGTATCTTACTTTTTTGATTCCGAAACAACTTAAGCATGGCAAAATCAGAGAAGCTGGTATAAATAAGAACATTAAATCTTAGTATCCCTTGCCCTGAAAGTCTGAGTTACGGAGGAACGGATTGCTTGTAATCTATAACTAAAACAAAAATGAAAAAAAACTATACTTACACTACAGAAGAAAACTACCCGATTGACATTACAACTTATGGTAATATCGAAAACGAAAATTGTATAATCTTTGTCCACGGATTCAAAGGATTTAAAGATTGGGGATTTGGGCCTTACATTGGTGAATACTTATCCAACAAAAATTTTTTTGTAATTACATTCAATTTTTCTCATAATGGTGTTGGAAAGGATTCAGTTGATTTTGATGAATTAGACAAATTTGCCGAAAATACTTATTCAAAAGAAATATCGGAATTGGAAGAAATTATTGCAGCGTATAAAAGTGGATTTTTCGGAAAAATTGATTCTGATAAAAAAATTGGTTTGCTGGGACATAGCCGAGGCGGCGGAGTTGCAATTGTAACAGCAAGTAAGAATAATAATATCTCTGCATTTGTAACTTGGGCTTCAATTGCAAATTTCGATAGATTTTCGCAAAGACAAAAAGAAGATTGGAAAGAAAAAGGTTATCTTGAAATGCTAAATTCAAGAACCAAACAATTGATGAGAATGAATAAAACTTTTCTCGATGATTTGCTTGAAAACAAAAGTGATACATTAAATATTGAAAAAGCAGTCAGAAATCTGCAAATTCCCTATTTACTAGTGCACGGTGAACAAGATTTAGCTGTGTCAATAAAAGAAGCAGAAAATATTTATTATTGGTCAAACAAAGAAAAAACAGAATTGTTTAAAGTTAAAGGAACCGGACACACTTTCGATATAAAACATCCTTTTGAAGGAGCATCAAAAGTATTAAATAAAGTTTTAGAAAAAACCTCTGATTTTTTTGATAAGAATCTTAACAAAATAAAATAATTATGGAAATCAAAAATATTATATTCATTCTAGTTTTTATTGCTTCATTTACATTTTTAGGATTTAACATTAAACGATTGATAAGTTATTTACAAATCGGCAAAAGCGAAAATCGATTTGATAAAATTCCCGAACGAATAAAAAATGTTCTAAAAATAGCAATCGGGCAAACGAAAATTTTAAGAGAACCTGTTGCAGGAATTATTCATGTTCTTATTTTTTGGGGTTTTCTTCTTTTTCTTTTTGCAGTTGTTGAAGCAATGATTCAAGGATTTTATTCTAACTTTTCTTTCCATTTTCTAGGACCAATATTTTCTTTTATTACTATTACGCAAGATTTTTTCGGACTGTTGATTTTGTTTGCGGTTCTTTATGCTTTGTACCGAAGATATTTTGCAAATATTAAAAGGTTAGATCATGGTAAAGAAAGTTTAATTGATGCAACCATAGTTCTTGTTATGATTTTATTGGTTGTAGTTTCTATGTTCGGACAAAACATAGCACTTGTTGCCAAGAATAATTTTCAGTTGGCAAGTTGGGAAGTTCGCCCAATAAGTGCGATGCTATCTCCAATATTTTTTAGCAATCCACAAACAGCATCAATTTGGTACGAAATATTTTGGTGGATGCACATTCTTGTAATTCTCGCATTTATGAATTTCCTTCCGTACTCAAAACATCTTCATGTGTTTACATCAATTCCTAATGTATTTTTTGAAAAACTTGGGAAAAAGAAATTTGAAATAAAACCAATTGATTTGGAAGATGAATCTATTGAACAGTTTGGAGCGGCAGATGTTAATGATTTTACTTGGAAGCAAATGTTTGACGGATATACTTGTACAGAGTGTGGAAGATGTTCTGATGCTTGTCCTGCAAATACCACAGGAAAGTTATTATCACCGCGAGAGATAATAATTCAAACAAGAAAGCGTACTGAAGAAAAAGCTCCGTTAGTTTTAACTAATTCGGAAAATACTGAAGTACTTGAAAAAACTCTTGTTCACAATTATATAACTCCACAAGAACTTTGGGCTTGTACAACTTGCGGAGCTTGTATGCAAGAGTGTCCTGTTACAATTGAACATCTCGATACAATTGTGGATATGAGGAGAAATTTGGTTTTAATGGAATCAGAATTTCCCACGGAACTTAACACGGTATTTAAAAATCTTGAAACAAACTCTTCACCTTGGGCTTTTAATCAGCAAGATAGAGCAAATTGGGCAGAAGGCTTAGATGTTAAAACTATGGCGGAAGATTCGGAAACGGAATATCTTTTCTGGGTTGGTTGTGCCGGCGCGTTCGATTCAAGATATCAAAAAGTTTCAAGAGCAATAGCAACACTTTTAAATAAAGCCGGAGTTAATTACAGAATACTTGGAACAGAAGAAAAATGTAACGGCGATACGGCAAGAAGACTTGGCAATGAATATCTTGCTCAAATGATGATTCAGGAGAATGTTGAAACATTAAATTCTTATAAAGTTAAAAAAGTTATAACAGGATGTCCGCATTGTTACAATTCATTAAAAATTGAATATCCTCAATTTGGAGGAAACTTTGAAGTTTATCATCATTCGGAAGTTATTGAGGATTTACTATCTGCTGGAAAATTAAAATTGAAAGATAGTGAGCAAAATGAAAAAATAACCTATCATGATTCTTGTTATTTAGGACGATATAATGGTATTTACAATTCACCAAGAAATTTGCTAAATTCGCTGAGTGAAAATAATTTAATTGAGATGAAAAGAAATGAGAGCCGAGGGTTTTGTTGCGGAGCAGGTGGCGGAAGAATGTTTATGGAAGAAACTGAAGGAACAAAAGTAAATATTGAAAGAACTAAAGAAGCATTAGAAACCGGAGCAGATACTATAGCTTCTGCTTGTCCGTTTTGCATGACTATGTTAGCAGATGGAGTTAAGGATTTTGAAAAAGAAGAATTAGTTGAAGTAAAAGATATTGCCGAAATAGTTCTGGAAAAAATAGTATAAATAATGTTCTGGACTTTTAAGATTGTGACAATTTAATTCATGTTCAGACTAAACTCAGTAGGTTAAGAAGACCTCAGATACAAGGTAAACAAAAATAAAATTACAAAACAAATTTAATTTTAAAGGAGAAAATAATGAGTGACAAATATTCAGAAATTGTAGAATTTGTAAAAAATATGGAGACAGATGTTGAGAAGTTTTATGTAAAAGAACAAGCTGCTGCAGGTACAAGAGTTCGTAAAGCTTTAAGTGAACTTAAAAAATTAGCTCAAGATATGAGAAATGAAATTCAAGAAATAAAGACAAAAAGGAAAGGATAATCAAATTAAAAAGTAATTTTATAAGGCTGCTTATCCTAAGGCAGCCTTTTCTTTTATACTTATGAACTTTAATTATAAAATAATACTTAGTCTTTGTATTTCATGTTTGTTTTTAATTTCGGCTTGTGATAAGTTTAGCAAGAAAAATGAAATTAAAAAAACTACTAAAAAAATCGAAAAAGTTGATTCTACAATTACCGTTACTTTTTCTGCCGTTGGAGATTTAATGTGTCATACAACTCAATATAATTATGCTTGGGTAAAAAAAGACTCATTTGATTTTGAACCTGTTTTTTCAGTAATTGGTGATTATTTGAGAGAGAAAGATATTTTGATTGGCAATTTGGAAGTTGTTCTTGCGGGCGAGACAAATAAATATTCCGGTTATCCTTTTTTTAATACTCCAAATCAATTTGCAGAAGCATTAAAAAATGCAGGATTCGATTTTCTAGTAACCGCTAATAATCATTCTAATGATCAAGGTTATGAGGGAGTTAAGAGAACTTTGGAAGTTTTAAAAAAAAATAATATTATTTCCATAGGCACAAATTTTATTGATTCAGTTGAAGCTCCTAAAATTTATGTCAGAAAAGGTTTGAGGTTTGGTTTGCTTAATTATACTTATGGAACAAACTTTCATAAAAAAGAGGATAAGCCAAGAAGTTATGTTAATCATATAAACTTCAAAAAAATAAAAAGTGATATTGAGTTGCTAAAAGAGAAAAATGCCGAGTTGATAATTGTATTCTATCATTTCGGAAAAGAATATGAAAGAACTATAAATGCATTCCAAAGAAAAGTGGTTGATGCAACAATAAGTTACGGAGCTGATATAATTTTGGGTTCGCATCCACATGTTGTGCAAGGTTTTGAAAAATTTAAAACACAGAATGCTAATTTAGATACCGGACTTGTTATTTTTTCTCTTGGTAATTTTATTTCTAATCAAAGATGGCGTTATAGTGACGGAGGTTTAATTTTTAACTTTAATGTAACAAAAAATATTTTTACTGATTCAGTTTATGTTTCTGAGGATAACTATTTACCTATTTGGGTCTTTAAAAGTGATAAAGAAATTAAAGATAAAAAATATATCATACTGTATGCTGAAGAAAATCCTGATACTAACATATACAACTTTTTAACTTCTGCGGATGTTGATAGTATGAGGAAATCTTACAACGATACACAGCAATTAATTAACTCACACTCTTATTTTATTAAAGAAGATAATTTTGAGAAATAAAGAAATGAAAACTAAAGCATCGTTAACAGTAATTTTTATAACAGTATTTATCGATTTACTTGGTTTCGGATTACTAATTCCTATTCTACCAACTTTTGCAAGTAAAGAACTGGGAATTTCTGATGTTAACATTGGAATAATAATAGCAAGTTTTTCTTTCATGCAGTTTCTCTTTAATCCTATTATTGGAAGTTATTCGGATAAGATCGGAAGAAAACCCATAATTATGGGGACTTTATTGATTACGGCGGCATCCTATATAATTTTTAGTTTTGCTACATCATTTTGGATACTTTTGTTTTCGAGAATGCTTGCCGGATTTGGAGGAAGTAATATTGCTGCAGCACAAGCATACATTGCAGATGTAACATCGCACAAAGATAGATCAAAAGGTATGGGATTAATTGGAGCAGCTTTTGGTTTGGGATTTGTTTTTGGTCCGATGATTGGTGGAATCCTTTCTCAATACGGATATGAAATTGTGGGTTATGCTGCTGCAGGATTCTCATTCTTGGCGTTTATTTTTGCCTCTGTATTTTTGAAAGAATCGTTAGTTCATAAAAGTTATGAGAAGAAAAGTTTTGTGAATGTTTTCACTCGAAAAGCATATCAGCCAATTCTTAATTCAAAGAAATTATCTTTTTATGTTTTGATATATTTTGTGATTATCTTCTCAATGGCTAATATCTACGGAACTTTTGCTCTGCTTGGTTATAAAGTTTATTCATTTTCCGATAAAGATATTGGATATATTTACACAATAATCGGAATTATCGGAGCAATAATTCAAGCAGGATTTTTAAAGCAACTTTCTAAAAGAATAGGTGATAACAAGCTTGTAGTAACGGGTATCTTTTTTATGATGCTTGGTCTTGCTGGATTACCTTATGGTGTAAATTTTATGGGTGTCGTTCTAGTTGCTATTATCCTTTCGATTGGTTCCGCTATTTTGCAACCTACAATGCTAAGTTTAATATCTCGAGAAATTGATGAAAAAAAACAAGGTTCGGTACTCGGACTAAATCAATCACTTGCTTCACTTGCAAGAGTTCTCGGGCCACTTTGGGGCGGTATTGCTTTCGACTATCTCGGTTATGAGTTTCCCTTTATTACTGGAGGAATATTTACATTCGGTGCTTTGGTTTATGCGATTCATTTTCTAGGAAATCATAAACGAAAGACTAAAAAAAATACTTGAATATTAAAAATTAAGTGTGAATTAAATTTCGAGTTTTGTATTTTATTTGCTTGTGATAGATTGTGCTATTTTTCTTGTTTCATATTCTAACCTTTACCGTTTGACTTTTGATTTTTATTTCTTACATTTCTTTCTCAAAAATTAATTTAGTGGAGAAAAAATTGTACGTTCCAAAAGAAATCTTCTTTACGAAAGGAGTGGGAATTCATAAAGAATATCTTGCATCTTTTGAGTTGGCATTAAGAAATGCTAAAATTGAAAAATACAATATTGTTACCGTAAGCAGTATCTATCCCGTTGGTTGTAAAAAAATTACAGTTGCAAAAGGATTAAAAAAACTACAACCCGGACAAATTATTCACGCGGTAATGGCAAGAAATGCAACTAACGAACCAAACAGATTAATTGCTTCTTCACTTGGGATTGCCCGTCCTGCTGATGCAAGCATGTATGGTTATTTATCGGAACATCACCCTTTTGGTGAATCGGCGAGAAAATCCGGTGATTATGCAGAAGATTTAGCTGCCTCGATGCTTGCGACTACTCTCGGTATTGATTTTGACCCTGATACAGCTTGGAACGAAAGAGAACAAGTTTTCAAAATGTCAGGCGAAATTGTTCACACATCAAATATAACTCAATCTGCTGAAGGGAATAAAGACGGTCTGTGGACAACAGTAATTGCTTGCGCTGTTTTGTTGCCATAAATTTTATTATTACGAATGAAAATAAAATGTCCGTTCTTTTAACGGAAAAGAAACAATTTCCAACAAGCCAATAAACGGAAGACAAATATTTTATGTCTCACGTTTATGCAATTACTTAGTTAAATTTGAATGACCGGTCTATTTACTTTTTCAACCTTTCACACTCATCTCTGATGTGTAGAAACATAAAATGAAAAACCTGAAACCCGTAAAATATGTCTTTTATTCTATATAATTTATATCCGTATTAGTATTCTTATAAAGTTTATTTTTGATAATGTAGTTTTTTACAGCTTCCGGGACATAATAATCTATTGGTAAAT
Source organism: Ignavibacteriota bacterium (assembly GCA_002746605.1). Classification (GTDB taxonomy): domain Bacteria; phylum Bacteroidota; class Ignavibacteria; order Ignavibacteriales; family Melioribacteraceae. The sequence goes on from PDPT01000015.1 coordinate 13,003, forward strand.
TATTTGAAATTCTTTTCCTGATTTCAGTTCCGGAAACATCAATTGTAGGAGTATCTACAAATTCGGCAACTTCAAAATATTTATTGGGATTTTTAATTTCTTTATCATAGCTTCTTTTCATCACAACCAAATCCGCTAATTCTAATATCTCATCAGGTTTATACCATTGATCAAATCTAATAAGATTGTCAAAACCAATTATTAATTCTACTGATTCATAATTTTTTTTGAACTGAAGTAGAGTGTTTAAAGTATAAGATACAACACCTTCTTTAATTTCAATATCGGAAACTTCAAAATAAGAATTATTTTTAATTGCAAGTTTAACCATGTTGTATCTGTGGTCGGGGGCAGAATAATCATAATCAATTTTGTGCGGAGATATAAAAGCGGGTATGAAAAAAATTTTTTCTAATTTTCTTTTTTCTAAAAGTTTTTCGGCTGTGATTAAGTGTCCTATATGTATAGGATCGAACGAACCTCCGAATATTCCTATTTTATTCAAAATTTCACCTAAGTTTTTTTGTTAAATTATTTATTTCTTTTCTAATATCATAAATATCTTCTGAATATTGTTCTTTAAATTTCCCTTCAGATTGTTTTTCTTGTAATTTACGAAATGCTAATTTTGTTGCAAGATTTACAAATTTTTTACGATCTTTGCCTGCATAAAAATTTTTGCTGATTTGTAAAATATCTTGTCGCGAATATATTTTTATCATCTTGTTACTTCCAATAGAAAATTCATCTTTTAGTTGATGAGTAATTATACTTTCTTCGTTTTTTAATGACATCTTGCAAACAATTAAAAATATAATTATTAAAACTAAAATAATTAAAAATCCAAAATAATATGTAAAGTTAAATGAAACTGAAAAATTCCATGAAGTATGAATTAAAATAGCAGAAATTAATCCGGCAAATACTAAAAAGGATTTACGGGATTTGGAGGTGAATTTTACTTTAGCAATAAATGCTCCGAATGTTGCAGTAGCAATTGCATGCATAACTGCAGAAAAAACAGTACGGAGTAATACTACAGAAACCCATTGAGAATATGTTTCGTTGTAAGTTATAAAATAAAGTAAGTTTTCCGTCATTCCAAATCCGAGCCCTATTGCACTTCCGTAAACTAGACCGTCTGTTAAATTATCAAAGTAGTTTTTTTTATATGTTCTAAAAAGATAGAGTGATTTTACAATTTCTTCAACAAGCGGGGCAATAATTATTGTTCCTATCAGCAATTTCATTTCTTTGTTGCTATAAAAAATGTTTAATGAAAAATTTAGAATTGAAGCGAATATGACACTAAGTAAAATTGCTCCTAAGGCACCCCACAAAAAATGAGAAAAAACTTTTAGGAAAGGTTCACGCTCATATTTATCCATATACCAAATAAAAATTAAATAAATTAACATTGGTAATAAGGCTGCAATGAGTGAATGATAAAAAGGCATATTATTTAATCTTTAACCAGTTGACTATTTCTTTGAAGGTTGGTCTTTTTGATGTTTTCAGAATACCAAATCGAAATAATTTGGACGAAATGAGAATAATTAAATAAAATGTAAAAAGTAAAAGAGAAATAACCGAAACTATTTCATATAGACTCGGAGTTGTAGAGTTTAATCTTAAAAACATAACAGGCACGGAAGTAAAAGGAAAGTATGATAAGAAAATTGCCATAAAAGAATTAGGAACTCTAATAATTTCAACAGCTAATACAATAGGGGAAATTAAAAAAATACTAAGTAAGCCCGTTAGTTGTTGTGCTTCTTGATCAGTATTAATGACTGAACCTAAACCTATAAAAATTGAGGAATAAAAAATATAACCTATCACAAAAAATAATATTTGATAAGGAAGATTATTAAGTGTTGAAATATCTACAACATTGGTTTTATGTAGAACTATTCCAATGAATGTCCATAAAGCTAATTGGAATAACCCGAAAAAACTAAGTCCCAATACTTTGCCAAGCAATAATTCTCTTGATGAGCAACTTGATAAGATTATTTCAATTATTCTGTTTGATTTTTCTAGAACAAGACTCCTTACAAACATTCCGCCCGAAAATAAAATCATAGTAACTAAAAGAATTATGAACAAATAAGAGTTTAAGAATGATTTCAAAATATCTTTCTCGGAGTTTGCATTGATAAAAGATTTATCTAAAGCAATCATTTTCGAACTTATTATCTGCGAAACATCGCGAGAAATAATTCCTTGCTTTTCAGCTAATCTAATTACTGTTTTATTAAAAGCTTCTTTTATTAGTGCTAATTTATCGGGATTAAAAATATCGTTACTTCTAAAAGTTAAAGTTAAATTATTTTCATTTTCGATTATTACATATCCAATTATTAAGTTTGAAAGAACTTTTTTGTCGGTTGTTCTTAATATTTCTTTTCTTGGTATTCCTCTATGTGTAAAGTTGAAAGCTAAGAATGCAGGCTGACCGTTTGATAATTTTAGATAACTTAGTTCCTGAATAAAATATTTATCATAGTCTCCGGTTAAATCGATAACACCAATTGTTAGAGGATACTCTTCACTGTTTTTTATTAAATAAGAGGGGAGTAAGCTTATTGCTGTTAAAACCAAAGGGAGAATAATCATAGAAATGATAAACGACTTTCGTTTAATGCGTTCAAAAAGTTCCCAACGGGCAATTATTAATGGTTTATACATCTGAATTTTTGTTCTCCAATAATTCAATAAATAATTGATGCAGAGAAAGAGAAACTTTCTTTATTTCTTTAACATTAAATGAATTTGTAATTTCTTTGATAAAGTTATCGTTAAAAACTTGAACCTGCATATAATTTTTTTCTTGAGATAATATTTTAAAGTTCTTGAATTCATTAGTGGTAATTTCTGTTGTGTTAGTAAGAATTTCATAAATATCTTTACTATTCTTATTAAGCAAATCATTCATTTTAGCGGAAACTATTTGTTCGCCATTGTTAATCATACAAACATCGTCGCATAAACTTTGTGCCAAATCCATTAGATGAGTTGATAGAATAATATAACTATTTTTTTGAAACTCAAAAATAATATCTCGGAAAATAGTTTGATTTATTGGATCGAATCCGGAAAACGGTTCATCCAAAATTAGTATTTTAGGGTTATGCAATATTGCAGAAATAAATTGAACTTTTTGTTGATTTCCCTTTGATAAATCTTCAATGTTAAATTTATAATATTCCGAAAGCTCCAATCTTTCCAGCCAATATTTGGCATTTTTTTTAGATTCGGATTTTGTTAATCCTTTTAATTGACCCAAATAAACTAATGTGCTTATAACCGAACTTTTAGGATATAATCCTCGCTCTTCCGGTAGATAGCCAGTGATATTCATAAAATCTTGGTCAAACTCTTTTCCTTCAAATAATACTTTTCCTTCTGTTGGAGAAAGAATACCCAGAATAATTCGTAGTGCCGTAGTTTTTCCTGCACCGTTAGGACCAATTATTCCAAATATTTTACCCTTAGATACCTCAAACGAAATATTCCTTAAAACCTCTTTAGTACCAAAAAATTTTGTAATGTTTTTAACTTCTAACATAAAAGTTTAGATTATTTGAAATTATGATTGAAAAATTTAATAAAAAGTAATAATGTTAAAATCTTGCTTCTCAAAAATACACTTTATATATTTTAAATCTATATTTTTTTGAATATGCATGAAAATTAAAGTAACTAATTTGCCAAGTGGAATTCATGATTTCAGATTCAAAAAATCTGTTACTGAATTGAAACTAGGTCAACCGTTCATTGATAATTTTATTTTAGATGTTGTATTAGATAAATCTCTAAAACAAATAGTTCTAAATTGCAATTTAACATTTTTTTTAGAGTTAAGTTGCGATAGATGTTTAAGCGAATACAAAAAAGAAATTACTACAAATTTTATTCTATTGTATGTGTTTGATAAAAAAGATTTTGATCAGGATGAAATGAATATTAAGTTTTTATCTCCAACGCAAGATAAAATAAATCTTGTAGAAGATGTTATCGAATATGCAGAATTATCTATTCCCTTAAAACAATTATGCAAAGAAGATTGTAGAGGGCTTTGTCATAAATGTGGTACAAATCTAAATGAAAACAAATGCGATTGCACAAACGAAGAAATAAATCCTGTTTGGGAATCGCTATTAAAAATTAAAAGCAAATTAAATTAAAAAGGATAAGATAAATGGCTCATCCCAAAAGAAAAATATCAAAGAGTAGAAGAGATAAGAGACGTACACATTATAAAGCTACGGCTTCAACTCTAAGTAACTGTTCAAACTGTGGCGAAATAAAATTAAGCCATCGTGCATGTCCAAGTTGTGGTTATTACGCAGGTCGCTCGATTTTTATTCCTGAATCTTAAAATTCTATTATGCCCCAAACTAATAGAAAATGTAAAATTGTTGTTGATGCAATGGGTGGAGATTTTATTCCTAAAAATCCTACACTCGGAGCTATTTCTGCATTATCAGAAAATAATAACATAGAAGTTTTACTTGTTGGGGACAAAAGTAAAATAACTGGATATCTAAAAGAATATAATTTATCTTTTAATCAAGATAATATTATTCATAGTTCGGAAATTATCGAGATGTCTGATTCGCCAACTGATGCACTTAGAAAAAAAAAAGATTCTTCGATAGTTAAAGGTACGATGTTAGTAAAAGAGGGTAAAGCCGATGCATTCGTAAGTGCTGGTAATACCGGTGCTGTTATGGCTGCATCAACACTAATTATCGGTCGCATTCCCGGTTTCGGAAGACCTACAATAGGTGCTCAATTTCCAACATCAAAAATGAAACCTTGTACCGTTTATGATGTAGGAGCAAGTGTTGATAGTAAAGCTCAGCATCTTTTTGATTATGCTATTATGGGAACTATCTTTGCGAAGGAACTAGACGGACTTAAAAATCCCGCTGTTGGTTTGTTGAGTGTAGGCGAAGAAGAATCAAAAGGAAATCTTGTAACCTCTGAAGCATTTAAATTATTGAAGAAAAGCAAGTTAAACTTTGTGGGTAATGTAGAAGGACGAGATATTCTAAAAGGTAAAGTAGATATAATTGTTTGTGATGGTTATACAGGAAATGTTTTATTGAAATTCGGTGAAAGTTTTATTGAGTTTCTAAAAAATAGAATAAAATCTTATGCGGAAAAAGGACTTTTAAATAAACTTAAAGCTCTAATAGCAAAAATTGTCTTTAAAGAATCTTTAAGTGATATGGATTATCAATCGCATGGAGGTGTTCCATTACTTGGCATAAATGGTATTTCCATAATAGGACACGGTTCAAGTTCACCATTAGCAATGAAGAATATGATTCTTAAAGCTAATGATATGTTTCAGAAAAATCTTATACAAAAATTGAGGGAAGGTAAGGAGTTTTATGGTAGCCTCTAAAAATGAAAATAAAAAATTTAACGCCGTTATTACAGGCGTGGGAATGTATGTTCCCGAAAAGATATTAGATAATAATTACTTTGAAAAAATTGTTGATACAAGCGATGAATGGATTCTAACAAGAACGGGAATAAAAGAAAGACGACTTGAAGAAAATGGTCCTACAAGTTATATGGCAACAAAAGCAGCTAAGGATTTATTAAAATCCAAAAATATTTCACCCGATGAAATTGATGTAATAATTGTTGCTACCGTTACGCCTGATATGTTTTTTCCTTCCACATTTTGTTTGGTACAGGAAAATATTGGGGCAACGAATGCTTGGGGTTTTGATTTATTAGCAGCATGTTCTGGATTTTTATTTGCTCTACGAACGGGAGCAAATTTTATAGAAAGTGGTGCTTATAAAAAAGTCCTTGTAATTGGTGCTGATAAAATGAGTACAGTTCTTGATTACAAAGATCGTAATTCATGTATTCTATTTGGTGATGCAGCTTCAGCTGTTTTGTTAGAACCGACAGAAGATAAAACTCTTGGAATAAAAGATTCAATATTGCATTGCGATGGCAGAGGAAAAGATTTTTTATATATGAAGGGTGGAGGAAGCTTAAATCCACCTACTCATGAAACCGTTGATAAAGGGTATCATACTATATATCAAGATGGTAAGAATGTTTTCAAAGAAGCGGTAAAAGGAATGGCTGATGTATCTGTTGAAATAATGAAAAGAAATAATTTAACATCAGATGATATTGCTTTTCTTGTACCCCATCAGGCTAATTTAAGAATAATTGATGCAACAGCCAATAGAATGGGAATTCCAAAAGAAAAGGCAATGGTAAATATTCATAAATATGGTAATACTACTGCTGCAACAATACCGTCATGTTTAACTGAATATTACAGAGAAGGAAAAATAAAGAAAGGTGATAATTTAGTTCTTGCAGCTTTTGGTGCGGGTTATACTTGGGGCTCTATATATCTAACATGGGGAATGGACTAGAATATGAGTAAGACAGCATTTATTTTCCCCGGCCAAGGTGCTCAGTATGTTGGAATGGCAAAAGATATTTATGATAATTCCGTTAAAGCACGAGAATTAATTGAACAAGCTGAAGATAAAATAAAATTTTCTCTTTCAAAAGTTATGTTCGAAGGACCTTTGGAAGAACTGAAATTAACAAGTAATACACAACCTGCAATTTTTCTGCATAGCATTTTACTTTTAAATGAAATTAATGATTTTAATATCGATGCAGTTGCAGGACATTCACTCGGTGAATATTCGGCACTTGTTGCAAATAAAACTCTTCTACCATTAGATGCTTTAGCTTTGGTAAGGAAAAGGGGCGAAGCAATGCTTGAGGCAGGAAAAAAATATCCCGGAACAATGGCTGCGGTAATTGGTCTTAAAGACGAATCTCTTATAGAAGTTTGTAACAAAGCTTCTGCAAAAGGTATTGTACAATGTGCTAATTTTAATTCACCCGGACAAATTGTTATTTCAGGCTCTATCGAAGGTGTTAAAGAAGCAATGGTTTTGGCAAAAGAAAGCGGAGCTAAAATTGTTAAAGAACTTGTTGTGAGTGGTGCATTTCATTCGCCTTTAATGAAACCCGCAATTGAAGAATTAAAAGAGAGCTTAGATAATACTAAATTTAATAACCCAACTTGTCCCGTTTATACAAATGTTAAAGCGTTACCTACTGAAGATGTAAATGAAATAAAAAAATTATTGTTGGAACAATTAACGGCTCCGGTAAAGTGGGAAAAATCAATGGAACAAATGATCGAAGACGGTGTTACAGAATTTGTAGAAATTGGTCCCGGCAAAGTTTTACAAGGTTTGGCAAAAAGAATAAATAAAAATGTAAGTGTAAAGAACTTAGAAAAGTTTGAAGACATTGAAAAAATTTTCTAAAAATCAAGATTTTAGTTAGTGGATAAAAAAAATATTTAGTATTATATTCAAAATTTAAAATAAAAATTATTGGTGGATCATCAAATGAGTAATCATAACAAAAGAGCTATAGTTACAGGTGGAACAAGAGGAATTGGTAAAGCTATTGTAAAGGAACTTGCTGCAAGAAATTGTTGCGGAGTTTTATTTTCTGATGTAGCTTTTATCTATAATAGTTGCGATGAATGTGCTGCCGAAATTGAAAAGGAAATTGATTCTGCAAATACAAAAATATATGGGTTTAAGGCAGATGCCTCATCATTTGAAGATGCACAAGCAACCATTGACCAAGCTATAGAAAAACTTGGTGGTGTAGATATTTTAATCAATAATGCAGGAATTACCAGAGATAATTTGTTGCTTAGAATGGACGAAAAAGATTTTGATTCGGTAATAAATATAAATCTTAAAAGTGTATTCAATTATTCTAAAGCAGTATTAAAACCTATGTTGAAACAAAAGTATGGAAGAATTGTAAATATTGCATCAGTTGTAGGTTTAATTGGCAATGCAGGGCAGGCCAATTATGCCGCTTCTAAAGCCGGTGTAATCGGGTTTACAAAATCTATGGCGAAAGAGTTAGCATCACGAAACATTACGGTTAATGCTGTAGCCCCCGGATTTATTGAAACGGAAATGACTGCAAAATTAAATGAAACTCAAAGAGAAGCACTTATAAAAAATATACCTATGAACAGATTAGGTAAACCGGAAGATATAGCTAAAGTAGTTGCATTTTTATGCAGTGAAGATGCCGATTATGTAACCGGACAAGTAATTGCCGTTGATGGCGGCATGGTAATGTAAAATAAATTTTTCTAAATTCATAAATAACAAGGAGTATAAATATGGATGTTGAAGCTAAAGTAAAAGAAATAATTATTGATAAACTGGGTGTTGAAGATTCTCAGATAGCACCTGAAGCTTCATTTACAAATGACCTTGGTGCCGATTCATTAGATATCGTTGAATTAGTTATGGGATTCGAATCTGAATTTGATATCTCAATTCCTGATGAAGATGCTGAAAAGATTGGTACTGTTGGTGATGCTGTAAATTATTTAAAAGATAAAGTTAACGGATAGAAATCTCCGAGACCATTTTATTCCACTATATAAATACATATAGTGGAATATCTATATTCAAATCTAAGAACAAAAATTGAAATATTGGAAATAATTATGAATAAAAGACGTGTAGTTATTACAGGATTAGGTGCTTTAACTCCAATAGGTAATTCTGTAGAAGAATTTTGGAAAAACTTATTGGAAGGTAAAAGCGGTTCTGCCCCTATTACCAAATTTGATACTTCAAATTTTGCTACAAAATTTGCTTGTGAAATTAAAAATTTTGAAATCAAAGATTACATTGATATAAAAGCTCTAAAACGAATGGATCCGTTTACTCACTATGCGCTTGCTACATCATATATGGCTATGAAAGATTCTAAACTAAATTTAGAAGAAGTTGATTTGGAACGTTTTGGAGTTATTTATGGTAGTGGAATTGGAGGTATGGATACTTGGGAAACTCAGCATACTAATTATATTGAAGGGGGTCCAAGGAAAATAAGTCCCTTCTTTATTCCAATGATGATTTCCGATATTGCTGCAGGACATATTTCAATTAAATTTGGATTAAAAGGACCTAACTATGCAACTACATCAGCTTGTGCAACATCATCTCATGCAATAGCTGATGCTTTTATTCTAATACAAAGAGGAAGTGCAGACTTGATGGTTACAGGTGGTTCTGAAGCTTCAATTACTCCAATGGCAATTGGAGGATTTAATGCAGCAAGAGCTATTTCTACTTGGAATGATAAATACTCAATTGCTTCACGTCCTTTTGATAAAGACAGAAACGGGTTTGTTATGGGGGAAGGTTCCGGTACACTAATCTTGGAAGAATACGAACATGCCAAAAAAAGAGGAGCTGAAATTTATGCCGAAATTATCGGTGTTGGTTTAACAGGCGATGCTTTTCATGTTACTGCTCCTGCTGCTGAAGGTGAAGGAGCTAAACGTTCAATGCGAGATGCAATTAGAGATGCCGGAATTGATAAAAACAAAATAGATTATATTAATGCCCATGGTACTTCTACCGAGTTGAATGATAAAAATGAAACCCTTGCAATTAAAAACTTATTTGGCGAACATGCCTATAATCTTTCAATAAGTTCAACCAAATCAATGACCGGACATTTACTTGGTGCAGCCGGAGCTGTAGAAAGTATTGCAACTGTCTTAGCACTTAAGAATAGTATTATTCCACCAACTATAAATTTAGATGAACCAAGTCCTGAATGTGATCTTGACTATACACCTAAAGTAGCCAAAGAAAGAAAAATAAAGTATGCAATTAGCAATACATTCGGATTTGGCGGACATAATGCTTCTTTATTATTCAAAAAATATGAAGGTTAGTTTTTGTTAGAGAAGATATTTTCTTTTTTTCATAAAAAGAGAAAACTACTCTACCCGGATATTGATACACATAAAAAAGAAGCTATTTATAAATTTATTTACTCGCTTTTGGGGAAGTATCCGAATGATGAAAAATATTTTATAAAGGCTTTTGCACACAGATCTTATTTAGAACAATCTGTAACACTACAAAAATCCAACGAAAGACTTGAATTCTTGGGTGATTCCGTGTTGGGTAAAATAGTAGCAGAGTATTTATTTCTAAACTATCCTGATAAAGACGAAGGTTTTCTTACTAAATCACGTTCGCTTCTTGTAAACAAAGATTCCTTAAAAAAAATTGGTTTTTCACTCGAACTTCAAAAATATCTCTTTTTAAATAATAATTTTATAAGTAGTAACAAAAAGAAAACGGGAAAAATTGTAGCTGATTGTCTCGAAGCACTTATAGGTGCAATTTATCTAGATTTTGGTGAAAAGATTGCAAGCAATTTTGTTACTAAGTTTATAATACTTCCACAGATAAAAGAAGATGTTATTTATTTTGATAATAATTATAAGGGACAATTATTGGAATTTGCCCATGCAAATAAATTAGAATCACCTATTTATAAAATTATAGAAGAAATTGGACCGGAACATGAAAAAATATTTACAATCGCAGTTTATATTTCTGAAAAACAGCGGGGACTTGGTACGGGAAAAAATAAGAAGAAAGCAGAACAAAACGCTGCAAAAAAAGCTCTTGAAAAATTGAAACATAAAATGAAAAATGTTAAAGAAGTATAGGTGTTCTGAAAGCTCAAAATTCAATATTAAGAGAGTAAATAAGCAAAAATTAGTTATTTCTAGTGTAACGGAGTAACTTTACAAGGGTTAGATAGAAAATAAATAAGCCTATCTATTTTGTTACATTTCTATATTGTTTGGGAAGTAAAAAAATACCAATTATTTTGATTTTTATTCGCTTTCTTCAACAAATTATTTAAATTTCCTTATAAAATTTTGAAAATTATTATAGAGTTTATTATGCAAAACATACCACAACCTGAAGAATTTATTAATAGACATATTGGTCCCAGAGAAAGTAACATTCAAGAAATGTTGAAAACTATTGGAGTTAATTCAATAGAAGAACTTGTGGAACAGACTGTTCCTGATAATATTTTGTTGGAGAAAAATCCTGAGTTTGATAATCCACTTACCGAGACTGAACTTTTAATTGAAATGCAGAAACTTGCAGATAAAAATAAGCAATTCAAAAATTATATTGGAATGGGATATTATGAAACCATAACTCCATCTGTAATTAAAAGAAACATTTTGGAAAATCCCGGTTGGTACACACAATATACCCCTTATCAAGCAGAAATTTCTCAAGGCAGATTGGAAGCATTATTAAACTTTCAAACAATGGTTGCTGATTTAACCGGAATGGAACTGGCTAATGCTTCATTACTTGATGAAGGTACGGCAGCAGCGGAAGCTATGAGAATGCTACACGGTTTGCGTAAAGGTGAAAAGAAAAAAGCAAATACTATTTTAATCTCCGATAAAGTGTTTACTCAAACAATTGATGTAATTAAAACAAGAGCCGTTCCATTGGGAATAGAAGTGATTGTAAAACCATTAGAAAAATTCGAACTTTCAGAAAATATTTATGCTCTTGTTGTTCAATACCCAAATGCCGATGGAAGTATAAACAATTTTAAGGAACTATTTGCCAAGGCAACAGAAAAAGGAATCTTCAATATAGTTGCAGCAGATTTACTCGCTTTAACTCTTTTAACACCACCGGGAGAATTCGGAGCTGATTGTGTACTTGGTTCAACTCAAAGATTCGGTGTTCCAATGGGTTTTGGCGGACCGCATGCAGCTTATTTTGCAACTAAGGAAGCATACAAAAGAACAATTCCCGGAAGAATTATTGGCATTTCTGTAGATTCTAAAGGAAGAGAAGCGTTAAGAATGGCTCTGCAAACAAGAGAACAGCATATTAAAAGAGAAAGAGCTACCAGCAATATTTGTACTGCACAAGTACTCTTAGCAATAATGGCTGGAATGTATGCGGTTTATCACGGACCAAAAAGATTAAAAAATATTGCCATAAGAATTAATGAATATACAAAATATTTTGCCAAAACTATTTCGGAATTAAACTTAAAAATTGTTAACAATACTTTTTTTGATACATTAACAATTGAAGTCGCTTCGGAAAAATTGAAAGAAATAAAATCAAAAACTGAAGCTGCTAAGATAAATTTGTTCTATAAAGATAGTAAAACTATATCGCTTAGTTTCGGTGAAAAGACAATACCAAAAGATGTAGAAGAATTAATAAATATTTTTAAAGAAGTATTTGAAAAAGGTGAGAAAAATAATCTTGATGTTGAGTGTGTGATTCCAAAAGAATTGGTAAGAGAATCTGAATATTTAACTCACGAAGTTTTTTCAATCTATCATTCGGAAACAGAAATGATGCGTTACATAAAAAGATTAGAAAACAAAGATCTTTCGCTTACAACTTCAATGATTCCGCTCGGTTCATGTACAATGAAATTAAATGCTGCATCTGAACTCTTTTCATTAACTAATCCCTATTTTGGTTATGTACATCCTTTTGCACCTCTTGAGCAAGTTGAAGGTTATTTGGAAATGTTCAAAAAATTGGAAGAACAAATTGGAGCTGTAACCGGGTTGCCGGGAGTTTCTTTGCAGCCTAATTCTGGTGCTCAAGGTGAATATACCGGATTACTTGTAATTAGAGCTTATCATCATGATAGAGGTGATACAGAAAGAAATGTTGTATTGATTCCTGCATCTGCACATGGTACAAATCCCGCAAGTGCAATTTTGGCAGGCAACAAAGTTGTAATTGTAAAGTGTGATGAAAAAGGTAATATTGATGTTGAAGATTTGAAAGCTAAAGCCGAGCAACATAAAGATAATTTATCGTGTTTAATGGTAACTTATCCCTCAACTCACGGAGTTTTTGAAAAAAGTATAATTGAGATAAATGGGACGATTCATAAAAACGGCGGGTTGGTTTATATGGATGGAGCAAACTTGAATGCACAACTCGGCATAACAAATCCTGCAATGTGTGGTGCAGATGTCTGTCATCTAAACTTGCATAAAACTTTTGCTATTCCTCATGGAGGCGGCGGACCCGGAGTTGGACCAATTGCAGTTACACAAGAACTAACTAAGTTTTTACCGGGGCATTCAGTTGTAAATATAAATAAAGAAAAATCCATATCTGCTGTTTCTTCAGCTCCTTGGGGAAGTGCAAGTGTGTTAACTATTGCTTATTCTTACATCAGAATGATGGGCTTCGAGGGACTAAAGAGAGCATCGGAAATTGCTATTCTTAATGCAAATTACATAAGAGTTAAATTGGCGAATCACTTTAAAACTCTTTATTCAAACGAAAGAGGATTTGTTGCCCATGAATTAATTCTTGATACAAGAGAATTTAAAAGAACTGCAAATATAGAAGTTGAAGATATAGCTAAAAGATTAATGGATTATGGGTATCATGCTCCTACTGTTTCATTTCCTGTTGCCGGTACTTTAATGGTTGAACCGACAGAGAGTGAATCAAAAGCTGAATTAGATAAATTCTGCGATGTAATGGAATCAATCTACAAAGAAGTAAAAGAGATTGAAGAAGGTAAGTTTACCAAGGAAGATAATGTTCTTAAAAACTCTCCTCACACTTTAGAGGATGTTGTAAATGAATGGAAACATTCATATTCAATTTCTAAAGCCGTTACTCCTACTGAATGGATTAAACACAACAAGTTTTGGCCTGCTGTAGGAAGAGTTGATAATGCTTATGGTGATAGAAATTTACTTTGTAGTTGTTTACCAATTGAAGAATATGAAAAGCAAGAAAATGAATAAAACTTGTGAAATATGAAAAGTGCTAAAAATATTGCTGTTGTCGGGATTTCTCGGAATCCCGACAGAACCAGGTGAAGAATAGCAAATTACTTAGCTAATACCGGATATAATGTTGTTGGCGTAAACCCTTAATCAAACTTTTACCGAAGCTGATGGCATTAAAGTTTATAACAGTTTAAGTGAAATTGATTTTCATATTAATATTGTCGATGTTTTTATGAAATCGGACTCAATCCCAAATATTATAGAAGATGTTCTTAAGCTAAAACCTAATGTATTATGGCTACAGCTTGGTATCAGAAATGGTAAAGACGTAAAACCTGTCCTTAAAAAGGGCATCGAAGTTATTCAAGATATCTGCATAAAAGTTGAACACAGCTATTGCAATTAAAAAATATTTAATATCAAACTCAATTTTGGTATGTCATTTATCAATGATGAAGCTATCTTTTGCCAAATTGCAATAGCAAAATATATTGCTGTTTTCAAATGGTTGGAAGCAGCAATAAAATATTGCTCACAAAAAAATCTTCAAAATAAAAATCACTCCATTTTAGTTAAACAATGCTTATCTTAAATATTTAAATATTTTTTAATTAGGTTTATTTTGAACTCTAAAATTACATATAGATTTATAATAATATTTTTTTTTGTTTCTCTTAATTTCATTCTTTCAAAAAGTGAAGAAGGAAAATTTAAAGTTGATAAAATTGAAATAACCGGAAATGAAACAACTAAAGATTATATTATTTTGCGAGAGCTAAACTTTAGCATTGGTGATTCAGTAACACAAGCACAACTTGATTTTAATAGCGAAAGAGTTTTCAGCCTTGGAATATTTAGAAAAGTTGAATTAAAAATAAATAACAAAAATGAAATAAATATTCTTGAAATTTCGGTTAAAGAAAGTTGGTATATTTATCCCTTACCTTATTTAAAATTAAGAGAAAATTCATTTAAGAGAGCAACATATGGATTGTATATTCTCTACAAAAACTTTAGAGGACGAAATGAAACAATATGGGGAGTTATAACTTTCGGTTATAATCCTACATATTATATTAAGTATTTGACTCCTGTTTTATTTAATGGCAGCAATTTAAGTTTTGAAGTTAATCTTGGTTATACAAGTATTCAAAACAGAAGGTTGATAGCAGAAAATTTATACGGAGATAAATTTACTTATCATTATATTTTTTCGGGATTTACTTTAGGTTATAGAATAAATCAATTTAACAAAATATATAATTCATATAATTTTGAATATATGGATTTTCCAAAAGAAGTTAAAACTTTAACTGCTTCAAATTCAAGTATTGATAGAGTTTTTTCTGCAGGGATTGCTTATGAATATGATAATAGAGATTTGAAACAGTTTTCTACCAATGGATTACTTGCTGTGGCTTCACTTGTACATAAAGGTTTTTCCACCCAAAATGATTCTTATAATATTTTTAATTTGGATGTAAGAAAGTATAATACTATAATTGGTAACTTATCGGGTAAGTGGAGAGTAAAACTCCGAAATATTTTTGAAGAAAAAATTCCCTTTTACAGTTTATCCTTACTCGGTGATGATGAGTATTTACGTGGACACAGATTTAACCGCCGTGAAGGAAAACATTATTTCTTAACTTCTATGGAATTTAATTATCCGATCTTAAAAGAATGGGATTTTAGTGTTAAATTACCTCTTTTGCAAAGAAGACTTACATCAGCGAGGATTGGAATTTATATAAACTTATTTTTTGATTCGGGCACAACTTTTAATAAGTATGAAAAGTTAAATTTAAATAATTTTAACTCAGGGTGGGGAGGAGGTTTAACTCTTTTAATTTTACCATATAATGCTATACGATTTGAATATGCTGTTAATGAATTTAACAAAAGTGAGTTTCTCTTACAAACCGGTTTTTCATTTTAATTGTAAGCAAATATGAAATACGCTAACACAGAATTTTATTTTTCTCCAAACAAAAATATTTCCGAAGATGAGATAACACTTTCGGAAAATGAAGCTAAACACGCTATTAAAGTTATGCGAAAGAATGTTGGTGAAAAACTTTATGTTACCGATGGTAAGGGAAATGTTTACGAAACAAAAATACTTTTTGTATATCAGAATGATGTCAGATTAAAAATAGTAAACCGAGAATTTATTAAAGAAAAATTTCCGAATATTAACTTTTATATACCAACATTAAAATCACCTGATAGATTAGAGTTTGCTCTGGAAAAATTAGTTGAGTTAGGTTTTACAAACTTTATTTTTTTTGTTGCAGAAAAAAGTTATAAAAAAAATATTAAATTTGAACGTTTGGGAAAAATAGCACTTGCGGCAATGAAACAAAGTCTTCAAGCTCATCTTCCAAAATTGATTTTGTTAGAAAAACTTAAAATTCAAAATAATGAAACTACAATTATTTTTGAGCAACTTGCCGAAGAAAATTTTAATGGGTTTGTTTCATCAAGCTTGAGTAAAAATTATAACTTGGTTTTCGGTCCCGAAGGCGGATTGACAGATAAAGAAATAAATTCAATAGAAAATAGAAAATTATTGAATTTAACTGAAAACAGATTGCGAGCCGAAACAGCAATGATTGCTGCAGGCTCCGTAATTTCTATAAAATCTTGTTAATAATCTCTTTTCTAATTGGTTCTACGAAAATAAACAATTTGTAAAATAGACTACTACTTTTCTAAATACTCAATATCCATATGGTAATCCCATTCATCAAAGTAAAGGTTTCCGCCTTTCCATTCTACTTCGCCTCGTTGAAAATCTACGGTTTCACTTCTAAAGTGTTCTTTGGCAGGAAAGAATGGTTGACTATAATCTTCGTTTACAATAAATCTGTATTGGTCAATTCCGCCAAGATAAAAATATTTTATATCTTCGTTTTCTGAATCGGTTAAACCAAATGATTGATCAACGGGAACCCAGCCATATCCTTCAAAGTAGGCTTTACCCCAATCGTGCAAATTCAGATCATCAGGATGCAGCATCCAGCCGCTTTCCCATTTAGTTGGGATACCGTTATATCTTGCGAGTGTCATAAAAAGTAAGGTCTTAATTCCACAATCTCCATGCATATTTGTTAAGCAATAATCGGAGATATTTTGTAATGTTGAATATTCTCTTGCACCTGCCCAAGGAATATTTTTACTAATCCAAGTAAAAATATTCTTAGCGATTAAATAAGGATTTTTTTCATCTCCTACAATCTTGTTACTTAGCTCTTTAATTTTATCTGTAAAAACTATGTGCGGCTTACGTTCGCTTGTATATTTTTTGTAATCTTCAGTTTTTATATACTTTTTAACTTTTTCCGGTTGAATATTAAAATTCATTCCTCTTGTTTCAATTATCAACTCATAGTTGAAGATTGTAGGTTTATCTTTTTTTGTAACTTTCTCAAAGTAAACTGAGCGTTGCAAATTGCTGTTATCTGCAATTGCAAACTTGTCATTAGAAGTAAAAGAAATAATTTTTTGTCTTTTATTATTTTCTCTTGGATAAGGCATCCAACATTTAAGTAATTCGCCTTCGGGAATAGCATTTGCCGGTACCGTTATCGTATAATTTAATTTCATTTTTTCTTTTGGACCGTATATATTTTCAGTCTCTTTAGTTTCAGTAAGAATTCTCGGAATAGTTTTTTCAATAAGGATATCTAGATTTTCTTTTTGAGCTCCGGTAATTTCTTTTTTTATTTTCTTTAATTCTTTGTTAATTCTGAACAAATTAGTATGACTTCTGTTAAAGTAGAGTTTTTCACCGTCTATAATTTTGTATTCAAGAGTTCCATCTTGTTCCCAATCTTTGAGCATTTCGGAATTCACATCAGGTAAGAATTTTTTAACATAGTCGAGAATATCTTTTTCAGTTTTTTTAAAATCTTTTTTGATTCTCTTTTGTCTTTCAATTTCGAAGAGTAATGATTTTTTTTCATCAGCAGATATTTTTTTTGTCTCGATTATTTTTTTAATCATTTTATCTGCTATAGAAAAATTACCTTTTGCAATTTCTTGATTAATATTTTCATATTTGGTTTGAGCAAAGTTGTTCATAAAAATTAAGATTGTTATAATTAAAAAATATTTCATTTATTCTCCTAATAAAAAATTTAAGATAGATTTCATTACGGCTTTTCTTGAGCTGTTTGTTTCTATTGTTTCAAAAGGAAATCCGAATGCAATAATGCCATAATTATCTTTATAAGCGATTCCTGCACTGTAATGGTTCTCGTTATATCTTAAGATAGTTTTGGAACCATTGACTGCACCAAGGGCATCAGGTGCTTCGGCATTATACATTTTATCATTCATTTCTGTAATAAAATTAAATGTAATTGTATCTGCTAAAAAATTATTTGTTGGAAATATTTTCCCATTTTTTACAGCGTGATCTGAATCTAATTTAAATTTTAATAATTTCAAAACGAAATTTTTTGCAGTTGTATCAGTCGTTTTTAAACTGTAAATGTCGCTTCCGAGATAAGAACCGGAAATAAATAAATTGCCTCCATTATTCAAAAAATCTGTAACCTTTGTAATAAACTCTTTAGTATAGATTTTGTATTGAATGCCAAGTAAACTATCAGTATAAGGTTTTATCCATTTTGTAGTTTTTTCTTCGCCGAAAATAAAATCTATAAGTTTAAAATTATTAAGTTTAACTTTGTTGTTCATTATTGCTTCATCACTTGAAGAAACAAAAGAATATCCGTTTCCTAAAATACTTTTTCCATGTAAGTAAGGATAGTTGAAAGTATTCCCGGCAATAACATTCGTTTCATAATCTCCATAACTTGCACCGTGTCCGGGAGTATCATCGGTTTTCCATTTTGATTTTTCATGAAAGTTAAATTGTTCACCTGTAAAGCTAATATCGTATTGGTAGGGAACACCTTCATCAATTTTATTAATGAAACCTGAATAATTATCAAGGTTAATATGTGCCGGCGTAGAAATTCTATCAAAGCCATTTACTATAAGTAATGTAGGGTTTGAGTTTTTTGCAAATCCACAAGATAAGGTCTCAGAAGGGAAACTCTCTCCACCTTTATTTATTGCTGTTATCTTAAAATTATAAATTTTGTTGTAATCTAAATTATCAATTATTAAATAATTTGAGTCCACGATAACACCATTATCAAATCCATTACTATCGATACTTGTGTAAACAATATATTTGTCGGCTTCAGCAGTTGGTTCAAGCGGGTCAGATACTTTTTCCCAAGATAACTTAATTTTATTTTGTCCGATTTGATGAATAGTAAAATTATCAATCGGTAATGGCTGCACTATGTAATTAAAATTATGTTGAACCGAAAGAAATTTTAATACGGCTTTATAAATTGAGCGAGAAACATCAAATCTAAATCTTGGATCAGCCATAAATTTTGCATCAAGAAAATTTTGATGTGAAGCAAGTTCAAGTAAAACAGATGGCACATTCGGTCTTGTTGATTCACTGTATTGTGCCTCGCGTAATTGTCGCCTTCTCCAAATAGGATCGTACTTTGCTCTTATGTCATTTACTATTTCGGTCTGAATAATATCGGCAAAATCTCTGTTAGCAAGTCTGGAATAATTTTCGGGAAAGATGTCAAGAGTATCCATTCCGTTAATTGTATAGATGGATAACGTTCCGATAGTTGTATCTGATTTACTTATTCCTGCATCAGAGTGGAAGGCTATTGAAGCATCAATTGGGAGCATAAGACCTTTTGCATTTCTGTTTTTGGTTGGTCCGCTTGGAGAACCTTTTAGATAATTTACCCATTCACCTCGTGATTGGTAATCATCTTTATAATCGTTTTCATTTCCATTTATATTGTAAACTAATGTATCATCAATTCCACAGAACTGAAGATAATATCTTGCAGCCTCAACAAATTTGGGGCGACCGCTTGTTTTCCCGTTTCTTTCAACTACGCCGTAACCTCCGCCAAGACGAACAGCGTCAGTAGTAATAACTTCATTTTCTTTGGCAAGTTTGGTTGAAACGATTACTTTATTTTCATTATTTAATTTAAAATTAAAATTTCCGAGATAAATCCAAGTACCGCCGCCAATTTTTTGATTAATAATAAAATCAGTTTTTCCTCCGGAATGATAAACGGAATAGAGAACGGAATCCGAACTGTTTTCTAAAGCTTGATAAGAAACGGAAACAAAATAATTTCCGCTTTCGGGAATATTTAATTGATAAACTGCTTCAAAAATATTTTTCTTGTTTGCCTTAATATAAGAATAACTGCCGTACTTAAACGGATTATAGTTTGCCGGAATTGATTTTCCAAATTGTTTGAAGCCGATTGTTTCATCAAGTTTCCACTTTCTGCCGGCAGAGAAATTATCATCTTTATTATCCACTATAACTTCATTTAATTGGGTATCTCGTTCACGTGGAATAAAAACATTTGCTCCGGCATTTTCTAACATTGGAACTAAAAAGGGAAGTGTAAAACTCATTGGTCCTAAATCTTCTACAGTTTGGAAAAGTCTTGCCCTTTGCCAAAGCCATCTATTCAGTCTATGATTATAATACCAACCGTGGCTATGCCACAAGGCAATATTTTTGTTAAACAATCCGTTTTTATATTTTAAGTTTTTACTTTTATTAAACACAATCGGAGTTCTTGTTGAAAGTTTTTTAGGTAATCTGTATTTATCAATATTGTTTTTTCTATAAAAGTTAGGAATTAGTTCTCTTAAATTTTTGTTCATCGAAAAAATATTAACTGAATAATCAGGTAAATAACTGTTGAAAAATTTTTGGGTTTCGTTATAAATTGAATCAACATTTTCTTTTCTAAGAGGAACTGTAGAAAAATTTTTATTAAAAGAAATATCAATAATTTTTTTTGAGGAGTCAATTTTTATAGAATCAATTACGGAATATGGAAAATTTGAATAATTTAATTCTTTAGAGTTAAAACTTTTAATAAAAATATCTTCAACCGATAACTTTTCTTTGTGTTCGCTAACATCAAAAATACTACAACTTGTAGTAAGTAAAACTAGAATTATAAAAACTAAAATATTTTTCATTGTCTTTCAATATACCCGTAAGTTAAATAATATAACAAAAATAACTAATAATCATTAATATTTGCTATATAAATTTGCTTTTATTACTATTAAAAGATTGTTGAAAGAGTTTCACATCAGTAAAATAAAATAGCAGAATTAAAAAATGAAAATTTAAACCAAATTATTATTATAACACGAAAATTATATCTAAAGAATGAAAGAATTATTATTTTAAATTAAAATTGTACTGATAATTATCTTTTATAATTTAAATAAAAGTCTTAAAATGGAAACTAACATGCAAAAATAATTGAAAAAACTAAAGCCAAAGTTCAAAAAACTGAAATACCTGTAGAAAAAAAATAGTTTTTTCCATTAATCTTCTTAAATTTGAAAAATATTTTAGGAAAATTTTGTGAAAAATATAATTAAAAAAGAATTTGAAGAACACGCAGAAGTTCTCACTAAAGTTATTGAGAACTCGGGAGTTGTGATAGAAGAAGTTGCTCATAAATGTTTAAGAGCAATAAAAACAAACAATAAAATTTTACTTTTCGGAAATGGTGGAAGTGCGGCAGATGCTCAACACATTGCGGCGGAATTAAGCGGTCGCTATAAAAAAGAAAGACGAGGACTGCCGGCTTTGGCTTTAACAACAGATACATCGGCATTAACTGCAATAAGTAATGATTATGGTTTCAATTTTATGTTTTCCCGCCAAGTTGAAGCACTTGCAAAACCCAATGATGTTGTAATCGGAATTTCTACTTCAGGTAACAGTCCGAATGTACTGGAAGGAATAAAAAAAGCTAAAGAATTAAGTTGTGTAACCATTGGTTTTAGTGGAAAAAATGGTGGAAAATTAAAAGAAATTTGTGATATTAATATCGTTATTCCTTCTGATGTAACAGCTCGAATTCAAGAGATGCACATTTTAGCAGGGCATATAATTTGCCAAATTATCGAAGATAACTTATAGCTAAGTTTATTAAAAAATATTTTCGCATCTTTTTTTCTCTTTAATTTGATAATAAGTCCCTTTTTTAGTAATTTAGATTTAATCTTAATAAATGGTTTGTTGTGGAAAAAATAAAAATTTTAATTGCCAATAAATACTTTTTGATGAATTTTGCTATTACTTGTATTCTTCAAAGATTAAAAGATTTTGAAGTTCACGGTGTATCCATCGAAGAACTTTTTACGAATGTAGCGAAGCTTCAACCCAATCTTCTGATTTTTGAAGTTGTTGATAAAATTGATGAAGCAAAAAAATGTATTTCTAAAATAAAAACCGATTATCCGGACCTAAAAGTTTTGGTTTTAGTTGATCCCAATGATAAAAATCATATCTCCGAACTAATAAAACTTAACATTGAGGGGTGTGTACTTAAAGATATTTCGAAAGATGAACTAATTCTTGCGGCAAAAAAAATTCATAAAGGCGAAAATTATTACAGCAGCGAAGTTTATAAAACTGTCGTAAATAATTTAAGTAAACCTAAAGAAAAACCAGTTGCCGAAGAAATTTTGAGTAAAAGAGAAATTGAGATTCTAAAACACCTTGTAACCGGAAATAAAAATAACGAAATTGCAAAATCTTTGTTCATAAGCGAACATACGGTTCTTACTCACAAAAAAAATATAATGAAAAAACTAAAAGTAAGAAGTACTCCTCAGCTAATAGTAAAATCAATTAAAAAGAATTTAATTAAATTAGCTGATTAGTCCTTTTAATACCAAAAATTTGGTATTAAATTTTACTAATTACTGTGTATTGCAAATCAGACAATTCTATGCTTTATTTACTATTAAGATTAAATCTAAGTAAGTATATTATAATGTTTGAATATAAAATAAAACCAGAATACATAACAATACCTTTATCTGATAATTTTGAAGTTATTGATGTAAGAAATTTATCACATGAATATTTTTCAAAAGTTGTTACAAAAGCAGGTGAGTTGCTTGGACATAAAAATTTAATGGTTATTCAAAAATATGAACCATTATCATTAATAAAGTTTCTTGCGGATAAAGGGTGGCAATATAAAGTAGAAAAACTCAACAATGAGTTATACAATATTTATTTCTTTCGTAAAAATCAAAATGGTATAAAAAATGAGACGAGATTTAGCTGATTATAACAGTACTGTTCATTGTGCCATAATAGGGAACTGTTTAACAGTTGCAGAACAAAGAAAAATATTGAAAAAGGCTAAATATGCCGAAAAAAAATTAACGGATATTGATTGTCATGAAATTCTATCTGCAGAGTTATCAAAAAATACTCCGCTTAAAATACGAATCGAAAAATTCCTATCTGCTAAGTACAAAGGTGAATTATTCTTTTGGGATAATTTGCGTGATTTTGAGTACAAAAAAGAACTTATAAAAAAAACAAAAGAACCTAATGCCGGTGGACATATCTATGGTTTACTAAAACAACCTGATATTCCTAAAAACGAACTTTATCAAATAACAGGAATAATTCATGTTTTAACTTTTAATAAGGTGCATGAATACGAAACATCTTGTAATAATAAGAAGAGTTCGGAAATAATTGAAAGTCTATCGTTCCAGTTAAAAAAACAAAAAGAAAGAAATAATAAATTAAATCTGGATATTAAAAAATTAAAAAATAATAACTTAAAACAAAGTAAGATAAGTAAAAAATTAGAAGTTGAGAACGAAAAACTAAAATCCGATTTTGCCGCAGTAGAAGAATTAAAAAACGAAAAAGTAATACTTAAAGAAAAAATAGCTCGTTTATTCAATAAAGTTTCTGACTTAGAAAATGAAATAGAAAGAAAAAAAGAAAAAGAAAAAATTCTTGAAATGGAAATTCTTAATCGAAACAAGATTATTAAAGCCCAAAACAATGAATTGGATAAACTTCAACCTAGTTATAACTTTAATGAATATAATTGTGAAAATTGTATAAATAGAGAACTATGTGGTAAAAGAATACTCCTTGTAGGAGGATTATCTAAAATGACTACTTTCTACAGATCAGCTGTTGAGGATTTAGGAGGAATTTTTGATTATAATGACGGTTACCTCAAAAATGGTGACTCAGCTCTTAAAGAATCAATCAAGAAAGCGGATTTTATCCTCTGTCCGGTTGATGTAAATAGTCATAATGCATGTTTAAGTGTAAAAATACATTCTAAGAAATTCAACAAACCTTTTTATATGCTTAAAAATTCAGGTTTAAGTTCAATTTCGAGAAAAATAAATGAAATAGCTAATTTAACAAATTAAAACAAAGGAGAAAAAATGAGTAAAATAGGTTTATTCTATGGTTCAGATACAGGTAATACTGAACGAATTGCAGAACTGATTGCAGAAAAAATTGGTAACGATAAAATTGAACTGGTTGATCTTAACAGAGCCGAACCCGATGCAATGGAAAATTATGAAAAATTAATTTTTGGTGCACCAACTTGGTATGATGGTGAACTACAAAGCGATTGGGATTCTTACTTTGATAATTTAGATTCAATCGATTTCTCTAACAAAACAGTTGCCATTTTCGGTTTGGGTGATCAATACGGTTATCCTGATTATTTCTTGGATGCAATGGGAATAATTTATGATAAACTCATAGAAAAAGGTGCAAAAGTTGTTGGTGCATGGGATTGCTCCGATTACGATTTCACTTCATCCAAAGCAGAAAGAGACGGAAAATTTGTTGGGCTTGGTATTGACGAAGATAATGAAGATGATAAAACAGAAGATAGAATAAATGAGTGGATTAAAATAATTGAACCTGATATTTGTACATAAATCAGAGGAAAAAATGGAACACAATAAATCGAATAATTATTGCAGAATTTCACAATGTGAACATTGCTGTGGTTATAATTTAGATTATAAATTCTTGAGAATACATATTAATAAAGAAATATTAGTAGGAATTCTTTCGGTTTTATATCAATACGATTTAATTGATGAATCTGTAAAACTGGAAAAACCGTTTCGTATTAAGATTGATCCGATACTTTTAACTGTAGAGCCAAAAGACTACGAAAAGTTTAAAGAAGAAGTGGAAAATATGGTAACGGAATTATTAACACTTCCAGAAATAACTGAATTTTATTATTCAAAAAACTAAAAGAAAAAAAATGAATATATCTAAAACATCTGTATATGCAGTAAAATTAATTTCTAATTTGGCTAAAAAGAAAGAAGGCGAATTAGTAATGGTAGAAAATGTAGCTAAAGAAGAAATGATTCCTAAACACTATGCCGGTAAAATAATGCAAAGACTAACAAGATATAAAGTGTTAGAATCTTTTAAAGGAAGAGGCGGTGGATTCAGAATATCTTCTAAAGCTAAAGATAAATCTGTTTACGAAGTAATTGAACTTCTTGACGGAGAAATTAATTTTAATGAATGCTTATTCAAATTTAAAAATTGTACTCATGATAATCCTTGTCCTTTTTGTAAAAAATGGAATTCAATAGGCAGCCAAATAGATACTCTTTTGCACGAATATACAATAAGTAGTCTTGGTGCTGATATGAACGATTATTTTTCTCAATAAATTTTGAATAATTAAAGCAAATATGGAAATAATTAAGAAATTGATAATTTGTTTGGGAATTATCATAATATCTACTGTTAATAACATAAATGCCCAAATTTTGTTAAAAGGGACTGTCTTAAATGCACAAGATAACAGTCCCTTAACAGGTGTAAGTATTTATGTTCAAAAGTTAAAAAAAGGTACAACCACCGATAGTAAAGGTAAATTTTTATTCAAGCTTCCCGAAGGAAAACATAAAATAAAGTTTTCTTTTCTCGGGTATAAAACAATAGAAAAGACTCTCAGTTTAGAAAAGAATACCAATTCCATAACTATATATATGGAAGAAACTACGGTTGAATTAAATGAAGTGAAAGTTACCGCAAAATCCGAAGCGAGAGAAATAAGGGAACAGGCAATGCCTATTTCAGTAATTACTATGCATGAATTACAAGGTACAGTAAGTGATGTTAGTGAAGTTCTTTCTAAAACTGCCGGAGTTAAAATTCGTGCTTCGGGAGGTGTTGGTAGTTCATCTCGTATTTCTGTAAGAGGTCTTGAAGGTAAACGAGTTGGTTTCTTTATTGATGAAACTCCCCTTAATGATAATACCGATTTTCTGGATATAAACGACATCCCTGTTGATCTCATTGATAGAGTTGAAGTTTATAAAGGTATTGTTCCCGCAAAGTTTGGCGGTTCTTCAATGGGTGGTGCTGTTAACATTGTGTTAAAAGAATATCCTCCAACTTATGTTGATGCTGCTTATTCAAGACAATCTTTTAATACCCACAAATTTAGTACGGTTTTTAAGAGCAATAAGAATGGATATGAAGCAGGTATTGGCGGATTTTATACCTATTCCGATAATAATTATAAAATGGAGCTACCCTTGCAACCGGGCAAGTTTATCATAAGAGATCACGATAGATTTGAAAAAATTACAATCGGTGGAGGCTTTAAATCTAAAAATTGGTGGTTCAATGAAGTTGTTTTTGAGCCTGCTGTAATTTTTACGAAAAAAGAGATTCAAGGTATTGAATACAATATTCAAGAAGCTGAAAGTGAAGCAAATGCTTATGTTCTTTCAAATCATATTGAAAAAGAGAATTTTTTAATTGAAGGTTTAGATTTCGATTTTAATAATACTATTGCTTATACAGTTTTTAAGTTCCAAGATAAAGCAATGCAAAGATATACATGGGATGGTAAAAAAAGACCACCTGCAACTATTTATGGTGGTGAAATTGGGACTCAACCAAGTGATGTTAATAATAAGAAATATAATTATAGTCAGAAAATCAATCTAAATTATATTCTAAATAAACGGAATTCAATCACTTTAAATTCCCAATATAACTATGCAAAAGGTATTCCAAGCAATAAGTTGCGTGATAAAGTTATTGGGTACAAAACTAATTTTAATAGTGACATGAATAGTTGGGTGGTTGGATTAACTCACGAATATAATTCATTAAACCAAAAACTTACAAATGCATTTACCGTAAAATATTATTTATATTCTATGAAAACCCTTCTCTCAGATTTTTACGGAATTAGTAGTATTCCGGAAAAAATAGATATGAAAAAACAAGATTTTGGAATTAGTAACGCAATACGTTATAGGTTTACACCTGAGTTTTTGATTAAAACTTCTCTCGGCTATGATGTTCGTCTTCCCTCGGAGAGTGAGCTTTTGGGAGATGGATTTATAATTGTTCCGGCTGGTAATTTAGAACCTGAGCGTAATACAAGTTTTAATCTTGGATTTATGTATGATTTAAGCTATAACAGAAATAATCGTATTCAATTGGAAATAAACGGATTTTATATGCAGTTAGAAAATATGATACGTTTTACCGGCGGATCTTTACAAAATAAATATGAGAATTTTGGAGAAATGAGAACAATCGGCGGAGAATTTGAAGTTAAATGGGATGCTTCTGATTGGCTTTATCTATGGAGTAATTTAACATATCAAGATTTAAGAGATACACGCGAATTTGAAGCGGGTTCATCTGTTCCTAATCCTACCAAAAATGATAGAATACCCAATATTCCTTATTTCTTCACTAATGCAGGTCTAGAACTTCATAAAGAAAATCTTTTTGGAGGAATAGGACAAAACACAAGATTTTTTACAGATTGCAGTTTTGTTGAAGAATATTTTTATGATTTTGAACAAAGTATTTATCAAGAACGAAGAATTCCAACTTCTCTTGTTATTAATGCAGGTTTAGAACATAGTTTGTATAACCAAAGTATTTTCATAAGTCTGCAAATGAATAACATCACAAATGAAAAAGTTTTATCTGAATTTAACAGACCTTTACCCGGAAGAAATTTTGGATTTAAAGTAAGATATGTAATGAAATAATTTTTAATAATAAACTTAGAGGAAAAAAATGAAGCACCTACTACAATATATGTTTTTAGTAATATTTATTTTATCAATGGTTGCTTGTGATGATGATGATAAAGTATTAAAACCTTCATCTGAAGAAGGGAAGATATTAGTCGCAACCGCAATACCTAATGCCGATGGTATGTCCGGTATTGCTTTTATGCAGCTTATAGATAACTTAGAACCAAAAGAAATAACAAATTCTACTGCAATGCCTATTTCTTATTACTCTGCTCCATGTGTTATTGGTAATGATATATTTATTGTCCCAGGATGGGGTGGTTCTAATAACGTACTCAAAAAGTATTCAAGAATAAACGGTAAACTTGTAAAACAAGGTGAATATACTTTACCCGAAAATGCCGCTGCTTCTAATGTTGTTACTAAAGGAGATATTGCTTATATATCTTGTGCTTTCTTAGGAAAAATAATAGTTATTAATCATAAAACAATGAAATTAGTAAAAGAAATTGATATTACAAGTTATGGAGTTGGTGATCAAAACCCTGATCCATCTGCAATGTTAATCCGTGATAATCATTTATTTGTTGGACTAACTCAAATGGTAGGCGGTTTTTTACCTGCTCCCGAAAGAGTTGCTTGTGATGTTATAATTATAAATACCGAAAATAACCAAGTTATGAAAATGATTACTGATAGCACCTCAGGATTATCAACACCAACACGTCCTATTGATCCAAATTCAATTTTTATGGATGAAAATAAAGATATATACATATCTTGTCTTGGTTCATGGGGC
>PDPT01000016.1 GCA_002746605.1 Ignavibacteriota bacterium
AGGGATTTGATGTAGATAACAATGGTAAGATTGTTATTGCAGACCCCAATAATAATAAAATTACAGTTTTTGATAAAGATAAAGTTTTTGAATTTAAGTATAGATATGGGCCTTTAAAAGTAAGTTTTGTTTCCCCAACTGAGGTTATAATTCACCAAATGCTTGAACCTATTTTTTCATCTTCAGTACGCAAAATTGATTATGTGAAAAATACGGTTACTGACTATCAAAATATTCTAAATAAGGATAGTTTTGGTGATAAAACTTTTGGTGTCTTGCCATTTTTGAGGGGTGACCTACTTAGGTATAAAACCAACTACTCTGTTTATACTTCGAAGGTATTAAACTTTGTTGTTGTTTTTAACAATAAAGGTGAGATTTATAGAGTATTTAAAATGCTTGATGATGATTTTGATTTGAGGCAAATATCAATAGAAAAGTTTTCCAATAAAAAAGTTTATACTTTATCCAGTATTGAAGGTGATAAATTATTTGTATGCAAAAATATTATAAAGAAAGGTAAAAAAAGTAAAGTTGTAGATGTTTTCTCAATTTCGTTAGGGGATTATTTATATTCATTTAATCTTGATTTTATTAATAACCTTTGGGCAGTTCAGTTTAGTGATAATAAAATGTACGCCATTAAAGAGAATACTGAAATAGAAGTATTTGATTATGAAATTGTTGGATTAGATTAGAGATGACGAAATTATCTAAATACTTTCCATTTACTTTTTAAAGTTTTTAGTATTAACTTCACCGGGTTCCTTACAAATTAGGAAAAATTAGTTTTTAAAAAAATGCCATAGTACTTTAATTTTTAAGTTCAAATAAAGAATATTTTTTTTAAATTTGAATTTCAATAATGAAAAAACTATTCTACATATTTTTATCTCGTCCGGTAACATCTGCAATGCTGTTATTTACAATTGTAGGGCTTGGTATCTTTTCTTCATTTAATCTGCCTTTAGAACTTTCCCCTCAAATAGATTATCCGAAGCTCACAATAAATATTCGGTGGTCTAATGTTTCTCCCGAAACAATGGAAGCATTTGTTACATCTCCCATTGAAGCGGAAATGAATACAATACGCGGAGTTAAAACAATTTCTTCAAACTCTTCCGTAGGAAATTCAAGAATAGAACTTGAGTTTTATCCCGATGTAGATATGAATTTTACCAAGATTGAGATAAACGAAAAAATAGCCTCGATAAGAAAAGAGTTGCCGGAAGGTATTTCGCAGCCCAAAGTATCTGATTACGTTCCAAAAGATTTAATGGAACTGCAAGGATTTTTAACTTACACAATTTCAAGCAACAAAAGCTCTAACGAAATTCGTAAATATGTAAAAGAAAATATTTATTACAAACTTAAATCAATTAACGGCGTTGAAGATGTTTATATACAAGGTGGTAACGAAAGGGAAATAAGCATTTTAATTGATTACGATAAAGCTAAAAATCTCAACCTAACAAATCAAGAGATTTCTAATTCAATTATGAGTATTGAAAATATTCAACCACTCGGCAAAATTATTTCAGGTAATAAACAATATTTTGTGAGAGCAAATAACAATATTTCTGATTTGAATGTAATAAAAAATCATGCAGTTAAAATTTATAAAAACGGGAAAATTTTAAGATTAAAAGATATAGCAACTGTAATTGATGATTTCAGAGAAAGCCGCAGTTATTATCGAATAAACGGAAAAGAAACAGTTACAATTATAATAAATAAGGAACAAGGCAAAAATGCTTTAGATGTAGCTGAAAGTGTTTACAACCAAATCTCCGAAATTGAGCGGGAATTGCCGGATGGTTATTTTATTCTAAAGGAAGTTGATAAAAGTGAAAAAATCAGAGACGAATTAAAAGACCTAAGTCAGAATGCAGTTTATTCATTTATTATAATTCTTTTAGTTTTACTCATAATTTTTCGTTCATTAAAAATATCTGTTATAATTATTTTATCAATTCTATTTTCTTTGTTTTTTTCGTTTTTACTGTTTTTTATTTTTGAACTTCCGCTTAATATTCTTACAATATCTGCATTTATTCTTGGTTTTGGTTTTATGGTAGATAACTCAATTGTTGTCGTAGATTTTATTGAACAAAATGATTACAAGAACAATAAAAGAAGATTAACAATTCTTTTAAAAAATATCTTCAAACCCGTACTTGCATCAACCTTAACCACAATAGCGGTTTTTTTGCCCTTGCTTTTTTTGAGTGGTGAACTCAGGTTATATTTTGAACAATTTGCATTGGGAATTGTATTTACGCTCTTTGCTTCTTTGGTAATCTCATTTACAATAATACCAATGCTATTTGAACGTTTTGTTCTTAAGAAAATTTTTATGAAAAATAAGAAGGATAAACTACACTTACTTGAAAGAATATATCTAACAATTACAAAGTTTATTTTCAGATGGAAAAAATTATCATTTGCTTTGCTTATTTTATTAGTTGGCTTACCTGTTTGGCTGCTGCCTGCAAGAATAGAAAATGAAACATTTGGACCAATTTATAATTCTATTTTTGATACAGATTTATATAATGAAATTAAACCTTATGTTAATTATACTCTCGGTGGAAGTTTAAATCTGTTCTTTAATCATATTGATAGAGGGGAAGTTTGGAAGTTTGGCGAAGAAACATACATTGCCGTAAGATTAGAGCTCCCGAACGGTAATGATATATCCAGAATAAATAACTTAACAAAAAATTTTGAAAATGAAATTTTAATGTATAAAAAGAATATTAAAAGTTTGATTACTTATGTTAGGAATCCCGAAAATGCAAGTTTGAGAATTGAATTTACCGAAAAACAAAGCAATACGGCTTTCCCTTACATTCTTAAAAATTATATAACCGCTTACGCAACTCGTCTCGGCGGACTTAATGTTTCCGTCTATGGATTTGGTCCCGGTTTCTCAAACGGAGGAAATTCATTCAGTAATTTTTCTGTAATAGTAAAAGGTTTTAATTATTTAAGAACTAAAGAATTAGCGGAAGAGTTCAGAAAAATAATTTCAAAAAATCCGAGAATTGATAATGTTGATATTGATAAAACCAAATACTTTTGGGTAAAAGATGTATATGAGATTATTGCAACGATAAAAAGAAAACAACTTTCGGTTTATAATACCACTCCTTCGGAAATAATTGATAATATTTCTAAAAGTATTGCCGGTAATTTAGTTTGGAACAGATTCCGAATAGATAATGATGAAGTTCAATATAATGTAAAGTTTAATAATTTTAATTCAATTCAATTAGATGACTTAGAAAATATTATTATGAAAAGTAATAC
Organism: Ignavibacteriota bacterium; assembly: GCA_002746605.1. GTDB lineage: Bacteria > Bacteroidota > Ignavibacteria > Ignavibacteriales > Melioribacteraceae. The sequence continues at coordinate 3,313 of PDPT01000016.1, forward strand.
CGGAAAAACTTATAAAGTTAAAGACGTTGTTGACTTTAAAATTTCTAAAGTTATTGCATCAATCAATAGAGAAGATCAACAATATGTTCGTTATATAACTTTTGATTATAAAGGTCCGTACAAATATGGAAATAAGTTTATTAAAAACTCTATTGAAAATATGCATATAAAAGAAGGTTATTCATTAAAAATGAAAGAGTTTACTTTTCTATTTGGCAAAGAGGAAGAAACTGAAGTCTGGACTACTTTAATTGTTGCCGTTATTATAATTTTTATGATAACTGCAAGTTTGTTTGAATCATTAAGAAAACCTTTGTTAATTATTCTTGCAATTCCTTTTGCGTTTATAGGCACATTTATTCTTTTTTATTTTATGGAATTAAATTTAGACAGAGGTGCCTATGCGGGATTGCTTTTGCTGGTAGGACTTGTAGTAAATAATTCAATAATTTTAGTTGATTATATTTCGCACCGAAATAAAAAAAATAATTACTTAAACTTGTTGATGTTAAGTAAAGATAGAATCAGACCAATATTTACAACAACATTAACTACTATTGCTGCACTTATTCCATTACTAATAAGTACAGAAGCAACATTTTGGCGAAGTTTAAGTTACAGTGTTGTAGGCGGTATTTTTCTTTCTGCTGTTATTGTAGTCTTATATTTGCCAGTAATCTATTTCTTAATGAAAAAACGGACTCAATAATTGAATCAGTCCCTAACAATTGTTTCAAATCATTTTGGAATTTATTATTTTTGAAAACATTTATAATCATTTCTAACGATTCAAAAAAATACTTACTGGGGAGGTAAACTAAATATGGATCTATATGTGATAATTATGGCAGGAGGTGTTGGTGCAAGATTTTGGCCCAGGAGCAAACAAAAAAAGCCCAAACAACTCTTGAAAATTTTTGGTGATCAAACAATGATTCAAGATACTGTAGATAGATTAGACGGTTTGGTAAGAAAAGAAAATATATATGTAATAACAAATAAAATTCAGCAATCCGGCATTGCAGAAAAATTATCAAAAATTCCCATAGAAAATATTATTGCAGAGCCTTTTGGTAAAAATACCGCTGCATGTATTGGTTTGGCAAGTACAATTATTAACAAAAAATCCAAAGATGCAGTTACAATTATTTTACCTGCCGATCACTTAATAAAAAATGTAGAAGAATTTAAGGAAACCATAAAAAAAGCTGCCGATTTTGCAGCTAAATCCAATTCACTTGTAACAATAGGAATTAAGCCTTCAAGACCCGAAACCGGTTACGGATACATTCAAGTTGTAGATAAAGAGGAAGAAAACGGAATATTTAAAGTTTTAACTTTTGCAGAAAAACCTAATCTTTCTACTGCTAAAAGATTTATTGAATCCGGTGATTTTTTATGGAATAGCGGGATGTTTATTTGGAAAACAGAAACTATTTTAAATGAAATAAAATTATATTTGCCCGACTTATATGAAGGTTTAATGAAGATTCAACACTCACTCGATACCGATTCATTTGAAGAAACTCTTACAGAAGTTTACGGACAATTAGTTAGTGTTTCAATTGATTACGGAATTATGGAAAAATCAAACAAGGTCTATTTAATAAAAGGTGATTTTGCTTGGAGCGATGTTGGCAGTTGGGAAGAAGTTTATCATTTGTCGCCAAAAGATAATAACGGTAATGCAGCCAAAGGTGAAAACTATACTGAAAATACTTTGAATAGTTTTATTCATTCACCTAAGAAATTTACTGCAGTACTTGGTCTATCTAATATTATTGTTATCGATACGGATGATGCCTTGTTAATTTGCAACAGAGAAAATGCACAAAATGTTAAGCATATTGTAGATTTCCTTAAAATGAATGATAAAAATGAGCTTCTATAGCTATGAGTAAAAAAAGACTTGTTACCGAAAACGATATTCTTAAAATTATTACTAAAGGTAATGGCATAATTGAACTTACCGGAAACGAATTAATTACTCCTGCCGCAAAAGATAAAATTAAAGAAGCAAAAATTAAAATTGTTAAAACATCGGAAATTAAAACAGATTCTATTTTTCAAACTAGTTTTCCTTTTGATGAAATAAAAACACTTGCAATAGGTTCTGATCATACTGGCTATAAATTTAAAGAGATTATTAAAAAATATCTGCAAGATAAAAATTATAACATCCTTGATGTTGGTACAAATAACGAAGAATCATGCGACTATCCGAAGTTTGCTAAGAAGGTAGCTCAGTTTGTAAAAAATGGAGCAGTTGCTTTTGGTATTATTCTTGATGCAACTGGAAATCCTTCTGCAATAACAGCAAATAAAATTAAGGGAATTAGAGCGGCAAATTGTTTTAATGAATTTACGGCAAAGAGTGCAAGAGAACATAACAACGCAAATATTTTAACACTCGGAGCTAAAGCTTTAGGCGAAGAAACTATAAAATCAATTTTGGATGTTTGGGTTAAAAGTAAATTTTTAGGCGAGAGACATCAAAGAAGATTGGATTTAATAACTGAAATAGAAAACTTGGAATAGTTCAACTTTTTGTAATTCCGAGTATATGCCGAACAGCCGAATTATACTTAGATTTTGTTCAGCATTATTTTGAATTACATTTTTATGAAAAGTAATTTTGAAAATTAGGAAATAAATTGTTTATAGAAAATACGAAAGTTATCTCAAATAAGAAGATTGCCGAAAATACTTTCCTTTTGGAAGTTGATAAAGAAAATTTTGATTGCAATTTTTTACCGGGACAGTTTTTTAATTTACAAGTAAGCGAAAGTTCTTTTCCTTTACTTCGCAGACCATTCAGTATTTCCGATGTTAACGAAACTTCGTTTTCCTTTATGTACAAAGTTGTTGGTGAAGGTACAAAAATAATTTCAGAAAAAAAGAGTGGTGAAATAATCAATCTTCTAGGACCTCTCGGCAATTCATTTGAAATCAATAATGAATATGAACATTACTTTCTACTTGGCGGAGGAATTGGAATTGCCCCTTTCCCGTTTTTGATTAAAACTTTCTCGGAGAACCAAAATTATTCCGTACTCTTTGGAGTAAGAACTAAGAGCGAATCTCACACCTATGGAATCAATAACGTAAGTTTTTCTTCGGATGACGGTTCTATTGGTTTCAAAGGAAATACAATTCAACTCTTAGATAAGAAATTAGAAGAGTTCAAAAATAAGAAAGTAAAAGTTCTTGCTTGCGGACCAAATCCAATGTTTAGAGCTTTGCAAAAATTTGTTAAAGAAAAAGAAATTGATTGCGATGTTTCAATGGAATCGACTATGGCGTGTGGTTTTGGTATTTGTCAAGGCTGTCCCATTGATTATAAAGGAGAAGAAAGTTACAAACTTATCTGCAAAGATGGTCCTGTTTTTAATATAAAAGATATTATAATATGAATAAAGTAGATTTATCTGTAAATATTGGTTCGCTAAAATTAAAAAATCCTATAATGCTCGCTTCGGGAACTGTAGGCTACGGAAATGAAATATCTGAGTTTATTGATTTAAGTAAGATTGGCGGCATTGTAACAAAATCAATTTCATTGAAACCACGTAAAGGTAATCCGCCGCAAAGAATTGTTGAAACTCCTTCCGGAATGTTAAATGCAATCGGTTTGGCAAATGTTGGTTTGGATATATTTATTAAAGAAAAAATTCCTTTTCTAAAAAAAATAAATTCAACGTTAATTTGTAATATTGCGGCAAGCTCAATTGAAGAGTATGTTGAATGTGTTGCAGCTTTAGATAGTGAAGAAACAGTAAAAGCATTTGAGATTAATGTTTCTTGTCCGAATGTAAAAGAGGGCGGACTCATTTTTGGAAATGATGTAAAAGCAGTTTCAAAAATTACAAATCAAGTTAGGAGCAAAACAAGCAAGCCTGTAATAATTAAACTTTCTCCAAATAATGCAAGCATAGCTGATTTTGCAAAAGTCGCCAAAGATGAAGGTGCCGATGCAGTTTCAGCAATAAACACCTTAGTAGGAACATCATTTAACATCTATACGAAAAAACCTAAGATTAAAAATATAACCGGCGGTCTTTCGGGACCTGCAATAAAACCTGTAGCTCTCGCCAAAGTTTTGGAAATAAGTAAGAATGTAGATATTCCAATAATCGGTATTGGTGGAATTACAAATTGGAAAGATGCAATTGAATTTATTATTACCGGAGCAACTGCAATACAGCTTGGTACAATAAATTTTGTAAATCCAAAAGCGGGATTAGAAATTTTAGAAGGTATTGAAAATTTCTGTCTTGAAACAAAACAAAATAATATTAAAGATTTAATCGGTTCCCGAATACTCTGATGAATATAGATTTCGCTCTCGAAAAAATTTATTCTTTAAAGCAATTTCATGTTAAACTCGGATTAGATAATATAACCGATTTATTAAGTCATCTTGGTAATCCGCAGTACAAAATTAAAACTTTTCATGTGGCAGGTTCAAATGGAAAGGGAAGTACATGTTCTTTCCTTGCTAGTATTTTACAAGAAGCCGGATTTAAAGTAGGGCTTTACACTTCGCCTCATTTTGTCAGGTTTAACGAAAGAATTAGAATTAATGGTCAAGAAATAGTCGATGAAAAAATTATTGAATTTTTAGAAAAAAATAAACAATACATTGATGAAAAGAAACCGACTTTCTTTGAAATAACGACTGCAATGGCATTTGAACATTTTGCAAAAAACAAAGTGGATTATGCTATAATTGAAACCGGACTCGGCGGAAGATTAGATGCAACAAATACAATTACTCCGCTTGCTTCAGTAATAACTTCAATCAGTTTGGAGCACAGTCATATTCTTGGTGAAAGTTTAAGTGAAATTGCTTATGAAAAGGGAGGAATAATTAAAAATAAAATTCCTGTCTTCATAGGTGTAATTCCTAAGGAAGCAGAAGATAAAATTGGAGAAATTTGCAAAGAAAGAAATTCAGAACTATTTAAGTTGAAAGATTTTATAATAGAAAAAGAAGCTGGAATTACTTTAACTCTTAAAGAAGAATTACTTAAAATAAACAATACCGGCTTAAAAGGGAAATATCAATTATTTAACTCTGCCCTTGCGAGCAAAGTCTTAAATGAAATGTTAGCTGTTAATAAGTATAAAATAATTCAAAAAGGAATCGATAATGTAATGTGTAACACGGGAATTCAAGGAAGATATGAATTATATAACCAAACTCCTGCTGTAATTTTTGATGCTGCGCACAATTTGGAAGGAGTAGAACAATTTATTCAGGAATTCAAGCAAGAATATAAAAAATACGATGAAACATATCTTATTTTTGGAGCAATGAAAGATAAGCCAATAGTAAAAATGTTAAAAATATTAGCTCCTTACTTTAATAGGATAATCTTAACCGCATCGGATTACGAAAGAGCGGCAAGCATAAATGATTTAACTATAATTTCCAATGATTTAAAACTAAATTATAGTTGTGAAGTAAAACCTGCAAGCGTAATTGATGCTTTTCTGAAAAAAAATGAAAATAAATGTTTAGTCGTACTCGGTAGTATTTATTTAATTGGGGGAATAAAAAGTAAAATGATTCATAAAAGACTTGACTTTTAAAGTTATATGGAGTAGTTTTCTTAAGTGCCTCATGGTCCATTCATATAATCCATGATGATTTAATTAAGTTCAATTTAAAACAAAATAAAATATAACCCCTAAACAAATCTTTGCAAAATAATTAAGTAATTTTAATAAAAATAAAGTAGTAGGTTTTTATGCCAATGGATATTTCGACTTTAAAGTCAAAAAAAATAGTTGATTTATTACAAATTGCCAAAGAGTATAAACTCACTGGCGTTAACGATTTACGTAAACAAGAATTAATCTATAAAATTCTGGAAGCCCAAACCCAAAAAGACGGATTAACGTTTTCGCAGGGTGTTTTGGAAGTGCTTTCCGATGGTTATGGATTTTTAAGATCGGCAGATTACAATTATCTTCCATCACCGGATGATATTTATGTTTCGCCTTCACAAATTAAAAGGTTTAGTTTAAGAACCGGAGATCAAGTAAGCGGACAAGTAAGACCACCTAAAGAAGGTGAAAGATTTTTTGCTCTTTTACGCGTTGAAGCTGTAAACGGTAAAGATCCCGAAGAAATAAGGTCAAGAACTTTGTTCGATAATCTTACTCCGCTTCATCCTACAAAGAGAATTAAGTTAGAATCGGTTCCCGGTGAATATTCTATGAGAATTATGGATTTATTAGCTCCAACGGGAAAAGGGCAAAGAGGTCTGATAGTTTCGCCGCCCAAAACCGGTAAAACAGTACTACTTCAAAAAATTGCAAATTCAATTACAAGAAATCATCCTGAAGTTAAGATGATAATGCTTCTGATTGACGAAAGACCTGAAGAAGTAACGGATATGCAGCGTTCGGTTAAAGCTGAAGTTGTTAGTTCTACATTCGATGAACCGCCTGAAAGACATGTTCAAGTAGCTAATATGGTAATTGAAAAAGCCAAAAGAATGGTAGAAGCGGGAGATGATGTTGTAATTCTTTTAGATAGTATCACAAGACTTGCCAGAGCACATAATACAACACAACCTCACAGTGGTAGAATTCTTTCGGGTGGTGTTGATTCAAATGCACTTCACAAACCTAAAAGATTTTTTGGTGCTGCCAGAAATATTGAAGACGGCGGAAGTTTAACAATTCTTGCTACGGCTTTGATTGATACAGGAAGCAGAATGGATGAAGTTATATTCGAAGAGTTTAAGGGAACAGGCAACTTGGAAATTGTTCTCGACAGACCACTTGCCGATAGAAGAATTTTCCCTGCTTTCGATGTGAATAAATCGGGTACAAGAAAAGAAGAATTACTTATGACCGAAGAAGAACTTAATAAAGTTTGGATACTAAGAAAATTCTTGAGCAATTACGATACAATTGAAGCTATGGAATTTTTATTGGATAAAATGCGTGGGACAAAAAATAACAAAGAGTTCTTATTGAGTATGAACAGTTAGAATTATTTAATATCTTTTCCCAAAACGGTTATTAAAAATATGAAATTTATAAACTTTTTTTTATTCTTATTTTGTGCAACAATAATTTTTTCACAAAATATTATAAGTCCTGTTTATATTGAACATAACTCAATTTTCACCGATTCACTTTCAAAAGAGATAATTTCTTATCGAGTACCATTTAGTAATTTACTTTTTAAGAAAGAAGATGATATTTACAAAAGTGAATTTTCAATAACTTTTGAATTGTACAAAGAAAAAAAGTTTGTTCAAAGAGAAATTTTGAATGAAAAAGTTTATTCAAATAGTTACGAAGAAACTTTATCTAAAAATAGTTTTTTTGAAAATTATTTCATTCTTAAATTAAACCCGGGTGAATATACTTTAGCAACCAGATTGAACTTAAATTCAACTGAAGTTCAGTATCAAGCAACAAAAATAAAAATTAAAATTGATTCGAATTATTCAACTAAAGTTTTTAACCCAATTATCGTTCAGAATGGAAAAAGGCAATCCAATAAATTTATTGTTGCCAATTATGGTAACACAATTCCTTTTTCACCGGATGAATACAGCTTATTGCTTACATTACCCGACTCTTCAGTAAAAAAAGTAACTTATCAGATTTATCAATTTGATAAATTGGTAAAAGAGGAGACAGCTAGTTTGTTGAGTAATACTAATTTAGCCATAGAAAAAAAAGACGATAAATTGGTAGTGAAAATTACTGACATAAAATCAAATGTAAGTAATTTTTTAATTACCGATTTTAATAAATTGCTTTTTGAAGGTAAAGCCGAGCTAAAAATAAAGTATAACAATACAGTTGAAGTGAAAAAAACTCTTGATATTAAGTGGTTTTACAAACCCAATGTATTAAATAATCTTGCATATTCAATAAAATTATTACAATATGTTGAAGATGAAAGAACTGTTACACAATTACTTGCTAATGATGAAAAAAATTATTTAAAAGAACTAACTTCTTATTGGAATAAAAAATATCCTTCAAACGGAATTAAATATAATTATGCTATGGCTGAATACTATAAACGTGCCGATTATGCATATCAAAATTTTTCTTCGTTGAACAGACTGGATGGTGCCGAAAGAGATCGAGGAAGAATTTATATTATGTATGGTAAACCGACTTCCGTAGAAAGGAATTACAATGAAATGAATGAGGTTATTGAAGTCTGGTTCTATGAAAACCTTGGCAGAACTTTTATTTTTAAGGATATAAAGGGTACAGGTAAATTTGATTTATCCGATTAATTTTTATGAATACTTTTGTTTTTACTTGCGGTGATATAAATGGAATAGGTCCTGAAATTGTTATAAAAACAATAAATAAAAAAACTCCGTCCAGTAGAAGGAAAATAATTTTTATAATTCCAAAAAATGTTTTTGAAGCCAGCAAAGAAAAAATAAAACCAAAGTTTAAATTTCAAATCAAAAAAACTCTTCCCAAAAAATGGGAGAAAGATGAAGTAATTATTTTAGACATTGGTAATTACACTCAAAAAATTGGCAGACCTACAAAAGCATCAGGTAAAGCTGCTTACGAGGCAATTATAAAAGCATGTGAATTATTAAAAAATAAGTCTGCCGATGCAATGATTACAGCACCTATTTCGAAAATAGCTTTACAAAAAGCAGATATTAATTTCCCCGGACATACGGAGCTTATTGCAAATTATTTTTCAGTGAAAAATTTTTCGATGATGTTTGTTTCCAATAGAATGAAAGCAGGACTTGTAACTATTCATGAACCGATAAATAACATTTCAAAGCTTTTAACAAAAGAAAAATTACAAAATGTAATTAATGTAATCGATTACGCACTTAAAAATGATTTTGGAATACCTTCACCCAAAATTGCTGTGCTTGGTCTTAATCCGCATGCCGGAGAAAATGGAAAAATTGGAAAGGAAGAAGTTGAAGTTATTCAACCTGTGATCAAAAAAAAATCAAGGAATGTGTTTGGTCCTTTTGTCCCGGATGCTTTTTTCGGTACAAAAAATTACAATAATTATGATTGTATTGTAGGAATTTATCACGACCAACTTTTAATTCCCTTTAAGTTATTAAATTTTAGTACAGGAGTAAATTATACAGCAGGACTTCCAATAATAAGAACATCGCCCGATCACGGAACGGCTTACGATATTGCTGGAAAGGGTATTGCTGAAGAAAATAGTACGCTGCATGCTTTTAATTTTGCAGTAAAAATTGCAAGGAACAGAAGAAGATAATAATTTGGAAAATATAAAACCTTATTCGAAATTTTCAGAGATATATGCACACTTGATGAAATCAGTTGATTATCAATTTTGGGCAGAATATTTAAGGAAAATTCATAAAAGATACGGAACAAAGAATGACCTTGCTTTAGAGATAGCTTCGGGAAATTGTATGCTTGCTCAACATATTAGGACGAATGAATTCAAAAAAATATTCCTCTCAGATTTATCTTTAGAAATGTTGAAGTACAACAAAACTGAATATCCTGCAGTATGCTGTAACATGCTGCAATTACCTTTTAAGGTTAAATTTGATTTTATCTTTTCAACTTTCGATTCAATTAATTATTTGCAGAACAAAAAAGAATTGAAATTATTTTTCGAGCAAATATACAACTTGCTTTCCGAAAACGGATGTTTTGTATTTGATGTTGCCTTAATGCAGAATAGTATTAGACATGTAAAAAAACTTAATAGGATTGGAAAGCATAAAGGAATAAAATATAAGCAAATAAGTAAAATAAATTTAAAAGATAAAATTCATAAAAATATTTTAGAGTTAGAATTTAAGAACGGAAAAACTTATATTGAAGAACATACTCAAAAAATTTTCGATTTTTATTATTATTTTCAAGTTTTAGATCAAACAAAGCTTTTTGTTGCAGAATGTTTAGAAGCATTTACTTTTAATCATGCTTCTCCTCATTCTGAAAGAGTACAATTTATTGTAAAAAGGAAAAATTAATGTTAACATTTAGTAATGTAGAATTTAAATATTCAAATCAAGAAGTCTTTAATAATTTAAACTTGCATCTTGCCGATGGAGATTTTGCTTTCCTTATTGGAAAAAGCGGAGTTGGAAAATCAACATTACTTCAACTTATTTATATGGAGGTACTGCCTCAATCCGGCTATGTGCAAGTGGGAGAATTTAGTTCCGATACAATTAAACCAAAAAAATTACCTTTACTAAGAAAAATTCTTGGAGTTGTTTTTCAAGACTTCAAATTATTGGAAGATAGAAATGTTTATAATAATCTTGCATTTATATTAAATGTAACCAATACTCCGAGAAAAGAAATAAAAGATAGAGTAATGCATGCATTAAAGAATGTAGGCTTGGAACATAAAGTAAAAAATATGCCTTCGCAATTATCAGGCGGAGAAAAACAGCGTGTAGCAATTGCCAGAGCAATAATAAATAATCCAAGACTTATACTTGCAGATGAGCCAACCGGAAATCTTGATCCCAGAACTTCTAATGAAATTATGAATATTTTGCAAGATATAAATAGTAATGGTACTGCAATTCTATTTGCGACCCATAATTACGAGCTCGTAAAAAAGAATGAAGCAAAAATCTACAAGCTCGAAAACGGAAAAGCTGTAAAAGTTAAAATTAAAAAGCAAGATGATTAGATTAGCTGATTGCCTCTAAAATATTTGAGGTTATTTCATCTACAGGTAATTTCCCATCAATATTTATAATTTCTTTACCGTTCTCTTTGCAAAAGTCTAACACAGGTTTTGTAGTCTGGTGGAAAATTTCTAATCTATTTTTGATTACTTCTTCAGTATCATCTTTTCTTCTTATAAAACTATCTATGGAACCACAAGTGGGGCATTTATCCAAGTTTTGAAGAAAATTTAAATTTACTATATTTCCGCATGCACTACACATTCTTCGTTGCATTAATCTGTTGATAATCGTTTCATTATCAGCCTTGATGTTTATTATTTTAATATTGGCTATAAAAATTTCATCAAGTATTGGAGTAAGTGCTTGTGCTTGTTTTAATGTTCTGGGAAAACCGTCAAGAATAAACCCATTTTTACACTTTTTATTTTTTAGAACATTAGCAACCAGCTTTAGCATAATATCATCGGGCACAAGTTCACCTCTGCCCATAATTTCTTTTGCTTTTAATCCCAAATCAGTTTTTTCTTTTATTGCATCTCGTAGAATATCACCAGTAGAAATATGGGGTATTAATAATTTTTCTGAAACTATTTTAGCTTGTGTTCCTTTACCAACACCGGGTGCACCAAAAAAAATGAGTAATTGCTCTTTCAAATTGCCTCCTGATAAAATTATAAATATTTAATTAATTCTTTTCTTAACAAAAAATGATTTAAGTAAGTTTTTACTTTCTTCAGAGTATATTCCCGAATAGACCTTTGGTTTATGATTATAATGATTATCATCAAGGATGTTGTAAATAGAACCGGCTGCACCAAATTTAGGTTCAAATGCTCCGAAATATACTTTGTTTAATCTTGATAATAAAATTGCTCCGGAACACATTACGCAAGGCTCAGATGTTATGTAAATATCACAATCTTTTAATATTTTCGATTTTAGATGATTAGCCGCAGCAGTGATAGCAAGTATTTCTGCGTGAGCTGTAGGATCGTTTAACATTTCAGTTTGATTGTGTCCGCGTCCGATAATCATATTACGATAAACCACAACCGCACCAATTGGTATTTCATTTTTTTCAAGTGCTATTTCAGCTTCTTGAAGTGCCGCAAACATAAACTTATATTCGGTTTCTGAGAAAAGCAAAATTTTTAATCCTTCTTCACGTTCAGCTTTTGGCAGACGCGAAGTATAATTTAATTTCCTGTAACTTATGCTAGGAAATTAAACCCGTAATTTAAAGACCATTTATTATTTAAGTTTGTACGCCCGGAAGGACTCGAACCCTCAACCCTCAGAGCCGAAATCTGATGCTCTATCCAATTGAGCTACGGACGCATTATTTAAAATATAAATATATTACATTAACTAAAAAATTGAAAGAAGAATAAGTTTATTAGAACGAATATTTTCTGAATTTGCTTTTTAATTTTTTAAGACATCAACTAAAATAATTTGCAAATATCAAAATAAAAGCCTAAATTTATTCTTCTAAAATTTTGAAGTCATTAAAATTTTATGGGAGCTTAGCTCAGTTGGTTCAGAGCACCTGCCTTACAAGCAGGGGGTCACAAGTTCGAATCTTGTAGCTCCCACAATTCGTTGTTGTTACAGATGAATCCTTGTAGCATTTATAAGTGCCATAAGGATTTTTTAGTTTAAATTATGTCGAGTTTAATTAGGTAAAACCTTAATAAACTTATCTTATTGATAATAGGAAGTAAGTTTGTTAAATTTACTTTCTTATTTTTTAAGCCGAAGTGGCGAAATTGGTAGACGCGCTAGACTCAAAATCTAGTCTGGGTTAACCAGGTGCCGGTTCGAGTCCGGCCTTCGGTACAATCGAAAAAGAAGTGGAAATATCTACTTCTTTTTTTGCTATAGCTTACTTGTTTATATATTTCTACATCAAAAAAATATTTGAAAAAATCTATTTTTTCTATTGGAGACTTCGTTAAAAAAATCCTAGCATAGGTAAAAATATTTAGTCTAAAAAATAAAAATGACAATTATTTTTTACGAATGTCAATTAAGGTTGTATAGGTTTATCTCTTTTTAGAGCAAAGTAATATTAAATTTGTGTTCAAAATCATACGCTGTTTTATTGAAGTGTAATTATTACATGTATGTTTTTTGTTGTAAAACGGTCTGAAATGAAAGATTACTAAATAATGAAAGCTATGCTAAGATTGGTTTACAAGGTAAAATAAATTTGCTTAGTTTATTACAATTAAATTGGTACGGTATTTGCTCTTAATCATATAACTAATTATTATAAACCAAAATGTTACTTAAAAATTTAACTACAAAAAATTTAGAAGGAAGAGAGATGTTAACGAGTAAAGCAGTTTTCGAAAATGTGTTAAGTGAATTTCCAAACAATTATTCACAAAAAAATACATTCAGAAAAAATGAATTAAAACTTTTTTTGTTTGTAACTTATATATTTTTTTTCTTTCTTATTTCAGTATCACTTTTCATAATTTAGTGTAGATTTTAATTTGTACGCAATTCAATAATTTTCTACATTATTCTTTTAAATAATTTAAATTATTTAAGACAGAATTATATCTAAATTTCAATCATTTTTTTTCAAAATTTCATTTTATTTAACTAAAAACATTAGTGGAGGCTAGTTTGACATTTGTTGCGAAACCTTATTTTATTTCAGGAAAAATACAGAACTATGAATGGGGAACAAAGAATGATAAAGCTTTTATACCTAAATTATTAAATATTAAATCAAATGAATCACAGCCTTTTGCCGAATATTGGATTGGTATTCATCCTAAGGGTCCGGCAGAAATAGTTATAAATAATAAAAAGAATTTATTAAGCGAAATAATAAAAAAATACCCTGCGGAAATTTTAGGAGAAAGAGTTTCAAAAAGCTTTAACCACAAGCTTCCATTTTTATTAAAAATTCTATCTATCGATAAAGCACTTTCAATTCAATTGCATCCTAATAAACAAATGGCTGAAATTCTCCACCACAAAGATTCTTACAATTATCCTGATAAAAATCATAAGCCCGAAATTGCTATTGCACTTGATAATCTTAAAGCTATTGTGGGATTAAAGAATTTAAAAAATATTAGAACTGTTCTTATAAAATATCCTGAAATAATTCTCTTACTGGATAACGAACTACTTAATAAATTAAAAGAAATTTCTCATGATGATAATGAACTCGTAAAAGAGATTTATAACCAAATTATGAATGCTTCCAAAGATAAATTGGAGACTTGCATTAAAAATATAATAAAAAGATTTAATAAGGAACATTCACTTTCCGCAGAAGAAAAACAATTTATAAAACAGTATAAAAATTATGGAATAGATGTGGGGCTTCTTTCAATTTTATTGTTTAATTATGTCGAACTTGATGAAAATGAAGCTTTATTTACACCCGCAGGAATTCCGCACGCATACATTGAAGGAAATATTATTGAATGTATGGCAAACTCGGATAATGTAGTTAGAGCCGGATTAACTCCAAAGTTTAAAGATATTAATACTTTGAATCAATTGTTGGTTGTGGAATCTGATGAGCAAAAAATAGATATAGTAAAAAATGAAGACAGAACAATTTATAAAACTTCAGCGAGAGAATTTGAATTAAGTAAGCTTAAAACAAAGTTTACAGAATTAAATAATGAAGAAATTGCAATACTAATAGTGCTTGAAGGAAAAATAAAAATTACTTTTGATACCGGAGAAACTGAAGTGAAAAAAGGTGAAACAATTTTACTTCCTGCAATTTTAAAAAATTACACTATTGAAGAACTTACGACTTCCAAAGTTTTTATGGCAAAAGTTCCAAAATAAATTATCTGAAGTTTTGTGAGAAAAATTAAACTTTTTCTATTTTCTTGAATTGTATTAAAATATCAAACTTTCAAATTTGATTTAATTAACTAAGAACTATTAAAAATCCTTTTTATAATTCTTTCGTGTTTTAAAGTATCAAAAAATAAAAGAAAAAAATATTATCTTGCTGTTAATGTTTTTGCTATTTTGCATATTATCAAATATATAAAAAAGAAGTAAATGAATAAAATTAAAGAAGAACTCAGTCTGGAAGTAAAACTAAAAACCTTAGCTCAAATTATTTATAATGAATCATCATCCCTTGGATTTGGTTCGACCGATTATTTAAGGCTTATGAATGAACTTATGGATATGACTATTAAAAATAAACAAAACGGAAACTTGAATAAACGAGCAAGCAAAGATATAAAAGTTAGTGAGCTGCCATTAAAAACAAAAAATTTAATAATAAGAAAATTTGATAAAAAGAAAGATTTGCCAAAACTTACAAGTTGGTTGAATGATGAAAATAATAAAATGTTTTTACATTCTACTACTTCAAAAAATAATTTAAGTGCCGATAATGTTAAAACAAATGGAGAGAATATCTTTGCAACTATTACATTAAAAGATAAAACTCCAATCGGATTAATGGCGCTATTAAATATTGATAAAAATAGTAATAAAGCTGAAATGAGAAAAATGATTGGTGATCCGTTTTATAAAGGCAGAGGATACGGAAAAGAGGCATCAAAAGCTTGGCTGCTTTATTCTACGGAAATTTTAAATATAAACAAAATTTACATTACTACTATAGAAACAAATATTAGAAATATTTCCATAAATAGACAACTCGGATTTAGAATAGAAGGTTTACTGAGAGGGGAACATAGAATCAATGATGTTTCTTATGATGTATTAAGAATGGCGTATTTCAAAAATAAGAATTAAGGAGAATTTATGTGCGGTATAGTTGGTTATATTGGGAACCAAAATTGCATTCCATTACTTTTAGAAGGTTTAAAAAGATTAGAATATAGAGGCTATGATTCAGCCGGAATTGGTTTTATTGACGAAAATAATAAAACTCATAATATAAAAGTTCAAGGTAAAGTTGCTGATTTAGAAAAAGAATTTAACGGACATGAGTACAATACTAAGATTGGTATTGGTCATACTCGTTGGGCTACACACGGCGTACCTAATCAAGTTAATGCTCACCCGCACATGAGTAATGACGGTTCAATAATGCTTATCCATAACGGTATAATCGAAAACTTTGGTGTGCTAAAAAAAACTTTGCAAAAAGACGGATATAAATTTGAGAGCGAAACGGATACGGAAGTTTTAGTAAATCTTATTGAAAGAAATATAAAAAAAAGAGGCGATTTTTTCCAAGGAGTTCGTTATGCACTAAACGAAGTTGAAGGGACTTACGGAATTGCAGTTTTCCACAAAGATCATCCCGATGAAATTATTGTTGCAAAAAACGGTTCACCGCTTGTAATCGGGATAGGTGTTAATGAAAACTTTATTGCTTCGGATGTTAATGCTTTAATCGCTCATACAAGCAAGGTTGTTTATCTTGAAGATCATGAAATGGCTCTTGTAACAAAAAACAGATTTAAAGCTAAAACAATTTCCAATGAAAAAATTTGGAAAGAAATTCAAGAAGTAAAATTAACACTCGATGAAATAAGCAAAGGTGGTTACGATCACTTTATGCTTAAAGAAATTATGGAGCAGCCTGAATCCTTAAGAAATTCATTAAGAGGAAGATTATTAGAGAAAGAAGGTGTTTCTAAACTTGGCGGACTTTCAGGTTACATTGATAGAATTGCACTTTCAAGAAGAATTATTATTACAGCTTGTGGAACATCTTGGCACGCCGGATTAGTTGGCGAATATATGCTGGAGCAATACACAAATATTCCCGTAGAAGTTGAATATGCTTCCGAGTTTAGATACAGAAACCCGATTCTCACTCCTGATGATACGGTAATTTTTATTTCGCAAAGTGGTGAAACACTCGATTCACTTGCGGCTCTTAAAGAAACTAAAAGGCGAGGAGCTTTAACAATCGGACTCGTAAACGCAGTAGGCAGTTCAATAGCAAGAGAAACTGATTGCGGGGTTTATTTACATGCGGGACCCGAAATAGGTGTTGCTTCTACAAAAGCTTTTACATCTCAAGTTGCCGTACTTGCTTTATTTACCTTGCTAATTGGAAGACGCAAAATTACCAGTCCGCAAGATGGTGTTGAAATTATTAGAGAGTTAAAAAGCCTTCCTGAAAAAGTTGAGCAAATTTTAAAGCTAAATAATGAAATAGAAAAAATAGCCGATAATTTTGTTGATGCCTCTAACTTTTTATATCTCGGTCGCGGTTATAATTTCCCGGTGGCTTTGGAAGGGGCATTAAAACTTAAAGAAATTTCTTACATTCATGCAGAAGGCTATCCTGCTGCCGAAATGAAACACGGACCAATTGCATTAATCGATGAAAATATGCCTGTGATTTTCTTGGCTCCAAAAGATTCGGTTTATGAAAAAGTTATCAGCAACATCGAAGAAGTTAAAGCTCGTGGCGGTAAACTAATTGCAATCGCAAACGAAAACGACAAAGAAATTGATAATCTCGTAGATTACTCAATTAAAATACCTTCTACAATTAGGATGCTAATGCCTATTTTGAATGTGATTCCTTTGCAGTTGTTATCATACCATATTGCAGTTAAAAAAGGATTGAATGTAGATCAACCGAGAAATTTGGCGAAAAGCGTAACAGTAGAGTAAAATTTTAATAAAGATATTCTACAAGTTATGTAACTTTAACAAAAAGAACATAAATATAAAAACGATATATTCTAAAAAATGCCAGACTTTTCTATAATGGAAAATTTGTAGATTTAATTTTGCTGCGTTAAAATATCGTTTTTATCAAGTTGATATTCAGTCTAATAGAAATAAGATAATTCATTCAATCTCTTGCCATTTTTGATTTATTTTGGTAGTATCTTTATTAGCATCAGTTAATTGTTTTTAATTATTGTACTTTAACAAAAAATAAGGTAGTAATTATGTAAAATAGCTGCAACCAAAAATAAAACATCAGAATAAATCATGAAAATATTTTATACTTCCATATCAATAATTGTAATCTCGTTATTATTTCTATTTTGTCAAGATAACAAATCGGTTGATAATATCTATGAATCTCAAGAAAAGCTTAATTATAAATTAGAAATTATAGATACTTTAATAGTTGACGGCAACTTTAATTTAGGAGCAGTTAAGGCTTTAGTTTTTTGGAATAATGATTATATAATTTCGGATAATATAACAAATAAAATTTGGGTTTTAGATAGTAATCTATCGGTTAAACGCGAAATGGGAGGTAAAGGACGCGGTCCGGGAGAATTTATTTCATCACCTAATATAGCTTATGATTCAAGTACAATTGACTTTATAGATTATCGTGGAAAGAAGATTTATACATACGATAAGAACTATACTCTGATAAAAACGAATAATTTTAATAGAGAAATGATTATACATTCATTTTCCTGGGTAAAA
The DNA here is from genome assembly GCA_002746605.1 of Ignavibacteriota bacterium. Classification (GTDB taxonomy): domain Bacteria; phylum Bacteroidota; class Ignavibacteria; order Ignavibacteriales; family Melioribacteraceae. Next base: position 21,369 of record PDPT01000016.1, read on the forward strand.
ACGAAAGATCGTTATATTTTGTGCGGTTCAAAACCCGATCCTAAAAAGAAAATGGATGAATTAGGTTCTGTACTTATCCTTGATTCCAATTTAAATTATATTGATAATATTTTAGATTGGGATGATATTTATCATGAAATGACAGCGGGAGCGGTTTACAATATGATAGTTAAATTAACTGGTGGAAAAAAGGGATACTTTTTTGCTCAACAAACAGCAGTTCCCAATAAAGTATTTTGTTTTGATTTACAAGGTAAATTAGAAAAGAGGTTTGGAAGATTACCGAAATACTATAAAAAGCCTCCGGAGATACCCGTTGAAAAAGTTATGGCTTCAGTAGAGGCAACTGCAAAGTTCGTAGCTAATATAACCAGAGTTAAGAATATGTGTTATGATAAAAAAACTGACAGATTGTTTATTAATTATGTAAACCTTTTTGAAAGTGCTAGTTATTTAAGGAGCGGATTAGAAGGTGAGCACTATTTACAAATATATAATTCTGATTATGATTTAATATTTGATGAGAGCATACCGGGTAGTTTATTATTTGTAAAAGACAAGAAAATATATATTTAAATTTCGGAAGAACCAACAAATGTTAAGCTAATTAAATGCAGTTTAATAAAATTATAAAAAAAAGAAACATTTTATTCTTTTCTTTCTTTATTCTTTATGGTTTTTACTTAGGGATTGAAATTGATAGTATCGTAATCAAAAAAAATAAAAACCATCATAAAAAGATATACAATTAATAAGAGTTTTGACAAAAATTAAATTATTAATTAAGGTATAAAAAAAGTCCGATTGTTTTAACCGGACTTTTTAATATGTTATTTAAAAAATAAGGATAACGTTACAAAAATAATTTTATTCAGCTGAACCGAATATCATTACTTTTTTATCAGAGTTTTTTCCTGTTGTAGCAACTTTAATTTTAACATTTTCTACAGCTATTGAATCCGGTAAAGCATCATAAGCAGTAAAAGAAAATCTTGTCCAAGTTTTACTTTGTGTATCCGGCATTTCAATATCAATATCACCACTTAATACTACATTTTTACTCTCAATTGATACTTTTACGGTTTGTCCCTCAGATAATGGATTACCATTTACATCCATTAGTGTATAAGTAAATGTTTGCGAACCACCATTTGCAAGCGTAAAAGAACTTGGCGAAACATTCAATAGTGCCTTTCCTGAAAGCAACCTAATGGTTTCAGTACTAATTGTATTTTTATTTTCATCAGCGGTTTTAGCTGTTACTCTAAAAAATCCTTTACCATATATAACATCTTCGGGATGAGGTTCTGTCAGTAACTCAACAGTTGCAGCACCTGCTTCATTAGTTGGGGCTGAACCTCCAATTATACCTGAACTTGTTGTAAAATAAATTGAAGTTCCCGGTCTAACCGGATTATTATATTTGTCGCCGGCATATGCAGTAAATTTAATAGATTTCCCAATTATTCCATAATAAGGATAATTTAACTTTTCAGCAGCTACATAGAATACATCTTCTACTGGAAATCCGCCATGGATTGAAACAAGAATTGGTTTAGATTTAATTGTTTTACCATTAACTTCAGTTTGTGCAATTACTTGTACAACTCCAGCTATCCTGCCGGTATTAAGAGTTACTGTAGCTTTACCGAGAGCATTTGTTCTTACTGAAGCAGGGAACAAGTATTCACCTCCGCCCGGTGTGGCTCCAAATGAAAAGCTTAAATCAACAGCATTATCTTCAGAGATTGTAACACCTGCTGAATCACGTACTTCAAATATAATATCCAGACTTTCTAAGGCACCACTTTCTTTTACACCGAGTGATTGTGCAGATTGTGAATGAAGATTAATTGAAGCAGCACTTAGCGATACTCCCGTACCTCCGCCTGTTCCATTTTTATTAGCTCGCAGCTGAATAACCGATACATTTGTAATTTTATCTTTAATAGCAAATACAGATAAAGTATCAGGTCTATAACCGTCTTTTATTGCAATTATTAAAATATCTTTATCGGCATTTGTTGCAAATGTGTAAGAATATTTACCGGAATTATCGGTTACAGCACCTCTTACAACTGAGCCGTCCATAATTTTTACTGTAGCATCTGCAATACCATCGCCGGTTACTGCATCTATAACGCTGCCTTGCAAAGTTATATTGTGTGCAGCTGTAGAATCACCACTGCCGCTTGTTGGTGCTTCTTCTTTTAGGTCACAGTTTGTTAAAAATGATGTGGCGATAATAAGAATGATGTACAAAATATGTTTTTTTTTCATAGGATTTTCTTCTGATTTATTTATGAAATTTATTACTATAGATAATCGGAGTATTTTTTTGATTGTTAAGTAGAAAAGATTATGTTTTTTGATAATTTCATTATTAAAAACAAATATTGTCATAAATAGTAAAAAAGAGAGAAAATTTATATAAGATATGCTATCTGGATAGTATCTATAAACAAATTTTTTGAGCACTATTTTTTGCAATACTTCCGTTTATTTGGGCAAAAAGTATGGTTTAATTTCCGGCAGTTTGTTGTTAGTTAAACAAGAGCCCTGAACTTGTACGGGGTTTAATATTATTTATTAAATATATGTGATTTAAAATACATGATAATAATAAATTTACATTTAATTTGTGAAGTATTTTGTTTTCCAATAAAAAGTAATAAAAAAAATGAGTAGTTCTAAATCTAAAAAAATGAAATTTAATACAGGAATAAAAATTATCGATTCCAAGTGGGGTGGCGTTTATTCCGGTGGTAATTATTTCATTTTGGGAACTGAAAAATCAGGCAAAACTATTCTTAATTTGAACTTAATAGATCATTTTCTTAAAAATGACAAAAAAGTTTTATTCTTTAGCTCCGAAAGGACAAAAAATCTAGAAATTTTTCTTGAATCAATTAATTTAAGCTTAAAAGAGCTAATTCTTAATAAAAATTTCAAGTTTGAAAAAATAAATAATCAAATATCTTTAATAAATTTCATAAAAAATATTTTAGATGAGTTTCAACCGGATGTTTTTTTGATTGATGAAATTGGAGATAAAAATTTAAATTTTATTTTTAATGATTATCTTTCTTTCCTTGAGCATTTGGAAAATATGAATATTACTTTTTTCTTTACATCCTCAATACCCAAAGAACAGAATTTTAGATTAAACTTAAAAAAAATAGTTAAAACAACTACTGCAATTATCAATTTACAAAAAGGAAAAAACAACGCTGGTAAGATTAGGTTAATCCCGAATATTGGACATTTGGAAGGTGAAATGGAAGATAATTATAAAATTTCACCTCAAAAAGGATTTGTTACACTTGGCGAAACTGTTCCAAACGAAGATGAAAATAAGTACGAAAATAATCATAGTAATCTTTTTGAATATTCTAACTTTTATAATTTTGATGAGTTTAAAGCATTATTCGAAAGTAAAGCTGCAATGTGTAATAAAACAGATAGAAAAGCAGGTATTATCAGTTACGAAATTTTCGATGAAGAAATTGATATTATGGAATTGTGCGAAATTTTTAGAGAAAACTTAGAAATCTGTGATAAAATAACTTTTAAAAACAATGAAATTCATATTCTTCCTGGGTGTGAAGAAAAAGAAAAAATAAATGAACTTACTGAAAAGCTAAGCAATAAATTGAAAGAATTATTTAAACTTTCTGATGAACCGGAAGATTATTTTGAACAAAAAGTAATTTTCTTAGAAAATAAAGAGGATATAAAAATTTGAGACCTGTGTTTTCTTTAGAAAAAATATTAAATATTATAGAAAATAATAATTTGCTTCCCGCTGTAATACTCGATAAAAATGATCAAATAATTTCATATAATAAAGAATGGAAAAAAATATTTCCAAATGCAAAAAACAACTTAAAGTTTTATGAATTGTTTGGGCTCAACGAAAGAATAGCAATAAAATTTTCTTTAATTGATGTGAGAACCTTAAATAAGAAAATTAAGACATCAATTATACTTAATACAGAAAACCACAATATTAAAATCCCGATTTTTATTTTTCCTTTCAAAGTAGCTGGGAAAAAATATTCTTACTGTCTTACTTTAATCGGTAATGAAACGTCCGATTACATTGCTTATCCTACTCTTCCGGATTATCACATAATTAGTAAAGCTAAATCACTTTTTAATGCAATAAATGTTTTTGATAATTATGACTTAATTCAAGAGGATAAATTGCAAACTTTTGTTAATTCTTTTCAAAATCAATTTGGAATAAAAAATAAGAATTATACAATAACTGCAAATAATAGTTTGAATAAACTTTTTGAAGAGAACAAAAACTTGAGAGCGAAAAATGAAGAAATATTAAACGAAATATTTCAAATTCATTCTCCATTTATCTTAGAACAAAGAGAATATCTTGAAAAGTCTAATTTGGGAGTAAGTGATAAAGCTTTAATTCTATTGCCAATTACTAGCAAAAAAGGAGGGAGCCATGAAAGCATTCTGATTTTTAACAAGAATATTTTGTATGAAAATATTAACCAGAAAAGTATAGATGATAATTTTGCTGTTACACAAGAAAATATGAACTCAAATATTCTAAATTTAGATACAGACAAAGCTCAAATATCTTATGATAAAAATTCATTAAATATTTTTGCAGCAAATGAAACTGCGGCACGACTTTATGGTTACAGTTTGGAACAGTTGAAAACTATGGATGTAACTCAACTTTTTGAGTTAGAAGATTTGCAATCTCTATTAGACCAAAGAGATAACAATGAAATAATTACTAAACAAAAAAAAGCTGACGGTACAACTTTAGAAGTTAGAATTAAAAGAGAATATAGGAAAATAGAAAATAAAGAAATTATCTTAGAAACTATCAGTCCGAATAACTACGAAGAAGAAATTATTCAATTAGATGAATATAGTGTTGATGCCGGTGCAGAAGAAGAAAATTTGGAAGATGAAAAAAGCAAAGAGGAAACTAAACCAAGACATAAAAAATCTGATTTTCTTTCTACCTTGTTTCATGAGATACTTACACCAACCAATGTAATCCTTGGTTTTATCCAAGAAATTATTGATAGCATCGATAACCCTTCAGAAGAGCAAATTGAATCTGCCGAAATTATTAAAACAAATCAAAAAAAATTATTGCAAACAATGAATATGGCAGTTCAATATGCCGAATTAGATAAAGATAATACACTTGTAGAAGATTTTGATTTCAGTATCTATATCACAGATATAGAAGAAAGCTTAAATAAATTTTCTGAAGAAAAGAATGTAAATATTTTAATTAAAAATCCGTACAAAAGTGTAATGGTAAAACATGATAAATCAAGATTTTTAGCTTCAATAAGTTACCTGATAAGATTCGTTGTACAGCTTACAAAAACAAATAATATTTACATTCAGTTTGAGATTAAAGATGAAAATTTTAGAATGCTTATTAAAGATAATGAAAATTTTGTATCCCAAAGTGTAGCGGATAAAATCATAAAGATTTATGATGAAGACTATTCTATTTGTGAAATGGATGGTGAAATTTCTCCAATTGCAATAACTCTATCTAGAAAATTGAACAAAATTCTATCTGCTGAAGTTAAAATATCATCTGAAAAAGAGATTGTTTTTTTTGTTGCTTCTGAATTTAAGAATATTACTAAAAAAAATATTAGAACGTTTCAACAAGAAGAATCAAATCAAGAAGTAAAAATTATTAGAAATGATATTGCCGTAAATTCAATTCAAGATTTTTCTCAAAGTTCTTGTTTATTAATTGATGATTCAATTGATTCCGGATTGTTATTTAAAAATCAGATGAAAGATTTTGGGCATATAGAAATTTGTACTAATTTACGAAAAGCATTTCCTTTACTAAATAAGCATCAATTTGATTATATTTTTGTTGATATAAATCTTGATGATATTTACAATGGGATTGATGCTTTAAAAATTATTAAGCAACTTAACAATTATAAGTCAACACCAATCTTTGCAATTACAGCTTATCCATTTAAAGATGATAAAGAGCAATTTATAAATTTAGGTTTTGCAAACTATTTTGTTAAACCGTTTATAAGAGAACAATTTAATAATGCTATAGAAAGTATTACAGTTTAAGGAAAATTTAAATCTCTTTCGTTATAACACAGACTTTCTTGAGTTTGTGAAAAAAACTCTTAACTTTTATAATTTATTGTTTTTTATCATAATTATAATATTTCATAGAAATTAATAAACAATAATAAATATCAAAACATTTAATCCCTCACCAAATAAAATTTGGTAAAAGAAAAATCAATTTGTATTTTATACCATACAGAAGTATGGTGATAGTGATAATAAAATGCAAAAAGAATTAACAGAAATCCAACATAAAATTTTAGAATTTTTGGTCGCTTCTAAACCAAAAGGGATAATGCCGACTCTCGCTGAAATAGCAAAGCATTTTGGATATAAAAACAGATCAACAGTTCAGCAACACTTACAAGCAATTGAAAAGAAAGGATATATAAAAAGAAATCCAAATAAATCTCGAAGTTTAGAATTGCTGATTGAAGATAAATTCTTTATTCCCAAACCTATCTTAGGAGAAGTTGCAGCCGGAAATCCTTTAACAATTTATCCCGATTCAATTGATTCTGAGCAACTTCCTACAATAGTTAGAATGCCTAAAGATTCGTTTTTACTGAGAGTAAAAGGGGACAGCTTAAAAGACGCTTACATTTTTAGCGGCGATGTGGTAATTGTTAATCCTAATTTAGAACCCGCCAACGGGAAATTTGTAGTAGCCATTCTTGATGATGCAGCTGTCGTAAAAAGATTTTTCTTGAAAAATAATTTTATTGAACTTCATTCTGAGAATAATGAATATGAACCGATTACTATTGAAAAAAACTACGAAAATTTTAAGATAGTAGGTCTTGTGATAGGAATCTATAGAAACTTGGAAACTATTTAAGATAAAATTAATTATTAAAAAGGTATCTGAAAATTAAATGAAAGAATAAAAAAAAGGCTCTAATTGGGAATTAGAGCCTTAGACCAACAAATCAAAAGGAAGTTAACTAGTGTCTATTTTTTTTAATAGACACTTTAAATAAACAAAAAAAATGAGACATACAGTGTGATATAACGCATAATATAAATAAAAATTTAAAATTTATTTGCTTATTTCGATAGTTAGATAAAAAATGAAGTTTTTGAGAGATTTTTATGCACCCTTATTTAGAACATTCTTTTTCAGCTTACAAAATAGTTACAGAAGTTTCTAAATCAATGAAAATTGATGAAGCACCGGCTGCAAGTGTTGTTAACGGAAATGCACAAAAAATAATTAATAAATGTGTCCAAATAATTGAAGAAAATTATGAAGGAAAAAAAATTAAAGAATTACTTAAATATTATATAGCTCATAGTTTTTTTGAAGATTATGATTTGGAAAATTATGAAAGTTATGATGATGATTATATCAACTAAATGTATTTTTGATTATTACAATAAAACAAAATAAAATTAAAGAAAGTCCAAGATAGGAAGACCCATCTCTAAAGAAAGCCCAATTTTCGGTATAATCAGTTACATAAATTAAATTATTTGTCTTAAATTTACCTTTTATTGAAATTCTATTACTTTTTATATTTTTAATACCTGATAATTCAATCAATTCTTTGTTGAATGATTCTATCCAAAAAGAATTTGTATTTTTATCAAAAACGACATTTTTTCTATCCATTTCTATATACTTATCTTTTCTTGTTTTACTTGTAAGTGTTCCTAAAAAGTGATTATCTGCTTTGATTGCGCTTGTATATAAGAAAAACGGTAAAGTAGCATAAAGTGAAAATGTAAATAAACTCAAAAAAATGTTCTTCGCTTTTAAACTGAAGATTTCTTTAGATTTTGAAATCTCTTTCCAATTGTAAATAAAAACGATAAAACCTAAAAGGGTTAAAAGATATGTTATAAAATGTTCAGGTAAGAAAAATCCGAAATATGTTAACTCCCAATGGAAAGGAGCAAAAAAATGTACGCCGTTTGCCCATTTAATTTGTAATGGGTCTAATAATAAATGCAATAAAGAACCCAAAAACAATGTAAAAAAAGTTGTCTTAAATGATTTACTTAAAAAAGAAACTGATAAACTAAGAAGCAGACTAAAAAACAAAGATGCTTGAACTATTGAATAGGCATGTAAATTATATCCGTTTACTGTTGGAAAAATTAAATAAATGATTTTTTTAAAGATCCACGGAAAATCTGAGATAACACATCCTAAGTAGATCCAAAAAATATTAGTTTTGGGAATTACTCTTTTTGTAATGAGGCTGTTAACTCCTATGTGTGCTAATGTGTTTGGCATTAAATTTTGTTAGTTTGATTGTCAAAAGATAAAAAATATCTTAATTATTACACAACCTTTCTGTTTTTTATCCGTCTAAAATGAAAACATATTTTAAGGAGAAAAAATGAATACAAAAATTAAGTTAAAATTATTCTTAACAGTAATTATTATGTTAATGCTTTCGATTAGTATTTTTGCACAAGTATCAATTGAAAAGAGAAGTTTTGATGTAGAAGATGGAGGGAATCTTTATCTTAAAACAGAAATCGGGGGAATAAAAATTAATTCACATTCCAAATCCAAAGCGGATGTTAATATTTACTTAAAAGGAGATGCTGATAAAGATGATTATGAAAAGTTCAAGAAAAATTACAGTATTGAATTTAATCATCAAGGTGCTAATCTGGAAATAATTTGTAAAAAAACTAATTATGACAATTGGTTAAGCAGAATGTTTAGAGGGAAAAATTTTCGCGTAGTTTTTGAAGTAACTCTTCCTCAAAAATATGATATTGATGTTAAAACAAGCGGCGGTGGCATTTCCGTAAAAAATATTAAAGGATTAGTTGAGACAAAAACTTCAGGAGGTGGATTACATTTTCAAAATATTAAAGGCAAAATAGACGGAAAAACTTCAGGTGGTGGAATTAATGCATCGAAGTGTATAGGTGATATCAAAATTAGCACTTCGGGTGGAGGAATAAAAATTAATGACTGCAAAGGTGATGTTGATGCAAGTACCTCAGGCGGTGGTATTACTGTTAAGAAAATTTACGGAAATTTAAACGCTTCAACTTCCGGCGGTTCAATTTATGCAGAAATATTAGAGCAGCCTAAAGAGAATTGCTCTTTAACTACTTCAGGAGGTGGAATAAAAGTAAAATTAAAAAAAGATATTCATCTCGATTTAGATGCGAGTACAAGCAGCGGACATGTAGAGTGTGAGTTCCCAATTACCTCTAAAGGTAAAGTGAAATCAAGCCGATTAAAAGGTGAAATTAATGGAGGAGGACCTAAATTACGATTGAGGAGTTCTGCCGGGAGTGTTAAAATATTAGAGTACTAACAATAAATAAGAAGCAGATTACCCGTTTTCCCACGGGTAAAATCTGTTACCACGGATTATTTTTTTTAATCTAAAAATTGGAAAATCTAAATTAAATCCCTTGAAATCTAAAATGCTGTTGCAAAACTTGGATTTTATTACTCTTATTTTTTAACTTTAAGTTTTCAACTTTCAATTTTACACTAATGTTAAATGTACTTAATGCAATAGAATTATCAACTGATTATCTCAAAAAAAAAGGTGTTAAATCTTCAAGATTGAATGCCGAGTTATTGCTATCTGATATTCTTTCTTGCAAAAGATTAGACTTATATCTTAAATTTGATCAACCTTTAAATGAAGAAGAAAAAACAAAATATAGAGAGTCGATAAAAAGAAGAGGGAAGAGAGAACCGCTTCAATATATAATTGGAAAAGTTGAATTTTACGGATTAGAATTTTTAGTAAACAAAAATGTTCTTATTCCTCGCAGTGAAACCGAAATCTTGATAGAAACAATTTTAGGTTCAATTCCAAAAGATAAAGAGTTGTACATTCTTGATATTGGAACCGGAAGCGGAAACATTCCCATCACTTTATCATTAAATCTTCCTAATGCAAAAATATCATCAATCGATAAAAATAATGAATCTATAAATGTTGCAGAACTAAATGCAACAAAACATAACTTAAATGGCAATGTTAACCTAATAAATATCGACTTTTACGATTTCATAAAAACAAATAAAAATAAATTTGATATTATCGTTTCAAATCCACCTTATGTTTCTCAAAATGATTTTAACGAATTAGAACCTGAGTTAAAAGAATACGAACCTCAAGAAGCCTTAACAGATTTTTCTGACGGTTATAAATTCTATAAGGATATTCTACTTAATATAAATTCTCTTTTGAAAGAAAAAGGAAAATTATTTTTTGAAATTGGTCTTGGGCAATCTAACGAAATAAAAAAAATGATGATTGATGCAGGTCTTGCAAATATAAAAACAATAAATGATTTACAAGGAATTGAACGAGTAATCTTTGGAGTATTAAATTGAGAGCATTAATTCAACGAGTTTCTAAAGGAGCTGTGGAAGTAAAAGAAAAAAATTATTTCGTTGAGATTAAAAAAGGTATGGTTCTTTTACTTGGTATTTCTGAAGATGATACTGAAAATGAAGTGAACTATCTCGCTGAAAAATGTGTAAATCTTAGAATTTTTGAAGATGAAAATGAAAAAATGAACATTGCACTAAAAGATATTGCCGGAGAAATTTTACTTATTTCTCAATTTACACTTTATGGTGATTCAAGAAAAGGGAACAGACCAAGTTACAACAAAGCCGCCAAGCCCGATAAAGCAATTAAATTGTATGAATTATTTGCAGCAAAGTTAAAGTCTTTAATCGGTGAAGAAAAAATTAAAGAAGGTTTATTCGGCGAAATGATGGAAGTTACAATTATTAATGATGGACCTGTTACTCTTTTAGTAGAATCTAAATAAAATTTATTGTAGTTTTAATTTTTATAAATTAGGTTTTTATAGTGCATTCAATTCTACTGATTTTTCTTGATGGTGTCGGTATTGGTAAGAAAGAACCTGCCAATCCGTTCTTTAAGTATGGATTTAAAACGTTTACCAAATTATTTGGTAAGATACCAACTTTGGAAAATCAAAAAATAAATAAAGATAATAGATTTCTTTTCCCCACAGATCCAATAATGGGAGTTCCCGGACTTCCTTTAAGTGGAACAGGTCAAACTTCAATTTTTTGCGGAGTTAATTCAAGCAGGATATTAGGTAAACATTTTGGTCCTTATCCTCATTCAATGTTAATACCCATTATAAGAGAACAAAATATTTTTAAATTGTTTAAAGAAAAAAAGAAGAAAGTAACTTTTGCTAATGCTTATCCCAAACAATTTTTTGATTATATTAAGTCCGGTGATAAACGAATGACCGTAACAACTTTAAGTTGTACATTAAGTCAAGTTCCGCTAAAAACTGCTACTGATTTACGCAATGGAAATGCAGTAAGTGCCGAAATTGATAACTCAATCTGGGTGGGAAAACTTGGTTACAAACTTCCTATAATTAAACCGGAAACTGCCGCAAAAAGATTATTAAAATTAGTGGATGAGAACAATTTTACACTTTTTGAATATTTTCTAACCGATTATCTCGGTCATGGAAGAAACAAAGAAACAATGGAAGAAAGGTTAGAGACTTTAGATAAATTTCTTTTGTACGTTTTTGAAAATATCTCCGACAACCATACTGTTGTGCTTTGCTCCGATCACGGAAATCTTGAAGATACCTCGATTAAAATGCACACTACAAATCCTTCGTTGACTATCACCGCAGGAAAATACGCCGAAAAATTAAAAAATAGAATTACAGATATTTCTCATATTAAGGATGCAATACTGGAGTTGTATTAGTGAAGGATTTTCCGGTAATACAACTTGCACTTATTATCATTTTCGGGTTTCTCTTTCAAGATCTATTTAATATTGAAATACTCACTTTGTCAATTACTGTTTTAATCGCATTAACTCTTCTTATATTACTTAATATTAAAAAATTAAATAATATAATTATTTATATTTTAATTTTTGTGATAATTTTTTTACTCTCAGCAATTTATTTTACACTCCGTAATAATAATTGTAAATATCCTTTTGAAAAAGAAAAAATCAGAAACGTCAAAGTTGTTGGTATTGTTAAGAATGTTGACTTAATCGGCGAAAAAAAACTTTCAATAAAAATTGAACTATTGGAGTATGATTCACTAAAACTATCTGATAAAACATCCAATATCTTTAAAGTTAATTTTTGGAAGGATACTACAAATTTAATTTATAATATTTATGAACATTTAAATATAAATGAAAAAATAAATTTTATTGGGACTATAACAAATCCAAAAAATATGAGGAATCCGAGTGAATTTGATTATAGGAAATATCTTAATAGTAAAAATGTTGCCGGTGTAATAAATTGTTACAACATGAAAACTGTTTCCTTTCAAGAAACTGAAAAGTTAGATTTTAAGAATATTGTATTAAGTGTAAGAAAAAGTATAAACAAAAGAATATCTGAGCTTTACCCGAATAAAGCCGGACATTTGTTAAAAGGAATTTTACTTGCGGATAGAAGCGATATAAATTATAACATACAAACTGATTTTGTAAACTCGGGTGTTATTCATGTGCTTGCTGTTTCAGGACTTCATGTTGGTTTTGTTATGGGCATTTTTTATTTGCTCTTTGGTAGATTAGATATTCGAGTAAGATATATTTTTACAATATTTGGTGTCCTTTCTTTTTTAATTATTACCGGAACTCATGCCTCGGTTTTCAGAGCTTCAACAATGGCTGTTATCTATTTATTGGCAAAGTTAAGTAACAGAAGCATAAACGGTTTTAACGAGATTTCAATTGCAGCTTTGATAATTTTGCTTCTAAATCCCTATGAAATTTTTAATCCCGGATTTCAATTATCATTCTCGGCAGTATTATCAATTTTAATTATTTATCCTATTTTTTCTAAAAAGATTAAAAAATTAAAAGTCAAAAATTTAATTAAAAAACTTTTTTTATTTATTTCGGTCTCAGTTGCAGCACAAATTGGAACCTTGCCTTTTACAATATTTTATTTTAACAAACTATCTCTAATCTCAATTTTCACTAATGTTTTGGTAATACCTTTAGTTGGAATTATTGTTGCTATCGGAATTTTGTCTTTGTTAATTTCAGTTTTATTCGTATCGCTTGCTTTATATTTTGCAGCTACAAACACAATGCTTATTGATTTGCTCTACTATTTTATTCGCCATTCTTCAAGTTTAAAATTCTCACATCTAAATATTTTTAATTTATCCATTCTCGATGGAATCATTTTTTATATTTTTATCGGAATAATTCTTTACTCGATTAAGTCAATGAAGAATAAAATAATTATAGGTATAATTTCAATACTGTTATTCTTTGCTTTTATGAACCTTTACACACTTGATGACGTTAAACTTTTAGCCGATGGAAAACTAAGTGTTACAGCTATAGATATAGGGCAAGGAGATTCTTTCTTGATTAAATTTCCAAATTCCCAAACAGCATTGATTGATGCGGGCAACTCAACTGAGTTTTTTGATTGTGGAGAAAGAATTATTTTTCCGTTTATACAAAGTCTCAAAATTGATACAATCGATTATGCTTTTATTTCTCATCTTGATTCGGATCATTATGCAGGCTTTATTTATTTAATTAAAAATCATATTGTTAAAAATGTTTATCTTCCCAAAGCAAGTTCAATTAAAGACAGTATTTTTAAGGACTTCCTAAATTTTTATTCAGTTCCTTATAAATTTTATTGTACCGAAAAAATGAGTATTGGAAACACTAATTTGTATTTCTTGAATGATACGACAAAATTGAGCTATAAAAATTTTGACATCAATAATAAAAGTGGAATAATTAAATTGGTTTATGGAAAAACATCTTTTCTGTTTACGGGTGATGCTGAATTTGAAAGAGAAGAGGCACTTATTAAAAATTATGGGGAATTCTTAAAATCAGATTATTTGAAAGTCGGACATCACGGAAGCAAGGGTTCAACTTCGGAAAAATTTATTAAATATATTGCTCCCAAATTTGCAGTTATAAGTGCCGGAATAGCAAACAGATTTAATCACCCTTCGGAGAGAGTATTGAATTTATTAAATGAACAAAAAATAGAAATTAGCAGAACTGATAAAGAGGGAGCAGTTATTTATCTTTCTGATGGCGAAAAAATTAAAAAAGTTGATTGGAGAAATTTGTACTGATGAAAATAGAAAAAAAATATTCACTAAAAAAGCTTAATACATTTGGTCTTAATGCAAAAGCCGATACTTTTGTTTCTTTTACTTCGGAAGAAGATTTAATCACAAATGTCGATGAACTAAATTTAGATAAAGTTCTAATACTTGGTAGTGGAAGCAATATTTTATTCTCAAAAGATTTTGCCGGAACAATTTTGCACTCGGAGATAAAAGGAATTGAAGTTACTGAAGAAAATGAAAGAGGAGGAAAACTAAAAGTGGGCAGCGGAGTAATTTGGGATGAACTTGTTGAATATTGCGTAAACTGCGGCTATGGTGGAATTGAAAATCTTTCACTCATTCCCGGTACGGTAGGGGCTGCTCCCGTTCAAAACATCGGAGCATACGGAGTTGAATTAAAAGATATTTTTGTTCAGTTGCAAGGCTTTGACCTAAGAGAAAAAAAAATAAAAACTTTTGATAAAGAACAATGTAAGTTTGATTATCGTGATAGTATTTTTAAAAACAAGATGAAAAATAGTTTTATTATTACTAATGTAATACTTGAGTTGCAACGCAATCCTAAACTTAATATTTCATATAGGGCTATAAAAGATTATCTTTATAAGAAGAATTATAAATCTCTTGATATAAAAAAAATCCGTAATATTGTTATAGAAATTAGAGAAAGTAAATTACCTGATCCAAAAAAGTTAGGTAATGCGGGTAGTTTTTTTAAGAACCCGATTATTACAAAAAATCATTTAGATAATTTGAAGAAAAAATTTAACGACATCGTTTATTTTGAAATAAATAAAAATAAATATAAAATTCCTGCAGGCTGGCTTATTGAGAAAGCCGGACTTAAAGGTTACAGAAAGGGCAATGTCGGAGTTCATAAAGACCAAGCTCTTGTTCTTGTTAATTACGGCGGAGGAAAGGGAGAGGAATTATTACAACTTTCTTCAAAAATAAAAAATGTAATTTTAAATAAATTTAATATAAGTTTAGAAACAGAAGTTAATATAATTTAAATAAAATAAGGTAACAAATGAATGATCTAATTATTGTTTTTGTAGGACTTGCTTTAATATTGTACATCTTTTTTGTTTTGGGTACAGCTCGCTTAGCTATCCAGAAAAATCTAAATTCGGTTCTGTTAACATTAGCAGCACTACTTACACCAATTATTCTGTTTTATGTAATAAATTACTATGCTGATAGTATTTTACTAAAAATATTATCTGTCTTAATAGTTCCTGCACTCACTTTTGCTCATACTTTTTTCAGTTCAAATAAATTTGATAAAACTGATAGTGAAAATGAAAAAAATTACTTTGAAAATATTATAATGGAACTGACCCAACCGTTTATAGATTTAGCGAAGACATCTCAAGCTTTGTTGGGAATAAATATCTCTTATGTTTTAGAGGGATTATCTTATTTTGGTGTTGTAGGTCTGCTTGCAATATTTTTTAATGATTCGGTAGGACTCAATGATATTCAAGCCGGTAATATGGTAGGGGTTTTAACTGCCGGAATAACAATTTCGATGTTATTCCTCGGAGCTACCGTTGATTGGATTGGTTTAAGAAAAGCATTATTAATAGCATTATTTCTTATGCTTATCGGTAGAGTATTTCTGTCGCTTTCACCGGCTTTAGGTGTGCCCGGATTATGGAACTCTTCTCATTTAATTGCAATGTTAGGAATTTTGGGTAT
The DNA here is from genome assembly GCA_002746605.1 of Ignavibacteriota bacterium. GTDB lineage: Bacteria > Bacteroidota > Ignavibacteria > Ignavibacteriales > Melioribacteraceae. The sequence continues at coordinate 37,273 of PDPT01000016.1, forward strand.
TATTTTAGGCTATGGGATCTACCAACCTGCTTGTTATGCCGGGGTAAAAGTGTTAACCGATGAGAAAACCGCTGCTATGGGTTATGCAATGCTTTATGCTTTAATGAATCTTGGTGGATTCTTGCCGGGCATAATTTCACCGCCAGTTAGAAAGTCTTTTGGCATTGACGGAGTATTTTGGGTTTATGCTGCTTTAACAGTAGTTGGTATTGGAGTTGTTTATTTCTTTATAACAAAGAAAGCATATAATTCAGCTGTAAATGAATTGCAGGATAATACAAAGCAAAAAGATGAAGAAGATAAAGAACAGACGGGCTTTAAAGCATTTCAAAATGTTTTTGTTAAGCAATATAAAGAAAAAGCCAATATTGCCAATAAATTACTTATTGGTTTTGGTGTTTTATTAATATTAACATTATTAAAAGAGTATATTATTCCTGAGTTCTTTAGCAATTTAATGAGTGGGAGCAGTATATTGATAAGTGTTTATGAAACAAATTGGATTATCCCAATACTTCTTATCGCTTTAAGTATTTTAATTTATATTATTACAGATTTAAGATTTTATTATTTCATTTTTATCTTAATTTTTGTTCAAACTTTGTTTGCACACAATTGGCTTACAATTCCACAATACACAAGCCGAGCTTTTGACGGATTTGTAGGAGAAAATTTTGAATTTTTTGTTAATCTAAATCCTATTTTAATATTTATATTAACACCAATGGTAACAGCTTTAACTTCCAAAAAAGATACATACAATATGATGATAATCGGTACATTTATTATGGCTCTTCCCACTTTCTTCTTGGCATTAGGCCCAAGTTTTCCAACGCTAATGGCTTACTTATTTATAATGACAATTGGTGAGGCAATGTGGCAACCAAGATTTTTACAGTGGGTAGCCGAAATTGCTCCAAAAAATATGACCGGAATCTATATGGGAATAGGTCAGTTTCCTTGGTTCTTAACAAAAGTAATTACAAGTTTATACTCAGGTTGGTTCTTAATGAATTACTGTCCGGCTAATACACCAATTTCTGAACTTAATACAGAAACTATGTGGTTTATTTATGGAATTATAGCAATGGTTAGCCCCATAGGATTATTCTTGGCAAAAAGCTGGATGAAAAAAGGATTTAAAACCAAACATGAAGAATAAATAATAAAAAATTTAGAATTTTAATATTTAATTTCTAACTTTTTTAGATATGATTAAAAATTAAAGGATAAATAAAATATGTCGAAATTTAAATTTATAATTAAAAGAAGCGGAACTAAAGTTCCTTTCAAGAAAAATAGAATTATGAATGCTATTTACAGAGCTGCGGTTTCTGTAGGAGGCAGAGATAAAGATAAAGCTGAGTTTCTCGCAGATAAAGTAATTGAATTAATGAATGAATCCTTTGAAGATAATTATATTCCCAACATAGAAGAAATACAAGACCTGGTTGAGAAAGTCTTGATTGAAAACGGACACGCTAAAGTAGCAAAAGAATTTATTCTTTATCGAGAAGAGAGAACAAAAAAAAGAAAAGCCGATGCAAAATCTGCGTCTAAACCTAATCAAAATGTTCCTTGGGCTAAAATGTGGCGTGTGCTAAATTGGGCAAATGATCATAATCTCAGTACAATAGAAAAGTATAATGCCCGAGTTAAAAATAATGAGTTCCCGCACATTGTTCATGAATCCGAAGCAGCATATGAGGATGATTTAGATACTGCTGCAAAAATGATTTTGGAAAAGGGAAGCAAAATAAAAATGGTTTTTGTAAGCGGTCCTTCATCTTCAGGAAAAACTACAACAACAATAAAATTAGAAGACAGACTTAAAAAAGAAGGATTGCATTTTTCTACACTCAATGTGGACCATTACTTTTTCGATCTTGAAGAACATCCGAAAGATGAATTTGGTGATTATGATTTTGAAACCCCTCAAGCATTAGATTTAGAGCTTATAAACAAACATTTACAACAACTTATTGAGAGCAAAGAAATAAAAATTCCGTATTACGATTTTAAAGAAGGGAAGCGTTATCTTGATAGAACTCCAATGAAACTGAAAGGCAATGAAATAATTCTGATTGATAGTCTGCATGGACTTTATCCTGAATTTGCTAAAAATATTGATAGTGAAATTAAATTTAAAATTTACATCGAGCCGATTTTACAAATGAAAGATGAAAATAATAAATTTATTCAATGGACAGACATACGCTTGATGAGAAGAATGCTGCGAGATTCGGTTCATCGTTCATATAATCCTTTACAAACTTTGAAGCATTGGCATTATGTAAGAGCAAGCGAATTACGAAATATTATACCTTACGCAAACAAAGCCGAATTTATTATCAATAGTGCAATGCCTTACGAATTATCATTGTACAAACCGAGATTATTTGAACAATTTATTGAGTGGGAGAAAACTTTCAAAGATGATCCGCTAAAAACCGATGCTTACGAAAGGGCAGCAAGAATAAGTAATTTTTTAGATAAAATAGAACCAATTGAAGATGACTCTCCCGTTCCTAATAATTCAGTTTTAAGAGAATTTATAGGAGGTAGTATCTTTGATTATTAGAGAGACTGAAAAATATTTTACAGTCTTTAAAAGTTATTTTTTAGATTCGTATTTAACCTTTGTTTTTAATTTTCACCGAATATGATTGTGATATTTGTACTGTTAAAAAATATAGAAGGGCATTGAATTTTTAATGCCCTTCTATAATAC
>PDPT01000006.1 GCA_002746605.1 Ignavibacteriota bacterium
TGAGTTAGGTCTAAGTGATTCTGCTGAAATAATAGATATATCTAAATATGAATACAAAGATTTTAACAGGCTTTACAAAAAAGTAGCAAATAATATGTGGAATAGAGCTGGAAAATTTTTAAACATTGCAAAATTCTATAACTTAAATTATTTGTGGTATTCATATTTACTTAATCCTAAATCATTACGAGAAAAATATAATAATGGATATTGGTTAACTTTATATCTCTATAACGATCTTGTACATTTTGCCAAGCTCAAAAATGATAATGAACTTTTAACCGAACTGAATCGTAATTATTTTGAAAATAAGTTTGATGGTCGAGCTTATGCTAAATTTGTTCCAGAACGGATGGATGATTTTGCTTGGGAAAATGATAAAATAGCGTTCAGAATGTATGGACCTGCACTACAGGCATCTGGAGAAATTAGTAATGGAATAGATGTTTGGGTTAAGAATACAAATAAATTAATTATTGATGATTGGTATAGTAAAGCAGATTATCATGTTGATCATGGAGAAGGCCTTGATTATTATAAAGTAGGGCCTACACTTGGGGCAGGTGGATCTGCACTTTGGGAAAATTCAAGATTAAATAAAAGTACTAATTTTGTTGATTGGAGTATAATTGAGAATGGTCCTCTGAGCACATCTTTTTCTCTTGAATATGCACCAAGAGAGTATAAAAATACAATGATAACAGAAACAAAGATTATAACTTTAAAAGCTGGGAGTAATCTTAATAAAATAAAGGTGAATTATGTAACCACAAATGATTCTATTATTATTGAGAATGTAATTGGGATTGTAAAACACAAAGGTGAAGATAGTGGTTACTTTTCTGTAAATAAAGAAAAAGGAATTATTAGCTATTGGGAACCAACAAATCTAGAACATGGTAATACTGGAATAGGTATAATTGTTAACCCAAATCAGCTTAATAAAGTTATTGAAACAGATGATCACTATTTAATTATAATGAATCCTACAAATGACAAATCTCTTACTTATTATACTGGTGCATGCTGGTCAAAAAATAAAGAGTTTATGAATTATAAATTGTGGGAGAATTATTTGCAAGAGTTTCATAGTCAAAATTCTTTACTTTATAAAAAAGGAAATAATGAATAGACAAGATATAGTTAAAAGTATAATTGAAGATAAAGTAGTTGCCGTTGTAAGATTAGGAAAAGAAGATGATGCTATGTCCATTATTGAAGCAATATATAATGGTGGTATAAGAGCAATTGAAGTAACAATGACTACACCCGGAGCATTGGAGCTTATTAAAAACTTAACTAACCTAAATGCTAAGAATTTGTTGGTAGGAGTTGGATCAGTTCTAGACGAAGAAACTGCTCAGAAAGCAATTGATTTTGGGGCTAAATATGTAGTAAGTCCTATTTTGGATATAAACATTATTAAGTTAGCTCATCAAAATGATGTTGCGGTAATGCCCGGTTGTTTTACCCCAACTGAAATTTATGAAGCTAAAAAATGTGGTGCTGATATTATAAAAGTTTTCCCAGCAGATGTTTTGGGTAAAACATTTTTTAAAGCTGTTAGAGCTCCTATTCCTTCATTAAAATTAATGCCAACAGGAGGGGTTACTTTAACTAATGGTCGTGATTGGTTAAAAGCAGGTGCATGTGCTGTTGGAATTGGTAGTGCTTTAATAGACAAAAAATTATTGAGTAGCAGAAATTATAAACAACTAAGAATAAATACAGAAATATTATTAGAGAACATAAAGGATATAAAAAATAGATGAATAAGAAGGTAGTAACATTTGGAGAAATTATGTTGAGACTATCTACTCCAAGTTTTCAAAGATTTGTTCAAACCAATACATTTGATGTTAATTATGGTGGGGGAGAAGCAAATGTAGCAGTTTCGTTGGCAAATTATGGACTAGATAGTTTCTTTATTTCAAAATTACCAAAGCATGAAATTGGACAAAGTGCAATAAATCAACTACGAAAATACGGAGTAAATACTGAGAACATCATTAGGGGTGGTGAAAGATTAGGGACATATTTTCTTGAAATTGGGGCTAGTCAAAGAGCTTCAAAAGTTATTTATGATAGAGCGAGTTCTTCAATTACTACTTCTAAACTGACTGATTTTAATTGGGATATAATATTTGAAAATACTAGTTGGTTTCACTGGACGGGTATTTCAGCAGCACTTGGACCAAATGTAGTTGAAATAATAGAAGAAGCATGCAAAGTTGCAAAATCTAAAAATGTTAAAATTAGTTGTGACCTAAATTTTAGGAAAAAATTATGGTCAAAGGAAAAAGCCCAAGAAACAATGAAGCCGTTAATGGAATATGTTGATGTATGTATAGCGAATGAAGAAGATTCAGAAAAAAGTTTAGGATTAAAGATTAATGATTCAGATATAGAATCTGGAAAACTAAATAAAGATGCTTACTACAATGTAGTAACTGAACTAAAAAAAATATATAAATTTGAAATAGTTGCAATTACTTTGCGAGAAAGTTTTAGTGCTTCTAGGAATGGATGGAGTGCTGTTATGTTAGACAATTCAGAATGTAAAGATATTTACCATTCGAATAGATATGATATCCATATAGTTGATAGAGTTGGAGGTGGAGATTCATTTGCAAGTGGATTGATTTATGGACTTTTATCAAAAAACAATTCTAAAGAGGCATTGGAATTTGCAGTAGCTGCATCATGCTTGAAGCATACAATTCCCGGTGATTTTAATTTAGTTAGTAAGGAAGAAGTTGAAAATCTAATTAATGGATCCGGATCAGGAAGAGTTGAAAGATAATTAATTATTAATGAAAACTATATAAAGGGAAAATAATGGAAGTTAGATATTCACCAGATAAAGAAGGATTTAAGAAGTTAACTACAGAAGAATTAAGAGAAAAATTTTTAATAGAAGGTCTGTTCGTAAAAAATAAAATACCAATGGTTTATTCAGATATAGATAGATCAATAACCGGTTCTGCTGTACCCGTGAATAAAACTTTAAAACTAACTGCTACAAAGAAAGAGATGGCTGCTACTCACTTTACGGAGAGAAGGGAATTGGGAATAATTAATATAGGTAATAAAGGTATAGTAACAGTTGATAAAAAGAATTATACAATGAATAATATTGATGCCCTTTATTTAGGGAAAGGAAAGAAAAATATATCTTTCAAGAGTATAAATTCAAAAAAACCGGCAATGTTCTATTTTGTTAGTTATCCGGCACACACTTCCTATCCTGATAAGCAAGTAAAATTAGAAGATGCCGAATCAGTAAAATTAGGTAGTTTAGCTGATTCGAATGCAAGAACAATACATAAATATATATTACCGGGGAAAGTAGATACATGTCAATTAGTAATGGGACTAACAATCTTAGAAGAAGGAAGTGTGTGGAATACAATGCCTGCTCATACACATCAAAGAAGATCTGAAGTTTATATGTACTTTGGATTAAGGAAAGAATCTGTAGTTGTTCACATGTTAGGAGAAGCTGAAGAAACAAGACATGTAATTATAAGAGATAAACAAGCAGTGTTATCAACTAGTTGGTCAATGCATGCTGGTGCAGGTACACAAAATTATTCATTTATTTGGGCAATGGGTGGTGAAAACCAAGAATTTGATGACATGGATTGGATTCAAATGGAAAAATTAAAATAAATAGTTCATAAAATATTTGAGGAAATATGATTTTAGATAAATTTAAACTTGAAGGTAAGACTGCATTAGTAACTGGTGGAAACAAGGGAATTGGGCTTGGTTATGCTACTGCACTTGCAGAAGCTGGTGCAAATATAATTAGTGTTTCATATGAAAATGATTTTTTAGACATTGAAGATATTGTGAAAACTAGGGGTAGAGAATTTAAAGGTTATTGTAGTGATTTTTCTAATAGAGAGTCTTTATATACCTTTATTAGAAAGGTTAAACAAGATAATAAAACCATTGATATTTTAGTTAATAATGCCGGAACAATTTTAAGAAATCCTATTAGTGAACATTCAGATGAATATTGGGATAAAGTAATAGAAGTTAATTTAAATGCACAGTTTATTTTAACAAGAGAAATTGGAAAGGGAATGATTAAAAATGGTTATGGTAAAATAGTTTTTATTGCATCTTTACTTTCATTTCAAGGCGGTGTTACTGTTCCAGGCTATGCAGCATCAAAAGGAGGAGTAAAGCAATTGACAATGGCATTTGCAAATGAGTGGGCAGCAAAGGGTATAACTGTTAATGCTATTGCTCCTGGCTATATTGCAACTGATAATACAAAAGCACTCAGAGAAGACAAGATACGTAACAAAGCTATTTTAGAAAGAATTCCACAAGGCAGATGGGGTACTCCTGAGGATTTAATGGGAACTGTTGTTTTTTTAAGTTCAGATGCTTCAAATTACTTAAATGGAAGTGTTCTTACAGTTGATGGTGGCTGGATGGGAAGATAAAATGCTTAAAAAAATAATTTTCATATCATTAATATTAATTCTATGCAATAACGATATGTATTCACAAGAATCATTAGTAACAAAAAATCATCAAGGGAAAGAATTTACTATGCTGAAACATGCATGGAAAGCTCAATGGATAACTCATCCTACAGAATCAACATTAGATTATGGCGTATTTCTATTTAGAAATTCTTTCAAATTATCTTCTATTCCAGATGAATTTGTTGTCTATGTATCAGCTGACAATAGATATAAATTATTTGTTAATGGTGAGCAGGTTTGTTTTGGTCCTTCAGTTGGTGATATAAATAATTATAGATTTGAAACTATTGATATTTCAGATAAGCTTAATGTTGGAAATAATGTAATTGCTGCTGAGGTAGTAAATTTTGGTGAATACAAAAAAGCTTCTCAGCAATCTTTTCAAACAGCTTTAATTTTGCAGAGTGCACAAGATAGCATAGTTGATATCAATACGGGTAGTTCTAATTGGAAGGTAATAAAAAATGAGGCGTTCTCAGTAATCCCATTTACTAGTGATTCTTTAAATACCTATTACGCTGCCGGACCTTGTGATAAAGTAGATGCTTCAAAATATCCATGGGGTTGGAATAAACAAAACTATAATGATGAGAATTGGCTTAATCCAAGAAATGCTACTGTTGAGTTTGCTGTCGGTAGAGGATTTTTATATGGTAGTACCTGGTTCTTAGTTCCGCGAACAATACCTTTTATGGAAGAACGATATGAAGAGTTTAAAACTGTTGTTAGAACAGAAGGGATTAAGGTTTGCAATGATTTCTTAAAAGGTGAAAACCCAATTAAAATTCCAGGCAATTCTAAAGTGTCTATTTTAATTGACCAAACATACCATACTACTGGTTTCCCAGAATTATATTATGAGAAGGGCAAAAATAGTAAGATTAAAATTACATATGCAGAAGCTTTATTTAAGGATATAGATCCGAATGAGAAAATTACAGATGGGAACTTATTATTTGTTGATCTTAAAGGAAATCGAAATGTAATAGAAAATAAATCAATATTTGGTTATTATGATATTATCCTTTCAGACGGGGGAAAAAATAGAGTGTTTAAACCTCTCTCGCGTAGAACATATAGATATATTCAATTAGATATTGAAACTGAAAAAGAAGAATTGATCATCCAAAAATACCATGGAGTTTATAGTGGTTATCCTTTTAAAGAAAAGGCAAAGTTTCAAACTAATGATAAATTTTTAAGCAAAGTTTGGGAAAATTCATGGAGAACTCTGCGTAATTCATCTGAAGAAAGTTTTTTTGATCCGTATTATGAACAGCTACAATACATTGGTGATACGAGAATTGAATCCTTAATATCATTATATGTTTCGGGTGATGATTTGTTAATGAGAAAAGCATTAAAACAATTTGATGATTCAAGACTCCCTGAAGGTCTTACACAAAGTAGATATCCATCTTATATTGTTCAAATTATTCCTACTTATTCTTTGTTATGGATAGATATGCTGCATGATTATTTTATGTATAGAGATGATCCTGAGTTTTTGAGACAATTTATTCCTGGAATAAAATCAGTTTTAGAATGGTTTATAGAAAGAATAGATTCTACAGGTATGGTTACAAATCTAAGCTGGTGGAATTTTACAGATTGGACAAGTGATTTTCCCAATGGTATTCCGCCAGGGGCTGATGATGGATATTCAGCCAATGTAGCCTTGCAATTTGTTAAATCACTTTTGCATGCTTCTGAATTATTAAAATATTTTAATGATGAATATCATTCAGAAAAATATAATCGAATAGCTCATAATATCCAAAAATCTGTATTAGATAATTGCTATGATGAGGAAAAAGGATTAATTGCAGAAACTCCTGAAAAGAAATTATTTTCTCAACATACAAATATATGGGGAATTTTAACTGATACATTTGCTAAGCAAAATCAGAAAAAGATAATGAATAAAATTATTTCTGATGCTTCTTTAATTCAATCAACAATATATTTTAAATTCTATCTCTTTAGAGCACTGCAGAAGTCTGGTCTGGGTAATTTATATTTAGAAATGCTTCAACCATGGAAAAATATGATTGATAGTGGTATGACAACCTTTGGCGAAACTGATATTAATCCAAGGTCAGAATGCCATGCATGGAGTGCTAGCCCTAATTTTGATTTTTTACATACTGTTGCTGGAATTTATCCTGAAAAACCATCTTTTTCTTTTGTTGTTATAGAACCAAATCTTGGATACTTAAATGAATTGAATGTTGAAATGCCACATCCAAATGGAATGATAAAAGTATTTTATAAAAAGAATGGTGAAAAGTTAGAAGCTAATATAACTCTACCAAGTAAAATTAATGGTGAATTTAGATGGAGAGGAAAAAGTATTGACTTAATTGGAGGTTCACAGGAGATATCATTATGAAGAAAATAGTTCTTTTAATCTCATTTCTAAGTTTACTTTGCCAATTAGTTTTTGGGCAAAAGTATGCTGCTCTTACTTTTGATGATGCTCCGGATTCATTTTATACACCTAAGATTTTAGATCTTTTAAAGGAAGAAAATATAAAGGCTACTTTTTTTGTGCTTGGAAAAAAAGTTAAAAAATATCCTGAAATTATTAAAAGAATAAATGATGAAGGTCATTTGATTGGTAATCATAGTACTTCGCATACAAATTTTTCTGAGTATAAAGATTCAATTTCTGTGATTCGTGATGTTTCTTATGTTGATTCTTTAGTGTATGCAATAACTGGAAAACACAATAATTATTTTCGTCCTCCTTATGGTGTTTTAAGTGATGAACAACAAAAGCTTATTGAAAACTACGGCCTTAAAAAAGCTATGTGGAGCTTATCCACAAAAGATTGGGATGTTTTTAATATTACTAAAAATGATATTATAGATTCAATTAAAACAAATATGCATAATGATGCAATAATTTTAATGCATTCAAAAGATGCCAGCGGTGATTTAGAAAAATATCCTTTAAGAAATAATACAATTGAAGCTTTGCCGGAAGTTTTATCTTATTTAAAGAAAAATGATTATCAATTAGTTACTGTTGATAAAATTAATCCTCAAATAGGCGGTGACTCTCATTCGTTGGAAGTGGAGCTTACCAAAAGAAATGACATTATCTTTTATGGTGGTTTTGAAGAAGGATTTAATAATTCATATTGGGAAAAAAGTTGGGGTATAGCCTGGAATAGTCGTGCAGATGAAAATGAAATTATAAGTAATGATTTTCTAGGTGAGAAATCTTTAAGAGTTAATTACCCTAAAAACGGATTAGGGCCTGATGAAACTGGGCTACAATTTCCAGTAGTATTAAGTAATATGACAAATTTAGTCGATAGTTTCTATGAAGAATTATATCTTAGATACTATGTAAAATTTGAAGAAGGTTTTGATTTTAGGAGAGGTGGTAAACTTCCCGGTTTAATGGGTGGTGGAGATTCTTGGGCAAGATCCGGTGGAAACCAACCTAATGGAAATAATGGATGGACACTTAGATTTATGTGGGTAGAAAACGGAAAGTTAATAGTATATGCTTATGTTCCTAAAAGTGCAAATGGTAAATGGGGTGAAGAATTATGGGGGCAAGGAATTGACTGCAGTTTTACTATACAACAAGGTAAATGGCATTGTATAGAACAGTACGTAAATGTTGGTACTCCTAATAAAGATGATGGTATTCTAAAAGTATGGATTGATGGTGAAAAAAAAGTAGAAATTTCTGATATGAGATTTTGGGATGTTGAAAATAATTATGGACGAATAGGTGGATTTTATTTCTCAACGTTCCATGGTGGCAATACTCCAGATTGGCGCCCATTGAATGATTCTTTTGTTCAGTTTGATGGTTTTATTCTTTCTAAAAGTAGAATTGGACAAACTGTAAATACTTGTTTGCAGAAGAAAAAATAGATTTACCTACATGTTAGTTAGTTTAATTGTCTTTTCCTTTCTCTTAAAATAATCATGATAAATCAATTAATTTTTAAATAAAATGAATTACGGAAGTTTTACAGAAATAGGAACAGAGTATAATATAACATCTCCACATCCTCCTAGAGATTGGTTTAATATGCTTTGGAATCCGACATACCTTGCTTGTGTTGGTCAAAATTTAAATGGTTTTTCACTTTACCAAAGTGAAGTTGGTGTAGTTACTAACTTATTTGGTAAACAAGATCAAAGAAATGCTCCTAGGAATATTTATATAAGAGATAATAAAACTAAAGAAATATGGTCTATTTCTTTTCAACCTACAAATGTTGATCTTGAAAAATATAAATGTACTCATGGACTTGGTTATACTATTCTTGAAAGTGAAAAAAATGGTTTGAAAATTATTTTTCAGATATTTGTTCCTAGAAAACATTCTGCTGAAATCTGGTCAATTAAAGTAATTAATACATCTAATTTAGAAAAAGATATTTCTATTTTTTCGGTAAGCGAGGTAATGCTTGATGGTGTAAATATGACTTATGGATATACTTCAAGTTTAGATGGTTATAATATTGATGAGAAAAATATTCTCTTTTTTAGAAACAGAGCATCAAGTGTAGTTGAT
>PDPT01000017.1 GCA_002746605.1 Ignavibacteriota bacterium
CCCATTGCCCAATATTCCTCACTGCTGCCTCCCGTAGGAGTCTGGACCGTGTCTCAGTTCCAATGTGGCTGATCATCCTCTCAGACCAGCTACTGATCGAAGTCTTGGTGAGCCATTACCTCACCAACTAACTAATCAGATACAAGCTCATCTACAGGCGTTTCAAGAACTTTAACAACATCACCATGCGGTGCCGCTGCGTTATACGGTATTAGCGCCGATTTCTCGACGTTATTCCATACCCATAGGTAGATTGCTTATATATTACTCACCCGTGCGCCAGTTTAATCATTTCCCGAAAGAAACTTTCTCCTTGACTTGCATGTGTTAAGCACGCCGCCAGCGTTCGTCCTGAGCCAGGATCAAACTCTCCGTTGTAAATAATTTATAAAAATTGACTTAATCTTATTTGCAATTACTAAATTTAATTTAGTCGCTCACTTTGTCAAAGAACTGTTTCAAATACAGACTTTAAAATTACTGTTTTATTTTTTTATTGTCAAGTATTTTTTTATTTTTTTTATTCCTTAAAAGAACATTTATTTTTTTAAGGGCTTCAAATTTACTATTATTTTTGGTTTCTTGCAAATATTTTTTCCAAAACATTAAAAAAAATTATTAAAGCAATTACACGTTTATAATAAAGATAGCCAAGATTAAATGAATAGTTCTCTCTGCATTCTTTTCGTTACAGAATTTCTTATTTTCAAAATAACCTTAGTTTTACGATAAGCTAAGATTTTTAATCTTTCTGTTTTATTCTTTTTAACAACCCAAATTTTATTGTTTACCAAGTCTAAATATGATGTCATCCCTCAACAAATATCCAAGAAAACAAAATGACAAATGTTTAACTTTTAGTGGTTTTATAATTTGGCTACTCCAAAATTAACATTAACTGCTAACGCAGTTTTCACAGTTTGATGTGTTTTAGTAACTAGTTTTTGTTTCTTTATTGCATCACTAATTTTAACACTAGTAATTTCGGAGCCTTTTAAGGAAACCATTCTATCAAATTTTTTCTTTATTGCAAGTTCAATTGCATAAGTTCCAAATCTTGTAGATAAAATTCGATCGTAAGGTGTAGGACTACCTCCTCTTTGTAAATGTCCTAAGACTGTATATCTTGTTTCCAAATCAGTATTATCCGTAATTTTTTTTGAGATAAGCTCAGCTATTCCACCAAGTTGAATAGGGTCTGTTCTTTTGATATCTTTTGCCTTAACAACCATTTCTCCATCAGCGGCTTTAGCTCCTTCGGCAACACAAACTAAACTGAAACGTTTCCCTTGCATGTGTCTTTGTTCAACTTTATCGTAAAGTGCTTCCCACTCAAAAGGTATTTCGGGAATTAGAATTATATCAGCTCCACCTGCTAATCCGCCATGTAATGCAATCCAGCCGGCATATCTTCCCATAGCTTCAATTACCATTACTCTATGATGAGTTGAAGCAGTAGTTCTTAATCTATCTAAAGCTTCAGAAACTACAAATACTGCGGAATCATGACCAAAGGTTTGATCGGTTGCTTCCAAATCATTATCTATAGTTTTCGGAACACCAACAATATTCATTCCCATTTCGCTTAATTTTTTAGAAATGTGCATTGTTCCATCACCACCAATAGCAATTATGGCATCAAGATTCCAAGCTTCATAATTTTTAAGAGCAACTTCCGATCTATCCATAATTTTGATTTCATTCTCAAATTTTTCGGGCCAATGAAAAGGATCACCTTTGTTAGAAGAGCCAAGAATGCTGCCACCTTGTGCTAAAATACCTGAAACATCTTTGTTGTACAACTCAATTGCTTTACCACTTACCAATCCTTCAAATCCATCTTGGATGCCTAATACGGTTAAACCATGATCATGTGCAGGTTTAGCAACACCTCTAATAACAGCATTCAATCCGGGACAGTCACCACCACCGGTTAAAATTCCAATTCTTTTTAATCTTGTACCATTTGCCATGTGTTATCTATCCTTTTTATTTTTGTTTAATTTTAAATATAACAGTTATTTTGATTATTTTCTTAATCTATATATTAATTTTCTAATATTTTTTTTGTTGTTTTAAAATGTAGCTTTATAAAATCACTTAAATTTTCTTGTCCGTAATCAGAATAAATTCTTTTTGCAATATCAATAACTTTATCGGAAGCTCCTTTAATTACGTCTATTCCTTCTTTATTTTTTTCTTCGAACCATATATTCATTTCATTTCTTGCCAAAATTGAAGCAGCTGCCACTCCAATATATTTTTCTGCTTTTGTAATTTGAATGAATTTCGTATTGTCAAATTTTTTCTCAGTTTCTATCTTTAATTTCTTATTACTAAATTTATCAGTAATTACAACTGTTGCCTGGTTATTTCCCAAAAGTTTTTTTATAACCATTGAATGAGCACGATTTAAGAGTTCGTTTAAATTTTGATATTTCTCATAAAGTTTATTGTATTCTTTTGGTTCGAGTTTCAAAATGAAATAATTATCGGAAAATTCTTTTTTTATTATAGATGCTATTTTATTTATTTTTTCGTCATTAAGTTCCTTGCTGTCTTTAACACCTAATTCCTTTAACCTCTTTTGGTTCGTTTTCTTAAGATAAAATCCTGCAATTACAAGCGGACCAAAAAAATCACCTTTGCCGGTTTCATCAGTACCAATGTACTCATCGTAAACATTTTCATTCTCAGTTAAAAAGGTAAATGAATAGTTTTCTGTAAGAATATTGTTAATCTCTAAATATTCATTTGTTTCTTTGTTTCCTTGGATTACAGTTTTTATTCCTTTTTTTCCAAAAAAAGTTTGAATTTTATTTTTATTCTTTTTTGATGCTGTAAACTCAAAGTTATATTGCTTTTCTTCAATTTCCGTACAATTAAAATTAAAAGAAATCAAATTTTTTCTTTGCTCTTTTATTTTGATTAAAGCTTTTTGTTTTATCATTAGTTGAGATATATTTGATATTGAATTTGTCGGTAAAAATTAACATTCCACACTTTTGGGCATGAAATGTTAAAATTTTAGAAATATAATTATAAAATATATTTGCTTAAGTCTCTATTAGTTACAATTTTATTTAATTTTTCTTTGACCATTTCACCACTTATAACAACTTCTTCATCAGGCATTTTATCGGGCACATCAAAGAGAATATCTTCCAGCAGAGTTGTTAAAATTGTATGAAGTCTTCTTGCACCAATGTTTTCAACTTCTTCATTTACAAGTGTAGCAATTTTTGCTATTTCTCTTATAGCATCATCTTTAAAAGTTATCTTTACATTTTCTGTACCGAGTAATGCGGAATATTGTTTAAGCAGAGCATTTTCCGGAATAGTAAGAATTTTTATAAAATCTTCTTCTGTTAAGCTCAATAATTCAACTCTAATCGGGAATCTACCTTGTAATTCAGGGATTAAATCTGAAGGTTTGGAGACATGAAATGCTCCGGATGCTAGAAATAAAATATGATCTGTTTTTACGGGTCCATATTTTGTATTAACCGTAGAACCTTCAACTATAGGAAGAAGATCTCTTTGAACACCTTCGCGGGAAACATCGGGTCCATTTTGTCCTACTTTTGTATTACCTGCAATTTTATCAATTTCATCAAGAAAGATAATCCCAGTTTCTTGCACGCGTTTAATAGCTTCTTTTTGAACGTTATCCATATCAATAAGTTTTTGAGCTTCTTCTTGAGCAATTATTTTTCTTGCATTAGCTATAGAAGTTTTTCTTTTCTTTTTCTTTTTGGGTACCATACTTCCAATAATTTCTTGGATATTCATTCCCATATCATCCATTCCGAAAGGTCCGACAACTTGCATTCCCATAGCTGGTGTTGTTGCATCGAATTCTATCATTTTTTTATCAAGTTCACCCTTGCGTAATTTTTCTCTCATCCACTCTCGAGTTTTTTCATTGCGTAAACTTTCATCTTCCACTTCAATTCTATTTTCGGTTAATTCGCTTTTTACAGGATTTTTTACAGGCGGGATTAAAATATCCAAAATTTTTTCTTCGGCAATTTTTTCAGCTTTTTCTTGTACTAACTCGGCTTTTTCAGCTTTTATCATATTTACTGAAAGTTCTGTTAAGTCTCTTATCATCGATTCAACATCTCGTCCGACGTAACCAACTTCAGTAAATTTAGATGCCTCAACTTTATAGAAAGGTGCACCGGTTAGTTTTGCAAGTCTTCTTGCGATTTCGGTTTTACCAACACCGGTGGGACCAATCATAATAATGTTATTAGGCATAATCTCATCTTTAATAAACTCCTCAACTTTTTGTCTTCTCCATCTGTTTCTTAATGCAATTGCAACAGCTCTTTTAGCTTCGTTTTGCCCTATTACGTATTTATTCAATTCATTTACAATTTGAGAAGGAGTTAAATTTTTCATTATATCTTTTTTCATATTTTCCACTTAATTTTCTATTGTTTCAACATTTATTTTATCGTTAGTATAGATACAAATTTCTGCAGCGGTTTTTAAGGCTTCTTTCACAATTTCTTCTGCAGACAAATCACTATATTTAACCAACATTTTTGCTGCTGATAAAGCATACATTCCACCCGAACCGATTGCAATTATGTTATCATCGGGTTCAATTACATCACCGGTTCCGGAAACGACAAAAGTCTTATCTTTAGAAACTACAGCAAGCAAAGCTTCTAATTTTCTTAAATATTTATCGGTCCTCCAATCTTTAGCCAATTCAACAACAGAACGCTCAACATTTCCTCTGTATTGCTCCAATTTTTCTTCAAATCTTCCGAGCAAAGTAAATGCATCTGCAGCGGAACCCGCAAATCCAACAAGAACTTTTCCATTAAGAAGTTTTCTAATTTTCATTGAGTTGTGTTTCATAACAGTATTTCCGAGAGTTACTTGTCCATCACCACCAAGTGCAGCAACGCCTTTATGTATTACGCCTAATACTGTTGTTGATCTAATTTTTCGTTTCAAAACAAATCTCCGTTTACAATATTTTATTTAATCAAAAACTTTAAGATAATAAAAAGTAGTGCAAATTATTTTGCATCAGATACCTTATAATGTTTTTTTGGTTTTTTGTTCCAATTTCTTTTTCCAATTAAAAAAAGGTGTTATGTAAGGAATAGCCAGAACTCTGCCTCCAAAACCAATTTTTTGAAAGACAACCATTTGTTGATTTTTAATATCAAGTTTGTTCAAAAGTTCTTTATTGATTGAAACTTTATACTTTTCGCTTAGTTTTACAGCTAAATCTTCCAAATTGTTTATAATTTTTTTATATCTTAATTTATTTAGTAGGTTATTATCAATATTTTTTTTAGACATGTTTAGTTTTTTTTCTTTTGTTTGTATTAGTTTAAAGACTGAAAACCCTTCAGATGTTTTTATTGGTCCGTAAACAGCATTCTGTTTCATAATTGAAACTGCCCTGCCTATTTCACCGTAATCATAGAAAGTAAAAAAACCTAATTCTCCATTTTCATTTAATTCATTTTTTCTTTTAGAATATTTTTGTGCAAGAATTTTTAATGAATCGTTATTATCGCTATGTTCTAAAAACTTTTGAATTAAACTTAAACTATCACTTAACAATTCAATTACCTTAAATTCTCTTTCTGAAAAAAGATTAATGTTTAATGAATCAATTTCACGTTTAGATAATTTAGTATTGTTAAGAATTTCTTTTTTAAAAAGCATTGCCAAAGTATGATTTTTCCAAATTTGAGTAGAAGTTTTAACTTCGGCTAATTGAGAAATTCCGTTCTTCACTGCCAAACGAGTTAAAAGTTCCAATTCAATTTGTCGTTTTACTCTTGAACTAATTTGTCCAGCAATTATTTTTTTATCTGTTGAATACGTGTAAAATCCTTCATAAGCAAAATCAATTACAAAATCATTTAATGTTAAAGGATTTTTGTTGAAATTTATAAAAACAGAATTTAATGAATCGCTATTTAATTTGTTTCGCAGAGTTAAAATACTTTCCGGCGAAACATTTATCTTAGCTTTATCACTTAGATTATTTTTCTCTTTGTTTTTAACAATCAATTCGTGAATATTATCAACAAAGTACCAAAAGAGTGTTCCCGAAGTTGTAATTTTTTTATCATGAAAAAAATTGTTCCAAAAATTATTATAGAGCGAATCTTCAATTCTATCTTGAATTATTTTTTTTACAGAATTTATTCTTTCATCATTTGAATTGAAATTATTCGGAATAAAGTCAATAATGCGAAAAATGTACCAACCTTCTGGAGTTTCAATCGGTTTTGTAATTGAGTTCTTATTTTGTTTAAAAAGAATTTGCTCTATATCTTTGTTCATATCACCGTAAGCAATTTCTTTAACATCACTTTGTTTTTCAATATTATTTAAAGTGTGAATAACAGAGTCTAAATTATTTGAGTTTTTAAGTTTATTGTAAAGCAAGTTAATTTTTTCTTTGCTTTCAGTAAAGATAAAATCAGCTTTCACTTTTTTATCAATAAGTTTTAATCCTTCCATCAACTCTTTGGAATTTACTTTTATTTTTTTACTTATCTCAGATTTGTAAAGACCATCTCTCAAAAACATTTTTTTTAAGGGCTCAAAGTTAATTTTCATTGCAATACTTGTATCAAAGCCTTCTTCTTCGGCTTGAAGTGAGAAAAGATTTTCTGCAATAAGCGTATAGAGAAATTCTTCCATACCTTTTTTATCATTATCAAAATTTCCTTTTTTATGAGGCGAAAGTTGATAACGTTCGGAAAATTCTTTTAATGTGATTGTGTTTTTTCCAATTTGTGCAAGTATTGCATCTTGTTGTTGAGGAAAAGTTACAGTTATGTTGATAAATAGCAAAAATATAAATAGAAAGTATTTCATGTTTAATAATTAAAACTTAATAAATAAAAACGGATTTGGTATCAACCTGGGAACTCTTTTCTTATAATTAGAATAATCTCTACCATATCTTTTGGTTAAATTTTTTTCTTCAAAAATAGAACCGATATAAAAATAAGCTAATGCACACAAAAGAAAAATGAAAGAAAAAATATCCATAGTTGCTCTAAAACCGAGGACAATTATTGAAAAAAAATAAATGGGATGACGCGAATATTTAAATGGTCCTTTTACTATCAGTTTTTGATTTTCATCAATTGAATCGATTTTATAAGTTCCTTCAAAATATCTTTTTATTTGAGAAAGACCAATAAATTCTTGAATATCCAAATACGAAGCTGACCAAAATAATCCAATTATGCCTAAAAGTTGAATCGCAAAAATCAAAATATCGAAAGGAAAATCCAAATCGTATAAAGTTATTTTAGGCTTAGGAGATAAATAATAGATTGCTATAAAAGTTAGTATAGAAATAACATTATAAAAGAGACGATAAAATGCTATCTTACTCCCGATTTCCTCCGCTATTTTACTCTTCGCACCAAAAGCAGCCAGCAAGGAATGCGGTACGGCAAAAAGGACAAAGAGAAATATGATAATTAAAATATCAAAAAAAAGACTCATAATTCTTTTCTGAGACGAGCAACCGGAATTTGCATTTGTTCTCTATATTTTGCTACTGTTCTTCGTGCTATATGAATGCCTTTATCTACTAATATTTTGGCAAGTTTTTCATCGCTGTAAGGTTTATTTTTGGGTTCCGAATCACAAATTTCTTTTATCAGAATTTTTATATGTTTATTGGAGATATCATTGCCAGTATCGGTTGATAATCCTTCACTAAAAAAATACTTCAATTCATGAATTCCCATTGGACTTTGAACATATTTTCCGTTTACAACCCGGCTTATTGTAGAAATATCCATCATAATTTCATCGGCAATATCTTTATATATCATCGGTTTTAAAAATTTTGTTCCGTTTTCAAAAAAATTAAATTGTTTTTCAAAAATGGTACGCATAATTTTCATCAAAGTTTCGCGGCGTTGTTTTATAGAGGCAATAAACCATTTTGCAGATTCAAATTTTTCTTTTAAGAATTGATTTGTAGCTTTTTCTTGTTTGGATACTTTTCTTTTACTTTTTTTATTTTCCAGCATTTCCAAATAAGTTTTGCTTATTGTAACTGAAGGCAAACTTTTATCGTTCAAAGTTATTACATAATTATCATCAACTTTTTCGATGAGGAAATCAGGTGTAATTTGGTTAGATTCCTCCGTATCAATTGAGCCTCCACCAGGTTTAGGATTTAATTTATGAATTAAATCCAAAGTAGATTTTAATGTTTCTTTCGTAAGATCCATTTTTGTTTGAATTGCTTCAAATCTTTTGTTTACAAAATCTTTGTAATGTTCGCTCAATATTTTTTCCGCAAGATAAGAATAGTACGGATCGTAAGAAGAAGTTTTAATTTGTATTAAGAGACACTCTTGTAAATCTCTTGCTGCAATTCCAACAGGTTCAAAAGTTTGAATAAGTTTTAAGACTCTTTCTGCTTCTTCCGCTGATACTTCAATATGTTCTAAAAGTTTAAGATCTTCAACTATTTGGTTTAAGTCTTCCCTAAAGTAACCGTCTTTTGATAGACTGCTGATAATCACTTCGCCGAGTATCATTAGTTTTTCGGGCAGATTGGAAATATGAAGTTGGTCTAATAATCTTTCTGTTTGAGAAATTCTTGCTGGAGCAATAGGTCGGTTATCTTCAGTATCAGAGCTTTTATTTAATCTATCGTTATCGAGATCGCCTTCGTTCATTAAATCTTCAACTTCAAATTCATCGTTGTTGTTAACGGTATCTTCGTTGGTATCATCGCTCAAGTTATCGCTTGGATCTTGTAACTCATAATCTCCTTCCAAAACTTCTTCAAGAATTGGATTTAGTTCAAGCTCGGTTTTTATTCTTTGTTCAAGTGCAATTGTATTAAGCTGCAAAAGCTTTTGATATTGAATTTGCTGTGGCGATAATTTTTGTTGTTGCGATAATTTTTGATGTAAAGATAACATAATTATTTTCCGTTAATTTTATTTAGTTTTTTTAAAAAACTATCTTCATAAATTCTTTCCAAAGAAGATTTACAAAAATCTGCAATAGTAATACCGGTTTTTTGTCCTTTTTTAAGAGCAGGTTTACAATCATGATATTCTTCATATCTTATTACATCTCCGCCAAAATTTGTAATTCTGATAGGAAACAAATGACATGAAATGGGTTTAATAAAATTAATTTTTTCCTCTTTATAAGCTTTTTCTATTGCACATTTAGCAATGTCATTTTCATAAAATACAAAAACACAATCGGTATCTCCATGGCTCCGAGTCATAAGTTCGTTTTCTTTTTCTTCCCAAAATCCATTTTTTTCAATTTCAATTATACTCTTTTTAGGAAGATAATTTTTTATTATCGGAAGCAGTTCGTTAATAATTTGTATTTCTTCCGTATTTAATGGTGCTCCATATTCACTTTTCATTGTGCAACAGGCACCTTTACATGCATTTAGATCACAAGTAAACTTCGTTCTAAAAATTTCACGGCTCACAAGAACGCCGTCTATGTTTTCAAAATCTATCATAAATCTTTCGGAATAATTTTTGTTAAAATAATAAATTTTAATATAGTAATAAAGTGTTAATTTATTTATAAAGCAAGTTAATAAATAGCTGTCTCTGAAAAAGAGTATAACTTAAGATGACACAAGACTTTATAAAGTAAAAATAAATTAATAAATTGCAAGAAAAATAATAAACGAAAGACATCCGTTAGTAATATTATCAGAAGAAATAAATTGGACATTTATAGAAAAATCGCTTGAAAATCACTATAGTAAAAAGATGGGTTCACCGGGAAAGTCTTTATGTTTGATGGTGGGGTTACATTATCTAAAATATCTTTATAATGAAAGAGATGAAACAATAATAGAGAAGTATATAGAAAATCCGTATTACAGATATTTTGAGCATCATTTTCCAATAACCCCCTCTTCAATGACAAGATTTAGAAAAAGAATAGGAAAAGAAAAAGTATTAAAACAAAAGAAAAGAAGTAAAAATAAGTTAAATTAGGAAAAAAAGAGACTGAAAAATGTTTTGTGTAAATGGGAAAATTGGGTTATAGAATATCCTCAAATCTGTCGTTAAATAAATAGAAAAATGGGATAAAACAACAGTCCAATTTCTAATAGGCATAGTCCATTTTTTAGATAAATCTCTGTAAGCTTAAAATAACATTTTCTTGAACACTCAAATCAGTCATTAAGAGAGAAAGAATTTCTCGAAATAATCTCGGCAGATTGCTTCATTTCATTCGCAATGACGCTAGAGAACATGTCATTACGAGCGATAGTATTATAGGGAAGGGGCTCAAGCCCTTCCCTATGTTAGTAAATTATCTATCTTTTTTCATAAGGAGGTTGTTTTGGTATTGTATTTGGATTTTCTTTTAACTCTTTCATAACTTGCTCTATCGCTTTTTCGAGTTGTGTATCTTTACCTTTGGCAAGTGCCGTCATATCTTCTTCCACTTCAATATCTGGATCAACTCCATAACCTTCTTTAAACCATTTCCCGTCAGGATCATACATTCTAAAAGTAGGAACTGTTAGATAACCGCCATCAATCAAACTTGGTGCTCCGGAAATGCCTATGAGTCCGCCCCAAGTTCTGGAACCGATAAGTTTACCAAGTCCGGTTTTTCTAAAATAATCGGGGAAAGCATCACCGCCAGAACCGCTCCATCCATTAATCAACATAGCTTTAGCTCCAAAGTGTCCAACTGGTGGCCATTGCCATGTTGCCCCATCTCTAACTGCCCAGTATGCCAATGGTTTTCTGTTTAAAAGTTCAATAAATCTATCAGGTATTTGACCGCCGTTATTAAATCTTTCATCAACAATTAAACCTTGCTTATTCATTTGAGGATAAAACATTCTTACAAGCTCATATTGTCCGTCTCTAACACCTGTACTCGGTACATAAACATAACCGATTTTTCCATTGCTCGCCTCTTCAACTCTTTTTCTGTTATTTTCAATCCAATCAAGATTTCTTAATCTTGTTTCGTCTTTTAGAGGTTTTATTAAAACTTCCCAAGCACCATCCATATCCGGTTTATTGTTTACCGTAAGAGAAATTGTTTCATTGGCGTAACCTTGAAAAGCTGCATAAGGTTCTTTGTTTGTGTTAAGCGGAATATTATTAACGGCAAGAATAAAATCACCTTCTTTTATTTTTAAGCCTGACTTATCAATAGCGGCTCTAACTTCGCTATCCCAGCTTGCACCTTTTACGATTCTCTTTACGAAATATTTCCCGTCTTTTTTACCCCAGTCAATTCCAAGATAACCAACGGGTTTTCTTTTTGCACGTTCAGCATCTCCTCCGCCTCTGTATGCATGCGACGCATTTATTTCGCCAATCATTTCACCAATAATATAATTTACATCCCAGCGGGTAACGGCATTTTCTAACAATTTTGAATATTGTTTTTTTACACCATTCCAATCAACGCCATGCATATTAGGATCGTAGAAAAAGTCTCTTTCCAATCTCCAAGCATCATTAAAAATTTGTTTCCATTCTTTTTGTGGAATAACAATCATTTCCATTTGTGCTATCGGCATTGCTTTTTCTAACTTTTGTCCTGCATCGGTTTTAACAACATAAAAATTTCTTTTATTTATAACGAGCATTTTACTACCGTCTGCACTTAACATATAGCCATTTGCATCGGAAACAATATCTTTTTCTTTTCGTTCTTTAAAGTCGAAAAATTTTATTGGTCGTTCTTTACTTGCCGAACCTCTGTTTGGATATTTTTGATAAATAACTTTTCCTTTAACAGCAGTTAAATTTCCGTAATTTCCTGCATCAATTGGCAAAATTTCCAATCTTTCTTCAAAGTCTGCAAACTCTATTTTAGTTTCGACTTTATCTTTTTTCTTTTCATCTTTGTCTTTTGAATCATCTTCTTTTTTATCTTTTTTAGCTTCTTCTTTTTTAACTGTTGTAGAATCATTTTCGGGAGCAAGCGGCGAAGTAATTTCATTGGTTAACGGTACAACTGCTATTTGAGTTGCATTTGGGTAAACCCAAGTATTATCAAAATCACTATAAACCGGTTTAAATGATCTGTTTGTTAGAAAGTATAAATATTTACCTTCAGGATCAAAAACAGGAGCTGCATCATTATAAAATCCTTTTGTTACAACATTCAGTTTAGAATTTTTAGTATCGTAAATTGCAATTGCATTCATTTTATTTGGCAAATTTTTTCCGTAAACTATGTATCTGCTATCAGGTGACCAATTAACCGCAAAATTCCTAAGTCCGAATTCCATTAAAAATAACTGATGATCTACCTTAGTTACTTTTTTGCTTTTTACATCAACAACATAAATATCCATTGCGTTATCAATAAAAGAAAGTTTTTTACTATCTGGCGACCAATATATTCTATATCTATAACCAGAACCAAATGATGTTATAGTTCTTTCTTTATTATTATTTTCAAAGTCTCTTATTGTAAGCTCGTATTCCCCTGTTTTATCAGACCAGTAAGCAACATATTTTCCATTTGGAGACCACGCCGGATATCTTTCAGCAACACCGGAAGTTTGTGATAAATTGTAAACAGGACCTTTTTCAGCGGGAACCGAAAATATCTCTCCTCTTGCTTCGAGTATCGCACGATTTCCATCATAAGAAATTGAAACATTTTGAATTAGATTTTTTGGATTTACAGATTTTGCCATTAAAGTTGATTCATCTGTAACCACGTCAATATTAATTTCGTTATATTTTTCAGTTGTCAAATCCATCACATACAATTTCCCGCCAGCTTCGAAAACCATATCATTGGAACCAACTGCAGGAAAATGAATATCGAAATCAACAAAATTTGTAATTTGCGAAAGTTGTTTAGTATCTAAATTATAGCTCCAAATATTACTACGTTTTTTAGGTCCGTTATCTGAAAGGAAATAAATTTTATTTTTGTGCCACATCGGCAATTCGTTATTGGCATCGTTGTTTGTGATATTTTTAGATTTATAATTTTCAAGATTAAAAGTATAAATATTAGATGCCATTCCACCGCGATATCTTTTCCAAGTTCTGTAAACTCTGGTACGCGGAGTAAATGCAATTTGTTTACCGTCAGGTGATAAACTTCCGAATTCTGCAAAAGGTATAGGTAATTTTTCGGCAAGACCGCCATTGGCAGAAATTTTGTAGAATTGATTAAATCTCTGTTTGCCGCTTTTTCTTGAAGAAGCAAAAATTAAATATTTGCCGTCTGGTGTCCAATCAATAACTCTATCGTTCATTCCGTGGAAAGTTATTCTTTTGGGAATTCCGCCTTTTGAAGGCACAATATAAACATCTGTGTTGCCATCATAATTTGCACTAAAAGCAATTTGTTTGCCATCGGGCGAAAAGTGCGGCATTCCTTCAAAGCCATCTGCTGAAGTTAATTTATTGGCAAGTCCCCCTGCTTTGGGAGCAATCCAAATATCGCCGCCATAAGAAAAAGCAACCTGAGTTTTTGAAACATCGGGTGTTTGTAAAAGCCTTGCACTAATTTGAGCAAAATTACTTTCTGCAAGTAAAAGTAAAATGATAAAAAGAACCGAAGAAAGTTTTTTCATTTAGTGTACTCCATAATTAATAATTACAAAAATTGCTTAATTAAAAATAATATTATTGGCTGATAATTGTTAGACGTACGAAAAGTTAAAAGGTTTTGTTGAAGACAAGAATTAAATTTGAAAGAGACAGTCTGTCTTTTTACGAGTGGAAAGCTAATGATGAAATATGAGCAGGCAATAGTGAATTGATAAAATAAAGTATAGATTATTGCAAAGTAATTTCTCACTGTAGCAATGTAAGATTTAATTCAAACCTTTAGGTATTTTACGAATTAAACTCTCTAATTATTCTCTCAATTTCAGATTCACTGATTCCGTTACCGTAAGATTTTCCTTTTACGGATTTACTTGATGTTTCATTTTTTTGTGTAAAGTTAAAACTATTATTAACAACCGGATTTCCTGCACGAGCTATTAAACGTTCCTCTATTTTATTTAAGAAACTTTCTGAATTATTAGAAGTATTTCCGGTTTGAGAGCTATCCAAATTAGTAACGGAATTTCCTTTGTTGAGCGGATTAACTTCGAATGCTAATGTTTTAATATTCATTAAATGTTTTGCGGTTACATTCTCGGAAATGATTGAACCGCCCCAGGTTCCAACTCCGAGAGTTAATGATGGATTTAATGCTGTTGTGTAACCAACTGCTCCAAGTGACGAAGCTGAATTTACAATTATTCTGAAAGCAGGCTTTTCGAGAGCAAACTTCATAATTATTTCTTGATCGTTTGAGTGAATTGCCATTGTGTGGCCAACACCTCCAAAATTCAGCAAGTCTATACATTTGTGGCAGCCCTCTAACCAACCGTCAGCTACATAGAATGCAAGCACAGGTGAAAGTTTTTCAATTGATAAAGGTTCATGTTTTCCTATTCCGTCACAATCAGCAATTAAAACTTTGGTTGAATCGGGAATATTAAAACCTGCAAGAGTAGCAATGTACTTAGCCGATTTTCCAACAATATTTGGATTTATTTTCCCATCATTTAGAATAGTATTTTCTAATTTTCTTTTTTCTTGAGAAGTAACAAAATATCCGCCGTTTTCCGAAGCGAATTTTCTTACTTTTTCTACAAGCGGTCTATCTACAATTATAGATTGTTCCGATGAACAGAGAGTTCCGTTATCGAAAGTTGTACCTGCAATAATGTCTAAAACAGCTTTTTCGTAATTTGCACTTCGTTCAATAAATGCTGGAACGTTACCTGAGCCGACACCATAAGCCGGAGTTCCGGCACTGTATGCGGCTTTTACCATTGGTGTACTTCCCGTTGCAAGAATAACAGCTACATCGGAATGTTTCATTAATGCTTCCGTTCCTTCCAAAGTCGGGGTCTGCATGCAATGAATTAAATCTTTTGGAGCTCCTGCTTTTACCGCTGCATTACTTAATATTTTTAATGCCTCGGTAGTACAGTTTACTGCTCGCGGGTGCGGACTTGCAACAATAGCATTGCGTGTTTTTAGAGAAATTATTGTTTTAAAAAATGCTGTTGAAGTAGGGTTTGTAGATGGGATTAATGCTGCAACAACTCCCATTGGTTCTGCAATGTTTACAATTTTTCCGTTTTCTTTTACCTCAATAACACCGACAGTTTTTAAATCTTTTATTGAATTATAAACATTTCTGCTGCCAAATTGATTTTTCACAACTTTATCTTTCCAGTTGCCAAAACCGGTTTCTTTATGAGCCATTTTAGCAAGTCTTTCACTTGCTTCGTAACCTGCATCAGCCATTGCTTCAACAATTTTATTAACCTGAGCTTGGTTAAAATGTTTAAATTCTAATTGTGCGGCTTTAGCTTTTTTTACTAAATCTCTTACTTCTTGTGTTGATTTGATATCTTTATCTAAGTTCATAAAATCTCCAAAGCATTTAATATCAAAATATAACCACTCTTTAAGAGTTAAGCAAATTCTAAAGTCTTGATGTAACAATAAAAATCTAATAATAGAAGTAAAAATTATAACACATTTATTATAACTGATTTTATTTCGATAATTCTATCAAAAAGAGGACAACAGCTTTGGAATTACTTAAAAAATTTGCAAGCTCAATTATACTTTTACCAATTTGTATTTGGTTAGTGCTTAACTATGGGGATTTTATTTTTTTGCTTGACCACTTTAATTTGCTAATTCACGAAGGCGGACATGGAATATTCCGTTTTTTCGGTAAGTTTATTTACACACTCGGTGGAACGCTTATGCAGATTATTATTCCGTCAATTTTTATTTATTATTTCTATTCCAACAAGAAAAATTTTGGGGTACAGATTTCTTTGGTTTATCTTGGCGAAAATCTTTTTAACATTTCTAAATACGCTGCGGATGCTGTTGCACAAAAGTTGCCTTTACTTGGAGGTAAGAAAGTTTATCATGATTGGCATTGGCTTTTAAGTAGAATGGGAATTCTTGAATATGATCAATTAGTCGGATTATTCTTTGTTATTCTTGCAATAATTTCATTTATGATTGCCTTGCTCTATCCATTAAAACCGTTACCGAAAAAAAGAGTAAATCTTGATTTGGATTTATAAAGTTTTATTTGAAAGTAAACTTCTATTAAATTTTATTGTTATGTACTAATGTTATACTTGAATGATAACAGAAATAATAATCTTAAAAAATTTTAACAAAATAGAATGTACATTAATTTTTAGAAATTATTTTAGATATAATATTCAGTTGCAACTAAAATTAAAACCGTTTTACAAATTCGAAAGTCTATGTAACAATGCTTAGATGATTTTTTGTGAATAAAATTTTACTTTTCAATTGGTTGTTTGAAGAATGCAATAACTCCTTCAATTACTATCAAGACTACTAAAACTAAAACAATTATGTTTATGATTTGTAATAATAAATTGCTTGTTTCGTTAAAAGAAATTTGATTAAGTATTGTTGCCCACAATGTCATTAAAATCATAAACAATCCGGGTATTCCGGAAATTATCCACTTCCAACCGCCTTTTCGTTTTAGATACATTGTAATCACAATTAAAGCTAAAGCTCCAAGAGTTTGGTTTATTGCTCCGAAAAGGGGCCAAAGTTTTAATGCACCTTTTCCATCAGCACCACTTGCAAAAGCTAGAATCAATCCCGAAAGAACAACTACCCCCGTTGTGAGGTATCTGTTTTTGAAAGCCTTAATTTTAAAGTCTACCATAACCTCCGTAAGAGCATATCTTTGAATTCGTGTTGCGGAATCGAGTGTTGTTCCTGCAAAAGAAGCTACGAAAACTCCCATAATACCAACTGCAATTGATCTCGGTATTCCAATATTTTGAATCATATTAGCGGCACCATCTACAAAAGCTGCAACCTTAGCGGTAAGTCCGCTCATTGCAGTCCAAGATGAATAATGTGCCGACCAGGCCGAAGCACCAAGCAGGGTTGTTCCGGTTTTATCTGTGTAGCCTAACCCAATTCCGGCAGAAACTGCGATTATTACCAGGATGGCAAGAGCACTTTCGGTCAGCATACTTCCAACACTTACAAATAAAGAATCACTTTCACACTTTACTTGTTTTGATGAAGTTCCCGAAGAAACCAAACAATGAAACCCCGAAATAGCTCCACAAGCTATTGTAATAAACAGAAAGGGTAACATCGAAGGAGCATCGGGAGGATTTGTTTGAACAGCAGGAGCAACAATTTCTAAATTTGCCCAAAATGCACTTGCAAAAATGCCGAGTATCATAAGACTCATTGCAAGAACAAGTTGATGCGAATTTATGTAATCTCTTGGTTGAAGCAATGTTGTTACCGGAAGAACACTAGCAAAAAAGGCGTAAATTAAAAGTATGATTGTCCAAGTTCCGGTTGGAGGTATTCCAAAAATTACGGGCATTTGAATTGGTAAATAAGAACCGAGAATTATTGTGGCGTACATTACAATTACCGCTATAATTGACCAGAAGGTAATACTTTTTCCTTTTTTATAAAATAAATGTCCAAGATAAATTGCAATGGGAATTTGAAGCCAAACAGGTAAAACCGATTCTGGATACATACTAAAAATTACAGCAATTACTAATCCGAAGATTGAAATTACAACCCAAAGAGCCAAGAAAACTACGAGAAAGAAAAAGTTTTTTGTTCTTTTATTAATATATTTTGAAGTAAATTCGGAAATTGATTTACCTTGATTACGCATAGAAATTATAAGTGAACCAAAATCATGGATTGCTCCTATTAGAACAGAGCCGAGGAAAACCCAAATAACTGCCGGAACCCAGCCCCAAATAATTGCTATTGCGGGACCAACAATAGGACCAGTACCTGCAATGGAAGTAAAATGATGTCCGAAAATTATTTCTTTTTTGGTCGGGACAAAATCGATACCATCTTCAAATTCGGCTGAAGGAACTTTGTTATTATCGTTTAATCTAAAAATTTTTTTCGCAATAAAATTCTTGTAGAATCTATACATCAAAATGTAACCGAAACAAGTTACAATCATTAAAAGTAGTGCATCCATTTTTTACCTTTGCTAAAATGATTCTTACAAAAATAAAATATATTGTTAATTATTAAAAGAGGATTGATAATTCAACTATTAAAATCTTTTAATACTTTACTATTAAAGTTAAAAAGATTTGATAAGGAAACTTAAGGGAACTAAAAATTATTGAGTATTCTATGAGAATAAAACAATTCTTATAAAAACTATGCGAACTAATGAATTCATTCTATTGGAATAATTCTACATACATAACCGCCACCCGGTGCAAGTTCAATATCTACACTTGATTTAGAAGTTACTTCGTTGTTTTCTTTAATATAATCGCTGCCGTATCTGTGTGCATTTTTTCCATCTTTAAAAATCAGCATTTTGTATTTTTTATTATCATCTAAAAAATTAAGAGAAATATAAAACTTACGAGGTTCCCAATCATTCATTACAGCAAGATACCAATTTTCTTGATATTTTCGTGCGGTAATAATATAGTCACTTATTTTTGCTTGAATGATTTTGGTAGTATCCCATTGAACGGGAACAGGAGATAAAAATTCCATTACTTCTTGTTCTTTCAAATAATTTGAAGGATTATCGCAAAGCATTTGTAATGGACTTTCATAAATAACATACATTGCCATTTGATGTACACGCGTACCTTGACTCATTGGAGCATTAAAAATTCCTACAAAATTACCTTTTGCAGCATTCTTCATTGCCCCGGGTGTATAATCCATTGGTCCCGCGACCATTCTTGTAAAGGGTAAAATTAAATCATGTTCGGGCGTAATGCAATTGCTCCACTTACTGTTTTCTAAGCCTTTCACACCTTCGCTTGTAAGAACATTAGGGTATTTTCTATATAATCCCGCAGGTTTGTAACTTCCATGAAAATCAACCAAGAGTTTATGTCTTGCAGCTTCAGCCGCAACCTTCTCGTAAAAGTTTACCATCCATTGATCATCTCTTTGCATAAAATCAACTTTAATTCCTTTTATGCCCCATTTTTCAAATTGCTCGAAAGCTTTATCGAATTGCTGTTCTAAAGTTTTCCATACAACCCAAAGAATAATACCTACATTTTTACTTTTCGCATAACTTATTAATTCTTTCATATCTATATCAGGTACAACATCAAATAAATCACCTAATTTATACCAACCTTCATCTAAAATAATATATTCTATTCCAAATTTGGCTGCAAAATCAATATAGTATTTATAAGTTTTTGTATTTATTCCCGCTTTAAAATCCACATTATAAATATTGTTCGCATTCCACCAATCCCATGCAACCTTTCCCGGTTTGATCCATTTTGTATCATCTAATATGTTTTTTTCGGATAGCAACCAAACAAGTTGATTGCTCAATAAACCTTCATCATTTTCAGAAATTGCAAAAATGCGCCAAGGAAATTTTCTTAACGAATTTGTATTAACAATGTAATTTTCAGTTGAAACAACCTTTTCGTCTCTATCGCTTACAAGTTTAGTATTTTGTGGATACTTTGGAAATACTGCCGTAAATTTTAATTTATCTTTTTTTTCTAACCACATCCCTGCATAATTTTGTAAACTGCTTTCTGTGAGTAAAACATTTATTTTTTGAGAAATCATTAAAACTGGTAAAGAACAAAATCTGCCTGAATTCATAGAGTCAATTTTTTCAAAAAGATATAATCGTTCATTATGAGAGAACATACTGGTTTCCTCAGGGAAATAAGTAAATGTGTTTTTCGGAAAACTAATGTTTAACGATTCATTTTTTATTAGTACTTCCTTATTTATTTTGCCTATAAAGCGATAAGCAATCCCTTCGTTATAAGCCCGAAGTTCAAAATTAAAATTTTTGAATGAAAGAATTAACCGGTTATACTTTTCTTTGATTACAGCACTTTTTGTTTTTATCACAGGATGATATTCTTTTTCAACATAGTTTGTTTTACTTTCAATAAATTCAAAGTTTTCAAATATAGCATTATTGTTGAGTTCAATTATTTTTACATTGGATATATCAAATATATTTGTATCATTGTAAGCTACACTTAACTTAATACTTGAATCTACTATAATTTGAACCCTGGTTTTATTATTTGGCGAGAAAATTTTAAAAGTTTGTTGAGAAAGAGTTATAGAGGTAATAATGTTTGTTATTGTAACAACTAAAAATAATCTATTAAGAAAACGATCAGATATAAAAGAGAATTTTTTCATTTTAAACCATGTTTTATAATATTTTAATTTATTATTTAATGTATAAAGTAAATAAGTTAATCTTAATTTACTATAATATTTCTAAATAGAATTATATTCTTTATTTTTACATCTTCAAATCAAAGTAATTTTATCCATTGCTTAAACGAGACAAATGCAATAAAAATTAAAATAAGATTTAAAAAACTAAGCTTCTTTTTATGAATAAAACTAAACTAATTTTTTTATTAACTTCTGTTGCAGTTATACTGTTTGTGATAAATTTATTCGTTGAAACTCAAAACAATCGTTCCCACATTGGTAAAGAAAAGCAATCGAGTAAAGCCGAAATAAAAAAAACAGTTGATTTAATTTTAAAAGATTATGCCTTAAATAAAAATTGGATAACAAAACGAAAGTTGAAAAAAAAAAGGGATTCACTTGAATATTATTATCTTGTAAAAATTCCAAGTGATTTATCAACTTCTGTTATTGTTAAAGAATTAACAAAAAATTTTATTGATGGTGATGTGGAACTAACTGTAAATGAAAAAAATAAATCTGAAGAAACACTTGTGACATTTAGCTCAAATGGCATCGCAAAGTTTTTATTAAAGTTTCAGTATGATAATAAGTTAGCGAGAGCTTCATCGCAGATATCTTTTATTATTTATAATTATAATGATTTAAGTTTAAATGAAAGAAGTGTTTTGTTTAAGTTTGCTCATCCTTTTGGAATTGTTTTACCTTTGGAAAAAGGATCAATTGAAAATGCAACAGAAATAAAGTCAAATAAAAAAGAATATTTTATTGATATTACCGATAATTCCGATTTTATGGATTTTGAATTAAGTAATAATTCTGATATTAAAAAATTAACTAAAAATAGTAACCAAATAATTTCTTTCTTCAATTCGCCTAAATATTTTTTTATTAACAGTAAAACTTCAGGATTCAATAAATTAATTAAAAATTATATTATCAAAAAGTTTGCAGAAAGGGGAAGAATAATTTTACTAAGTGAGAATTTTACTTACTTGAAAGGGGAGAATATTGAAGATTTGAAATCTCTTTTAGAATTTCATTTGAAAAATATTAATCCGAATGACAGCAAATGTTTTTTTATAGATGCTCAAGATTGGTTTGAAGTACAAAATATTATTACAAAATTTCTAAAGAAAGGAAATAAAATTATTTCGCCAAACAAATTTTTAATTATGTCTCATTAAACTGAAAATTATTTTCTTTAGCGAAAAGCTCAATGCTACTTTTCAACACATGTTTATTTCCGACTACAACTATCAGTAGATTATCAAGTAAAATATTATCGATGCTTGCTTTTTCTACATTGTTCAAAGTTACATTATTAATTTTATCTATATAATTTACGAAATAATTATCAGGTAAATTAAAAATGGGAAGTGAAGAAACATTTGCTGCAATTTGATTATAAGTTTCAAATAACGCCGGAAATCTTCTTACAAGATAAGATTTTGCAAAGTCTATTTCTTCCTGCGTAATTGTTTTTTGAATTTCTTTAAGTTCAAATAATATTTCTTTTAAGGCATCTGCCGTATTTTCAGATTTAACAGAGGTTGAAATTGAAAAAGAACCGCCAAGTTTATTGTAATTAAAATTAGAATGAATACCGTAAGTATATCCCTTTACTTCACGTAAATTATGGTTTAACCTGCTTGAAAATTGTCCGCCGAGTATTGTGTTTAACACTAAGCAAGCATAGTAATCTTTAACATTTCTTCCTTTTGTTAAATGTCCTACTCTTATTTCCGATTGTTCGGAATTCATCTTATCGATTAAAAGTATTTGTTTTTCCGAATTGTTTAATTTGTAATTAACGGAATTAAGCGTTTTCGTATTCTTCAACTTATTTAAGTGATTATTAAATATTCCCTCAATTTCTTTTTGTTTTACATCTCCTACTGCTACCATAAATGAATTATGAGCAGATGAATGATTCTCATAAAATTTCTTTATGTTGCTATTAGCAATATTTTTTAAATCTTTTAATAATCCGTAACTTGAAAACTGATAGGGTGTAGAAGCAAATATTTTTTTATTAAAATAATTCCATGCAAGAAAAGAAGGGTCGGCATTTAATTGCAATATTTGAGATTCTAACCTTTTAATTTCTCTATTAAAATCAGATTCATTGAAATGAGGTGAAGAAACTATTGTTGATAAAATTTCAATTGAAGGAATGAAATTTTCTTTTAAGCACAATAAAGATAAAGTGGTAAATTCTTTACCTGAATTAATATTTAATATTGAACCTAAGTTTTCGATTTTATCAGATATTTCCAAACCCGTTAAATTTCCAGCTCCTTCATCCATCAATAAAGATGCTAAGGTTGAAACACCTTTTTTATTAATCGGATCGTAAATACTTCCACTCGGCATAAATAATTTTAATTGAATAATAGGAAGTGTATTCTTAAAAGAATGATAGACAGATAGACCGTTCTTTAATTTAAAGCGGTTTATTTCGGGTAATCTAAAATTGACTTTACCAAAAGGTTCGGGTTTAAGCTTTCTATTAATCATTGACGAAATATATAAAAAATCCCTAAAACTATTTAAGTCATAGAGATTTTTAAAATTTTTCTTTTAAGTAATTATATTTGATTTGTTATAGAATAAAAATAATTAGAAAGAGTTTCCGTTACAAATTTCTTCATCGAAGCAATAAATTCCTTGTTTTCTGATTGATAATACTTTTATACTATTTTGACCAAAGACGGGAGTAATAATTTTTTTGTATTCTTGAATATGGTTTTTAGGCAGAAAGCATAAAATTGTACCGGCAAAGCCTCCACCGTGTATTCGGCATGCACCTTCACCAATTTTTGAAATAAAGTTGTTTGTAATTGCCAGAGCTAATGTTGTGCCTTGTTCGTTTGTATTTTTAGTAGAATAAATATTTTGAAGCCATTTTATTGATGAACTGCCTGATTCATTTACAAGCTCAAGAAAATCATTAAACCTGTTTTCTTTTAATGCGGTAACTTGTTTCTCAACTCGTTCATTTTCTTCTAAGAAATGAATTGTTCTCAATATTGCTCTATCTCCAACTTCTTTTCTTAAATTTTCAATATTATCAAGGAGTTGCGAATAAGAAATTTCCCGACAGTTCTTTACTCCAAAGTATTTTGCAACGGAGAACATTTCTTTAGGAATAGAAGCATAATCATCTGTTAGATCAGTATGATTTTTACCGGTATCAACTACAACTAATTTATAATTTAAGCTATCTAAATCTAAGTTTATTTTCTCAACAATAGGATTTTGGAAATCTTTAAAATCAATTGCTACAACATTTCCCATAGCGCAAGTCATCTGGTCCATAAGTCCGCAAGGCTTACCGAAAAAATTATTCTCAGCAAACTGACCTATCTTTGCAAGTCTTTCATGTTTTATTACTCCGTTATTAAATAATACATTGAAAATAATTCCTATTAAAACTTCAATAGAAGCAGAAGAACTTAACCCCGAACCGGGTAAAACATCGCTTGAAATCAAAGCATCAAATCCGTTTATGTTACAATTTAATTGATTAAATCTTGAAGCTATTCCTCTGATTAAGGAATTCGTAGTTCCTTTTTCATTTTCAAATGAATTTAATTCAGATAAGCTGATTTGAAAAGGTTCGTTATATCCTATTGAGTAAATCTTAACAATTGGTGAATCATTGGGCGAAGCAATTGCAATGGAATCTAAGTTAACACTTCCGGCAAGCACCTTGCCGTTATTGTGGTCAGTATGATTACCACTTATTTCTGTTCTGCCCGGTACGCTGAAAAAGTAGAAATTTTCAGATTTAAATTCTTGCTGATATTTTTCGTATAAATCGATGTATCTCTTTCTTTGGTAATCTAATTCATCAATATTTTCGCCATATAAAACATTTAGTTTTTTTAATACATCTTCAATTTTCATAATAATTTTCTCGATTTTATTTTTTGCTAAAATGAATTTCTGGTAATTTTTTTAACTTTTGTGCGGCTTGTTCTGCCGTGATATCCCTCTGGGCTTCGGCAAGCATTTCGTAACCCACCATAAATTTTTTAACTGTAGCCGATCTTAAGAGCGGAGGATAAAAATGTGCGTGCAGTTGCCAATGTTCATTACAACCCTCGCAATTAGGGGCATTGTGCCATCCCATCGTATAAGGAAAAATTGTTTCAAATAAATTGTCATATTTAATTAAAAACTTGCTCATTATTTCAGCAAGAGTATTTTTTTCATCATCGGTAATTTGATTAATTTTTGTAATATGTCTTCTTGGTAAAAGGAGGGTTTCATAGGGCCAGGTTGCCCAAAATGGCACTAACACAACCCAATGTTTATTTGTTAAAATTACTCTTTCATCTAATTCCAACTCTTTTTCTAAATAATCAATTAATAATATGTTTCCGTTTTCTGTATAATATTCTTTTTGTTGTTTATCTTCTTTTGTAGCTTCGTTGGGGATTTGATTGCTTGCCCAAATTTGTCCGTGTGGATGCGGATTAGAGCACCCCATAATGTCTCCTTTGTTTTCGAATATTTGTACCCACTTATAAATTTTACTGAGTTCGGCAAATTGTTGGCTCCACATTTCTATAACTTTTTTAATATCTGAAACTTCCATTTCCGCCAGTGTTAAATTGTGGCTCGGCGAAAAACATATTACTCTTGAAGTTCCTTTTACAGATTGCAATTTGAATAAGTTATTCTTTTCTATGGAAAAATCGGGAGTATCTGGTAACAGAGCTGCAAAATCATTTGTAAAGACATAAGTTTTTTCATAATTAGGATTTTTTTCTCCACCGGCTCGTTCGTTACCTGGGCATAGATAACATTTGGGGTCATAATTTTTTCTGTTATCAATAAACTGTTGTTCTTGTTTACCTTGCCATGGTCTTTTTGTTCTGTGAGGCGAAACTAGAATCCATTCTCCGGTTAATAAATTCAATCTTCTGTGAGGCTTTTCTAAATTTCTTATTTCGCTTTCCATTATTTTTAATACTCTGTGAATAATTCCTTAAAGGTAAGAAAATTACCTTTGGATTAAAATAGAAAAAGTATAGTACTAAGTTTTATATTTAATTTAAATTATTTTTATGATACTTATGTATAAAATATGGGTAAAAATATAAAATTTATGAAACAAATATAAGGGCAGTTTTTAATACCATATCAAATCATAAAAAGCGAAATTTTATAAATTGTTCATGATTTTTTATCATTAAATTTTTATTGACCTAAATAGGTTGTATTTTTGTGCTCACTTATAATTGATTTTAATGAACGCTGAAAATATATCTTCTCAAAAAATATTTAAATTTTGGGTACCCCTTGCTGCAACTTGGTTGATGATGTCTTTGGAGGGTCCTTTTCTTGCGGCAATTATAGCAAGATTAGTTGAGCCCAAATATAATCTTGCAGCCTACGGAGTGGCTTTTTCTTTTGCTTTGATAATTGAGGCTCCGGTAATAATGATGATGAGTGCTTCAACTGCACTTGTTAAAGATTACTTCTCTTTTAAAAAATTAAGGAATTTTAATTTCTATTTGAGCGGAATAATTACTGCAATTATGCTGATTCTTCTTATTCCTACGATATTTAATTTTATTGCTTACAACTTGATTGGTCTGGAGGAAAAGGTTGCCGAGCTTACGTATAAAGCATTTTTTAGTTTGCTCCCTTGGCCCGGAGCAATTGGTTACCGCAGATTTTATCAAGGCGTTATGATAAGAAATAATCTAACAAAAAGAGTTGCTTATGGGACAATTTTGCGTTTGGCTTCTATGGCTGTAACTGCTTTAAGTTTATACCTTTTTGCAAAACTGCCTGGAGCGATTGTGGGAGCAAGTGCTCTTTCTGTAGGTGTTTCGGTTGAAGGTTTGGCAAGTAGATTTATGTGCAATTCAGTTTTGGCAAAAATTAAATCTGAAGAAAGCAAAAGCAATTTAACATACAAAGAGATTATAAATTTTTACTATCCACTTGCTTTAACTTCTTTAATCAGTTTAGGTGTTCATCCTCTTATTACATTTTTTATAGGGCAAAGCAGAATGTCTTTAGAATCTCTTGCAGTACTTCCGGTGATAAATTCTTTGGTCTTTATTTTCAGGAGTTTGGCTTTATCTTATCAAGAAGTCTGTATCGCATTGATTGGGGATGAAGGTGAAAATTACAAATCGGTAATTAATTTTGCGAAAAAATTAGCAATAGGTCTGGCTGTTATTTTAATAACTGTTTCAGTAACTCCAATTTCAGGAATATGGTTTAGAGTAGTTTCCGGATTATCTAAAGAATTGAGTTTATTTGCAATAACACCTACAATAATTATTTCAATTATGCCGGCGTTAACGGTTTTAATTTCTGTTCAAAGGGCAATGTTAGTAAAGTTTAAAAATACAA
Source organism: Ignavibacteriota bacterium (assembly GCA_002746605.1). Classification (GTDB taxonomy): domain Bacteria; phylum Bacteroidota; class Ignavibacteria; order Ignavibacteriales; family Melioribacteraceae. The sequence goes on from PDPT01000017.1 coordinate 26,667, forward strand.
AACCAATTACTTATGCAACTACTATTGAAGTAACAGTAATAATTTTAACTCTCTTTATTTCTATTTCTTACTTTGACTTGATAGGAGTTATAGCTGCTATGCTTGCATTTATTATTGGTCGATTGTTTTCAGTAACCTTTTTAAGTTTTCCATATTCAGAAACCGCTCGTAAAAACCTCCATGAAAATTAACTATAAAAGTATAGGGTGTATTTGGGTAAAGAGGAGCATTTAGGTTTCTTACAATGAAACATTAGTTATTCCATAAAAAGTTAAATAATAAACGAAATGGTAAATAAATTAGGCTTAAAAAGTAAATTGGAGGTAGTGAAAAAAGATTTGTGTAAATGGTTAAAGTAAGAATTAAGGCTAAGCGTAGCAGAACGCAGAATTATAATAAGAAGATTACACAATTAAGTTCACCAAAGAAATCATCGAACAACTCAAAGCCGAGCTAAAAGATGCAAAAACATATGAAGGATCTAATGGGTAAAGAAGTTGCAGTATATAGATAGTATGAATAATAATAAAGATTTAACTGAAGATAATGCTGGTGATATTTTAGGTGAAGGTCAGGCTTGGGTTGGTGTAAATCAATTTGTAAATGGTGGAAATGGTTACAAATTTTTAGGGACTTCAGAAAGTGAAAGATTTGGGGCATGGCAAGATGATTTAGGTTTTTCATATTACAATGATAATTATGGTATGACCAACATGTATGTAACTGGAGAAATGGCTATTGATAATATGAAACTTGCCTTATTTTCGACTGTGGGTCATTTCGTGAAAAGGTAATCGGCGACAACGACATATAAATTATTTAGACCAGGGTCTTACTTGAATAGAGATCAAAATCTTAGAATTGATTTTGGAAGACATGAAGGTGAATAGGTTTTCAGAGCAGGTGGTAAATTTATCGAGAAATTGGGTTTTTCTAAAGAAGATTGATTCCTTCAAAATAGGTACTAAAAGTAAAAGTCTGAAAGATTTACTAGGATTAGTATATGAATCGAATTACAAAAACACAAATAGAATGTGACGAAAAACTTACTGGGACTTTGGGTAGGAGAAGCAGAAGGAGCTAACTTTTGGTTGTCAGTATTAACTGAGTTAAAGAATCGAGGAGTTGAGAATATCTTCATTGTTTCTATTGATGGATTAAAGGGATTTCCGGAGGCAATAAACTCTGTTTTTCCTAAGACAGAAATACAGTTATGTGTAATTCATCAGATAAGAAATACACTAAAATATGTTGCTTCTAAGGATAAAAAAATATTTATGAATCAACTTAAGGAAGTTTATAAAGCTCCTACAGAACAAGCTGCTTTAATGAATCTTGATACATTAGAATGTCTTTTTACGGAATCTAAATTTGTTATAACTTTTAACTCAATTTTTCCATTTATACAAATTATTTTTCAGTCTCGATTTTTTAACCTACTTAATACTCATTCCAACTTGTTATGGAAATGTCTTCTATTTTCTTTTTACAGAAAGCGGTTATGTATGCTTGAGCCAAACGTGAATTGGTTATTAACGGAATGTTGAAATCTATTGCACTTCTTCTAATTTTATAATCGTTATCGAGTTCATTCTTGGTTAAATTCTTCGGAATATTAATAACCAAATCGATTTTTCTCTTTTGTAAATACTCAAGTGTATTTGGCAATTTATTTTCATTGGGCCAATAAAGTAACCGTGCATCAATTTTGTTTTCTATCAGAAAGTCGTATGTTCCCTTTGTAGCGTAAAGATTATAATTGTTTTGGGTTAACAACTTACAGCTGTTAAGTAATTCTGCTTTGCTCTGTACCGGACCTGTAGAAAGTAATATGTTTTTATTTGGTATTTTATGACCAACAGATAACATCGATTTTAATAATGCATCATAATAATCATTACCTATACAACCAACTTCTCCTGTAGAGGACATATCAACTCCGAGAATTGGATCTGCTTTTGCCAATCTTGAAAATGAAAATTGGGAAGCCTTAATGCCAATATAGTCCAACTCAAATAAAGATTTATTCGGTTTAGTGTAATTTGTCTCTAGCATTATTTCAGCAGCGAGTTTAATAAAGTTAACTTTAAGAACCTTGGAGACAAACGGCAAACTTCTACTTGCTCTTAAGTTACATTCAATTACTTTTACATCATTATCCTTTGCAAGAAACTGAATGTTAAAAGGTCCCGAAATATTAAGTTCTTTTGCAATTTTTCTTGAAATATTTTTTATTCTTCTTACCGTTTCAAAATAAATTTTCTGTGGTGGGAAAACCATTGTAGCATCACCGGAATGAACACCTGCAAATTCTATGTGTTCATTTATTGCATAAAGAACTATTTCGCCTTTGTCAGCTATCGCATCAATTTCTATTTCTTTTGCATTTTCTATAAACTCGGAAACCACTACGGGATGCTGTTTAGAAACTTCTTTGGCAAGCTGCAAAAAATCTTCCAATTCATTTTCATTTGAAACAACATTCATTGCGGCACCAGATAAAACATAAGAAGGACGCACCAAAACAGGATAATTTACCTCATCAACAAATTTTTTGATGTCATCTATGTTTGTAAGTTCTTTCCATCTCGGTTGATCTATTTTTAATTCATCCAACATTTGAGAAAATTTGTGTCTGTTCTCTGCTCTATCAATAGATGTTGGCGAAGTTCCTAAGATGTGAACATCAGATTTATGCAGACGCATAGCAAGATTGTTAGGTATTTGTCCGCCCGTAGAAACTATAACTCCTTTGGGATTTTCCAATTCAACTATATCAAGCACACGCTCGTGAGTAAGTTCATCAAAGTAAAGTCTATCGCAAACATCGTAATCCGTACTTACTGTTTCTGGATTGTAGTTTATCATTACCGATCTATAATTTTCTTTTTTGATTGTATTAAGAGCATTTACGCCGCACCAATCAAACTCTACACTGCTTCCTATTCTGTATGCACCTGAACCCAAAACAATTACTGATTTTTTATCGTCAATAAAATCAATATCGTGTTCAATTCCACCATATGTTAAGTAAAGATAATTTGTATGCGCAGGATACTCTGCAGCAAGTGTATCTATCTGTTTTACAAACGGAATAATTCCTTTGGATTTTCTGTATTCTCTTACTTTCAAAAGGTTGGCTCTGGAAAACTTACCATTATTCTTAAACACAAATCTTGAAATCTGAAAATCCGAGAATCCCAATGCTTTTATTTTCCATAAGAGTTGATCCGGGATTTGCTTTATTGAATCATATTTTTCCAATTCATTTTTATGATTAAATATATTTTGAAGTTTTACCAAAAACCATTTATCTATTTTAGATAATTCATAAATCTCATCTATACTCAAGCCTTCCTCAAAAGCCTTGGCAATAATAAAAATACGCATATCGGTTGGATTTAAAAGTGCATCTTTAGTATCTGAGATTGAAATATTTCTATTACCGACAAAACCGTGCATACCTTGCCCAATCATCCGCAAACCTTTTTGAATAGCTTCTTCAAAGGTTTTTCCTATTGCCATAACTTCGCCGACACTTTTCATACTACTGCCGATTTGATTTGATACTCCATCAAACTTATTCAAGTCCCATCGCGGAATTTTACAAACGATATAGTCCAAAGCAGGTTCAAAGAATGCCGAAGTAGTTTTTGTAACGGAATTTTTAAGCTGATGCAAAGCATAACCTAAACCGAGTTTTGCAGCAACAAATGCAAGCGGATAACCTGTAGCTTTAGAAGCAAGAGCACTCGAACGAGAAAGTCTGGCATTAACTTCTATAACTCTGTAATCTTCCGAAAACGGATCAAGGGCATACTGAACGTTGCACTCACCAATAATTCCAATATGCTGAATTAGCTTGATTGCAATTTCTCTAAGTTTGTGATATTCGGTATTAGTTAAAGTCTGAGATGGAGCAACAACAATACTTTCGCCTGTGTGGATACCAAGCGGATCAAAGTTTTCCATATTACAAACTGTTATACAATTGTTATAGGCATCTCTTACAACTTCATATTCAACCTCTTTCCAGCCTTTTAATGATTCTTCAATTAAAATTTGCTCCGAATAAGAAAGAGCTTTCGAAGCTAATGTTTTAAGCTCTTTCGGATTAACACAAAATCCACTTCCCTGTCCGCCGAGAGTATAAGCAGCTCTTACAATTATCGGATAACTAAGTTTATCGGCAGCTTGTAAAGCATCTTCTACCGATGTTACGGCAATGCTTTTGGGTGTTTTAATTCCTATTTGCTTTAAGGTATTTGCAAAAAGTTCTCTATCTTCGGTATCTATTATCGCTTGAATTGGTGTACCAAGTACTTCAACATTATACTTTTTGAAGATTTGTTTTTTAAATAATTCTATCCCGCAGTTGAGAGCTGTTTGTCCACCGAATGAAAGCAAGACTCCATCAGGCTTTTCTTTTTTAATTACTTGCTCTACAAAATATGGAGTTACAGGAAGAAAATAAACTTTGTCGGCAATATTTTCTGAGGTTTGTATGGTAGCAATATTAGGGTTAATTAAGACTGTTTCAATATTTTCTTCCCTTAGAGCTTTTAGTGCCTGAGAACCGGAATAGTCAAACTCTCCGGCTTCTCCTATTTTTAATGCCCCCGAACCGAGTAGTAATATTTTTTTAATTTCTTTATTCATTAAATGTAATCCAAAAACTTATCAAACAAAAACTCTGTGTCAGTAGGACCACTCGATGCTTCCGGATGAAATTGTGTAGAAAAAAATGGTTTTTCTTTATGTCTGATTCCTTCGCATGTTCCATCATTCAAATTTGTAAAGTAGGTTTCCCAATCTTTATTAAGATTTGTATCATCAACAGCATAACCGTGGTTCTGCGAAGTAACGTAACATTTGTTTGTACCAGCTTCTATTACAGGTTGATTATGACTTCGATGCCCATATTTTAATTTATATATTTTACAATCGGCAGCAAGTGAAAGTAATTGATTGCCCATGCAAATACCAAATATCGGTTTATTTCGTGTCAAAATTTTTTTGATATTGTTTACGGTTATTTCACAAAAAGTAGGATCTCCCGGACCGTTAGAAAGAACAAGTCCGTCGTAATCTTCAGTTACAAAATTATAATCCCATGGAACTTTGATAACAGTGGTATCTCTTTTTAGCAAACATCTGATTATATTATTTTTCACACCAAGATCAACAAGCAATATTTTTTTCTTACCATTTCCGTAAACAACTTTTTCTTTTGTACTTACTTTTTCTACAAGATTAATTTTATTCGGGTCTTCTAAATCAATTTCATTATCAACAATTACTTCACCAAGCATAGAACCTTTTTCTCTTAGTTTTTTTGTTAAGGCTCTTGTATCTAATCCAAAAATTCCAGGCACTTTATTTTCGATTAACCATTCGGATAAACTTTTTTTTGCATTCCAATGGCTGTATTCAAACGAATAATCGGAAATAATAAATCCTCTGACTTGAATTTTGGACGACTCGAAAATTTCCGGCATTCCATTTGTGTTTTTATTCTTAGGGACACCATAATTACCAATAAGCGGATAGGTAGAAATTAATAATTGTCCGTAATAAGAGGGGTCGGTTAAACTTTCGGGATAGCCTGTCATTGCTGTGTTAAATACAACTTCCCCTGCAACAGATTTTTCATAACCGAAAGAGAATCCTTCGTATATGCTTTTATCCTCAAGTTTTAATCTAATCTTTTTAGGTTTTTGCATTAAATTCTTAATTTGTGAGGTCTAAAGTAAAACAATTTATTTGAAATAAAATTAGTATAAAAAAATAAATTTTCCAGAAGAAATTTATAAATATAAATTTCAATACTGGTGGAAACACAACTTTATACAAAGGCATGAATATTTTAAGTTTTTTTAGAACTACTTTTGTTATTAAGAGTATAGAGCTTATTACACAAACTAAAGCATAATGTTCATTATCAAAAATTTTCCGAATAAAAGTCATCAACAATAAAAATAGCTGTTTTGTTATTTTCTAGCATCAAGTTTTATTCAAAATATTTGGTAGATTTTGTTATATCACAAAAACAAATCCGCAAGTAAAAAATCTTGTAACTAATCATAAAAGAAAAGACTACTTTTTATAAAATAATTATTAGGATTGCAGTTTAATATGATCCTTTTAGTATTTATTTAATTATTTGTTTTATATTAGGGAAAAAATTTATAAATTGAATATGCCAACCTAAATCAACAAGGGAACTAACATAGCGGAGTTTTAAATTTTAAAAAACAAAAAGCATTAAACTTAAATAATTTATCATTACAATAACATATAGGAGAGCTAAATGAAGAAAAAAACAATTTGGATTTTAGGTTCAATTGCTTTTATCCTAATTTGCTTATGTTGTATGTTCTTCAAGATACAAACAATTGAAGAGGATCTGCGCAACAGAACCCGTAACGCCTTAAACGAAGCGGGAATTAAAGTTGAAAATTTAATTATAGACGGCAGGGCAGTTACTCTTTCAGGTATTGTTAAATCTGAAAACATTAAACAGAAAGCAGGTAATATTACGGAAAACATTTGGGGAGTAAACAGCGTTTCCAATAATTTAATAATAAAGAAATCTGAAACTCCTACACCAGCCAAGCAACAAATAATCCAAAATAAACTTGACCAAATCATTGGATTAGAAAATATTCAATTCGAAACGGCTAAAGAAATTATCAAACCGATAAGCTATCCGATACTAAACAAAGTTGTAACTATCTTAAAAGAAAATCCTAATCTTGCCATTAACATTAATGGGCATACGGATTCTACCGGAGAACCGGAATTCAATAATATGCTAAGTAAAAAAAGAGCCGAATCCGTTAAAAATTATTTGGTTAGTAAAGGAATTTCTCAAAACAGATTAGTAACCAACGGTTACGGCAGTTCGCAGCCTATTGTAGATAACAAAACGAAAGAAAGTCGCAAAAAAAATAGAAGAGTAGAATTTAAAATAATTAAGGAGAATTAAAATGTGGTATCTAATATTGCAGATATTATTATGTCTTATACTTGCATTCATTTTAGGTTATTTAATTGCAAGATTATTAAAATTAAGTCCATTAAAAGATAGAATTTCTGAATTAGAAGCAAAATTTTTGAACTTCGATAAAAAAACCAATAAACTTCAAAATGATTTAAATAACACTAACGATATTGCAACTGATTTAAAGTCAAACTTAAGTATGTTAGAGCCTAAGTTTAATGAACATTCAAATCAAATTTCCGATATAGAAACAAAATTAACTGCTTCGTTATTCGATAAAAATTATGATAAGCAAATTAATGATATTAATTTAGGCATAAATAATTTAAGTGATAAGTTTAAGAACGATATTGATGTTTCGTTAAAAGAAAGCAATAACAAAATTACAACGCTCTCGGAAGGACTTAATTCTTTTTACAAAAAAGAAGAAGTTGATAATAAAATTAAATCGCAGACAGAAAATCTTAACAAATTAAAAGCTGAGTTTGATGAATTACTGAAACAGAAAAATTATGATGAACAGTTGAACAAACTTAAAGATAATTTCGATCTGCTTTATACTAAAGATAATGTTGATGAAAAGATTAACGGCTTAAACGAGAACTTGAACAACATCAAAAATAATTTAACTTCCGAAATTGAAGCTAAAAATTATGATGAACAATTAAACGAACTTAAAGCTAAGTTAAACCTGCTTTACACTAAAGATAATGTTGATGAAAAGATTAACGGCTTAAACGAAAACTTGAACAACATCAAAAATAATTTAACTTCCGAAATTGAAGCTAAAAACTATGATGAACAGTTAAACGAGCTTAAAGCTAAATTAAATCTGCTTTACACTAAAGATAATGTTGATGAAAAGATTAACGGTTTAAATAAAAACTTGAACAATGTTAAAAATAATTTAACTTCCGAAATTGAAGCTAAAAATTATGACGAACAATTAAATGAACTTAAAAATAAATTTAATTTGCACTATTCAAAAAATGATGTAGATGAAAAACTAGACGGTTTATCAAATAATCTAAATCATTTAAGGACAGAAATAAACTCCAAGCTTGAAACAAAAGACTTTGAACCCAAGATTAACGAGCTTACTACTAAACTTGCAGATATAAATTATGATAATCAAATAAATAATTTAGACACAAAATTTGGAAATTATTATTTAAAACCTGAAGTAGATGAAAAATTGAAGGAATATAATTTTAATTTTGCTTCTATGCGAGATGATTTCCAAAGAAAACTTTCCGAAAGAGATGAATTAATTGCTAAATTGGAAGAACGAATTAAACTGTTAGAAAATCCTCCCAAACCGGTTATTATTCCTAAAGATGATGATCTGAAGAGAATTTCAGGCGTAGGTAAAGTACTTGAAGAACTTTTACACCAAAATGGAATTACAACTTTTAAACAAATCGCTTTCTTTACGGATGAACAAATTGAAGATTTATCTAATAAACTTGGAGCTTTCCATGATAGGATAACAAGAGATGATTGGAGAGAACAAGCTAAAAAGTTACATTTAGATAAATATAACGAAGAATTATAGTTTAAACTTCCTTCTCGTTCCGCTTCGGTGAGCGAGAAGGAAAATTAGATACCCAAAAGGATTACAATAATTATTTTATTTAGAAATTAACTATATTTAATCATACTAAATCTTTTTCACTAAAATTATATTCTCCGGTTAATTAAAGGATAGTAATGAAATTTCTAAAAATATTTTATGTTCTCCTATTTCAAATTATTTCATTAAATGTATTTGCACAAACTACAGGAACAATAAGCGGAAAAGTTGCTGATATAATTTCCAGCCAACCTCTACCCGGTGTAAATATTCTTGTTGTAGGAACAAATTTTGGAACATCTACGAATATAAATGGTGAATTCAAAATTAAAAATATTCCTGTGGGTAACTACCAGGTTAGAGCAAGTTTCATTGGCTACACAACCCAAATCAAATCAGATGTAATCGTAAACAGCACCAAACCAAGTTTTATAAATTTTAAGTTGGAAGAATCTGTAATTGAGCTTGAAGGCGTTACCGTTACCGCAGATCTTTTCGAGAATGTTCCAACAGAAGTAAACAGCATTAAATCATTTTCATACGAAGAAATACGCAGAGCACCCGGAGGATTTGAAGATGTTGTGCGTGCACTCTCCATTTTACCCGGTGTAGCAAGACAAAGTGCTGGAAGAAATGATTTGGTTGTACGCGGAGGAGCACCTTCGGAAAATTTATACTTAGTTGATGGTTTTACCGTACCAAATATTAATCATTTCGGAAGTCAAGGTTCAACGGGCGGTCCTTTAAGTTTTATTAATTTAGATTTCGTAAATGAAACTACATTTTCAACCGGTGGTTTTCAAGCTAATTACGGCGATAAACTTTCTTCAGTCTTAAAAATTGATTTACGTGAAGGAAGAAAAGATAGAATTGGTGGTAAAGTTTTAGTTTCTGCAAGTCAGTTTGGTTTCAACTTAGAAGGTCCCGTAAATGATAAAAGCAATTTTCTTTTTTCGATAAGAAGAAGTTACCTTGATTTTATCTTTAACGCAGCCGGATTTAATTTTGTACCGGAATATTATGATTTGCTAACGAAGTATAATTATAACATCGATAACAAAAATAAAATATCCTATCTCTTCATCGGAGCATTAGATAGAGTAAAATTTAATAACGACGATAAAGATGATATATATGATAATTCTCGAATACTCGGAACTGATCAAAATCAATACACTACAGGAATTTCGTTCAAACACTTATTTAGCAAAGGTTTTTACAATTTAACATTAAATAGAAATTATGTGAAATATGACGGGTTTCAAAAAGATACTTTACTTAATCCTATATTTCTAAACCAGTCCAAAGAAGCAGAACATGAATTTAAAGCAGACTTGGTCTATAAAATTGCAAAGTCCTCCGAAGTAAATATCGGGACATCATTTAAGATTATAAACTTTAAAAGTAAAATACTTTTTCCCAAACAATATAGAACTACATTCGGTGAAATTTTACCAATAACGTCAATAAATACAAACACAAATTTTTACAAAGCATGTTTATACGCTCTTTATAGTGCAAATTACTTTGGTGCTTTAAGATTCAATTTCGGATTGCGAACCAATTATTTTAATGCAGTTGAAAATAAATTTACAGTTAGTCCAAGATTATCTCTCGGTTACGACATTAACAATCTAATAAACATAAATTTTAGTACAGGAATTTACAGACAAGCACCATCTTATATTTGGCTTGCCATACCGGAAAATAAAAAGTTAGAATCAATTCAGGTTAATCAATATATCCTTGGTTTAAGTTATATGTTCAGAAAGGATACAAAACTTAAAGTAGAAACATTTTTTAAAGACTACTCTAAATATCCTACAAGTTTAATTCGTCCTTACTTGGTTTTAGCAAATACCGGAGCAGGTTACTCGGGCACAAAAGATAACTTTGGAGCCTTTGGTTTGGAACCACTAACAAGCAAAGGGAAAGGTTATTCAAGGGGTGTTGAATTTTCAGTCCAAAAAAAATCCACAAAAAATAATCTTTACGGTGTTGCAAGCTTAACATACTGCCAGACTTATTTTGCGGGATTGGATAATGTTGAACGTGAAGGACAATATAATCAAAGTTGGATTATTAATTTAAGCGGCGGTTTTATATTCAACAGTAAATGGGAAACTTCTTTTAAGTTTAGATTTGCAACCGGTTCACCTTATACACCTTTTAATCCGGATGGGACACAAAATATTACAGACTATTTAAGTTTAAACTTAAAAAGTTCTCACGGTCTTGATATTAGAGTTGATAGGAGATGGGATTTTTCTAATTTAACTTTAATAACCTACATTGATTTACAAAATATTTATAATCAAAAAAATATTACGGGCGTACGATATAATTATCGTACTAAAAAAATTGAAGAAAATGAAGAAATTGGAATTTTACCTTCAATAGGAATCAGTTTAGAATTTTAGTAGAAAAGATTATTTATAATTTGTTCAATTAAAAGATAAAAATGATAAATAAAAAAAGAATTAAATATTTGCGTGAAGGCAACATTGGAGTTGGTCCATTAGTTTATTGGATGCAGAGAGAGCAGCGTGTTCATGATAATTGGGCTTTAATTTATTCTTATCAAAAAGCTAAAGAAAACAAAAGTGAGTTAATTGTAGTTTTCAATCTTGTAACAAAATTTTTGGAAGCAACTTTAACACAATATCACTTTTTGATTGAAGGCTTAAAAGAAGTTGAAGAAAATTTAAATAAATTAAATATAAAATTTTACTTAACCACAGGAAAGCCCGAAGATGAAATTCCAAAATTAATCAAAAAAGAAAGGGCATCTTTACTTGTAACGGATTTCAATCCGATTAGAATTATTGAAAAATGGCAAATACAAGTTAAAAATAAAATTTCAATACCATTCCATCAGATAGATGCACACAACATCGTTCCTGTTTGGGAAACAAGTAACAAGTTAGAATTTGCCGCATACACTATCAGACCGAAAATAAATAAACAACTCAGCGAATTTTTAGACGATTTTCCTAAAATAAGTAAACTGCAAAATAAAAATTTTAGTGCAAGTAAAATCAAGTGGGAAAAGCTCTATAAAAGCTTAAAAATAAATAGCAGCACAAAACCAAATAAAATTTTTACTTCGGGAGAAGATGCTGCTTTTAGAACGATTAAACATTTTATTGAACAAAAGTTTGATAAATACTCGGAAGAAAGAAATAATCCAAATAAAAATGCTATATCGAATATTTCACCTTATTTGCATTTCGGACAAATTTCAGCTCAAAGAATTGCTTTAATGTTAAATAATTTTAACGGTTCCAATAATTCAGTAAAAACATATCTAGAAGAATTAATTGTAAGACGAGAACTTTCCGATAATTTTTGTTATTACAATAAGAACTATGACAACTTTAACGGATTTCCTGATTGGGCAAAAAAAACTTTGAACGAACACCGCAATGATAAACGTGAATATATTTATTCTCTTAAAAAATTTGAAGAAGCTAAAACTCACGATGACCTTTGGAATGCTGCCCAACTTGAAATGATTATTACAGGGAAAATGCACGGATATATGCGAATGTATTGGGCAAAGAAAATTCTTGAGTGGACGGAAAGTCCCGAACAAGCAATGGAATTTGCAATTTACCTAAACGACAAATATGAACTTGATGGTAGAGATCCAAACGGTTATGTTGGAGTTGCTTGGTCAATTGGCGGCGTACACGATAGAGCTTGGACAGAAAGACCAATCTTTGGGAAAATCCGTTACATGAACTACAACGGCTGTAAAAGAAAGTTTAATGTAAAAAGTTATATTGAAAAATTTATTGATTCCGAACAAAAAAGTTTTTTTTAAGAATTAAGAGGAAAAGAGAACAATTTTTAGTTACTTTTCTATAGCTTCAACAACATTAGTCATGTAAATAATAGCCTTTTCCGTTTTCTATTCCATTATCGTTTAGTGTTAAGCGTACACTACCAAGATGGTCATTTACAAAGTAAAAGCGTTCGTCCGTTGTGTTTTGTTTCTTCACATAGCCTATCATTCCGTTACCGAATATTTTTAACTTATTTTAGCCACCACACAAATTTTGTATAGTGGCTGTTTTATAATAGTTGCACAGAGTATGCCTCGCAATGTTTTTAGGCGGGGTAAGCTCCATTTTTAATGCAAGTTGCCAACAAAAATCATTCATAATATCGTAGATTGTCTTTAATATTTCCAGTGAATGTTATTTGCTTCATTTCTTTTGTGTTTAAATTTAGTAAATAGATATCTTCATCAAAAGTATCTGGATTAGTTGATTCTTTACTCCCAATAAAATAAATAAAATTTTCA
>PDPT01000069.1 GCA_002746605.1 Ignavibacteriota bacterium
TTTGGTCGTTTTTTCATCTGATTTTTCAGTAATATGTAATTCTACAAAGTCTGCGATATCAACATAAGATGTGCTTTGGTCTGTAAAAACAATGCTTTGCTCATCTAAACATTTCTCTACGGTTTCATTGACTTCACTTACTTTGTGAGTATCCAATACTTTTGCCTTAAAATAACGACACTGGCGTTCTTTTTTTTGAGTATTAATATCTTCCAATGGAGTAGATTCTGCCATTATCATCACATTTTGTTTTCCTACTGCTCCTCGCCCTCTAACTCCCTTAGACTGTTCTATTTCACTAGATTCAACCGTAAAATAACTCTCATCTAATTCAATCATTCCTTCTAATGTATAACGGTTAGTGTATGAGCAGTAGCGGAATAAAAAAAACGAAAACTTTAATTTCAGCACCGCACTTAGCCAAACCTTGTTTTAATTTTTCAAATTTAAGAAAAAAAAATAAGGTTTGGCGGGTTAAAATGCACAAACTTTGAAGTAAACACCTGACCCGCTATTGCTTATACACATTGTTAGGGGGCGTTACTGCTCTTTTATGTATTTCAACTCCATTTTTATATGATTTAACAATCCACCAAACCAATTAATTAAATCTTTTTCTTCTGATATAGAGTGAAACTCCGAGTTATTTTCCGACCATTGACCATTCATTGCAAAATGAAATTTATTTATCTCAACTAAGTTTTTATCATTCTCTTTATACGAAAGAAAATCTTCATCTTGTTCTGTAAGTTCAAGAAAATCTTCAAAATCTTGATGAACTTTTATTTTATACTTATGTGGGTATATATGCCAATGTGGTTGTGAATGACTATTTTTCTTTTCATTATAATTATCCCATTCCGCTCGAAAAAGTTGTGTTTTTTCATCATCATCATCACCCCCTTGAAAAATAGACAATGAAAAAAAAGTGTTCGGAAAAGCTTTTTTATCAGGTGTAGGAATAAATTTTATCTCAATATATACCCAAATATCATCAAACCAATTAATAACCTTTATCGGTATTCTTTCATTTTTACGAATATTTATTGCTTTACTTTGAAAATTACTTGAAGAACGAAAAATGTTATTTTTTGGATTAAAGGAAAACGATTCGCCAAAATAATTTTTTCCAATTTTTATTAGATTGTCAATAGTATGTTTGTCCATATCTCCTTATATTTTATAAATATGTTCTTTGAGATAATCATCAATCAAATTGAAATAGAAAAATTCACCCTTACTAATTTGTTTCCCAAATTCAACTAACTTCTTATAAACAAAACTTTGTTCAAATTCAGTTGTAATTGTAGGAATGGGTAAATCAGCAGTATATTTTTTCCCTAAATCATACCATTTTCCACCGGCAAGTTGTTTAGAATAAATTGAAAGTAGTTCTTCAAAAAAAGAACTATTAAAGAGAGCTAAATAAAAATAGTTGTAATCATCTTTTTTAAATTCCTTTTTGGGAATCCACGCATTACCTCGTTCAACAACTAACTCACCTTTTTCATCAAAAGCGAAAGAACCGGATTTACCAAATTCTGTTGAAACTAATTTTCTTCTATTAGGTAAAAGTCTAGGTGCATAATCGCTCAAACTCCACCAATATGGAATTTTCTTTTTTCTACTAATTAACTTTTGTCTGTTTGGGTAAAGTACATCATTATAAAAAGTAGAAACATCTTGTCCTAATTTTTTCTCTTCCGTGATTAATATTTGTTTCTCATCTGAATATGGATACCAACTATAGTTAACAATATTCAAAACTCCATTGTTGATTGAATCATTATCAACAACAGGTTTGAAAAATATTTTTTCATTATCAGGTAATTGATCATATGTGTTTTTTGTAATTTTAAAAACCTTATTATTACCGGTTCTTATTCCCTGTTTTACATTAAAAATATCTTGAACTGTTTTTAATTGTCCTAGTGCAACAAATTTTTTCAAGTGTTTTTTTAGATTTTGTTCTTGATGCGAAATAACTTTCCAATTTTCTTTATCCGGATAAATATCAGGCGTGTAGATATTATATTTTTTATTTTCAGTTACATAAGGAATATGGTTATAATTTACCTTTCTTAAATCTCGAAAAACACTATTTATTACACCTTTTTCAT
>PDPT01000070.1 GCA_002746605.1 Ignavibacteriota bacterium
AAAAATATAGTTGTTGCTGTTGGGGAAAATTATATAAATGGTATTGAAGATAAAGCTATTATCACATTAACAATAATTGGAGGTAAAAAATGAAAAAAATTCTTTATTTCTTAACAATTGTTCCAACACTAATATTTGCTCAAATTCTAACAAGTTTTGAAGGAATTCAATTCAATGGTGAAAAACCACCTGATCCGGTTATAGCAGTAGGACAAAATCATGTAATGCTTGCAGTAAATTCTGAGTATAAGATTTATCAAAAAGATGGAACCTTTATAAGCGGACAAACATTTAGTGACTTATTTAATACTATTACCCCTACTCCAACCGGATATATATTTGATCCAAAGCTGGTTTACGATCATTATTCAGATAGATTTATACTTTTAGCATTGAGTAAAACTCCAAATAACAGATTCTTATTAGCAGTATCACAGACAAATGATCCAACTGGAAATTGGTATAAATACGATTTTGAAAATGAATCTTTATATAATGTAGATTATCCTGGACTAGGTTATAATAAAACTTCGATTGTTTTGACGTCCCATTCATTAGATCATGGAGATGGTTCATCTTATCTTCCAGAAATTACAATACTAGACAAACAAGAAGTTTATAACGGAAACATAAGCTATAGAAAAAACTTTGTTGCCTTCCCTTCCAATCCGGCAAAAATTAAACCTGCCAGAGTAATAGGTAGTAGTAGTTCCAATAACATTTATTTAGTAGATACAAAAACTGCAAGCGAAATTCGTATTTGGTCTGTTACAAATCCGCTTGGTGGTAATAATGCATCATTAAATAATGTAAAAACAATAACACTTGGGAGTTATATTTATCCGTCTAATGCTGTTCAAAAAGGAACTACAGGTACAGGATTAATAGATAATAAATTAGTAAGCAGTAGCATATCTGATATAGTAATAATGGACGATATTATTTATGGTGCATATACTGTTAGAAACAGTACAGATGATGGAAATATGATAGTATATTTTTCAGTTGATATAAATAACAATTTTAACTTGTTAATTAATGAAACTATAGAAAGTGCTAATAAATATTATTATTATCCAGTTATTCATCCTGATAGAGATGGTAACATAACATTGGTTTTTAATAAATCAAGTTTAACTGAATATGTTGGTATAGTTTATACTCAGCACAAAAAAAACAATTCAACACATTCACCGATACAATCGTTAAAAAGTGGTTCAGCATCTTACGAATTGATACATAATACTAGAAATAGATGGGGAGATTATAGTGGTATTGCTATGGACCCGGAAAACAACTATAGAATTTGGATATACGGCGAATGGGCAAAAACATCAAATCAGTGGAGTACCTGGGTTGGTGAGATTAATACTGCAGAAATAAAGGATTTTTATTTTACAAATAAATATGAAAATACAAATTTGGGTGGTGAAATAATTGTAAATAATGTTCAAGTTAGTTCCGGCGGATCTACCCCACTTGAAACCGGTACACATTATACTGCCAAAACAAATAATGAGAGGTTTCCCAATTGGAATAATACAGGCATTACATATAAACAAAATAATTGGAATAGAAACCGAGAAAAACACTTAATAGAATATAATTTTGAAGCTAATGGAAATAAGAGTCACCATGATGCACAATTCAATAAATTACTTTACTCAAAAATAGCTATTACTACCGAAGGAAGTTTTCAACCAAATGACGGAACACTAAGTTTTCAAGATCCATGGTATGTAAAAAGTGATGGAAGCCAGTCCGCTCCACAAACGGATATTATGAACCTAATGGAAAATATGGAGCAGCCGAAAGAGGTGTTTTCTTAAATCAAGGTTTAACATCTATCAGAGATTGGGTCGCCCCATATTATTCAGTAAAAGTGCCTCAAACACAAACAATAAATGTAAATGGTGTAAATAGTAAATTCTATTTCCAAAATTGGAGTGCAACAAATGCAACACTTAAATACCCGAACAGTTTAGAAACCCCCGTTGTTTTTACCAATGCCAATGCAGCAGTAAAAGCAAACTACAAAGGCACACATTTATCAAATAAAGCAAATGCGTTTAAGCATAACGGACAGCGTAAAATAGTGCGTACACCAAACGGTCATTTACATATGGTTTATGAGAGTATGGGCAAGGTTTGGTACGAAATAAGTAAAGATAACGGTGCTACTTGGGAGCTTACCGGAACATTAAATAAT
>PDPT01000018.1 GCA_002746605.1 Ignavibacteriota bacterium
TTACTGCCGGATCGTCCGGACTTGATGCATTAAATCTACTTGGATCAATTCCTTTCAAGATCAATTTTGTGCGGGTTGTTGATGCAATAGATGGATTTCCCTTTGCACGTTCGTCAATTATTTTATCAATAGCTAGTTTGATTTGCCCTGCCATTTGAACTCCTTTAATTTTATTAAACTATGATATTAATCACATTTACTATCGTTTAGTACAAAAAATTGTTTATAGGCAAAATTATTTCTTTATTCAATAATTCCTTTATGTGTTTAATAATGCAGGAAGAATAAAGAGCATTTTTTAGCGGGAGAGTGTTGGGTTAGCTTTAAAAAATGTCCTAAACATTCGTTTTATAAAAGCACAGTTGAAGAAAAAGGCTTAAATTATCTTTGTTTAGGACATAAATATTCTTTAATTATAGTTCCGATACAGAAGTTATGGTGTCTCAACTTAAATTCCAATATCTACATGTACTTTAGATCTTTTACGATGATTAAATATTTAAATTAATCATACTTTAACCATTTGCCGACTTCTTTTAGTGTTGGTTTTTTACCGGTTTTTAAAAGACCTATTCTAAATATTTTACCTGCTATTGGGAACAATAAATAAATAGTTAATAAGTTTACAGCTATTGAGACCACGAATTGCCAAATCGGAATATCAACAAGAGTCATTCTTGCAGGCATTACAATAATTGAAAAAAATGGAAGCATTGAAGAAACTTCTGCAATTAGATTTCCCGGATTCTTTGCAAGGCTAAATGAGATGAAGAACGGAATTATTATTAACATCATAAGCGGACCCATAGCTGATTGTGCATCTTGCGGATTATCATAAATTGCACCGACCGTTACAAACAATGAAAGAAAAGTCAATAAACCGATAAAGAAGTTTAGAAGTAGATAAAATATTTGCCAAGCACTAATTTGTAATTCGAAATTCATTGGAAGAGTAAAAAGTGTTGTAAAACCAACAAGAATTATTGGTATTAACCAAACCATCATTTGTACAACACCAATAATTGAAGCTCCTAAAATTTTTGCTGTTAAAAATTCTTTACTGTTTACAGAAGATAATAAAACCTCAACAACTCGTGACATTTTTTCTTCCATAACTGATTGCATTGTTGTTTGTCCTATCATTAATAAGCTAATGTATAATAAAAAAGTGAAGAGATATGATAAAAGTAATTTCCCGTAACCTTCTTCTTTTATATCTTCATCTTCCGAAATTTTGAATCCTGTTAAAGCAACATTTGTTCGGGCGAAGCTCAAATCATCTTTCGAAAGGTCTTTATCAGCAAAATAATTATCAACCAAAACCTTATTTAAATGTCTTGAGATTTTTTGACTTATAGTTGGATTATTTGGAACTTTTGAAAAATATTTAACTTTTTTAGAAGCTTTAGAAGAGTCTGATACAAAAATAATTCCGTTTAATTTTTCATCAAGTAAATCTTTTTTTTGTTCTTCCAGATAGTTTGCTAATTCTGTGTTAGATTTTGTCTTATACTCAAAAGTGTAATAATTACTTTCTACAAATCCTAAATTACTGAATTCATTTTTAAATGCTTCTGTTAAAGCTGCATCTTCCGTTATAATTTCTAATTTTGTATTTTCATCACCATCGTAACTCATAATAAGAGCCTGAAAACCGAGAGCCAAAATCATTATTAATGGAACTGCAAGAGTAGAAATAATGAAAGCTTTAGAAAGCAATTTTTCTTTGAATTCTCTTTTTAATAAACCGATTATTCTGTAATTAAACATTTCTTCCCTCCAAAATTTCTCCTTCTACTCTACCTGCAAGCTCAACAAAAATTTCTTGTAAAGAAATTTCATTAGCACTAAAATTTTTTACTTCAATATTATTATCAATAAGTAATTTTAATAGTTGTTGAATATGTTCATCATTTTTTACTTTTATTCCGGTTGTATTTCCATAATCAGAAATACTTTCAATAATAGGATTATTTTTTAAGAAAGATATATCTCCGTTATAAGTTAGATTTACATTTCTTTGTACAAATTTTGATTTAATTTGTTTTAGTGAACCATTTAGAATAATTTTCCCACTATCTATCATCGCTATATGATCACACATTTTTTCTGCAAAATCCATTAAGTGTGTAGAAAGAATTATTACTTTTCCTTTATTTTTTTCTTCAACTATTATTTGGCGAAGTAGATTTGTATTAATCGGATCTAAGCCCGAAAATGGTTCATCTAGAATTATAAATTCCGGTTCGTGTAAAAGTGTTGCAATAAATTGTACTTTTTGCTGATTTCCTTTCGAAAGGTCTTCAATTTTAGAAGTTTTTCTTTCAAGTAAATCAAATCGTTTTAAATAATCCATTGCTTTTTTTTGAACTTCTTTTCCGGTTACTCCTTTGATTTCCGCAAAAAACAAAAGTGTATCGAGGACTTTCATTTTTTTGTATAAACCTCTCTCTTCGGGAAGATAGCCAACTTTATTTTTAAATTCTTCTCCTACTTTTGTTCCTCTTAAAATTATTTCTCCACTATCGGGAAAATAAATATTCATCATCATTCGGATTGTTGTAGTTTTGCCCGCACCGTTTCTACCGATAAGTCCGAATATTGAACCTTCGGGGACCTTAAAAGAAACATTATCTGTTGCTTTAATTTTCCCAAAGGTTTTTGTTAAATTTCTTACTTCAAGTGCATTCATTTAACTCTCATTTTTGTTTTAAAGTTTACTTATCTCAATATCACATTGTTAATTAAATTAAGATAGCTTTATTCAATATATTTTTTTCTCTTATTAGTTAAATTATCTAAAAAGCTCATATTTTTTCTGGGTTAAAATAAGGATTTTATCTGAAATATTTGTGATTAATGATACATTGTGTGAAGGGAAAATAATTGTAGTTCCTTTATTTTTAAGAATTGTAAAAATTTTTTGCGGCAACAGGAAGAAGCACTCTAAAATATGTTTTTCATAAAAATTACTTTTAGTAAAGATCAAATTTCATATTCCTTAATTTTGCGATAAAGGGTTCTTTCACTGATTCCAAGAAGCTGCGATGCTTTTCGCTTATTTCCGTTGGTGAAATCCAAGGCATTTACAATTGCATTTTTTTCAAGATTTGCCAGAGGAATAATTTCGTGAATTTGATTAGTTACTGGTTCAACATTGTTGTTCTCTGTGTAGTTGGAATATGCAAAATTTTTCAACTCATTTAAGTCTTTTTTTATTTCTATAAGAGCGCTTAATATTATTTCGCGATCTAATGCTTCATTAGTTTTGCGAAGAGCTATTGGCAGATTTCTTGTCTCATTTTTGGGTGTTTGAGATAATAAATTTTCAAAAGATTTGGCTGTAAGTTTATTGGAAGTGCTGAGTGCCGTTGCTGTTTCAATAACATTTTTTAATTCGCGTATGTTACCGGGCCAATAATAATGGTTTAATAATTCATAAGCATCTTTACTAATTAAAGGTTTTACGATATTATTTTTTTTAGAATAATTATTTATGAAATGTTCCGTAAATAAATTTATATCTTCTCTTCTTTCACGAAGTGGGGGAATGTAAAGAGTAACAGCTTTTAATCTGAAGTACAAATCTTTCCTGAATCTTTTAGCATCTACTTCTATTTGTAAATCTCTATTTGTTGCGGCAATAATTCTTACATCCACTTTCTTTGTAGTTTCGCTTCCGAGTGGTAGTAATTCACCTGTTTCTAAAACTCTAAGAAGTTTTACTTGCGTTGTAAGTGGCATTTCACCAATTTCATCAAGGAAAAGTGTACTCTTATCTGCTAATTCAAAATAGCCTTTTCTGTTATCTACCGCTCCTGTGAACGAACCTTTTTTATGACCGAAAAGTTCACTCTCTAAAATACCTTCGGGGATTGCACCACAATTTACACTAATTAATTCTTTATTTGCTCTGCTGCTAAAATTATGAATTGTTCTGGCAAATACATCTTTGCCAACTCCGCTTTCTCCGTAAATTAATACGGAAATACTCGATTGAGCAACTTGCTTGGTTATATCTAACAAATCTTTTATTTGTTTAGATTTGCCAATTATTCTATGTTCATTCATAATTTTTTCCTTTAAGTCTGTCAAAATGGCAGTAATCAATTATTTGTATTTACTAAAAAAAGGATTTTAAATATTAAAATCAAACATATAATTTTCGTTTTTAGAATATTTTATAAATCAATTAAAAAATACTTAATTTATGATGTAAACTTTTCTGTAGCGAGCAGAAGAAAAAAATATAAATATTTCAATATTTAATAATACTTAATAAGAAACTAATTGCAGAAAAATTTATTTATTCAAACGGTATTATACGTCCTTTAATTGAATATTTATTTTCCAAAGTAGGAAGAGTTTTTTCGGCATCTGTTTTATTCGAAAAGTCTCCGACAATTACTATTTTAAGTTCAGTTGTATTAACTACTTTAGGAATTATTGAGGAGTAGAATCCGTCTTTAATAAATTGCCGTTTAAGATTTTCTGCATTTTGAAAATTTCCAAAAGCTCCTGCCTGAATTGTATATCTTTTGGTTTTAGGTTTTTCTTTGTAAGGTTCCGAAGAAACTATAAGCATATCATCTATATGTGGAAAATTTCTTTCGGTATTTTTTAAATAAGGAGAACGGGGATAATCTTTAATTATTCTATTTTTTAGTTCTTCTGCTTTTTTATATAGACCTAAAGCATAAAAGTATGAAAAACTTCTGAACAAAGCTGCATCCGCATATTGACTCTTAGGGAAATTATTATAAACCGCTTCGTAGAGTTTTTCTGCTTTTTCGCCGTCTTCAGTTAGAACTGCTTCAAGAAAAATTACATTCGGATCTCCGGGGCATTTATTTTTCAATTCAATCAATTCTTCATTTACTTCAACTAATTTAGCTGCTTCAATTTTTTTTAATTGAGGTACAATGTTAGGTGTTTGAGCAATTAAAATAGTTGAGAAGCTAAAAACTAAGAATAAAAAATATTTTCCCATTATGTTAAGCTGTTTTTTGTTTGTTTTCTTTTGTTTTATCAATTTTAAAAATTATATCGCCAAATAAAGTTCCTGAAGTTGCTTTGTTAATTTTTACTTTTACGTAATCCGATTTTTTTAAGTTCTGTGTTGCCGGAATTATTACAACTTTATTTGTATCGGTCCTGCCTGCAAAAAATTCTTTGGATTTTTTACTGAATCCTTCAATTAAGATTTCAGTTTCAGTTCCAATCAGTTCTTGATTTATTTCGTAAGAAATTTTTTGTTGCTCGTCAATAATTTCCGTTAATCTTTTTGATTTTGTTTGTTCATCAACATCATCTTTCATTCTGTAAGACTTTGTGCCTTCACGCGGAGAATATTTGAACATATATGCTCCATCATATCTAACTTTTCGCATAACTTCCAGAGTTGCAAGATGATCTTCGTAAGTTTCTGTCGGAAAACCTGAAATAATATCTGTCGAGAAAGAAACACCCGGAATAATTTTTCTTGCTTTTTCAATTATATTCAAATAGTGTTCAATTGTGTAAGTTCTGTTCATAAGTTCCAAAATTCTGTTAGAACCTGATTGAACCGGCAGATGAATATAATTACAAAGGTTTTCATGTTCCGAAATTGTATAGAGCAATTTATCCGAAAAATCTTGAGGATGTGAAGTAGAAAATCTTATTCTTATTGTTTTATCTACAATTGCAACAGCAGCAAGTAGATCGGCAAAATCTCTTCCATTATCCAAATAGGAGTTTACATTTTGTCCGAGTAATGTAACTTCTTTGTATCCTCTTCCTGCAAGATCTGCAACTTCATTTACAATAGGATCAATAGATCTGCTTCTTTCTCGCCCTCGTGTAAATGGGACAACACAAAAAGTACAAAACTTATCACAGCCTCGCATTACTGAAATCCAAGCTGAAAGTCCGTCATCATTTGCACGATAAGGAAGTAAATCATCATAAGTTTCGGTTTTGGAAAGTTTTACACCAATTCCTTTTTCGCCGGCATAAGCTATATCAATAAATTCCGGCAATCTTCTGTACTCATCAGGACCAACAACAATATCAACAATTTTTTTCTTATCAATAAGATCGCTTCTTAATCTCTCTGCCATGCAGCCAAGAATTCCAACTAATAAATTAGGTTTTTCGGTCTTGAGAGTTTTTATATTTCCAAGTCTGCCATAAATTCTTTGTTCGGCATTTTCTCTAATGCTGCATGTATTTAACAGTACAATATCAGCATTATTAATCTCTTTTGTTAATTGATAACCTTTATCCGTAAGAATTCCCTGCACAATTTCTGTATCGGCAAGATTCATTTGGCAGCCGTAAGTTTCTATGTAAACATTACTTTTATTCAAAAATTTTCCTTTCTAAAAAACATTTTTAATCCAACATGAAATTTACTTATATGAATACTGAATCACAAGGCAATGTAACTTCACAGAAATTTATTATTCTTAATTATATAATCTGCAATATTGATTCTTTCTTTTTTTTGACAAATAAAAATTATTTTTACATGCCAAATTTTAATATCGATGATTTATTGTTTTAATTTAGAAAATTCACTTTAGATTCGAATAAAGTTTAAAAAGAAAAAACTTTAAAATCTTCTTGTTAATTTTCAGTTATGAAAAAAGAAAAATATTTATTACCCGGTTTAGATTTACAATTAAAATTTATTAAGCAAAGATTAAACATCGAGAATTTTTCAATTGCCATTTATGGGAGTAATACCGTAAATGTTGCAGAAAAATTACTTGAGGGAAGTAATTCCATAGATATTATTGTTGAAGATTATGAAAGTCTGATGATTTCCAAATTGGCACTTGGCAAAAAAGAAAATATAAAAATTAAGTTAATGGATTTTGAAAGAACGGACTTTAATAATGAGTCTATTGATTTGGTTTATGCTCAAGGTGCATTTACTGATTTTAGAAGAAAAACTATTGTAAAAGAAGCCAAGAGAATCTTAAAACACGAAGGGTATTTATGTGTTGGAGAAGTTGTAAAGTTAAAAGATGATATTCCTCCTTTTGTGGCTGATATATTTGACGAATCATCAATTCTGCCTTTATCCAAGAACGAGTTTCCAAAATATTACGAAAATAGAAATTTTAGTTTAATCGATACGGTTGATTTAACAGATACATTACAAAAATATTATAGTTTAAATTTAAAGCTATTAGATAAAAATAAAAATTCGCTTACTGCTCAAGAAAAATCTTATTACAAAAAAGTTCTTAATAAAATATCTCATGAATCAAAAGTTTATCTTAAACTCGGTGGTGATAAATACATTGGATTTGTAACGTCTCTTTTTAAGAAAAATTAATTTAAACCTTGGTCTTTAATATGAAAAAGAATGACATTATAAAATTAAAAATTGAAAGCTATGCATTTGAAGGAAAAGGTATTGCAAAAATTAATCAATCCGAGTTAAACCATATAAATGATAATTCCGATAAAAAATATATCATCTTTGTGCACAATTCTTATCCGGGCGATGTTGTAAATGCCGAAATAAAAAAACTTAAAAAATCTTACGGGGAAGCTGTAGCTTGTGAAATTCTTACTTCCGGAGAAGGAAGAACTGAAGCGAAGTGCAAACACTTTGGTACTTGCGGCGGTTGTAAACAGCAAGATTTAGATTATGAATATCAAACTAAATATAAGTTTGAGCAAGTAAAAGATATTTTTGAAAGAATCGGTGGATTTTCAGATTTTAAAATTGAACCGACTTTAAAATCGGAGAAGATTTTTTATTATAGAAATAAAATGGATTTTTCATTTACTCCTCAACGCTGGCTTACAAAAGATGAAATAAATTCAGATTCTAACTTAGATAAAAATTTTGCTCTTGGTTTTCATGTGCCCAAAGTTTTTAGTAAAGTTATTAATATAGAAGAATGTTATCTTCAAACAAAAGAAGCAACTGAAGTTTTAAATTTTACAAGAAATTACTTTAAGGAAAGAAACACTTCAATTTATTCAACAAAAGAAAATAACGGCTATTTGCGAAACTTGGTTTTACGTGAATCTTTTGCTTTTGATGAATTTATGGTAAACTTAGTTACTTTTGAAGATAATTTCGAAATCATGAAAGAATTTTCTGAGAACTTGAGCAAAAATTTTCCTTTTATTACAACAATTGTCAATAATGTAAATTTACGTAAAGCTCAGGTTGCTTTCGGCGATTTTGAAAAAGTCTATTTGGGAAATGGACAAATTTTTGATAAAATAGACAAATACAAATTTAGAATAAGTGCCAACTCATTTTTCCAGACCAATACTTTGCAAGCAGAAAATCTTTATCAAACAGCTCTTGATTATGCCGATTTTCATGGCAGCGAAATAGTTTATGATTTATATTCAGGTGCAAGCACAATTTCCATATTTGTTTCGGAAAAAGTTAAAGAAGTTTACGGATTCGAATCTGTAAAATCGGCTGTTAAAGATGGCAAAACCAATTGTGAAATAAATGGGATTGAAAATGTTAAATCATTTGAAGTTGATTTGAATAGATCATTTTTACCTTTTATTTCCGAACAAAATATTCCCAAACCGGATGTAATTATTGCTGACCCGCCACGTGCAGGAATGAATCCTAAAACAGTGAAAGATATTTTAGATATAGAGCCGAAAAAAATAGTTTACGTAAGTTGTAATCCTTCAACGCAAGCGAGAGATATTAAATTACTTTGTGAAGAAAAATATAAATTAATAAAAATTAAACCTGTAGATATGTTTCCGCAAACTTATCACATTGAAAATGTAGCTTTGTTGTTGAAGAAATCCAAGACAATAAGCTGAAATAATATGTAAAAAAGATTGTAAAAACTTGCTTCCAACAGAATTTAATTATTTTGTTAGCAGTCTTCTTTTAAGGTACAACAATCGTTCACGTAAATTGTGTGAAAAACTATTGTTTCGCTCAATTAACAATGTTTATGCTTTTTAACCAAGGACCTATTAAAGTTTTACAATAAGAAAAAATAAAATAATCTATATAATATAGTAAATGGGCAATAGTTAATACTAAATAAATAAAAGAGGCAAGGTCTCAGCATAACATAGACTTCCAAGTCTGTGTATAAGATCCCCGCAATATCATAAAGTAAAACATAAAAACATTACTTCTATATTATACAATCTAAATCATCCAATTAAAGTATTTAAGCATACCATATTTAAAGATATAACAATATAGTAAAGTAACCATGTTATCATTTAACAATTCAATACTTTAATAATTTATCTATCAAACAATTATCTCTTTTTTAACTCTGGCAAGATTTTTGAATAACTTAAAGAAAAAAATTAAATAAAATGGGAAAGAAAATATGGGACAGCAACAGCTTTTATTAATAATGCTTAGTGTAATTGTAGTTGGTATTGCAGTAGTTATGGGGATAGTAATTTTTAATACAAATACTATCGAACAAGGAAGAAACGAACTTATCAACGAAGCAACTTTACTTGCAAGTAAAGCACAATTATATTATAGGAAAGCAAGAGAATTTGGCGGCGGCGGTGATTCTTTTACTAATTGGGATATTCCGCAAAAAATGAAAAAAACAGAAGCGGGCAATTTTTCGGCAAGTATTACATCTCCTAAAGAAGTAATTATTACCGCAACAGGTAACGAAGTTCTAACGGGGGGTAACCCGATAAAAATTGAAGTAAAAGTTACACCTGATAAATGCCAAACAACAATAATAAATTAGTAAATAAGTAGCAGTTACCTGTAGAACTTACATGTAATAACAAAAAGATGTTGTCTTATATTATAAAAAGTAACAATATTAGCCAATTAAAAGAGTTTTAACAATAAAAATAGACTAAATTTAGAAAAAAATAGAGAATTTAACTTTTGGCACAAAAATTTCTAATAGAAAAGCAAAATTAACCACAAACAAATCAAAAGGAGTTAAAAAATGGGTCAACAACAATTATTATTAATCGTACTAGGTGTTATCATCGTTGGTATAGCAGTAGTTGTAGGTATTAATGTATTTACAGCAAGTAGTACAAATGCAAATAGAGATGCAGTTATTGCAGATTTAACTACACTTGCAGCTATGTCTCAACAACATTATAGAAAACCAGTAGCAATGGGTGGTGGCGGAAACACTTTTAATAAAGGTGGAAAATCTGGTTCAGGTTTTGAAATTCCATCTTCATTAAAAAGCAATGATAATGGTGCTTATACAGCTACACCATCAGCTAATTCAATAACATTAGTAGGAACGGGTAAAGAAATAGGTGAAGATAATTCGACTGTTGTAAAAGTAACTATGGTCGTTGCTCCAGATAGTATTACAAGTACTACAATTAATAACTAAGAAAAAATAAAATCATTCTTTAAAGCTGGAAGCTTATTTAAGTTTTCAGCTTTTTTTATTTTAAAGATAGGTATAAAAAAGATTAAAAATAATTTTATCGAAAAACAGCTAAAGTTCTTTATAAATGTGACGATAATCATATATAAGTTTTAAACTATTTTACGGGATTACAAGAAGAATCTCTTAATTCTTAATTTTTATAAAATTATATGTGATTTGAATCATGATTGAACTTCGTTTTAACGCAATAAAAACAAATGGACAAGCAATAGTAGGAACTATTAGTGCTCCAACTTACGCAGAAGGTAAAAAGAAAATCCAAGCTTTAGTTAACAAGCATGGGTTAAAAACCAAATCCATCGAAAAAAAATCTACTTTCATATATAAAGTTCAAAGAGGTAAAGAAAAACCATTTACCGGTGAACAAAAAGCATTTACTAAACAAGAAGTAGTTCAAGCATTAACAAAGCTGGAATACAAAGTAATTTCTGTAAATAAAAAACTTTTTGAACTTAACATGAAACCTCCAATGCAGGAAATAGTTTCATTTGTTAAGATAAGTGCGGAACTCTTAGAGCAAAAATTACCTTTCAGCGAAATAATGACGCTGCTTACTAATGACTTGGAGAATAAAGCATTACGTGAAACAGTAAAGCAGATAAATAGTGAATTGAAAAAGGGTGCTGATAGTGAGCAGGTTTATTTAAAGTATCAAACTGTTTTCGGAAAGTTTACCGCTTACATGCTTGGGCTTGCTTCCAAAAGTGGTAACATGACCCAAATTTATAAAGCAACAGCGAAATTCCTTGAAAGACAGATGGAATTTAAGAAAAATTTAAGGAGTGCTTTAATCACTCCAATGGTTACGCTTTTTGTACTTTTTATTGCAGTAATATTTTATGTAGGTTACATTTTCCCTGAAACTGCAAAACTTTTTTCAAAGTTTGATATTGAACTGCCTCCAATGACTGCGGCTACTTTGGACTTTAGTGATTTTATCATTGGTAATCCCATTTTAATCACTATGTTTTTCGTAGTTCCGCCAATATTCTTTTGGAGATTTGTTAAAACTAAGAAAGGAAAATATTTAACTGATAAATATATGATGAAAATTCCAATTATGGGATCGCTTATTCATAAAACGAATATAGAAGTTTTTTGTCGGGTGTTTTATACTCTTTATACCGGTTCGGCAGATAGTATTGAACCAATAAGAATTGCAGCTGAAGCAACAGGTAATACTTACTTTGAAGGACAGATAAAAGATGTTTCCATTCCCATGATGGTCAGTAAGGGTAAAGGATTAACAGATTCCCTTGAAGCAAGCGGAGTATTAACACCTACTGCAATATCAAGATTTCATTCCGGAGAAGAAACCGGAACAATAAAAAATACTGCTTACCAGCTTGCAAATTATTACGAAAGTGAAACGGTATTCAGACTTAAAAATGTAATTGAAATGATACAAGTATTTATTGCTATGGTAATTATGGTAGTGATGATTGCACTAACATTAGTATCAGCAGAAACAGCAACAATTAACCCAAAACCACCAACAATGTAAAATTGGTAGAGAGATGATAGAAGATAGAATTGAAACGGCAGATAAGATTGGTTACCTTCTTTTAAAGAAAGGGATAATCGATATTGAAATACTCAAAAAAGCATTGGATGTAAAAGAAAAAGATCTAACCGGTGCTAAAAGAAATTTAGGACAAATATTAGTTCAAGAATTTAGTTTTGACCATGATATTATTTTTAGAGAAGTCGCGTTACTTTATGCTTTCAAAGAAATAAACTTTAATGCTGCTGAATTTACCGAACAAAGAATTGAGCGATTAAGAGCATTAATTGATAATGCCGGTGATAATATAAAAAAATTATTGTTAGACCATAAAGTATTACCTTACAAATTTGATGAAAGAGTAAAGGATAAGTTAATTCTTGCAGCTGTAGATCCTACGGATAGAGAATTAACAAAAATTGCATATGCACTTAAAGTAAAAAAATATCAATATAACTATCTGAAAGCAAAAGACTTTGAAAAGCTGCACGCAATAATAATCAAACAGGAAAACGAATATCTAACACTTGTAGAAAACTCTGATGAAATGCTTGATACAGATGTAGATGAGTCGAATGTATCTGAAGAACAAGTAGATTCCGAAATAAACAAAAGTGCTTTAATAAATTTAGTTGAAGGTGCTCTTGTAGAAGGTGTAAGAAGAGGCGTTAGTGATATTCATATTTTCCCTACAGGTAAAAAAAGAACGGAAATTCATTTTAGGCAGGATGGTAAACTTGCAAGATGGTATGTTCAAGATAATACTTTACCCGAAGCTGTTATGGCGGTAGTTAAAGATCGTTCTAAAGGTTTAGATAGATTTGAAAGAGAACAAGCACAAGATGGTTTTATACAAAGACAAATTGATAATCATATTATTCGTTTTAGGGTATCGGTTCTTCCAATGGTAGGAACTGAATTAAAAAATAAGTTTGAAAGTATTGTAATAAGAATTCTTGATGATAGAAACGTAATTAAAGATCTAAGTAAACTGGGGCTTGTTGGCTATGCAAACGATGCTTTTCAAAAAGCAATTACGCAGCCGCAAGGAATGGTAATTTTAACAGGACCAACGGGAAGTGGTAAAAGTACAACACTTATTGCAGCATTGTATCAAGTAGTTAACCCTACAGTTAATGTTCTTACTGTAGAAGATCCGGTAGAGTATGTAATAGATGGTGCTAGACAGTTGAAAATCGGGCACAAAATGAATTTTGAACAAGCAATTAGAGCAATATTAAGGCACGATCCTGATATTGTACTTGTTGGTGAGATGCGGGATAAAGAAACAGCAGAAACTGCAATTAAACTTGCAAATACCGGTCACTTAACTTTTTCAACACTTCATACTAATGATGCCCCAAGTGCAGTAGCAAGATTGTACAAAATGGGTGTAGAACCATTTCTTATTGCTTATGCAATAAATATAATAGTTGCCCAAAGGCTTATAAGAAAATTGTGTGATAATTGTAAAAAAAGAGTTGAAGAATTTGATGAAGCAGAAATGAGAGCTGCTGGTTTGGATATTGAAGAATGGAAACAATATGAAGTTTATGAACCCGTAGGATGCTCCAAATGTAGTGGTAGTGGTTTTAAAGGACGTATGGCAATACATGAAGCTCTTTATTTTACAAAGGATATTAGAGAAATTATTGTCCGTTCGGGTGTAGAAGTAGATGAAGAGAAAATAAGAGCTCAAGCTCGAAAAGACGGTACATTAAATTTGAGAGAAAGTGGATTAGAAAAAGCAAAGCAAGGTTTAACTTCTATTCAAGAAGTAATTAGCGGAACGATGGAAGATTAATTATGATAAAAAAAGCATTAGAAATATTATCAAATTTTACTAAAGAAATTCCTGAAGCATACCATGGGCCTGATAGAACAAACCATATATTAGATAAGTCCGGAGAATTATCTTTAGAAAATCGAGAAATATTATTAAAGTTTTTTAATCATATTTTATCTGTAATGATTGATAGGGGTGCTTCTGATATTGAAATTGGCGGACCTGGTGCAGGAAATTATATTTGGTTTAGAATTCAAGGAATAAAAAGGAGAGTTGAGGATTTACCAAACTTAAAAATTGATGAAGCATCATTGTTTATTTCTGCTATATTAAATGATAATCAGCGTAGGCATTTATCAGTAAATAGAAACTTAGATTTTAGTTATACATTTAATTATGAAAAAAATAATACTAATGTAAGATTTAGAGCCGATGCCTATTTCGATTTAGATGCTATTACATTAAACATGCGGGCAATATCTTCAACTTTAAGAGCAATTACCGGATATCAGTTCCATCCTTATGCTTTACAGGCAATGAATCACAAATATATTAAGTTCGGATTATCTTTGGTTACAGGTATTACGGGTTCCGGTAAATCAACAACATTAGATGCTGTTATTGACTATCATAATCAAAGCAACCCTTGTCAAATTATTATTATAGCTGCACCTATTGAATATGTTCATAGATCGAAAGAATCTATTATAAAACACAGAGAAGTGGGCAGAGATGTACTTTCCTTCAAAGAAGGTGTAGTACAAGCCTTAAGACAAGATCCTGATATAATAATTATTGGTGAGATGAGAGATCCCGATACAATATTAGCAACATTAGAAGTAGCAGATACAGGACATAAAGTTTTTTCAACGCTTCATACATCTTCTGCAATTGAGTCAATAGATAGAATTATTGCGGAAGTTAATCCGGTTGAACAAGAAAGAGTTAGAATGAGATTAGCAGATGTACTAGTATCGGTTGTATCTCAAAAACTGGTTCCCGGTATAGATGGTAAGTTCGTTTTAGCTAAAGAGGTTTTGGTTGTTACTCAAAGTGTTAAAGCGGCAATCAAAAATAATAATACAAGTGAGATATACTTGATGATGAATCAAGGCGGACAGCAAGGAATGATGACCATGGAACAAGACTTAATGCGATTATATAAAGAAAGAAAAATTTCTAAAGAAAATGTAATTGCTTTTGCAAATAATAAAAATAGAATACGTCAATTATTAAAAGCGGTATAAAATATGAAACCAATAGTATGCGTTTCGTCTGAAGGACAAGACACTAAAATAGTTATCCTTTCGAAAGAAAAAGGAAAAGTTAAAGTCAAAAAAACATTTTCAATGACTATGACGGGTTTTGATACTTTTGATGATGCTCAAACCAATGAATTTTCAGAAGAGTCATTTGCCGGATTAGATGCCGAGATGAGTTTCGAAGGAATAGAGGAAACTAACAATGAGCTTAAAGCTGTAGATAAAAGTGATGTAACCTATGCCTCACAATATTTTACTAAAGATGAACTTAAAAATGCTGAGTTTATTCCTGTAGTTACAGATCCTATTGTAAACCATCATAATTATTCCGGTAAAATAGAAAAAAGTAAAAAGAAAAATATCCAAGCTATACTTGATGATTTAGCAAAGACTAAAAATATCAGTGTTCCAGCGGATTCAATTGATTACTTAACAATAAATGATAAAACCCTGCATAGTGTATTTATTCGTGAAGATAATACAAGTGTTGATTTTATCAACTCATTGGCAGAACAGAATAACAGAAGATTTTATAAAATAGCAACTATAAAAAATTCCGAGACAGCATTAGCCCGTTATATTTCTAAGACAAATAAGTTTTTTGAAGAAGACTATACGTTAATAATCAATACCGGAAGTGAATCAAGTAAATTAATTTTCTTAAAAGGAAATAATTTAGCACATATAGGTTCTTCTTTGGATATAGGTACAAAAGATATTCATACTTATGATGTCTATTTTTCTAAAATCCTTTTAGAGATGGAAAATGGAAATATACCTAAGTTAGATAATGTATTTCTGTGCGGTGAAGATAACTCGGAAAATCTGGTCTTATCTTTTTATGGTACTTTCCCTGAAGCAAATGTAAATGAACTGCAATTTGAAGACTTAGATTTAACAGAACTTTCTGATGAGCAGAGAGACAATATTTCTTCTTTTGCTTTTGCTATTACCGCAGGTCTTGAATACTTTGAAGAAAAAGAAAGTAAATATAAAGGAATTAACTTTTTACCTAAGTATATCCAAGATAATCAAAAAATAATTCATTTTGGATGGCACAGTATAGTTGTACTTCCTATACTTTTTGCTGCGGCTTATTTCTTTACTGTTCAAATATTAGATAACAGACAACACATTATTGAGCAGAGAAGTGAGATTAGCAGGCTGGAAATACTTAAAGCACAGAACGAACAAATTGTTGCTCAAATGGAAAACTATTCTGCAAAAATTTCAAATTTTGATAACACTCAAGCTATTCTGGATTCCGCAACTGCGGGAGCTGCTGTTTGGGGCAAAATGTTATCTAATATTTCCGATTTTATGGAAAGAAGAAGAAATTTTTGGGTTTCTACTTTAGGAACTAACAAAAATAATATGGTAAGTCTTAAGGGACATACACTTTCCAGAAATGTGTTAACGGAATTTGTCGATATCAACAATTCTTCTTCCTTAAACACAATAACTTATGAACCTTTAAGAGAAACCAAAGCTTATTCCTATACAATGAACTTTAATATCAATACTGACGGAGCAAATAAAAAATGAACCGTAAAATATTAAGCACAGTATTACTTTTAATTATTCTTGCGGTAATATCAATTAGCGGATCAGTTTATACTTACTATTTCCAAGCTAAAGATATTGATAAAAATAAGGCAAAACTAAAAGAACTTAATACTAACGCACAAGACACAGAAGAGCTTCAAAATCAATTAGCTCAACTACAAAGCAAGATTAATGAACTCGATTCAATTTTGGCATTACGTAAATATGTAATTCCCGTTTCAATATCGCAGGCAGAGTTTTTTAAGTTTATTAATGAAGTTAGCTCTAAATTTGGCGAATATTCTCATGTTGATATTGAATATAAAGGAGAAGTTGAACAACCCTATTTTAAGAGTTATAATTATCTCCTTAAAGGAACTGCCGACTTTAATGATTTATATAGAATGATCTATGCAATAGAACAAAGTAAAGAATTAAAAAAAGTTCTTAAAGGAGATTTAAGAAACTTTGTAGAAGTAGATAAAGAAGAATTTCCTCATTACTTGGTAACATATAGCTTAGATGTTTTGGTTTATTATTCAGATAAAGATGATTTTGCTTCATCACAATATAAAGAGAACAAACTAACGGCAAATCCTTTATATAATATTTTCTATCCGTTAATTAGAGATGAGATACCGCCAAACTCTAAAGATTTGTTGGATGTTCAAACGGCTCAGCTTCTTGCTTTAATTCCTGACGGAGCTTATGTGTCGGATGCAACAGGTAAAACAAGATTACTTTGGGAAGGAGATGAAGTTTATCTCGGATATTTAACCAAAATCGATTTTGAAAATAATGAAGTGAAATTTGTTCTGAACAAAGGTGGTGTAATAGAAAAAATTACTTTGGAATTAGAACAAAAGAATTTAGAAAATAAAAAACAACTAACGAGTAAATAACATGAAAAAGATAATATCTATAATCGCTCTATTTGTATTAGTACAAACATTATTTGCACAAAAGCAATTGGAAAAAACATTAAGTGGTTACGTAAACCCTGATGAATTAGTAAGTATTGCAGAATATACTCCGTTTGATAAAGCTATTGAAGCTTTAAGTAAAATAAGTGAACGAACTAACGGGAAAAGAATAATTTCAACTGCCGGACTTACATCTCCTATTGGTGTTGAAATTAATAAAATTAACTTTATGAAAGCTCTTGTTATTATTGTTCAATATAACGGACTTGAGTTTGAAGAAAAAGAAAGAGTAATTGTTGTAAGAAAAAAAATTGATGATGCCGAAGGATTAACGGCAGACAATTATGCTTCTCTAGATACGCGGGAAGTTAAAATTTCTGCAATATTTTTTGAAGCTGATGTTCAAAAAATGAGAGAGAGAGGAATAAACTGGCAATGGCTCTTTTCAAATTCAGGTATAAAAGTTGGTCCCAAATTACGTGCATTTACTGAAACGAAAAAACAAGGTAATAATTCAAATTCAAATTCCAACTCCGGTGGTTCCGCAGCTCTTCAAAAACCTTTAGAGTTTTTAACACCTATTGTATCGGAATTTAATGTTGGTGATTGGTCAGGAACCGTTGAAGCTGCATTTAAATATTTTGAAGCGGAAAATTTAGGTGAAGTAATAGCAAGACCAAAAGTAACCGTAAGAGATAAAATGAAAGGAAGGATCCAAATAGGTTCCGATATCTCTATAAAACAAAAAGACTTTTCAGGGAACATTATTGATAAATTTTACTCTACCGGTACAATTATAGAAGTATCTCCTCATATTTATAATGAAGATAATCAAGATTATATTCTGCTTAAAGTTGAAGCTGAAAGAAGTTCTGCTATTCCGGGCGAAATAACAACCGAAATAAAGAAAACTCAAGTGGCAACAGATTTATTAATGTTATCAGGCGAAGAAAAAGTAATCGGTGGTTTATTTATA
Source organism: Ignavibacteriota bacterium (assembly GCA_002746605.1). GTDB lineage: Bacteria > Bacteroidota > Ignavibacteria > Ignavibacteriales > Melioribacteraceae. The sequence goes on from PDPT01000018.1 coordinate 18,394, forward strand.
AATGAAGAAATAAATGTTAGGCAGGGAATTCCTTTCTTGAAAGATTTACCTTGGTGGGTCTTTGGAATCAGATATTTAACCGGATATGATAAAGTTCAACAAACTAAAAAAGAAGTAATTATTATGTTGCATGTAGAACTCGTTCCAACTATACAAGAAAGAGTTGCTCAAAAAAGAAATACAAATTTATTAAAGAAAGAAATAGTTGAAGACCATAAAGAGTTTGAAAAGTTCCACATCAAATTTGATGATGATAAAATGCTCAAAAACTCCAGTGGTAAATAAATTTTTACAGACCCGATCTTTTATTGGTCGGGTCTGCTCTTAAAAACAAACAAAAGTAATAAACATTCCTACAAAAAGAAATGAAAATAAATGCTAAACTTTTCTTTCTCGCTTTTTCCGTAATAACATTAATTTCTACTACTTCGGCATTTATTTATAATATCTTATCGCAAGAACTATTAAAAAGTTTGCAGGCTAAATCAATAATAAACTCTGCTAATGATTTTATTTTTGCCTATCAGGAACTAAGTAAAAAATTAGATGACGATTATAATGATAAATTCAGATTAACCGGAAATATCAAAAGTACTAATCTAGATTTTGTTTTAAGTGTAAATGATAAAGGCTTAATAAATCAAGAAGAAGTTAAAATTAAAGATAAAACAAAATTATATTTTAAGGTTAAATCTTTATCTAAATTTTTATATTACAATAAAAATCTTTTGATAAGACAAACTGAATTTAACAATCGGAAAATTTACTACGGACAAATTATTGATGATATAATACTTAATGACTTGTCACAAAAAGTACGTGCCGATGTTGCACTTCAAGAAGGTTCTCTAATAACAAATTTTTCTAATCGCACGGAAAATCAATACTATCTGCCAAATCTTAATAGATTGACAAGGGAATTAGAACGCAAAAATAATTTTGAGATAATTTCCGAGGAATTAGATGAAATAGATTTTACGGGAACTCATTTGACTTTAACGGTTCCAATTGATGTAGATTATAAAAATGATTTTATAATTTTCACTTTATTTGAAGAAGCTAATCAATTTGAATCTACGATGACAAATGTTACTGCAATTATTGTTGTAACCGGAATATTTTTAACAAGCATAATTTTACTTTTGTTTACAACAAAATACAGAAAACAATTGGAATACATTAATAATGTAGTTAAAAATATAGCCAAAGGAAATTTAACTGAAAGAGTAAAGGTAATAACTAAAGATGAAGTAGGAAAGCTCGGAAATACTTTTAATAAAATGTTAGATGAAATCGAAAAGCGGGATAAAGGGGAAAGAGAATATTCTGAATTTTTGGCAATGACAAATAAAAATTCTTCGCTTGATGAAATATCCAAAGCAGTATTGGAGTCTTTCGTAAACGCAATAAAAGCGGATATTGGTGCACTATACCTTTATGAAGATAATAAAAAATTAAAAAATATATACTCAATTAGTTTAAATGAAAAGAAGGGTTCGATAAAGCAAGAATCGGTTCTCTATAAAAAGGCAAGAAAGAAGAACGAACTTCTTGAAATTCATTTTTCCGAAAATAATCCTGAGATAGAAACCGGCATAACAAAGATAAGAATAAATTATTTATACATACTTCCTATTTTTTATAATAATCAAATTTTGGGAATAGTAGAACTAGGAGCCATAAACAAACCTGAAATAAATGTAAAAGAGTATTTAAATAAAATAAAATATCATCTGGCAATTGGTCTTGCAAATGGAAAAGCTCTTTCGGAATTAAAAATTTTAGTTGAAGAATTAAAGAGTATTAACAAAGCATATAAAAATCAAAATATTAAGATTACTGAAAAGAATGACGAACTGATTAAACTTCATGCTGAGCTTAAAGTAAAAAGTGATGAGTTGGAAAAACAGACAGATAAAGCAGTTGAATCCGAAAAATTAAAATCACAGTTCTTGGCTAATATGTCGCATGAATTAAGAACTCCACAAAATGCGATTTTGGGGCTGACTGAACTAATCTTAAAAGACGATACAACTTCCGAGAAGAATAAAGAAAGATTAAATGTTGTATTAAGAAATGGAAGAAAACTATTAGGTTTAATCGAAAATATTTTAGAATACTCTAAAGTTGAAGCGGGAAACATTGAAGTTAAATACAATCAAATTCTTTTAAGTGAATTAACTAAAGAAATTGGTTCTTTTGTGCAGCCTTTGTTTTTTGAAAAGAATGTTAAGTTTATTTTAGAAACTCCCAGAAGCAATGAGTATCTACTCAATACAGATATAAAGAAAATAGAACAAATAATTTTTAACTTGGTTGGCAATGCCGCAAAATTTACAAATAAAGGTTTTGTTAAATTAAAATTTGAAGTTGATGAAACCAATTTGAATATTATTGTTGAAGATACAGGAACCGGAATAGACGAAAATGATGTTGAGATTATTTTTGATGAATTCAGACAGGCTGATGGAAATCTTAATAGGAAATTTAATGGAACAGGACTTGGTTTGGCAATATGCAAAAAATATGCTGAATTATTAAATGGAACAATTTCACTAAATAATAAATACGGAAATGGTTCTACATTTAAAGTATCTATTCCAAACATAATAATTGAAGAAACTGCTATAGAAATTATTCATGATAAAAAACTAAATACACTCATTATTTCGGAAAACAGAGACTCAATAAAACTAATACATGACTATTTAACTAATTACGAGATAAATGTAAGAGAATTATTACCCAAAGATTTTAGTGTAGATGAAGAAAGCTTAAAAGATATTGATATTGTAGTTATTGATTCTACCCACAATTGTTGGGAAAAGTTGCAGCAAATAAAATCAAATTCTAAACTCTCTAATATTCCCGTAATTGTTGTAAACATGGATGAAAAAAACAATTGTGGTTTAGGCTTAAATATCTATGATTATTTTGCATCCTCAATTTCATCGGAACAAATTATAACGAATATCCAAAAACTTGAAAAACAAAATAATAGCAAAATAAATAAATTATTATTCGTTATGGATGAGAATAAATATTTAAGCATAGAAAAAGATTTAGAGAAGTATGAAATCAATAATCTAAACAAAACTATTGATCTGAAAACTATTACTCCAGATCTAATTTTTATTGATATGGAAAGTGAGAAAAATAAACCGATAGAAGAAATAGTAAAACTGCAAGAAGAATTATCAACAAATTATATTCCTAAAATTTGTTTCTTTGGAAATGATAATAATTTAAATTATAAAAAATTAAATGATAGTTTTATCGCAACTACATTGAAATATAAATATCATCCGCTTGATGTTCTAAAAATAATTAAGGATAGAATAGAATTGATAGATAGCTCAATATTTGAATCCGATAAAAAAATTATTTCGGAACAAAGAATAGAAAACCAAGCAAAGCAATTTAATAGAGAAAAAAATACTATCTTAATTGTTGATGATAATGAAGATGCTAGATTTACAATTGGTGAAATTGTTCAGTCGTTAAATTATAAACCTATTTATGCCAAAGATGGTTTTGATTGTTTGAGTAAAATTGAGGAATCGAAACCAGATTTAATCCTTTTGGATATTATGATGCCCAAGATGGATGGATTTCAAACAATCAAAAAAATAAGAAATGAAGAGGGCTATAAAAATATCCCGGTTTATGCTTTAACTGCCTATGCAATGTTGGCGGATCAAGAAATAATTACAAAAAATGGTTTTGACGGTTTATTTACAAAACCGATAAACACTACAAAACTCGAAAGAAAACTTCATGCAATTTTTGATGAGATAGTTAATGGATAATGAAAAAAAAATATTGGTAATTGATGACCAGCCCGCAAATGTCTTTTTGTTGCACGATAGGTTAAATAGAGAAGGCTTCAAAGTTATTACGGCTTACGATGGTAAAAACGGAATTAAAAAAGCAATAGAAGATAAACCGGATTTAATTTTATTGGACATCATGATGCCCGGAGTGAATGGTTTTGAAGCATGCAAAGAAATTACTTCAAATGAGAAAACTAAACTAATTCCAATAATTTTAGTTACCGCTTTATATTCGCAAGAAGATACTCAAAGAGGTTTTGAAGCGGGAGCTTTTGATTATATAAAAAAACCTTTCAATAAAATTGAATTGCTTGCAAGAATAAAAGCTGCCTTAAGATTTGCCGAAATGAATAAGTTCTTACTTGAACTCGAAAAAATTGAAACTTTTTCTATTGCCGTAAAAAAAACAAATCACGAAATTAAACAACCTTTAACATTAATTAATTTATCGGTAACTGCATTAAAAAGAGAATTACAATCTGATAACCCCCAAGTAGAACTTTTAAATCAAAGAGTTGAATTTATTGAGAAAGCTTCTGAAGAAATTGTGCAAGTGATGAATTCAATGCTGAATATTGATAAATTGGATGTTGCCGGTTATATAGATAACTTGCGGAATAATGAGTTTAAGATAAACAGTAAAGAAGAAAACGTTTTAGAGTAATTCAAACAATGTTTCTTTTAGTTCATCAAAACTATAAGGCTTGTATAAAACTTTGTTAACATCATCCGCAGATGAATTTATTTTCTCTGAGCCTGTCATTAAAACTATTCGTGAAGAGTTATTTGTAGTTCTGATTTTTTTAGCACATTCAAGTCCGCTGCTTAAAGGCATTTGTTCGTCAAGAAATATTAAATCCGGTTTTTTATTTATAAAAACATCATAAGCTTCTTCTCCGTTAGAAGCCGTAAAAACTTTAACTTTTAAGCTTTTTAATAGGTCTTTTAATACTTCGCGTTGAAACAAGTTATCTTCTGCTACGAGAATTTTCTTATTTTTAATTAGCTTCAAATTTGTTTTACTTTTATACTCCGGAAAGAATAACATAAATGTTGTTCCTTTGTTAAGTGAACTTTTAACATCAATCCAACCGTTATGATCTTCGATAATTTTCTTTGTAATGTATAAACCTAAGCCTGAATTTTCATTTTTTGATTTGCTCGTAAATCCTTTATTGAAAATTTTTGATATTATTTCATCGGGAATTCCTTTCCCATTATCAGAAATTTTTAATCTTATAAATTTAGTTTTTTCCGCTTCACAAGTACTAATAATACTTAAGCTTATTTTCACTATTGTATTATTGTCTCCGGCTTGTAAAGAATTGATTATTAAATTAAAAATCACTTTTTTTAAGTCAAGATAATTTCCATGAATAAAAAAAATATCACCGCCAAATTCAAGTTTAATTTTATTATTAAATAACGCAACAACTTCTTCTAATAATTTTTTTAGTTCAATTTTATTTTTTTCAGTTTTAGGATTATGAGATAGTTGAGAAATTATGTTGTTTGCTAGAATAGAATTCTGCTCAATATTATTTATAAGGTTTAAGTCTTTTGCATCTCGTGCAGATTGTTGTTTTAATAAATCAACGCTACTTAAAATATTATGAATTAGATTATTTAAATCATGAATTGTGTTTTCATAATTTTGAATTTTATCGTTGTGAAAATTATTAGACATTTTTACTTCAGGCTGTATTTTTTAATTTTCGTGTATAATGTTTTCTGACTTATGCCCAAAGCTCTAGCTGTTTCTTCTCTATTCCAATCTAGTATATTCAAAGTTTTTCTTATATGAAGCTTTTCAATATCGTCCAACTTTAAAATATTTTCGCCGGCATCATTAAATTCTTCGTATGAGAATGTTTTATTATGGTTTGGCAAATTCAAATCTTGTGGCTCAATTAAATCGCCGTTAGAAAATATTATTGCGCGCTCGATAATATGTTCTAACTCTCTCACATTACCGGGGAAGTCATAAGCAAGTAATCTATTTTTAGCATCAACTGAAAGTTTTTTTACTTCGTTTACAGAACACTTTTTCTCCAAGAAAAAATTTGCTAATAAAGAAATATCATTTTCTCTTTCTGCAAGTGGAGGAATATTTAACGTTATAATATTTAATCTAAAAAGTAAATCTTTCCTGAATTTTTTTTGTTCAGCAAATTCCATAAGATTTCTATTGGTTGCAGCAATAACTCTAATATCGGAAGATAAATTTTTTACTCCACCTATTCTTCTAAACTCTCCGTTCTCTAAAAATCGTAATAATTTTGGTTGCAGAGTTAAACTCATTTCACCTATTTCATCAAGAAAAAGAGTTCCGCCATCGGCAATTTCAACTAAACCTTGTTTAGAAGATTTAGCATCTGTGAATGCACCTTTTTCATAACCGAACAATTCACTTTCCATTAGTTGATCGGGCAGGGAAGCACAATTGATTGCTACGAGCGGCTTATCTTTCCTAAGAGAGTTTTTATGAATAAATTCGGCAAATAATTCTTTACCTGTTCCGGTTTCGCCTTCCAACAAAATATTCGAGTTTGATGTGGCAACTCTTCGGGCTAGATTAATTACATCTCTAATCTTTTTACTTTCGCCTATAATATTGTGCGATTTATAAGATTCAACTTTTTTATTTAAAATATTATTTTGGTCTAAAACCTTCTTATGCTTTAAAGCTCTTTCTATTGTTACCAAGAGATGTTGAAAGTCATAGGGTTTATTTAGAAAATCGTAAGCACCTAATTTTATACACTCAATTGCAGTTCGCATATCGGATTGAGCCGTTAAGACAATTACTTGTAATCTTGGTCTATTTTCAGAAACAAATTTTAGTACTTGTTCTCCTGATATTTTTTGCATCTCCAAATCTAAGAGAAGTAAATCATAATTTTTTTCATTGAGTTTTTCAATTGCATATTTACCGTCGTAGACAATATCTACATCAAAGTTTTCATTCACTAATTCTTCTTTTAACAGATAACAGAGAGTCTCGTCATCATCTGAGATAAGTATTTTTGCTTTATAATTCATAAATAATCAGAAAATCTTATAATTTTTTTGTTTAATCCTCTTTCACGATCCGCTTGAGTTTGTAGTCCGGTTAAATATCATTTATTAATGATAAATATTTGACTGTTCAACAATAATAATTCACTATATAATCGAATAAAAATCAAGATAATTTAAAGTGAAAAAAAACAGAAAAAAATAGGATTAATAAAAAAAAATAATTAACTTTACAATTCAAATTTTTGGGCGCGTAGCTCAGTGGTAGAGCATCTGCCTTTTAAGCAGAGGGTCGGTGGTTCGAGACCACCCGCGCTCACATTTTTTTGAGTCCAAGATAAAGCTTTCTAAAATAATAACTTAGAAAGCTTTTTTATTTTTAAAGAAATTGGCACAATTTAAAATTTTTAGAAGAGGGAAGTATTTAACATATCATTTAAAAAAAATCCTTTTTGGGCAGCATTTGTATTAAAATTAGGGCTATTATTTCTTAAATGATAATAAACAGTTTTATATCAAAAAACAATTTAAAAGTGTCGTCCTCATTAATTATTTGTTAATTAGCAGATAATAAAGAGATACGACACTAAAAAATATTTATTTAAAATTAACGCCTAAGTTGTAAAACATAAAAGTATAAATATCTGTATATAATTCAATAATTTTTGATGTTGCAGTTCCTGCTCCATGTCCCGCTTGTGTTTCGATTCTTATCAAGATAGGGTTTTCACCTTTGTACTGTTTTTGTAATTCAGCAGCATACTTAAATGAATGTGCAGGAAAAACTCTATCATCATGATCGGCAGTTGCAATCATAGTTGCAGGGTAATTTAACTTCCCGTTAATATTATGCAATGGAGAATACTTGTACAAATATTCAAATTGGGTTGAGTCTTCACTTGAGCCATATTCTGGAACCCAAGCCCAACCAATTGTAAATTTATGGAATCTTAGCATGTCCAAAACACCAACTTGAGGAAAGGCAGCAGAAAATAGTTCAGGCCTTTGATTGATAACTGCACCTATTAATAATCCGCCGTTAGATCCTCCTTGTATGGCAAGTTTTTCGGGGGATGTATATTTTTCTTTAATCAGATATTCAGCTGCAGCAATAAAATCATCAAACACGTTTTGTTTTTTGTTGAGCATTCCGGCTTTGTGCCATTTTTCTCCATATTCACCTCCGCCTCTTAAACAAGCAAGAGCATAAACTCCGTCATTTTCAAGAAGAGGAATTCTTGCAACAGAAAAACTTGGTGTTAAAGAAATATTGAAACCACCATAAGCATAAAGCAAGGTCGGATTAGTCCCGTCTAATTTTAATCCTTTTTTATAGGTAATAAATAGAGGAATTTTAGTTCCATCTTTACTTTTGTAGAAAACCTGTTTGGTTTCATAATCTTCAGGATTAAATTTAACATTAGATTTTCTAAATAATTCAGATTTGTTTGCCTCAATGTTATATCTGAAAATTGTAGGCGGATAAGTAAAAGAGGTAAATGTGTAGAAAACTTCTTTATCTTCTTTTTTACCGCCAAAGCCACCGGCAGTACCTACTCCCGGAAGTTTTACATCATAAAGCTTTTTCCCATCAACGGCATTAACAGTAATATAACTGTTAGCATCTTTTAAATATTTTGCAATAAGTTTACCTCCTACATGAGAGACAGATTGCAAAGAATTTTCAGTTTCGGGAAGTATTTCTTTCCAGTTTTTTTCTTGAGGTTTTTGGGGATTTACCAAAATTAATTTTGAGTTAGGAGCATCTTTAGTAGTAAGCATTATTAGATTTTCTCCGATGTTATCAACTACACCGTATTGTGCATCGAATTTACCTAATATCAAATTAATTTTTCCATTTTTAGATAAATCTTTTACATAAACACTATTTTCATTAGCAGAACCTTGCCAGCCGCTGATGATTAAATATTTTTCGTCATCTGTTACATAAGCACTAAAACCAAGTTGTGGATTTTTTTTATTTTGTAAAATCAATTTATCTTTTTCTTGTTTATCACCAAGTTTATGATAATACAATTTTTGAAATTCATTTTTTCCTTTTAACAAATTACCTTTTTTAGGTGCATCGTATCTGCTATAAAAGAAACCATTTTTATACCATGCCATACCTGTAAATTTAGCCCACATTAAATGATCATCTAAGAGTTTTTTTGTTTTTACATTCATAACATAAATTTCTCTCCAGTCGGAGCCGCCTCTTGAGATAGAATAACTTGCATATTTTCCGTCATTGGAAAAAGATAAGCCGGCAAGACTTACTGAGCCATCTTCCGAGAGTTTATTTGGGTCCAAAAGAACTTCCGGTTTTGCGTCTAATCCCTTTTGGATATAAATAACACTGTGCTCTTGAAGTCCATCATTTTTGGAAAAAACATAATAATCAGCAACCTTTCTTGGAGCAGAATATTTTTCATAATTCCATAATTCGGTTAAGCGTTTTTCAATTTTCTTTCTGTAAGGGATTTGACTTAAATAATCTTCAGTAACTTTTGTTTGAGCCGAAACCCATTTTTTAGTTTCTTCGGAATTATCATCTTCCAACCATCTATATGGATCAGGAACTTCTTTACCGAAATAATTATCGACCGTATCTACTTTTGCAGTTTTGGGATAATTCACTTTAATTTTCTTTTCTCCACAACTTATTAATAAAGCTATAAGAAGAATAAACGATATTTTTTTTACCATGTTTCACCTTTTTTTAGTTATACTGTTAATAATTAATTCTTAAATTCTTTTATATTGAGATAGCCGTAATGTTTTCTCTTTAGTTATATATTGCCTTTTTTTACTTAACAAAATTTATTTAATTATAAAAAATAAACTTAAAGTTTATGTCCGCAATACTTACAGTAAGCTGCATCACTATCGTGTCCTTCCATACTACAAGACTTACATGCTTGGGTTGTAATTATATTTTTATCAGTATCTATTTTAGCAATTTCTACGGAAACAATTCCCGTTGGGACTGCAATTATGCCGTAACCGAAAATCATAATAATTGCGGCAAACGCTTGGCCAAGTGGTGTTTGTGGAGAAATATCTCCATAACCGACCGTAGTTAAAGTAACTATTGCCCAGTAGATACTTCTCGGAATATTTGTGAAGCCGTTTTCTTCTCCTTCAATTATATACATTAAAGAACCGAAAATAATTACTAAAGTTAAAACCGTAAAAATGAACACTATAATTTTTCTTTTACTGTTTTTTAATGCTGTAAGAAGATTTTTAGCTGCACCGAGATATTGGACAAATTTCAAGACTCTGAAAATTCTTAAAACTCTAAGTATTCTAACAACTGTAAAATATCGGGTAGCAGGAAAAAAGAACCCGATGTAAGTTGGTATTATTGCGAGTAAATCAACCACTCCGAAAAAACTAGTTGCATATTTTATTGGTTTATGTACGGAATACAATCTTAGCAAATATTCAATTGTAAAAAGGATTGTGAAGAACCACTCCAATTGTAAAAGCAAATCCCCATAGACTCTGTTCACTGATTTTACACTATCGAGCATTACGATAATAACACTTATTATTATACTCGCTATTAAGATAATATCAAACAGTTTACCTGCGTATGTATCAGCTTCAAAAATTATCTCGTGAAGTTTTTCTCTTAAAGTTAGCGGTTGATTCTTTTCCATTAACAAATTACTTTAGTAAACAAAATCTTACAAATAATTTACTAATTTTTATTTAGTTTCGATAACATAAAAAATATATTAAACCTTGCTGATTAGTCTTTACAGCAATTTTGTATGACTAACAATTTCTAGTCTGCAAAATAACGGTCAATATTTTAATAGTAAAATATAATCTTCGATTAAGGGGGAAATTACAAACTCTTTTACTATTTTATAATGATTAAAAGATAATCTTAGTAAAAAACTATTCGAGCTTGTTTACAGAGAAGAAAATAAATTCTTTTTTGCAACATCTACACAATATTTTCCTACTTGGGGAATTAAATTTTGAGGATTAAATTATGGCTTATTTTATTAAAGTTTTTAGTTCCATTTTAATTATTTGTATTAGTATAATTAGTTGTGATAACACTAAAAATGTTTCTAGTTCAAGAGATACAACCAATAATGAAACTGCAAAAATGGAAGCGGCAAAAAATGAATTAAGAAATAATGCAGACAGCCTGAACAAAGAAATTGATTTACTTAACAAAAAGAAAAATTTATTGGTGAGTGAAAAAGAAATTGTAAAAGCTCAAATTTACGACATCATTAAGAATGCTTCTTTAGAGTATGTAATTATCGGGACTAAGGATTTAAGTAGACTAAAAATAATCATTAACAACTTTGGGTTTACCGTAAAAGCAGGCAAGAAACATTTAAACGGAATTTCTAATTTTTTTGTAGAGTTTTCTGATAATAACAAGTTGAAATTTATAAGCGTTGAGAACCCAAAAGAAAATATTTCCAAGGAATATGAAGGCTTAATAAACCAAAATATTTTCGGGCTGCAATTTGCTTTAAGAACAAATAAAATCAATGAGTTGAAATTTCTTTCGGAAAAACTTGATTTACCTTTTACTAATTTAAAATCAAATAATCTTTATTCTACTTTATCGTCAAATCATATAAATAAGAACTTCCCAATATTTTTTGTTAACTATTTTGACAATAATCAAAACTCTGTTATCAAGCACAACAACAAAGCAAAAGGAATTATGTCTGTTTGGTTATCAACCAGAGATATTAAAGAATCTGCAAATGAGCTTGCAATGTTTGGGTTTTCTCCTGTAGGGGAGTATATTATTCCATCTTTAAAAAATAAAATAATAAAGTTTAAGAATAATAAATTTGAAGTAATTCTGATTAAAGATAATAAATTTCAAGTTAGCGGAGTAACAATTAGAGTTTCGGATAATGCTGTATTGGAAAAAATCCTTGCCAAAAAGTTTGACAAGGATTTATTAAAATTTAAAGGAAAATTATATTTAACTCCTGAACAAACTAATTCAATTTGGTTTGAGTTTGTGGCTGAAAAATAGAACACAGATGAAGCTAATTTCTATTTTTCATACGGATTTAATTTTCTAATAACCAATCTAAGCTAAATTTTGTAAACGTGTTTTTTGTATATTCATCTCGTTCGAACAAAATCCCTATTTCTCCATTTTTAAGAATTGTTAATGATGAATAAGCAGAACTGCCCTTGTAAATTACTTTTTCATTGCTCCAACTTTTGCCTCCATTTAAACTAACTTTTACGGTAAGATTTTTTCTCTGTACGGAATCGTTAGGATTTGAAGAAATCAATATACTATCTTGTTTTTTACTTGGATAATTAATTATGCTTCCATTACATCCCGGATCTATTAAAGTAGAATCAATTGAGCTTTCCCAAGTTTTACCTTTATCTTTTGATTTATGAATATATCTGTAACCAAGTTTATTTACACGACTATTTATAAACCAAGTTTTATCGGATAATTCAATAATTTTGGATTCATCTGCAGGTTTAATAGGATTATCAACAAAAAACCAACTTTCTCCGTGATCATTGCTTCCAAAGATGTAGAGCCCACGATGTAGATTTACAAGCGTATGCAAAAGTGTTCCGTCCTTAGTTTGTGTTCCTTTACCTGAAGTAACAAATTTAAAATCGTTTTTCCATTCAGGCTTAGTAATTTGCTTAGTAATATCAATTGACTTGCTCCAAGTTAAACCGTTATCTTTACTTTTTACATAATGCAAGTAATAGATGTTTTTTTCCTTATCTAAATCCATAAAATTGTAAAAGAGGAAAATTTCGTTTGTGGTTTTATCCAGAATAAAAGAAGGATCGGAAGCGGATTTACCAAGCGGGAAATCAACAATACTTTTTGTTTCCGACCAAGTTTGACCGTTATCTTTACTAATTTTTATTGAAATATTTATATCTCGCCCGTCTCTTAAATCAGCACACGAACCAATACGTTCATCAATTGCTGCAATAATGTTTCCGTTTGGTGCAGTAATAAGAGCAGGGATTCTGTAGCATGAATTTCCGGGCAGACTATCAGAAACAAAAATATCAATAAAATTTAGTTCATGATGTTTTAAGTCAGATTTTTTATTCTGAGCATTACAATTTATAATGATTAAAGTTAAAAATATCAATAATTTAATGGATTTCATATGTGCCTCTCTTATTTAGCAAACTCAATTTTATGTAATTCATCAATTGAGTTAAGAACTTTATTGATTTTATCTATTATTCTTTGGGGTTCGGTTTCTTTTGGTTTATCTTTTTTTGCATTTTCAAAATATTTTATTGCTTCTTTATATTCTTTTGCTTCTAATTTCTTTTTTCCTTTTTGTATATTTTCCTTATAAGAGGTTTCCACTTCGGATTTTATTTTTCTCATTTTGATTGCATCACCGCTTTCTTTTACAATCATATTTAATGTTTCTTGCGGAAATCCTACTCGTTTAAGTTTGCCGGATTCATCTTTTACTACACCATCCATAAACTTCATATTTAAATACTCAAATAACTTTTTCCAAACTTTTATTGTGTTATCTCCTACCTTACACGAATAATTTGTAAGATACTCAATACACATTCCTTTTGACTTTTTTAATAGTGCCAAAGCTGTATTATCAATTATTTTTTGGTTAGAAATATAATGCCCCTCGAGTTCGTTTTGTTTTCTTTGTAAATCTTTAATAGCAAGGGAGTAGCGGGGATAAACAAAATTTGAAACTGCATTAAAAACCCAAAATGCCGCATCCCAATTAAATTCCTTGAGCGAAGCAATTCCTTCTTTATAATTATGCGGAATTTCTGTTATTGAAGTGTACATCGGAGTATAAACAGTCATATAAGTATCGTCTAATCCAAACCACAAAATACCGCCTACTTCATCTGGCATATTTGAGCGGGCTTGTGCTACAAATGAAAATCCGGTTTGATAAGTTGATATTGGTCGTTCGTGAAAATATTTTTCTCCATCAACACTAAAAGTTAAAGGACTGCAACGATAAGGTGAATTATAATGTCCTGCCCCAATTCCTTTACTCATATCCAAATCGGTTCCTTCGTAATGATCTCTCATAAGTTGCATTACATCTTGCAACGATACTTTCTTTTCGGGTTTAATCCACAAAGGCATTCTATTTTCAGATTTACCTTTTATGTAGCTTGTATAATTATCCATATCCGGATTTACTCTTCTAAACATTGACCAAACTCTTGCATCACAAAATCTTATTCCACCAAAATCCAAAGGAGCGTAAGCAGCGGCAAAATCAAAATCTTCGTCCTTTCCTTCAAAGTAACCCTGCTTGCGTGCAAAGGAAATTACATCTTTTGAGTATAAACAATTTTCAGGTTCATCGAGCGGAAAGGTTGTAATGCGAGCTTGATTTGCATGTCCGGAAATATATCCATCGGGAATTTTTCTTGCAACCCAAACCGCTCCTTTTTCTTCTTTACCTTTACCAATAAGTTCCATAATCCACGCTTCATTTTTATCGGCAATTGAGAACGATTCCCCTGAACTATAATAACCGTGTTCGGTTACAAGTTCGTTCATAATTTTAATTGCTTCTCTTGCAGACTTTGCTCTTTGCAAAGTAATATAAATCAAACTTCCGTAATCGATTATTCCTTCTTCATTCCTTAGCTCGCTTCTTCCACCAAATGTTGTTTCGCCGATAATAACTTGATATTCATTCATATTGCCAATAACATTATAGGTTTCTCTTGCTTGCGGAATTACACCGAGAAATTTTCCGGTATCCCATTCATAAACTTCCATAGTAGAACCTTCGGGATAAATTCCGGGTTTAAAATGATAAAGTTCGCCGTAAAAATAGTATGAGTCGGCTGAATACGTTACCATTACAGAAGCTTCTTTACTTGCTCCCTTAGTAATAATAAGATTTGTGCATGCATAGTTTTTTATGTTAAGCAAAATTAAAATTGCAGCAATAAGAACTACTCTTTTTGTCATAATTTATCCTTAGTGATTTTATTATTGAAATTTTCTGAATAAAGCATTTGTAATTTTAATAATTAAGATTATTAATAGTATTCTTTATAGATTTTGTAAGAAACTTTTTTTGAGAGAAAGATAAAAAAGATTGAACTAATAATTAAAATAAATAGTAAAACATAAATCCTGAAAAAATTATCTCCGGTATAATCGTAATAGTAATAAATTGATAATGAAGAAATTAAAAGACCGCAACACAAAAGATACCTGCCCATTATTGAATGTACTTTATACCAAATTTTTTCACTTAAAGTTGTAATGGGGGTTCTTATTCCGTACCAACTGTTCATTTTTATTTTCTTGCTAATAAACAAAATAGCAAAAACAATAAAAAAAATACCTGTCATCAAAAATGTAAAAAGACTTATTAACATTACTCAGCTAAATTAAATGATTTTTAAAGATAATTGAATTATCGATGAACATCAAATTCCATTAGTAAATGAACAAAATATAAAAAAGATTTAGAAATGTTCGAGACGTTAAAATATTACTATTCAAAGTAATGTATTTCTAATTTTCAGCTTAAAAAAATAAGCTGCTAATAATAAAGTTCATTATCATCTTTCAATCCAGCTTTTTCTGTTTTTATCTAAATCAGGTTCTATTATTTCTAACCTATTTTCTCTTAGTTCCACTTTTGTCCATTCGTCATCACTCGTTTCTCTAACTTGCCAGTCCTCATTGGAGCTTATCATAATCGTATCAGATTCAGTTATTATTCTGCCATAAACATTTACACCGGGAGTTTTTTGATTGTAATAATTTTTCGCTTCAAGAATAATTTCGTTTTCACCTTCACAAAGATATTCTTTAATATCTAATAATTTAACTCTTTGTTGTTCAACCCAGAGTGAACCGGAACGTTTTGTGTAAACCGAATCAATTTCTTTTCCGTTGACGAATAATCTGGCAAAAGTGTGTCCAATAATCTGCAACTGAGCTTTTAAGATTTCATCATCAATGTTTAACACTTTTCTAAAATCAGCCCTCCAAATAAATTTTTCATCATTGCTTGGAAGATAAATCCATTTGCTCTGTAACAGCGGAAGTCTTATATTTTTTTTATCTGCTTGTTTTTTAATATCTTCAAAATTTTCTATCATTCTCGTAAACTTATCTTCAATCATCCAAAGGTTATCTTCTTTATTAGTCCGTTTCCATAAGGTTGAGTATTCGGTTTTTAATTCGGTGAGTATTTGAATATTTTGTTTGACCAAATTATTTAATTTCTCGTAATCAATTTCTATCGAGTCTAAAGCATCACTCAATAAAATCATAGCTTCTTGTTTTAGGATAAACCAATTTTTTAACTTACCTGTAAACTCTAATAAATCAATAAAACCTTTATTCTTCGAAGCGGTTCTTCTTAACTTATTTACGTTTTGCAGTATTTCATTATTTTCTAACATCCCGTAAAATTTGCTTAGTTCGGGAAATTTATATTGTCGCCAATCTTGCTTACGATAACCAAGCAAAGGATTACGCCAAACATTATTCCAAACCATTTGATTAACAGGATTATTTAATTCATCAAATATTTTTTTAACGGAATTTGGTTCAGTACCAAAAAATTGCTTAAAAAAAGAATTATTAAAACTTAAAATATTACTCTCGGCAATGTTCCAAGCACATTGAGCCGACCAAGCATATCCGTAAAGGTTGTATTCTCGAAAAGTTTCGGCTCCATAATCGCCCCAACTTGAATTTAGCATCCCAAGTGAATTGTTTCTTAGCCCGTCTTCTATAAAAGTTTGAATATTTGGGACAGCTAAAAAGTTTTCAGGGAAGGCTGCATTGAAATTCCACACTGATGGAGAAACTATGTATGGAAAGTTATGTTTGTTAAAAGTCCTTGTTGAAGTGTAATTAAACCGCGGGAAATATTTCCAATTAACAATAATAATATCATCGGAAATTTTATCAAGAATACCGGGATTATCTAAAATCATATCGCCGTACATCATAACTTCCTTTCCATTTTCCTTGCAGATGTCATAAACTTTTTTGTAATGTTCTGCATGAACGGTTGCTAAATCGGTTTCTTCAACTAACTTTCTGCTGTTACCATAACCGACATCGTAACTTTCATCTGCTCCTATGTGAAAATATTTTGACGGGAAAAGTTCAAAAATCTCTTTCAGTAAATTTTCTAAAAAAGAATAAGTTTTAGGATTTGTAACATCAAGAGAAGCTGCACCTGACCAATCTGCAAGTTCAATAAATTCAGACTGACTCAAAATATTTTCGTAGTGACCTAGAGTTTGAAAAATCGGGATAACTTCAACAAAATGTTCCTCTGCAAATTTTACTATTTCTTTTATTTCATTCTTTGATAAAGCTCCTCGCCCTTTACCGATTTCAGGATATTTATCGAACTGAATCAAATCTTCCATATAAGGCATATAAGTGTTCATTTTATATTCCGAAATGAATCGGATAATTCTTTTGAAGTTTTTCAAAGTTGAAACTTGACCTCTGCTAATGTCATCGGAAATTCCTCTAAATTTCATATCGGGATAATCTACAATTTCCAATTGTGCAAGTTTTTTAGACTTGGCAGATTCTATAATTTGGCAGAGAGTTAAAACTCCGTAATAAATTCCTTTAGAAGTTAAAGCACGCACAGAGATATTTTTATCTGATATTTCCAAATGATATGCTTCCTCAATAAAATTTTTAGGAATATTTAATTCAGAATCAAAGTCGGTAATTAAAATTAGATTTATATCAGCTAGTTCTTTATCTGATTGAAAATTGCTCATAGTGTTTTTATTAAGCAAACATGATTTAAGAGTTTTGGTTATAGTACTTTTATTCACCAAATTTTTTTTATCAAAATTTATTGTAAGCTCATTTTTTAAAGTGAAAATTTTGTTACTGTTTACTTTAATTTTTTGAGGTGTCGGAATTATTTTATAATTCATTTTTTGCCCAAAAGTTAAAATGTTTAATGATATGGCTATTAGTAGGAGTAATTTTTGCATATTTTTTTTGATTATATAATAAATAAAAATAAAAAAAAATTCCTATACAAAAGATTAATCAAGTAAAAAAAACTCAAAAATATTAATAGTTTATAACATTTTTGAAGTTTACTTTTTAGTAAAAAATTTTTTACTGGGTTGCTCTTGATTCCAATTTTTCATAGATAAAATCTGGGATTAAAGGAATGAGCCTTGTAGCAATTACCAATTGACAAGGAAACTGAATCATTTTCTTTTCTTTTTTGATTCCGTTAATAATAATATTTACAGCTTTTTTAGGCGGCATCATAAACGGCATTGGGAACTCATTTTTATCTGTCATTGGGGTTTTAACAAATCCTGGGCGTACAGTTAAAACTTTAATATTATATTTTTTAAGTTCTGTTTTTAATCCTTGTAAATAAATTGTTGCTGCAGCTTTACTTGCGGAATAGAAGCCACTTTTTGAATATCCTTTACTATCAGCCAAACTGGAAACTCCTACAATCATTCCCGACTTTCTTTTGGTAAATTCAGGAATTAACTGTTCAACCCAATAAATAATACCGAAAACATTTGCTCCGAAAATGTCTTCGGCAATTTTTGAATCATAAGCTTCAAGCGGCATTCTAACTGAATATCCGGCATTTAAAATTGCTATATCAATTCTTCCGAACTTATCAATAATTTTTTGATAAGCAGATTCTACATTTTCCTTTCTGCTTACATCACATTCAATTGGGAAAACATTAGATTTGTCTTCTGCAAGTTCTTGAAGAATACTTTTTCTGCGAGCTGCAATTGCAAGTTCAACATCGTATTTGGAGAGCTGCTTTACCAACTCTTTTCCAATTCCGCTTGATGCTCCGGTTATTAAAATTACTTTATTTTTAATATCCATCTTAAAAATTTATTTTTTTCCCTTTTCTTTTTCTAATAATTTACCGAATAATGTTGCATACATAAATCTGTAAATATCGGTATTTTGAATTGAACCTCGCATTAAATTTTCGTTCAATCCTTTTGCTCTTGCAACTACGCAACCCGGTAAATCGGAAGCTGTAGTCCAGCCAATAATAAACGGCATGGCATTCCCAAACTTATCAGGTTTTGCAACAAAAGGAATTGTTCCTGTTCCAAATTGACCATCGTATTGACTGCCTGTCTTATCGTTTGCAGGAGTGGGCTTATCTTTTTCCAATTTTTTATGATTCAGTATTTCCATTCCGCCGGCTTCACTATCGGAAGCAGTTATGAGCATTGTCTTTTTGTTTTTATCAACAAATTTGCTTGCAATTCCAATTGCATCATCGGCACGTTTAAGGGCTTGTAACATTCCGTTTGCATTGTTATAATTACCAAAGTTATCTGTTGCTTCTTCTTCAGCAACTAAGAAAAATTGTTTATTTTTTTTATCAAAAAATTTAATTGCAGCTTCTGTCATTTCTGCAATTGTAGGAGCTTCGGGATTAAAATTCTGTAATCCCAACTCTTTTAATTTTTCTTCGGATTCATCATTAAAAGTATGTCCTTCTGCAAAAACACCAAAAACTTTTTTTTCATTTCCGGTCAGATTTAGTAATTCTTCTTTAGTATAAATTACCTCATAACCATTTTCTTTAAGCCACTCTATCAGATTTAATCCGTCTTCTCTTTTTCCCGTGCAGAATTTTCCTTTTACTCCTTTTGGTAATAAAAAATCTTCTCCGCCGGAGAAAATTAAGTCCAGCCCGGATTGAGCGATTTTTTTAGCAATTTCTTCAGTATTTTTTCTTGATTTAGAACTTGCTGCAAAAACTCCTGTTCCCGGTTCAATAATATGTCCCGAGTTTACAATTCCCGTTAAAATACCTTTACTTTTTGCTTCTTGCATGATACTTAATTTTTTTCCGGAAAGTGCAGTAAGAGTATCGGTTCCATTCATTCCATAAGAATCATATACTACTTTTTTGCCGTAAGAGTGCATTGTTGCACCCGCATTTGAAGATGTTGTAAGTGTGTTCTTGGTGTGTGTTGAATAAATTGCCATTTGTGGCAGTTTGTCCCAGTTTGAGCATGAATCCGGACCGTAATAAAGAGTTCGCATTGCATACCAATTTGTTAATCCCGTTCCATCCGGATGAATAAATATTACATTTCCTGTTGTTAATGTGTCATTTTCCCCAGCAAAAATAAAATTTTGCAAAAATAATAGTGTTAAAAAGATAAATTTTTTCATTTTGTTCTCTGTGTAAACTCATATTTAGTTAAAAGAAGAGGCTATTTTAAGACATTAAAAAAAGAAGCCTCAAATACAAGATACAAAAAATTTAAACCGCTTACTAAATCAATCAAAATAGTATCAAATAGATTTTGTTAACTCTCAGACCGAAAAGTCTGAACTATGGAAGAAATTACTTTGAGCAATTCTTTCTCTCGTAATTGCATATACGAGTAATTCTAAAAGTTTATGGTGTTCTGAGAAGAGAAAAAAACTACTTGTTTACTGTGTAATTTCTTCTTTACTTTCATACTTATATTAAGAATTATATTACTTTTTATCTACTGCCTTTGTTGTTTTGTTTTTTATAAAAGACTTAATTAAACTATGGTATTTATATCAATTATATATTATCCTTCTTATTTCTTACCGTATTTTTTTCATAAAATAGACTTACGCTTAATTGGATATTTAAATAAAAAACTAAACCAACGCACTTTTACTTCTGTACACACATTTATTCTGTAGGATTTACATAACTTTGCTTTCCAAAATTGAAATCTTATTAATAATCTTTCTAATAAATTTTTCAAGGTACAAAATGAAAAAAAACTTTTTAGCAATTTTATTTTTAGTGTTTTT
>PDPT01000019.1 GCA_002746605.1 Ignavibacteriota bacterium
ATTTGGAGCAGCGTAATAAGGAGCATATCCGTTTATTTCAAAAATATTATTATTTGATTTTGTTTTAATCTTTAACAAACTCTCAAAACCGATAGAACAATTTATTTCTTTATCCTTGCTTGCCGTAAGCTTGATTGCCATAACTTTATCGGGATTCGAAATAAAATATTCACGTTCATATTCTATATTACCAAGTTTATAAGTTGTTTTGGAAATTGCATTTTCAATATTCAACTCTCTATAATAATCTTTAAACTTATCTGAATTATAAAACTCGATAAACATTGTACCGAGTGGTGCATAAGACTGTGAGTAAGAGCCTTGTAAGAATTTGTTAAGAGAATCAGCTACTTTATAATCTTCATTAAACAATGCTTCTCTAACTTCCGGAATGTATTTATGAGCATCGGGATTCATATTTACATCAACAGGTTCTCCTGTCCAAAGCGTAATATCATTTAAGTAAATCTTATCGGAAGTAACTCCACCAAATATTGAAGCTCCCATTTTACCGTTACCAAGTACTAAACTCTCTTCAAAATGTTCAGCAGGTTTATTATACCATAAAATATTTTTATGCTGTGAGTAAAGAGATAAATTAAAGGTAAGAGTAATTAAAAGTAAAGAAAAAAAAATTTTTATTTGCATTATATTATAAGGGGTTAGTTTATAAAAATAGATAATTAAGTGCGAATGCAACTTACAATATTTTTGTATATTATTATGTCAAAATTTTTAGAGATAATGAACGAATATACAAATTTTTCAAAAACAGAATTACTACAAATTATAACAAAATAAGAGAAAGAACTTAAAAGGAAAAGAAATAAGAACAAACAATGGTAAAGATAACATTATTATTGAAGGCAATAACTATCACGCTCTTACAGTTTTAAATTATACACACAAAGGAAAAATTGACATAATTTATATTGACCCGCCTTAAAATACTGGGAATAAAGATTTTATTTACAACGATAAATATATAAGTAAAAATCATCCCTTCTGAGAAGGTAGCTTTGACTTACCCCTAAAAGGAACTTTAAGGCTTGTGCTAAAAATCAAACTTATAAATCACATGACTAAGTTTCTTATATTTGCTTATAGCACAAACATAGTTATAGCCAAAAGAACATTACCACCAGCAAAGCAAAGTGATTTTCTGAGTTAAAATAAAAAAAAGCTTCACTTCAGCAACTTAAATTTGCTAAGGTGAAGCCAATATGAACATAACACTTTTTTTGTTAAAGATTGCAACAAATAAGCAGAAAAAATTTTCAAACATCAGTAAAAACATATCAGATTATAATTGTAATTTAACAAAAATCTGTATCCCAAATAAGTTGGAATACAGGCAAAAGATAATTTAGAAAATATTATGTTAAATGTTCTCTATAAGATTGTAGAGCTTTCATATAATTTGCTCTTTCGAAAGCGGCAGGTTCGTGTACTGCTTTTTGGCTCATACTTCCTTGCATCATTTCAATGGATTCGTATTCATTTTCTTCCATCCATTGTTCTAAGTTTTTAAGCATATCAGTTATTCTGCCAATTCCGTTTTTAAGAAGTTCCGAGCAGACCATTGCAATATTTCCACCTGCCATCATAACTTTTAGAATATCTTCATAACCGTGCACACCACTTGTAGCAGCCATGTTTGCTTTTATATGTCCGTAAAGTATTGCAATCCAGCGTAATGGTAAACGTAATTCCCAATTTGTACTTAACATAAGATTAGGTACAACTTCAAGTTTATCCAAATCAAAATCAGGTTGGTAAAATCTATTGAACATAACCAAAGCATCAGCCCCGGCGTTATCAAGTTTTTTTGCCACATTAGACATCGATGTAAAGAACGGACTAAGTTTAATAGCAACAGGAATGTTTAATTGAGCTTTTACTTCGGTTAAAGTATCAACGTACATATTCTCAATTTCGGTTCCGGTCAAGTTAGGATTTGTAGGAATATAATAAATATTTAATTCCAATCCATCTGCTCCGGCTTGCTCAATATTTTTAGCGTATTTAACCCAACCACCGCTGCTGACTCCGTTCAAACTTCCAATGATTGGAATATCCGTATCTTTTTTTAAGTTAGCAATATGATCCAAATATTCATAAGGTCCCATATTGTAATCATCTTGTTCAGGATAGTAAGAAGTTGCTTCAGCAAAACTTTCTGTTCCGTAAGATAAAAAGTGATCTAATTCACCGGATTCGTGAGTAATTTGTTCTTCGAATAAGGAATAAACTATAACCGCTGCAGCACCTGCATCTTCCAAAGCTTTTACAGAATCAACCGATTGAGATAATGGGGATGCTGATGGAACAATCGGGTTTTTTAATTTTAATCCCATATATTTTGTTGTTAAATCCATTTTTTCTCCAATGTTTATAAAAATTAAGTTAAGCCTCCAAAAATTATTTTGGAGGCAAATATTTACGCTTCTTTCTTAGAATCGGAATAATCCAAACTTGCAAGTTGTTCGTAATGATTCCATTTTTTATTAACTTCTTCTTGTGCCAAACCGAGTAGATATTTTGCTCGGTTTCTATCAATTTTTTGAAGCATTCTATATCTTGTTTCTGTATAAAGATACTCACCGACTTTTATTTTCGGAGCCTTAGAATCAAGTTTCAATGGATTCTTTCCTTCTTTAACATTTTCAGGATTAAATCTGTAAAGAGGCCAGTGTCCACATTCTACAGCCAGCTTTTGATGTTCCATACCTTTCGACAAATCATAACCGTGTGCGATACAATGACTGTAAGCAATAATTATTGATGGTCCATCATAGGCTTCGGCTTCAAGAATTGCTCTAAGTGTTTGAGTATCGTTAGCACCCATTGCTATTTGTGCAACATAAACATTTCCATAGCTCATTGCTATCATGCCAAGATCTTTCTTAGGGTTGGCTCTTCCGTTTGCAGCAAATTTAGCAACGGCTCCAAGTCCTGTAGCTTTAGACATTTGACCGCCTGTATTAGAATAAACTTCTGTATCTAATACAAGAATATTTACATTTTTTCCTTGTGCAATAACATGATCTAAACCACCGTAGCCTATATCATAAGCCCAGCCGTCTCCTCCCATAATCCATACAGATTTTTTCACAAGATAATCTGCAATCATTAGTAGATTTTCAGCTTTGTCATTTCTAATAGTTTTTAATTTTTCTTTAAGTTTTGCAATTCTTTGTCTTTGTTCATAAATATCGGCTTCCGTATTTTGTGGTGAATCGATAATTGAGCTGACAAGGTCACTTCCAATTTCTTCACTTAGTTCTTTCAGAAGTTCTTCAGCAAATTCTTTTTGTTTATCGATTGAAAGTCTCATACCAAAACCAAATTCGGCGTTATCTTCAAAGAGAGAATTAGACCAAGCTGGGCCTCTTCCTTCGTGATTAATCGCCCAAGGTGTTGTTGGTAAATTACCACCATAGATAGATGAACAACCTGTTGCGTTTGCAATTATTGCTCTATCGCCAAATAGCTGTGAAACTAATTTAACGTAAGGCGTTTCGCCGCAACCGGAACATGCACCGGAGTATTCAAACAATGGTTGTAACAACTGGCTTCCTTTTATTGAATCAATTTTAACTTTACTTCTGTCAATTTCAGGAATATCCAAGAAGAAATCGTAGTTTTCTTTTTCTGTTTTTCTTAATGGAATTTGAGGAACCATATTGATAGCTTTTTTACCGGTTTCTCTTTTGTTTTTAGCAGGACAAACTTCCACACATAGAGCACATCCCGTACAATCTTCTACCGCAACTTGAATTGTGTAAGCAAGTCCGTCATACTCTTTACCTCTTGCATTAGTCCATTTAAAAGTTTCAGGTTTCTTTTCTGTTAATGATTTATCGTATGCTTTTATTCTGATTGCAGCATGAGGACAAACCATAGCACATTTACCGCATTGAATACAAACTTGGTCATCCCAAGCGGGAACTTCGAGAGCAATATTTCTTTTTTCCCATTGAGTTGTAGCGGAAGGGAAAGTTCCGTCAACGGGCATTTGGCTAACGGGAACGTCATCCCCTTTACCTTTCATCATCATTGCTAAGGTTTCTCTTACATATTCCGGAGCATCATCAGAAACAATTGGAGGCAATGTAATTTCGCTTGTAACTTCACTTGGAACTTCAATTTGATGCAAGTTATCTAATGTTCCATCAACAGCTTGAAAGTTCTTTTGCACTATTATTTCACCTTTGTTTCCGTAAGTTTTCTTAATTGCATTTTTAATTTGTTGAATTGCTTCATCTTTTGGGAGTACACCTGAAATAGCAAAGAAGCATGTTTGCATAATTGTGTTTATTCTTGCTCCCATTCCGGTTTCTTTTGCCACCGAGTAAGCATCAATTACATAAAATTTAAGTTTTTTATCTATAATTTGTTTTTGTAATTTTTTTGGAAGAACATTCCACACTTCATCTTTTGGATATGGACTGTTTAACAAGAAAGTTCCGCCTTCAACTATGTTTTCCAAAACATCAAAATTTTCTAATAATGTAAATTGATGACAACCAATAAAATTAGCTGTTTGGATTAAGTAAGTTGAATGGATTTCGTTTTTACCAAATCGTAAGTGAGAAACAGTTGTTGAACCTGATTTTTTTGAATCGTAAACAAAATAACCTTGTGCAAAGTTTTCTGTTTCTTCACCAATAATTTTAATTGAGTTTTTGTTTGCACCAACTGTACCATCGGAACCAAGTCCATAGAACATTGCTCTTACAACGTCATCGCCTTCAGTTACAAATTCTTTATCAAATTCAAGACTTGTATTTGTAACATCATCATTAATACCGATTGTAAAATGGTTTTTAGGTTTATCATTTTTTAATTCATCAAGAACCGCTTTAACCATTGCAGGTGTAAATTCTTTTGATGAAAGTCCGTATCTTCCGCCAACAATTTTTGGTACATTTTTGAATTTAGGATTATTCGAAGCTTGATTTTCCATAATAGCAGTAACAACATCAAGATAAAGAGGTTCTCCGAGGGCACCCGGTTCTTTTGTTCTATCCAGAACAGCAATTTTTTCAACAGTATCGGGTAAAGCTTCAAGAAGTTTTTCGGGAGCAAATGGTCTATAAAGTCTAACTTTCAGCAATCCAACTTTTTCCTCATTTTTTCCTGACAAGTAATCAATTGCCTCGAGAGCAGCTTCGCTTCCTGAACCCATCATAATTATTACTCTTTTTGCATCGGGAGCACCAATATAATCGAATAAATGATATTGTCTTCCAGTAAGTTTTGCAAATTCGTCCATGGCATTTTGAACTATTTCCGGACAAGCATTGTAATATTTGTTTACGGCTTCTCTTCCTTGGAAATAAACATCCGGATTTTGAGCTGTACCGCGGATAAACGGATTATCCGGAGTTAAAGCTCGTTTTCTGTGTTCTCTTACATACTTATCGTCAATTAAAGATTTAATATCTTCCGGAGTTAATTGTTCAATTTTATTAATTTCATGTGAAGATCTAAAACCATCAAAAAAGTGAATGAAAGGAATTTTTGATTCAAGAGTAGCTTTGTGAGTAATTGCTGCTAAATCCATTACTTCTTGAATCGAACCCGATGATAAAAGTCCCCATCCGGTTTCTCTTGTAGCCATAACATCGCTGTGATCTCCAAAAATAGATAAGGCAGATGCTGCAATAGATCTTGCCGAAACATGAAAGACTGTAGGTGTTAATTCACCTGCAATCTTATACATGTTGGGAATCATTAAAAGTAAACCTTGTGATGCGGTAAAAGTTGTTGTTAATGCTCCGCTTTGAAGTGCCCCATGAACGGCACCCGATGCTCCGCCTTCACTCTGAAGTTCTGAAACATGAGGAACACTTCCCCAAATATTTTTTCTTCCGCGGGCAGCCCATAAGTCTGACATTTCACCCATACCGGATGATGGAGTAATGGGGTAAATGGCAATTACCTCACTGGTTTGATAAGCTACATAAGCGGCAGCTTCGTTGCCATCTATAGTTATTTTTTTTCTTTCCATAATATTCCTTTATTTCCTTATGTTCTATAATTAAAAATCTTAATTGTTAAGCCAAAATCGTACCAATAAGAAAATATGCATTTTTGATTAAAATCATAGGCTTACTCTCTTATTAATTAGAAAAGTAAATGTTTAGCTCTTAATTTTAAGAATATCTCAATATTTTTATACAAAATAACGAATAAAAACAAGGTTTTTAAAGTTTGTTTTATCTTCAGAAAAGAAAATGAATAAAATGTCTATCAAATATGAAAGTAGTTTTTTCGATTATGAATGTTTGCTGGGACACAGACTTTTTTTGTCCATACACTAAAAAATTTGTGTTACAATTACCAATTTTTTCTTTCTTTCAAAGTTGTAATATGTGCCAAGTGATGATTACAATGCCACGCATAAATGCCAATATTTTCGTCTAAGCGAAATTCTTTATAGTATTCAGGGTGTACAAAAGTTCTTTCAAGTTGTTCTTTGGTTAAATGTTCAACTTCTTTTCTCAGTCTTTCCGGAAATGTTGAAATATCTTCGATATAAATATTAATATTTTCTGATGTTATTACTTTTGGAGCAACAAATTCTCCGATTGGGTATTTGAGTTTATAATTTTCCATTGAGATTCCTTGTTGAATGAAACTGTTTTTTTAATTCATGCCGAGCGGAGTTGAGATATAGCTCAAAAATCTAAAAAGTGTGATGCTGAACTACACTTCGAGACTATGCTCAGTAACCGTCCAGCATCAAAATAATTTTCTAATCTTTCTCTACAGATCTGGCAAAAATATAATCAACATTCTTAACCATTTCTGAAGTATCAAAAATATTTTTGATTTCTTCTTTTGTTAAATATTTTGCAGCTTCTTCTGAATTTAATAATTCATTTTCAAGATTTATTGATTTATCTTGCCAAACTTTCATTGCCGGAGTTTGAACCATTTTGTAAGCATCTTCTCGCGTGGCTCCTTTTTCCACAAGTTTTAACAGAACTTTTTGCGAAAAGACTAAGCCTCTCGTTTTGTTCAAATTCTCTATTGCATTTTCGGGATAAATCAATAAATTATCTATTAAGTTTATCATTAGGTGAAGCATATAATTCAGAATTATTGTACTATCGGGAACAATAACTCTTTCAACAGATGAATGCGAGATATCTCGTTCGTGCCAAAGAGCCACATTTTCTAAAGCGGCCATTGCATTGCTTCTAAGTAATCTTGCTAAACCTGTAACTCTCTCAGAAACAATAGGATTTCTCTTGTGAGGCATTGCAGATGAACCTTTCTGACCTTTTGAGAAAAATTCTTCTGCTTCAAGAACTTCGGTCCTTTGTAAATGTCTTATTTCTACGGCAATTTTTTCTAAAGTTGCCCCGATTACTGCAATAGTAGAAAGAAATTCAGCGTGTCTGTCTCTTTGAATTACCTGCGTGGAAACAGATGCCGGTTTTAAACCCATTTTTTCACAAACATATTCCTCAACCTTAGGTGAAAGATGATCGAAAGTTCCAACTGCACCGGAGATTTGTCCTACACTTATTGTTTCTATTGCAGCTTCTAATCTTTTTATATTTCTTTTAATTTCTTCGTACCAAAGTGCAAACTTTAGTCCATATGTTGTTGGTTCTGCGTGAATTCCGTGGCTTCTGCCAACACAAATAGTTTTTTTATGTTCAATTGCTCGTTTTTTTAGAGCATCTTTTAAGTTTAGCAAATCTTGCACGAGAAGTTCTCCTGCGGTTTTCATTTGGTAGGAGAGAGTTGTGTCTAAAATATCGGAAGAAGTCATCCCATAATGAATATGGCGAGATTCCAGTCCTACATATTCTGCAACGTTTGTTAAAAAAGCAATTACATCATGTTTAGTTTCTTCTTCAATTTCAAGAATTCTTTTTACTTCAAAATCAGCTTTATTTTTTATTACTTCAACATCTTCTTTTGAAATTTCTCCCATTTCAGCTCTTGCTTCGCAAGCAAGTATTTCAATTTTTAACCAAGTGGAATATTTAAATTCATCTTCCCAAATTTTTCCTATTTCCGGGCGTGTATAACGTTCAATCATATTTTAGACTCTAATTTTAAGTTTAAATAAATCGGTTTATTGTCTCTAAGTACTTTAAGTTTTAAGCTGTCGTTTGTTCTTGCTTGATGAAGAATGTAAACCACAGTATTTTCGTTTGCAATTTTCAAATCATTTATTTCCAGTATTACATCTCCAACTTTCAAGCCTGCTGTGGAAGCTGGAGAATTTTTAGCTACTTTTGTTATTATAACTCCGAATGTATTTGAGAGATTATAATATTTGGCAATTCCTTCATCTATGGAATGAATGCTTATGCCTGTCCAAAAATCTCTTTTTACTTTTCCGTTATTTTTCAATTCAGTAACAATATTTTTTATTGTGTTTATTGGAATTGCAAAACCAACGCCTACACTTCCTGCACCTTCCGACCAAATTATTGTATTCATTCCAATCATTTCACCAACACTGTTAACCAAAGGTCCGCCGCTATTTCCCGTATTAATTGAAGCATCCGTTTGAATCATGTTTAGATAGTATCTTTCTCTGATTACCCCCAAGTTCATTCCTAAAGCACTAACAACTCCAACTGTTACAGTTGGTTTATCATTTAGTTCAAAAAGTCCGAAAGGATTACCGAGAGCAATTGCCCACTCACCAATAAGGATATCATCTGAATTACCAAAGCTTAAATGCGGTAAAGCTTTTTTAGCTTTTATTTTTAACAGGCAAATATCCGAAGCAAGATCACTGCCAACAAGTTCGGCATCGTAGCGTGTTCCATTTGTCATAGTAACAATTATTTTAGATGCGTTACCTGCTACGTGATCGTTTGTTAAAATATACCCGTCAGGTGAAATTATTGCACCCGAACCGAGGCTTTTAACTTCTTGAGGATAAATTCTATCCCCAAAAAAATGTCTCCAAAAAGGATCCATACTTAGTTGATCTCTGTAGTATCTTGTTTCGGTAACATTAATTCCAACAACAGCAGGACTAACATTTTTAACGGTTGCAGTAATTATATTTTTTCTGGAAAAGTTAATGTCTTGATTTATTTTATTCCGTTGGCTTACAGGCATAATTGAACTTTGTTCAACAACTTTAGTATTGTTTGTATCTTTGTCTGATATTAAATCTTCTTGATTTGCTGTATTATCATTTCTGTAATAAAAAAATGCAAATAATACGGAAACTACAAGTAACGTTATGAATGATGTTAGAAGTATTGTTTTGAGTTTATTCATTTTTTTCTCTTTGTATTTGTATCAACTCTATGAAAGGCTGCCGATGTTTAATTAAAATTATTAGTAACAGTAAAGATAAATAAAAACTAAAAATAAATTTGTTTACTGCTTTTGGAAAGGTAAAATTATTAAAGAAATCGGGAATTATTATAATACTAAAAAAAACGATAACTGATGTAAAAATATTTGCCCAAACAATATCTTTTTTTATCTTGTAACTTATAAACCAAATTAATAACCACTCGAATAATACAAAAGGAGAAAGTAGTAACAATCCGCCCGCAGCCGTGGCAAGTCCTCTGCCTCCTTTAAATTTTAACCAAATTGAAAAGCAATGACCAATTACTGCAAAAACCAATGATAAAACGGTGTGTTGAAAATTTAATCCGAATAAATATTTTGTTATTATTACGGGAAACAATCCTTTTAGCAAATCAATTATTAAAACCAAAGCAGCAATTTCTTTTGATTTTGTTACATCAAAAGTATTGTAAGTTCCAACATTACCCGAACCTTCTTTTGTAATATCCTTTTTTATAAAAGATTTTACTGTAAGATATGCTGTTGGCAGCGAACCAATTAAGTAAGAAAAAATTACAACTAAAAAAAGTTCCATTTTAGAAAATTATTATGATTAAATTTTGATTTTGTTATTTTTTAATAATCAATTATTTTGAGAATTAGAATATACATTTTTTATAATTTGTTAGCTAAGTTAATAATTTAATAAGACATAAATATGGAGTTACGATGATAAACTTTATTGGTAATTTTAGTGTTATACCATCTTTACCTAAAAAATTAGAACCATTAAGAGAAATAGCTTATAATCTTTTCTGGACTTGGAACCAAGATGCACATGAATTGTTTTGGCGGTTAGACAGAGATTTATGGGAAAGTACAAGTCACAATCCTGTTATGATGCTGGGAAAAATAGAACAAGAAAAACTAAACGAAATAGCAGATGACGATGGTTTTGTATCCCACATGAATAGAGTGTACTTACAATTAAATATCTACTTGGAAGATACAACTTGGTTTGAGAAAAAATATGAACATGCCGAAAAGCCATTTATAGCTTACTTTTCTGCAGAGTTCGGTTTAACGGAATGTTTACAAATTTATTCTGGAGGTCTTGGAGTTCTTGCCGGCGATCATCTCAAATCAGCAAGTGATTTAGGGATTCCTCTGGTTGGAATTGGTCTCTGCTACAAAGAAGGCTATTTTCAACAATATCTCAATGCTGAAGGTTGGCAGCAAGAACAATATCAAATTTCTGATTTTCATAATTTACCTATGACTTTGGTAAAAGATGAAGATAACAAAGCAATAAAAATATCCTTAACATTTCCTGGTAGAGAAGTTTATTTTCAAATCTGGAAAATACAAGTTGGTCGTGTACCTTTATACTTATTGGATACAAACGTATCTGAAAATTCTGAAGAAGATAAAAAAATAACACGAGTACTTTACGGCGGTGATAAGGAAACCAGAATTCAACAAGAAATAATTCTTGGAATAGGTGGTATTAGAGCACTGCACAAACTAAACATAAAACCTCGTGTTTGCCACATGAATGAAGGACATTCTGCATTTTTGGCATTGGAACGAATAAGATTGCTTATTCAAAAAGGATTAACTTTCAAACAAGCTAAAGATATAGGAATCTTTTCAAATGTTTTTACTACACATACTCCGGTTCCTGCCGGAATAGATGTTTTTAGTAACGAATTAGTTGAAAAATATTTCGGCAAATATTACAGAGAAGAATTAAAAATAAGGGATAAAGAGTTTTACCAACTCGGAACTTTAACAAAAGATAAACCGGCACCTAATTTTAATATGGCGCATCTCGCTATGAATATGGCGGGAATGGTAAATGGAGTAAGTAAATTACACGGCGAAGTATCCAGGAAAATGTGGGTGAATGGTTTCCCGAATATTCCATTCAATGAAATTCCTATTGATTATATTACAAACGGAATCCATACTAAGTCTCATATATCTACAGATATGGCAGAATTGCTGGTGAGATATTTAGGTGATGAATTTGCATCGGATACCTCCGGACAAGAAATATGGAACGCTGTAGAAGAAATTCCGGACGAAGAACTTTGGAACACACATGAAAAAAGAAGAATCCGTTTGGTTTCATTTGCAAGGAAAAGATTAAAACAACAACTGATTGCTCGCGGTGCATCTGCATTAGAAATAGATCATGCCAAAGAGGCCTTAAACCCTTATGCACTAACAATTGGTTTTGCAAGAAGATTTGCAACATACAAAAGAGCCAACCTATTCTTAAAAGATATTGAAAGACTGTTACTTTTAATCAGCAATCCCGAAACCCCCGTACAATTTATTATTGCCGGTAAAGCACATCCGCAAGATGAAGAAGGAAAAAAATTGATTCAAGAAATTGTTTCTATATCGAAAGATCCGGAATTCAGAAAAAAAATAGTTTTCTTGGAAAACTATGATATGAACATTGCAAGATATATGGTTGAAGGTTGTGATGTTTGGTTGAATAATCCGAGAAGACCATACGAAGCAAGCGGTACAAGCGGTATGAAAGTAATAGCAAACGGCGGATTAAACTTTAGTATTCTTGACGGCTGGTGGGACGAAGCTTACCAAAGAGAATATGGATGGAAAATCGGTAACGGAGAAGATTATAAAAATTTAGATTACCAAGATGAAGTTGAATCAAGCTTAATTTATGAAACTCTCGAAAAAGAGATTATCACAACTTTTTATGATCGTGGCGAAGGTAAACTTCCTAGAAAATGGATCAGAATGATGAAAGACTCTATGAAAAACCTAGGACCTGTATTTAATACTGGAAGAATGGTGGCACAATACTCCGACAAATATTACATGAAATCTTTGGAAAGAAGAAAATTTATTTCCGAAAATGAATGGAGTGAAGCTAAGACATTCTCTAATTGGAAGTCGATCATAACAAAAAACTGGAAAGATATTAAGTTTGTAAGTATAACTGAGGAAGATGAAAACACGGAAATAAAGGTTGACTCTACATACAAATTAATAACTGAAATTGATTTGGGGAAACTATCTCCTAAAGATGTAGAAGTACAAATTTATTACGGTAAAGTTGATGATAGATTTAATTCCAATGCAAATAGTTATGTTGTTATGAACTACCAAGAAACAAACAAAGATACTGGAGTTCATAAATTTTCAGGTAAAATTAAATGCAACAATACTGGTAAATTCGGTTATACCTTAAGAGTTTTACCTAAACATGAATTATTACAAAATAAATTTGAATTAAACTTAATTCATTGGGCATAATTTCGATTATTGTTTATGTCATAATTTTTTATTGTGATATTATATTAAATATTGAAAATATATAAAATAAAAAGGTGATTAATGGATTTTTTAGATAAGATTAAAAATAAAACTGCCAAAGTAGGTATTATCGGTCTTGGTTATGTAGGCTTACCACTCGGTTTGGAATTTGCGTTTAAAGGATTTGATGTAATAGGTTTTGATGTTGATGAGAAAAAAATTCCTTTACTTATGGAAGGCAAAAGCTATATTAAACATATTCCTGAAGAAAAAATAAAAAAAGCCGTTGATTCAGGTAAATTTACCGCTGTAAGTAAATTTGATAAACTTCCTGAGGTTGATGCAATTATTATTTGTGTTCCAACGCCGCTTAATAAACATAGGGAACCCGATATGTCTTATGTTGTTAATACAGCCAAAACAATATCTAAATATCTAAGAAAGGGACAGTTGGTTACTCTTGAATCAACAACATATCCAGGTACAACGGAAGAAATCCTTCAGCCGTTATTTGAGAAAGCACCTGTTACTCAAGGTGTGAGTAATGAAGAATTCAAAGTTGGTGAAGATTTTTATCTTGCATTTTCTCCCGAAAGAGAAGATCCTAATAATCCTGATTTCAATACCTCTACAATTCCTAAAGTTGTTGGCGGTGTAACCGAAAAATGTGTTAAAATAGCAACAGAACTTTATAATAATGTAATTGTAAAAACAGTTCCCGTTTCAGCACCAAAAGTTGCCGAAGCAACTAAATTAGTAGAAAATATTTATCGTTCGGTAAATATTGCTTTGGTAAACGAACTTAAAATGGTTTTTGATAGGATGGGAATAGATGTATGGGAAGTTATTACTGCAGCTTCAACAAAACCATTCGGGTATAACGCATTTTATCCAGGTCCCGGACTTGGAGGGCACTGTATTCCAATCGATCCTTTCTATTTAACTTGGAAAGCCAGAGAGTTTGAAGTAAATACAAGATTTATTGAACTTGCCGGCGAGATAAATACATTTATGCCTTACTACGTTGTTGATAATGCTGCAAAGTTTTTGAATAATGAAAAGAAAGCACTAAACGGTTCAAAAGTTTTATTGCTTGGTGCGGCTTACAAAAAAGATATTGATGATATGCGAGAATCACCGTCTTTAAGATTGATTGAATTATTGGAAAGAGAAGGTGCTGAAGTTGATTTTAATGATCCTTACGTTCCAAAACTTTATAAAATGAGAAAATACGATTACACAATGGAATCGGTTGAGTTAACGGAAGAAAATCTTAAAGCATATGATTTGGTTATTCTCAGTACAGATCATTCAGATTATGATTATCAATTTATTGCCGATAATTCAAAATTAATTCTTGATACAAGAAATGCTTTTGAAAAGAACGGTGTAAAAGCAGAACATATTAAAAAATCTTAAATACATTTCAAATTTAGCCGGAGTTTGTCTACTCCGGCTTTATAAAAAATCGAGTAAAAAATGAAAAAAATTATTTCAGTTGTTGGTGCACGACCAAATTTTATGAAAATTGCTCCAATTCACAGAGCTTTCCAAAAATATTCCGATAAAGTTCAACATTTAATTTGTCATACAGGGCAGCATTACGATGAAAAAATGTCTAAAGTATTTTTTGAAGAATTAGAACTGCCTCAGCCTGATTTTTATCTTGGTGTAGGAAGCGGTAGTCACGCTGAACAAACTGCTAACGTAATGATTAAATTTGAAAAAATTCTACTCGAAGAAAAACCCGATTTAATTATTGTTGTCGGTGACGTAAATTCTACAATTGCCTGTAGTTTAACTGCATCTAAATTACACATTAAAGTTGTGCATGTTGAAGCTGGCTTGCGTAGCGGCGATAGACTTATGCCCGAAGAGGTAAACAGAGTTTTAACCGATGCAATTTCTGATATGCTTTTTGTTACTGAAAAAAGCGGGTTAGAAAATCTAAAGAAAGAAGGTGTTGCCGAAAATAAAGTTTTCTTTACCGGACATGTAATGATTGATAGCTTGGTTTACTTTAAGCCAAAAGTAGCCGGCTCAAAAATTCATGAACAATACGGAATTAAAAAAGGGAAATATGTTTTAATAACATTGCACAGACCCAGCAACGTTGATAGTGAAGAACAACTTATTAAATTAATTGATTTATTAAACTCTATTGCTGAAAAAAGAAAAGCACTATTTCCAATTCATCCTAGAACAAAAAATAATCTAAGTAAATTTAATTTATCAAATAAATTAGATGAAAATATCATTCTTACAGAGCCGATTGGGTATCTTGATTTTCTTGCTCTTACAAGTAATGCTGAGTTAATTCTAACAGATAGCGGGGGCATTCAAGAAGAATCTACTTTCTTGGGAGTTCAGTGTATTACATTAAGAACTTCTACCGAAAGACCGATTACAGTTGAAGTTGGTACAAATCAATTACTTGGTACCGACTTGGAAAAAGCAAAAATAGCTGCACTCGAAGTTCTTAGCGGGAAAATCAAAAAAGGAAGTATCCCTGAACTTTGGGATGGCAAAGCTGCTGAAAGAATCACAAAAATTATTGTAGAAAAATTATAAGCTCATATTTAACAAGTCTCCCAACAAATAACGAATGTTTGGAGACTTTTCAATTCATCTCCCCTAAATTCATTCTATGTTGTGATAGCCATCACGCAAAAATAAAATAAATTCAACTTATTGCATTAACAAAAATTATATAAATTATTATAAATGGAATTAAAATATCTACGATCTTATACGCTATGAAAAAAATATAATAAAGATATTAAGAGTTAAGTACTGAATATAAAAACTTTTAATAAATTTTTAAATAAAGGTTCTTCATAAGTATTTTATTATAAGATAATTGAAAATAGTACAATAACATAAATAAATTATCAAATGGCAAAATATTTATAAGTAATATAAAAGTATAATAAATTATGAGTAAAGAAAATAATATTACAATCCGAAAAATTAATTCATTTGATGATTTTGATTTAATAAAAGAAGATTGGATTAAGCTGAAGAAAGACTACGATTCGGGAAATATTTATGCTGACCCCGATTTTTTCAGCAAAATGTTTGCAACTCGAGCAACAGATAATTCAAAACCACACATAGTACTTTTTAAGAAGAATAATAATGCCATAGCTATTATAATCGGCTGGATAAATCCTAATTACATTACAACCTGCTGGGTAGGATATTTTAAATTAAAATCACCTCCATTAGTATGTTATGAAATTGAGAACAACGGTATAATTACAGACGGTAGAGAAGAAACACAAAATATTGTCTGTAATTATTTAAAGTCGAAAATGCAAAAGAAAGAAATTCAATTATTCTCTTTCAATCATTTATCTTCACAAAATAAAATATGGAAAAAACTCTTTGATGAAAATGCTTTAAATAAAAAGTTAGTTTACAGAAAAAGTGTTAATTGGAAAACAATCTTAATAAATAAAGATACAGGTGAAAAAAATCAAATACACAGCAAAAGAACGATGAAAAAACTAAATAGAAAAGGGAAAAAATTTCTAAGTAGTTTTGATAACGATGTGGAAATCAAGATTATTAAAAATGAAAGTGAGATTGATAAATTTATTAAAGAAGCCGAACTTATAACAAAAAATAGTTATCAATTTCTAATTGATGTAGGAGTTAAAAACAATGAATATTGGAAAAAAGCTTTAACAAATCTAGCTGAAGGAAATTATTTTAGAGCTTATATGCTTTATGTTAAAGGAACTCCGGTTGCTTATTGTATGGGAGCTTTGTATGAAAAAACATTATTTCTATTTGCCACAGGCTTCAATTTTCAATATAAGAATTATTCGCCGGGTGAATATCTAAGGTATCAGCTTATTGATAAACTAGCAGATAAAGGAATTCAAGCAATTGACTATGGATATGGAGATGCAATTTATAAGCAAAGATGTGGGACGGAATTTTTAGAAGAAGCGTCCATTAGAGTTTACGGAAAAGGCAATTTAGCTTTTCTATCATCAAAAATTGATAATTTTTTAATTCATACATGTGCAGAATTTTTTGAAAAATTAAGATATTTTGATTTTTTTTATGAGATAAAAGCTTTGTGGAAACAAAATCTTATTAAAAAATCTGCCGGTTACTAAAAATCTATTCTTTATCTCATACAAATAAATACCTAAAATTAAACCCATTTATCTGACTGAATATTTTTATAAAAATTTCTTATATTTACTTATTGGTGAAACTAATAATCTAATTATCAATTCGGTTATACTTATATTTAAGTTAACCTAAAGAGTATTAAAAAGATTTTTATTAAAAAAATATTGATATTAATTATGTTGAATAATTAATAAGTCGAAAATTACATATCTTATGGAAATTACTTTAATTGAAAGTTTAAAAAATATAGATTTAATTGAGAAAAGTTGGGTTAAACTATTAAATGTCACTAACACAAAAACTGTTTATCTTGAACCCGATTTTTATAGAAGACTCTTTACTACAAGAGCCGGTAATGCAAAACCGTATATAGTTTTTTTTGAGGAAGATAACAAGCCTGTAGGAATAATTATCGGTTGGACTTTATCTGATAAATTGCAATCCAAAATTGGATACGCAAAATTTAAAACATTAAAATTAAGAATATTAAATATTGAGATTGGGGGTTTTGTTGTTCTTGAACACGAAAAATATCAAAAGTATTTAATTGGTTATTTAGAAAAATTGCTTAGTGAAAAAAAGTTTGATCTGATTAGAGCTAACCATTTTTCATCTCAGAATTACTTGTATAAACATTTCTTAATAAATTCAAGTTCAAATAGCGTTCTTACTACAAAAAGTGTGGAATGGTTTGCTGAAATTCGGGATAAAGAAACCGGTCTGGCAAAAGATTATAACAGTTCTGTTACGAGGCAAACTTTCAGAAGAAAAGACAGAAAACTAGTAAACAGTTTTGATAAAGTAGAGATTAAGGAATATAAAAATAAAAACGAAGTAAATGAATTTATAGAAAAAGCTGAAGAAATAAGTAAAAAAAATTATCACTATTTACTTGGTATAGGAATTATTAATAATGAATTTTGGAAGAACTCACTTACGGCAATGGCAGAAGGAAATTATTTAAGAGCATATATTTTGTTTGCAGATAATATTCCATTGGCTTATTATCAAGGTGTAGTTTTCAAAGACATTTTTTATGATTTTGTTACTTCTTATAATTCCGATTATTCAAAGTTATCGCCGGGATCTTATTTATTAAGAAGAGTGAAAGAAATTTGTGTAGAAAATAAAATTAATATTTTCCATTTTGGTTACGGAGACGCTGAACATAAAAAGGTATATGGGAATAATTATTTTGATGAAGCATCCCTAAATATTTATGGTTCTACATTCAAAGCAAAAATTTCTAAGTGTATCACCCGTTCATCAATAGGAATAAATAATTTTTTAATTAAATTATTAAAGAAAACGGGATACCTGAAGAAGATAAAAAATCTGTGGAGATTTTTTTTTACGAAGAAAGCTGCCAAAATGGATTAAAATTTTTTACTAAATTGAATGTGATAAGTAGTTTAGAGATTGTTAAAAATATATAACTTTCTTATACTTTTAGAAAAAAAACAATGGAATGTCCAAAATGTAAAAGTACATCTTCTTGTAAAGATGGTAAAGTCTTCGGAAGATAAAGATATTTATGTAAAAAGTGTAATTATCACTATTCAGTAACTCATCGTTCAACAAAAAACCAATAGAGAAGAAGAAATTAGCTTTATCAATGTATTTGGGAAGCTTAGGCTTCTGAGCAATAGGAAGAATTATAGATGTTAACTATGTAACAGTTTATAATTAGATAAAAAAATGGGGAAAAAGAGTTTCCTTACCTTAAGTCTGAAGAACCTATTGAAATAATGGAACTGGATGAGCTTCACAGCTATGTGGGCTCAAAAAAACTATTGTTGGATCTAGATATTGCTGTTGACCAATTGGGGAGACGGTACTACAATTTTGCTTACGGAGACTGCTTTGCTAAAACGTTTGAGAAATTATGGAAAAGATGAAAACATAATAATATTAAATTTTTCTATTGGCTCAAAGAGTACCTAAAGATAATTTCTATCGCAGGCTTAGTGAGGTTTTGGATCTAAACTTTTGTCAAAACTGAACAATAACTACGGCATAGTACAGTAGAACCCGTTTTGGGCACTTTAACTCAATTTATGGGATTACGAAAAATAAACACTATAGAGATCAAGCAAGCCAATAAGGTTATGCATCTTTCTGCTATAGCTTATAAGCTTAAAAAATACTTAAAGTTCACTCAAAAATTGACAAATACCAATGCAAAAGCTATTGTCAATATAAATTTGATTTGATAAAATTCAGAGCGTGAACTAAAAGTCTAAGAAATAACAAAAGATAGAGCAAAAGAATATGTTATTGGTAATAAAAATAATGGCGGAATCGAGAGATATAAAACAGAGAAACACGGCAAGGGTTTAAATGAATGTGTTTTATTAGCTTTTGTAGAAAAGAGAATTTTTGTTATTGGCAAAAAACAATCAATAATTGGATTGAAAATTTAGTCCTTTTTGGCAAAACATGGAAATGTAATGAAACATTATCTAAAATAGAAAAAAAATTTAATTTTAACTTATTGCTCATAGAAAGAATGATGAAATAAATCTAATACATCTTTAGTTAATTACAAAAAAATTTATTCTTCAACTAAGCATACCGCCTACAGGTAACATAAGTGTATAAATAATGTAGGTAGAGTAGTAAGCTTGAAAAAGTTTTCTATTTCGTCCACACTTTCATTTTTTATTCGTAGTTTTGCAAATGTTAAAATAGAAAACAGTAATTACTTAAAATTGTTAAAAGAACTGTTATCTAAAATACCAAATGTTAAACATGAAGAATATGATAAATTATAATAAGCTTCTTAGAACTAAAGGATGACTTAATGAAAAAATCAAATAGTATTTATTTTATATTAATTATTTTACTTTTAGTAATTGGCTGTAACAATAAAAAAGACAAAAATCCAAATACCGTAAAAGATAAATTGAGTACTTCGGATTCAAAAGATAATTCGGTAATAAAGCTAACACTAAAAGAAGCAAACACTCTTGCCGAGTTACCCTTAGCTTGTATGCAAGAAGAATATCCCAATAAATTAGGACAAACTTTGGGAAGCGAAAAAGACCTTGCGGAACCACATAAATTACATCCCGCCTTTTACGGTTGCTTTGATTGGCATTCAGCAGTCCACGGACATTGGTCTTTAGTTAAACTGTTAAAAGATTTTCCAAAGTTAGAAAAAGCTGATTTAATTCGTTCCAAATTAAAAGAAAGTTTAACCGCTCAAAATATTAGAACAGAAGTTAAATATTTTGAAGGCGAACACAACAAATCTTTTGAAAGAACTTACGGTTGGGCTTGGTTACTTAAACTTGCCGAAGAACTCTACACTTGGAATGCCCCTTTAGCAAAAGAGTTAAGTAAAAATCTTAAGCCTTTAACCGATTTGATTGTTAAAAATTATATGGATTTTTTGCCAAAACTTAATTATCCCCTCAGAATTGGAGAGCATGGTAATACTGCTTTCGGGTTAGCTTTTGCTTGGGATTATGCCAATACAACTAAGCATAAAAATTTAAAGAGAGCTATAGAATTAAGAGCTAAAGAATTTTACATGAACGATTCTAATTGTCCGTTAAGCTGGGAACCCGGTGGTTTTGATTTTTTATCGCCTTGCTTGGAGGAAATTGACTTAATGCGTAGAATATTGAATAAGGAAGAATTTAATAACTGGCTCGAAAATTTTGTTCCGCATATTAAATCTAAAGATTTTGAATTAAAAGTTGGAGAAGTTTCTGATAGAAAAGACGGGCATCTCGTCCACTTAGACGGACTTAATTTCAGCAGAGCTTGGGTTTTATACGGTTTAGCAAATCAATATGCTGAATACAATCATCTAATAAAAATTGCAAATGAACATGTGAAATATTCTTTACCAAATTTAGTCGGTGATAGTTATGAAGGCGGGCATTGGTTAGGCTCTTTTGCGATTTACGCACTTGATAATTCACCGAAAAAATAAGAAAGCTTTGCAAACATAGAAACAGCAAAAACAAAAAGTATTTAATAATTTATAATATGTATTACTCAAAGGAATAAAGTTCTTAAATTACTAAAAATAAAAATCTTTCCTTTGCAAACTTCTGGTTTTTACAAAGGCTAGTCCAATTTTTTTACTAATCCTGAATATCTTTTTTCTATTTTGAATCCGAACCTATAGAAATATTCAGGACGGAAAAAGCCCGTTGTTACATATTGAAATCCTTCATCTTTCATTCTGTTAAAAAATTCGTTCATCAGAAGTTCACTCACTCCCCGCCTTCTAATTCTGTTGGAAACAACAATTTTTTCCATATGCACAACTTCTTCATCGGAATAAGAATAAAATAATCCGCCTATTATTGAGCCTCTATTAGAGATTGCAATTAAAAAATTATGTTTGGGTTTAAAACTCACTTGCAAATTTGTATCAAGAAAGAGTTGATAAAGTTTTGATATTTCTTTTGGTAAAATCGGCTTTCTGATATAAAACGGATTTCCATCGATATCTTCAACATGAACAACAAGATTAGCAGATTGTTCTCCTTCTGCATTTGGTCTCACAAACGAAGCTGAATCGAATGGTTTGAGATGTGGATAACTTAATCTTGTTAAGAAGAAGACTTCTTTTTTATTTAGCTGGAATTCGTTTTGTATTCTTGAAACTTCATTTAAGAATTCATCTTTATTAATTCTTTTATTATGCTGCTGCTTGCAGAGTGAATTTATTATTTCCTTAAAACTTTTCTCTGAATCTCTAAGTACAGTTTCCAAATAGAATCGTGTTCTTGTTTCGGGATATACATTTTCTAATTCT
The DNA here is from genome assembly GCA_002746605.1 of Ignavibacteriota bacterium. Taxonomy (GTDB): domain Bacteria; phylum Bacteroidota; class Ignavibacteria; order Ignavibacteriales; family Melioribacteraceae. The sequence goes on from PDPT01000019.1 coordinate 21,512, forward strand.
GCTAAATTGTAAGTATCGTATAATTCCATTAGCATCTGTGCTTGTGCGTTAATAGAAGCACTTTTATTTAATTTATTCCATCTTAAAAATCGTTTAATTGCAAAAAAGAGTTGTTTCGGGATGTAACCTTTTTCTTTGATATTTACCAAAAGTTTTTTTAATTCATTTATTATTTTTTCTTTATCGGAAACATTACTTTTAGAGAGTTCGATTAAAAAACAATTTAAAATCTCTGTTCCTTCATTTTCCCCCTCGGCATTTATTAAGCCGGGGAAGATATATTTCCACGCAGGAACTTTTTTTAGGAAAGGATATTTTTCTTCTAAAGGCACAATAAATTTTTCGTAGAAATTATACAATAATTCCATGAATGAAGTAAATTCAGTTCTTTCGGATAAAGAAACAAATCTGGTACCTAACTGATAGTCATGTGAAGGAATAATGAAATTTTCAGGCGTGGGATTAGTAATTTGCATTTTACCCGAAGTTAATCTCCAAAAATTTATATAAGCTGCAGCCGCATTCCAAATGAAAAAGGGCCAGAGCAACATGTATTTTTCTTCAGAATCTTTGCGACCTTGTTTTATATCTCTGCTGAAAAGTTGTTCAACTGTTAAACCTGATAAATATTTTTGTGTCCAGATTTTGTGGTTAGACCAATATCCTCCAAAATCTTCCACAAGTTCAGCAATAAAATATCGAGAACCCGCCAGAATAAGCCAATTAATTTCGGCAGAGACTTCTTCATAAGTGGAAGTTTTGTTTTGATGAAGCATAATATAAAACGGTCCTTGATGCCTCGTTTGTATTGTGACACGATAAACTAAATATTTTTCTCGCTCCGAAATTTTACTTACCCAAACACCTCTCGGTAAAATATTGCTAAGTCTGATAATATTTCCTTTTGAAAATAGGAAAGCAGCTTCTCTTAAAAGCGAAGTTTGCGATATCGCTTTAAATAAATATTTTCTTTCTTGCTCCGTTATGTCTTCTTCAAAAATCAAAACATCATTCCAGCCATACTCATCACCAGTTTCTATATCAACAGCAACAGATTCATTTTGGCCTAACCATTTTCTGAATCCGACTCTCATTTTGGTTCTAAATTCTTGAGCAAGATCAGAAAGTTCCTGCCAATTATCAACAAGCTGCACATTTACTAATTTTCGTCTGATTTCTTCATATTTTGTAGGATATCTTGTTCCGAATCTTGAAAGTAAATCCAAAAGAATTGGAATAACCGTTTCAGTTAAATTTTCATTTTGATATCTCAATTGAATTTTTTCATTAAGTAATTCATCAAATATTTCAAAACATTGCAAACATTTTTTATTATTAACAATTTCATTAAGAATTATATCATCAAAAAGTTTAGGACCAATCTTTAAATATTTGTCAATCAGTTCCTTAAAGTTTAAAGAATCAGAATTGTCAATTGCTAAAAGTAATAATTTTTTTTGTACTTTGATACTTGTTGCAATAAAAGGTTTGTTAAGGAAATAAATTCCAATTTTAAAGATTTCCAAAACTTCGTCTTTTAAAAATGATTCTAAATAATTAAATCCGAGAATATTTATTTCCGAATTATCGGATTGGATTAAAACCAAAGCGAGATGAAGTCCGTAAAGCGATTTCTCACCGGCAATTTGTCTTTTGTATAATTCTTTTCTTATTTTTGTTAAATCATAAGAGCTTGAAAATCTGTGGATGTATTTTATTGATTTTTCTTCGGAATTTTGTCTGTACCATTGCAAGACCGCTTCATCGGTAAAAGTAAACAGTTCATTATTACCGAGCCAATAAATAGGATTGATTAAAAATTCGTGCAAATCAATTTGAGGTTTATTTATCTTATATAAATAATCTCCTATTCTATATATTTTATTATCTGTTTTCTGAATTGCCAATTTTTTATTTAATTTTGGAATAATTAAGTTTGAATCTTCTAATTTTATATCTCCACTTAAGCATCCTCTTTCTCTTAAAAACCAATTAGGAATTTTAATTTCCACTTGTTGCAGAAATAAAGAGTAATAATCTTTTTGATATAACTTCTCAATAATTTCTGAAAAGTTTTCCTCGATATTTCTTCTTTTGAATGTGTTCTTAGGAGTGAGTTCACCTTTTTCAGCGGAAAATGCTCTGTTGATAAAAGTGAAATCTACTATTCTTTCAAATGGAGCAAGAAATTTATTTATTGTTACAATAACATTGGAATAATATTCTCGTTTCCCTTCTTCATCCATATTTTGGATTAAAGTGCTTGTGATATCAGGATAAATTAATACAGTATTAAAAGGACGATGATCACCAACTACAAAAACTTGTTTAATAGCTTCAAAATCTCTGAAGAGGTTTTCTATTCTTTGCGGGGCAATGGTCTCCCCTTTTATATTTTTATATATTTCTTTTTTTCTATCAATGATTTCAATAAATCCGTTAGAGTCCATTTTCATAATATCGCCTGTAGCAAACCAACCTTCTTTATCAAAAATATCATCAGATGATTGGTCAAAATATCCCGGAGTTACATAACCACCTTTTATTAATAATTCGCCATCTTCAGCAAGCTTAATTTCAATTCCGGGCAAAGCTTTGCCTAAGGAGTTAGGAATATATTTCAGAGGCGGTGTCATGGTAATCCCACCGGTTGCTTCTGTCATACCAAAACCGCTCATAAGTTCAACACCAAATTTCTGAAAAAATTCAAAAATATCGGAAGGCAAATATCCTGCAGCCGATAGTCCCCATCTTAAGTTACCTCCTGTTATTTTTTTAAGATATTCTTTTATTTGCTCTTCGCTGTCAAATTCAATATCAACGCAAGATGAAATATTTTCGTATAGCTGCATCCACTTTTTAGGAATGCTAATAAAGATAGAAGGTTTAACCAACTTCATATTGGCAATCATTGTTTCGGCAGAGGGATTTTCCATAAACGAATATTTAGCACCCCAAAATATTGCCCCCATAAGCTCTAACCATCTGCCAAATGTATGATACAACGGAAGATATGATAGAAAACTATCTTCATCATTAATTTTCGGTAATGCTATTGCTCTGCAAAATCTTTTGAAAAGAATATTTTTTTGAGTAAAAATTATTCCTTTGGGTTCTCCCGTTGTTCCTGAGGTATACATTATTGCAGCGGGGTTATTAACATTTAATGTTTGATATTTTAATTCTTTATTTTTTCCAAGTTCTTTAAACTCATCTAATGAAATTATCCAATCTTCCACACTATTACCTTCAAGCAAAATACCTTTTTTAATTTCCTTAATTTCATTTTTGATAGCTTTTAATTTTACAAGCTGTTTTTCGTTTGATACAATTATAAAATCGCACTTACTTTGTTGCAGGATATAAGAAATATGCTGACTTACAGAATTTGCAGGAATCATCACATTTACAATTCCGGTATTTAAGCATGCTAAATCAAGCAAAACCATATTCAAACTGTTTTCCGTTAGAAAAGCAATTCTAGGTTTATCACTAAACTCTCCAATCAGAGCAAATAATGATTTCGAATATTGCTTAATAATTTCGTCTATATCATTCCAAGAGTAAGGAGTAACTTTATCACCTGCAATTGTATTGAACAGAACTTTTTTACCATACTCCGCAACTCTTTGTTTAAATAATTTTCGTGTATTAAAATCAGCGGCTTCAATTAAATTTTCAATTACTTTTGTCCACTCTTTATCATATGTAATCTTATCCAAAAATTCACTTGTTCTTAAAAAATTAAGATATAATTCAACTATGCGGACAAGTAATTTATCCGGATTTGTTTTAACAGATTCAAATAAATTTTCTCCGAATTTTAAGAAGTCTTTTTCGGCAACCCTGCTCATCAATAATTTTCGGAACTCTCCAATTACGATTGCTTCAAAAAGTTCACAGATTTTTTCTATTTCCTCGTTACTACTTTTAGTTAAATATTCAACATCTATGTTTGATATAAAATCTGCTGTCTCCGAAATTAGATCATTTAACTCATCTTGAGTTAAAGCAGATTTACCTGAATTAAATTTTTCTTTTAATACACTTATTATTTCTAAATTAGACATATTCCATAATAGATTTTGTTTAAAAATAAAAGGGATGCATATTTACACATCCCATAAAACTAAATATTCGAAAACACTTAAAACCCTCTACTCTTTAATTCCTGCTATTTCTTCTAACATATCAGTTGTTAAAGATTTTGGTCTTTCAAGAGAATAACCTAATCCTCTATCCCAAATAATATTTGCACAAACTCCAAGTGCTCTTCCTACGCCAAAAAGAACGGTATAATAATCATATTCTTTCAATCCGTAATGCCATTGTATTACACCTGATTGAGCATCAACATTAGGCCAAGGATTCTTAGCTTTTCCATGCTGTTGTAATATAGAAGGCACAACTTTGTAAAGTACATTTACATACTCAAAGATAGGATCGTTAGGTAAATGTTTAAGGCAGAATTCTCTTTGAGCTTGGTATCTCGGATCTGTTTTTCTTAATACGGCATGACCAAAACCGGGTATTACCTGTCCGGAATTTAATGTACTCCAAACAAATTTTTTCATTTGTTCCTCAGTAGGAACTTTACCACCCATTTGCTCCATAACACCTTGAATCCATCTTAATACTTCTTGATTAGCTAAACCGTGTAGAGGTCCGGCTAATCCGGTTAACATTGCAGAGATTGAATAATACATATCGGATAAAGTACTTGCAACAAGGTGTCCAGTATGTGCACTAACATTACCGCTTTCGTGATCGCTGTGGATTATAAAATAAAGTCTTGCAACATCATCGTAAGGTTTATCAATTCCCATCATATGAGCAAAGTTTCCTCCCATATCGAGCTTAGGATCGGGAGCTATGATATCACCGTTTTTATATTTATGCCGATAAATAAAAGCAGCAACTTGCGGTAATTTTGCAAGAAGGTTTAAGGCATCTTCGTAAGTAGGATCCCAGTAATCGAATTTACTCATTCCTTCATTATATCTTTTTACAAAAACCGATTCTTTTTGCATTGCAACAATTGCTGCAGAAAACATAGCCATTGGGTGCGATTCTTTTGGCATTGCTCTTAAAACATCAAAAACATATTCCGGTACCATTTTTCTTTGATTAAATTCTTCCGCTACATCATTTACTTCATCTTCGGTTGGAATTTCTCCGGTTAAAAGGAGATAGAAAAAACCTTCTACATAAGGCATTTCCCCATTTGCTGCTTTTGGCAGTTTTTCCAAAACTTCGGGAATTGTGAAGCCTCTAAATCTAATACCTTCCATTGGATCTAAGTATGAAATATCAGTTGTTAAAGATTTAACGCCGCGCATACCTCCTATAATCTGGGCTATGGTTACATTTCCTACAACTACATTACCGTACTCTTTAGCTAATCTGTTGGTACGCGGTCTCCATTCCTCAATTTTATGATATAACTTCTCTTTAAGGTTAGACATTGGAACCTCCTTTTTAATTTTTTAAAACAATTATGATTTTTTTTTTGATTTCAATTATTCAACAATATAATATTTTATATGATTAAATTCATAAAAACTGCAAACTGAATTGAAAAAAAATATCATAAGTTTATCTTTTTCCATTTTTTTATTGTTTCCTCAGTTAGTTTTGGTTTTTGAAAAAATTTTTCAAGTAAATGAGTATTCTTCTTCTATTCTCTTTTTAAGTAATCTACCGCTTAAAATTGCACTTTCTATTGTTGAAGGTAATCCGGTATTTATCCAATCGCCTGCAAAAAAAAGATTTTCAATTTTGCTTTCAATTTCTTTTCTAAGTTTTTCATTTTTTGGGGTTGATAAATGAGCTGCTCTTTTTTCTTTTATAATTAAAAAATTTAAAATTTTAACATCTTTAAAATTCAAAAGGAATTGATTTAATTCGGATTTTACTATACCAATAATTTCATTGTTATTTTTTTTCAGCAGATTATCCGCCGCACTGATTATAACTGAATAATGACTTACATTATTAAATATCCAATCTATTTGAGAATCTATAAATCCTATCACCCTTTCATTAAACAGTTTCTTATCAGTCCAAATGTGAATTGTAATTATTGGTGATGCTTCCAAATTTAGGATATCATCAGGCAATATTTTTTGATTAGAGACAATTTTTTTTATAGCAAAAGCAGGAACTGCAAAAATAATTTTATCAAAATCAGTAATAATTCTTCTATTAGTTTTAATTATTGAAACTTTATTATTATGAATTTCAATTTTATTTACTCTTTCTGAAAGTGAGAGTTTAATATTATTTTCTTTGAAATATCTTTTGACAGGCTCAACAAACAATTTGTTGAGAGGTTTAGAAGTAAAAACAAAAGTTGATGCTTTGTTACCCGAAAAAAATATTCTATTTAGTAAAATAGAAAAAATCTCTGCCGAAGCTTTTTCCAACTTTGTGTTCAATGCTCCAACACCAATAAGTTCCCAAAGAGATTTAATTACATTCTCCGATTGATTATTTTCCAATAATAGATTGCTTACTGTTTTATTTGTTAAATCTTTCTTAGATAAAAAATTTTTTAACAAAAATTTAATGACGGAGATTTTTTCTTTTAAGTTTAATCTTTTATAATTTAAAATTGCTCTTAAAAGATTAAACGGATAAATTTTATTTTTTGCATTTAGGTAATACTTTTTTTTGTATTTATCTAAGAAAGCAACATTTAAGTACTTTTGATATTCAGGAATATTTTGGGCATGAATTATTTTTAATAAAGCTATGGTTTCCTCGTAAGCCCCAATCATCAAGTGTTGACCATTATCAACTTCAGTTTTGGTTTTATTATGAAAAAATGAATAAGTTCTGCCGCCAAGTTTTGGAGAAGCTTCAAGTAATTCAATATCATAACCTAGATTTTTGAGATAAACCGATGCCGAAATTCCGGCTAAACCACCACCCACGACAATACATTTTTTCATTCTCAAATTACTTTATACTTAAACCAAACAAGCAACGATATCAAAATTTTATTCAAAAAAGAAACTTTAATTTTATGCTGATAAACATTATATTTTTCTTCTTCTATTTTATCGAGAAGTCTAATATATATATATTCCATTGCCTTAGCAGTAAATAAATTTGCTTTATCTTCTTTGCTTACATTTTCGTTAGCAATTTTATAAAATTCCCTTGCTCGTTGAGCTTGATATTGCATTAAATCTATAAAATTTTGATTATAAGTATTTGCAAATATTTCTTGCTCGGAATAGTTAAACTTTTGTAAGTCTTCTTGCGGAATGTAAACTCTGTTTATTAAAGCATCTGTTTTCACATCTCTAATTATATTTGTTAGCTGTAAAGCAATTCCAAGATTAATTGCGTAATCTTTTGTTTTGGCATTTTTATATCCGAGTATGGGAATTGTCATTAAACCAACTGTTGAAGCGGCTTTGTAACAATACACTTTCAGTTCATCAAAGGTAGAATATCTATTTTTATTAAGGTCTATTTCCATTGCTTCAATTAAATCGAAAAAAGGTTCGGTCGGTATATTAAATTCTTTTATATAATAGTTTAATTCATTAAGGTTTGGATACTCAGATTTTCCTTTAAGTGCTTTTTCAAAATTATCTCTCCATTTATCTAATTTTTCTTGCTTCACAAATTTAGATTCATGCTCACTATCAACAATATCATCAGTTTTTCTGCAAAAGGCATAAATTGCATTCATAGCTTTCTGTTTCTTTTCAGGAAGCAGCATAAAGGTATAATAAAAGCTGCTTTTACTCTTTTTTGATATTTCTTTGGCTGTTTCTATTTTTTAGCTCCCTTTTAAAACTGTATCTTTGAATAATTTTATTACGTCGCTTTTTTTTAATTTTGGTCTTGCATCCAAAACATTATAGTTATTTTCTTCAATTAGATTTAGGATTTCTTCGCCGCCTTTTATTGTTGTAATAATTTGCAGCTTCAATCTAAAAGGCAAAAATTTTAAGATTTTTCTTCCTTCAATAAATAGTTGTCTTGTTCTATTTACTTGAAACTCCATCAATTTTTTAAACTGAACATTAAATTTCTTTTTTCTGAGATCTTCTTCTTCCACATAAAAGTTTTTCATTTCTTCCAAAGGAAGATAGATTCTTCCCTTTTCAATATCAACACTTACATCTTGCAAAAAATTTGTAATTTGTAAAGCCGTACATATCTGATTTGAATGATAATAAGCTTCATAATTGTTTATTCCGTTTAATTCAAGAATTATTCTACCAACAGGATTAGCACTAAATTTACAATAATCCAAAAGTTCATCATAATCTTTATATCTGTTTTTCGAAATATCTTGTTTGAATGCTCTGAGCAAATCATAAAAATTATCTGTAGATAAATTTTTCTGCTTTATAGTATTAATTAATGCCATCCAAAATATTTCGTCAACATCATCAGCAAGGGCTTTTGTTAATTGATTCTCGTACTCGTTTAATTTAAGTAGTCTTGCTTTATCAGACAGATTTCCTTCATCTGCAATATCATCAGCTTGTCTAGCAAATTGATAAATAACTGCCGTATGTTTTCTTAATTCCTTTTTAAGAAAAAGAGAAATTACAGGAAAATTTTCGTAATGCTTTTTAACAAATTGAAGTGCAAAAATATATCCTTCTTCCAAACTTACACTTTTAGTTTTTTTCATTTAATTTTCCTTCAATTTCAGCTTCAGCTGGACAAGAAATACCATTTAATTCATAGCAACTTGCTCCATCAAGGATTACTTTAAGGTTAATACCTTTTATTTATGATTTTTGTACCCGGAACAGGACTTGAACCTGCACAGGTTAAACCTACTAAGACCTGAACTTAGCGCGTCTACCAATTCCGCCATCCGGGCAATTTTACGAATTACTTATTCTTCCATTTCCTCTTCTTCTGTAATTTCTATAGCTTGATGCGATAGAGTATCGGATTTATGAAATTTTGTAAATAAGAGTGCTCTACTATCTCGCTCTGAATCATAACTTATCGGAATATCTTTAATGTTTATAAAATCGGCAATTTCGCCTGAAGAACAATCCTGCGAGTATAATCTAGGATTACCAAATTCATAAATTGATTCTTTACAAAATTTAACTGAAACAATATTTCCACTTTCAGGCAAGTTAAAAGATTCTTCGGGAATTTCCAAGCTATCGTATACTTCTCTCATAAAATTAGACCAAATAGGGTTAGCTGCTTTTGCTCCTTGTCCGTAGTTACCGGTAAAGGAAACTCTTCTATCATCAAAACCAACCCAAACTCCGGCTGCAAACTGCGGAGTAAAACCCATAAACCAAGCATCGCCAAATTCTTGAGTGGTACCCGTTTTACCTGCAGCAGGTCTATAAAACTGATGTATTGCTCTTGTTCGCAAACCGGTACCTTCATTCATTACGGTTTCTAACATATTCGTAATAAGAAATGTTGTTTCTTCGCTTAATGCTTCTTCAGAATTAGGAACAGCCTGCATTAAAATAATTCCGTTTTTATCTTCAATTCTTGTTATCCCGATCGGTTCGTTATAAATACCTTTGTTTGCGATAGTTGCATAAACCGAGGTTAATTCCAAAGGTGTAACTTCGGAAGTTCCGAGGGCAATTGAAGGAACCAAATTTAATTTAGTTTTTATTCCTAATCTTTCGGCAATTTGTCCTATTTGAAAGAGCTGAGCATGCCCTTCAATTATTAATCTTGCACTTATCAAATTGTAAGAATCCCTTATTCCATCTCGCAGTGTTAGAAATCCGCCGGTGCTGTGATCAAAGTTATGCGGATTCCAGTTTTCGTCTCCGTATTCAAACTCTTGATTTAAGATAGGATAAGCAGGATAAAGTCCGTTTTCCAATGCGGTTATATATACAATCGGTTTGAAAGCCGAACCGGGCTGCCTTCGTGCTTGCGTTACATGATTTAATCCATAATTAAATTTTTGGTTACGCCCCCCTACCATTGCCTTAATTTCGCCACTTGCCACATCAAGACATACAAAGCCAACTTCTATTGTTTGTATTCTTTTCTTTGCGGAATCAACATAAGCTTTATCATTTTTAAGACTATCGTAAACCGCTTTTTTAGAATTTTTGTCGGCATTCAAATAAAGTGGATCTCTTGATATTTTTTTCCTTAGATATTCTTTTAACAAATCTCTATTTCGAGACCAGCTCCACCTTTTGTCGAAAAGTTTTTGATATTCAGTTAAATGTTCCGAAGTAACTTTATTAGCTATCTCTTGCATTTTAACATTTAAGGTAGTGTAAACTTTCAATCCGTCTTCGTATAAATTAAATCCGTATTCTTCAGACATATCTTCTAATTGTCTTCTTATATATTCAACAAACGAAGCTGCTTTTTCGCTTTGCACACCACTATTGGATTCTAGAGATGACAGCTCAATCGGCAGCAATTTTAATTTTTGATAATTTTCTTCACTTAGAAAACCAACTTGCTTCATATTATAAAGAACAAGATTTCTTCTTCTTAAAGCATTTTCCGGATTTCTAATTGGACTGTAATAGACCGAAGATTTAAGCAAAGCAATAAAAACAGCCGCTTCTTCAAGTTTTAAGTCTTTAGCACTCTTACTAAAATAATGTCTTGCTGCCATTTCAATTCCATAAGCTCTATTACCAAAGTAAGAATTATTCAAATACATTTGCAGTATCTCTTTCTTTGTATAAGTTTTTTCAATTTGAACAGCGGTAAACCATTCCCTTACCTTTCTAACACCGGTTTGAAAAAGGTTTTCTCTTGCTACTTTAAACTCGTATAAATTTTTGGAAAGTTGTTGAGTAATAGTGCTTGCCCCTTCTTTTCTGTCCAAAAAGATTGTTTTAACCATTGCTTTTACAAAACGTTCGAGATCAACACCCCAATGGTCATAAAATTTTCTATCTTCGGTTGCTACCAAAGCATCAATTATGTAAGGTGGAATGCTGTCAATATCTATTTCCAATCTATTTTCACGAAAATATTGTCCGATTAATTCACCATTATCACTAAAAACATTTGTAGCAAGGCTCTGTTTGGGATTCTCCAATTCTTCAAGTGAGGGAAGTCCGGAAACTATGTGGTTAAAAAGTAAATATCCGCCAATTATAATTAGCAAAAGAACCACCCCCAGTACTGACCATAAAATTGTTTTAAGTTTAATTTTTTTCTTTATTTTAGGCGAAGTTTTTTGTCCTTCTCCTTTTCCAAAATTTTTTTCCGTCATTTATAATTCCAGTCAATAATCTCAAATTTATTGTTTTCAAAAATTCCGTAACAAGGTTTATCTAACCAAGTACCGAGATTGATGTATTTCCCATTTTTGTATTCAGCTGTTTTTCTAATATGCGAGTGCCCAAAGATTACATAATCAAAACCTTCATCTATTTTTTTCTTAGCGGCTTCAAAAAGACCGTCTGTTTCGCCATAAGATTTTTCGGTTGTATAATCTCTGCTTTTTTTACTTGAGGAACTCGCCATCCAAATACCAAAATCAGGATGAAATAGTGAATACAATTGTTGTAATTTTTTGTTCCTTAAAATTTTCTTTAGAATTTTGTACCCCAAATCATTAGCAACTAAACCATCTCCGTGTCCTAAAAAGAATTTTTTTCCTTCTAATTCAATATTGATTGGATTTTCATACAGCTTTACACCAATTTCTTTTTCAAAAAAATCTCTGTGCATAAAGTCATGATTACCAATAAGATAGTGTATTTCAGTATTGTTTTCGGCTAACTCTTGCAAAGCTGTAAAAGTTCTAAAATATCCTTTTTGAATAACTCTTTTGTATTCGAACCAATAATCAAATAAATCACCCAAAATGAATAATTTATCAGATTTTTTATTAATAAATTTAAGAAAATCAACAAACAACTGTTCACGCTGTTTTTCTTTTTCGGGTTCTAATAAACCAAAATGCAAATCAGAAACAAAGTAAAATGCCAATATTTTCTCTTATTTTTTCAATCATTAAATTTAATATTTTTTTTTGATAGTTAGTATCAAGAAGCAAATATCGAAATATCAGATTTGATGTATGAGGGAAGAATTTAATAACGGACTTTTAAAATATAAAATCGTAACCCCAACGAAAAATAGCTATACAAAATAAAAGTGCTCCTTCCCATTTTGAAATTTTCCATCCGGTTCGCATTACAATAATAAGAATTATTAAAGTAACAGCAAGTAAAATTAAGCTGAGATACTCTTCTTGCACTAATTGCAGAGGCTCTATGATTGTTGCAACACCAAGCACGCCAAGCATATTAAATAAATCGCTGCCTATTAAATTCCCTGCAGAAATTCCGTGTTGCTTTTTCTTAAGAGCAACAACTGATGTGGCAAACTCAGGCATTGAAGTTCCGGCAGCAACAATTGTAATTCCTATCAGCCAATCGGACACACCGAAAAATCGTGCAATATTAGATGCTGATTCAACAAGAACGTTGGCACTAAAAATTATTATTGCAACACCGAAAATAAATTTAGGAATATCCCAAAAAGTTAATTCACCTTCCGGTATTTCTTCCTCAAGACCGTCTATATCTTTTCGCTGTTTTATTAAAACAATAATGTAAATAATTAATGTTGAAACAAGAAGTATTCCTTCGATAAAGGATAAATAAAGGTCGTAGAAAAAAATTACTAATAGAAATCCCGTACCGAGTAAAAGAAATCCTTCTCGTTTTAAAAGAGTTTTTGAAATTTTGAGTGGAGTTAAAAAAGCAATAAAACCAAGTATTGTTCCTAAGTTAAAAATATTAGAGCCAATAACATTCCCTACGGAAATAGAATCTTCTCCTTTTATTGCTGCTGAAATTGTTACTGCAAACTCAGGTGCAGAAGTTGCAACTGCTACAATTGTTAATCCGATTATCAGTTCAGAAACTCCGAACTTTTTAGCTATTTTGGTTGCCGAAGTTACAATCCATTCAGCTCCGCCCCACAAACCAATCATTGAAATAAGCAGTAAAAGTATATCTAATAAAATATTATCCTCTGTAAAAGTTATTTTGATATAGTAAAATTATATGATTTAATTTAAAATTAAAAAAATATAATTTAAAAAGTAAAAACAAGTTTGTTATTGTAAAAACCTAAGGGAATTAATAATAGAGAGTTATTAGAAGAAGCAATAAAATATGAGTAATTGCAAGAACCGAAATAATAAATTTTTTCCTTTTTTGCTTCTTTCGAAAGGTAATTTCTTCTTTTAAAATAGATTTACTTACGTAATCGCCGTCTGAAGGATGCCAGTTACTATTCTCTAAAGGTTTTTTAATATAATCACTCATTCCGGAATTTATATTTGTTGAATTATTATAATTTAAGCGAAAAAATAATTTAAATAATCTTTAAAACCAAACTAATTGATAAAATGTCTTCATCTATATTAAATCAATCTTCGGGATTATATGATAATTCAACTTTAAGGTGAAAATCGGCTCCGCTAAAAAGGCTATACTTAACATCATTGATTGCACATTTATAATCTTCACCTACAATTTTTGATACTGCCTCGGAGATTGCCGTTTCCAAATCACCAATACTAACCGCTTTCAGTTTATTTTTTAGCAGTTTATTAACATCAATAGGTTTTTTATTCCCTTCCATTGTTTACTCCAAACTTTTTAATATGCAAGTAGTTTAATATAAAACTTCCGAATAATAAAATATCTAACTTATAGCTTGCATTTATATTATTCAGAAGTTTAATTTTATATTTTTTAAGTACTAATTTTTAATAAAGCTTAAAACTTCTTCGGTTTTTTCTTTTAGTAAATCCTTATCACCTTTAGTTTCAACATTTAATCTGAGTAATGGCTCTGTGTTACTCATTCTTACATTAAATCTCCAATTTTCATAAGCAATACTTACACCATCCACTTCATCTAATTTCCCATCGGAATATTTTTTCTTTAATTCATCCAATTTTGCTTTTGGATTTTCTATTCTTGAATTAATTTCACCTGAACAAGGGTAGTTATCAATCATTTCATCAACTAATTCCGATAAAGTTTTGTTTTCCACTGTCATCAATTCCAAAATAAGTAAAAAAGGAATAAGTCCGCTATCGGAATAATAATTATCTCTAAAGTAATGATGTGCCGACATTTCGCCGCCGTAAATAGAGTTTACTTCCCGCATTTTTTGTTTTATATAAGCATGTCCGCTTTGAGATTCTACGGCAATTCCTTCAGCTTTTTCAACAACTTCAAGAGTATTCCAAATTAATCTTGGATCGTGAACAATTTTTTCATTCGGAAATTTCTTGAGCAATGATTTTGCAAGAAGACCAACAATATAATATCCTTCAATAAAATTTCCCTTTTCATCAAAAAAGAAACAACGGTCGTAATCGCCATCCCAGGCAACACCCAAATCCGCATTATGCTTTTTCATTGCATCTACAGTTGGCTGTCTATTTTCGGGAAGCAAAGGATTTGGAACTCCGTTAGGAAACGATGAATCAGGTTCGTGAAAAACTTTAATCATTTCAATTGGTAAATCATTTTCTAGAGCATCGAGAGCCGGACCCACACAACCATTACCTGCATTTACCACAACTTTGAAATTATTGATTTTATCCGCATCATAAAATTGCTTTAAGTTTTCAATAAAATCTTTCATTATATCCATTTCGATAACCTTACCCTTTGCAGCAGCAATATCTCCTAAGTCGTCATTCAAAATCATCTTTTCAATTTCATCTAAACCGGAATTATACCCCATAGGTTTTGAACCTTTTTTTACAAATTTTAATCCATTGTATTCCGGTGGATTGTGGCTTGCAGTGATCATCACGCCGCCATCTGCATTAAGATGAGGAGTACCGAAATAAATCATTTCCGTACCGCAAAGTCCGAGATCAATAACATCACAACCCGCATCAGTTAATCCGTTTGCAAGTGCTTTGGAAATACTTGGTGATGATTCCCTAACATCTCTTCCTATTAAAACTTTTTTTGCATTTTGCTGTTTTACAAAAGTTCTTCCAACCTTATAGGCAAGTTCTTCATTTAATTCGCTTGGAACTTTACCCCGAATATCGTACGCTTTGAATCCCGGTATTTTACTCATGAAATCTCCTCATTTATTATTATTGATTTTTATTTTATAAAGATACAAAAACATAACTTTAATAGAGAAAAATTTTTACAATTAGTTAAAGAGTTCCGGGGAAAATGTAAGTACGATAAGTAAAATATAGTTGCTGATTTGTTCAAAAAACAAAAATTATGTTGCTTTAATATCTAAATATTCTTGTTGAATTTATATATATTTTTTTTATATAATGTACCTTAAAGTATTAAATAGATAAAAATACAAGTAAGAAAAAAACTTAATAAAATAAAAGTAATTCTTTTAACAAAATCGAAAACTGTTACTTAGTTAAAACACAAATTTATTCTTACATAGGTGAATAAAATGAGCAACTTTAAAAAAATCTTAACAGTAATATTTGCAATAACTCTTTTCACAAATTTTTTATCTGCACAAGATGAAAAAATTACTAACTTAAATCGTGTTGATAACAACATAATAATTCTCAACTTACACAATGCTTCTTTTGCATACAATAATAGCAGGTTTTCATTAACTTATAATCTTCCCGGTCTCCAAAATGTTCTTGGTGAATTAAACTTCGATTATAAAACCGAGAATAAAGATTCTTATTACTTAAATCTTGCTCTATCTTACATAATGGTTGGAGTTCATAAAGTTATTCTTAATTTAGAAAAATCAACTTATTATCTTAATGGTGGTGTTGGAATTTTTAGTAATGGAGGACTTATTGGAATTACAGGAGGTTCTTATATTAAAGAACTTACTCCAAAAAGCAACATCGAAATAGCAATTAATGGAATGTATCATGAAGGTATTGGTTACGATGAGGATTTACCAGTCGGACTTTCATTAGCAGCATTTCAAACAAGAGCAATAGGGGTAACACTAATTTACTCACTCAACTTATTTAGGAAACTAACTTTAAGCATTAGTACCGGTTATACTTATTCGGCATATAAATATGCAAAAACCAAACATCAATACTTCCAAAATATGTATGAATATAGGTTTGCATCAAAGAAAGAACTCGAAGAGAATGGATATATTGGTGAAGCAAAGTGGAAAGCATTCGGAGCAATTCCTTTGGGAATAGCTTTCTCTTGGCATTTTTAATCTTAGGATAAAACAATGAAATATATAAAAAATAGTTTGCTCATTATCTTTGTACTAAGTATTTGTAATAATCATTGGGCACAAAAACACTATGGAAAAGATCTTTTTATTAGAAAATGAAATACTGGTTTACTTTCTCCCCGATTCTCTTGAAATGCCGCTGATGAGTGAAAAAAATATTTTTAAAATAAAAACTTGCTATTAAAGAATAATCTGTTTAGAATTTCTTCAGTCATTTAATTTTTTATGGAATAACCTATGTTTCATTGTAATAAACTTAAATGTTCTCTTTACCTAACA
>PDPT01000071.1 GCA_002746605.1 Ignavibacteriota bacterium
ATTATCACTGATATGGCAAACAATACAAATATGAATACAAAATAACTGAAAAGACGATATTTATAAGATATTTTCATGGGGTTTGGAGAATGCTATGAACAGTTAAAAAACTTTTTTACATTAGTAATTACAGTTTTTTTTTATTACATATTTTTTTACTTATTTAACTCATTTTCAATATCTTCAATTGTTGGTAGTTGTGGTTTCAAATCTTTAGGAATGGCTTTGCTTAATTGATATTCTGCAATTCCAATTGGTTGTGAAATTCCACGAAGTGCATATTCTGCCTCAATTTTGTCTTTAGATTTACAAAGTAAAATACCAATTGTTGGATTGTCGTTTTCTTTTCGCAATAAATCATCCACTATTGATAAATACAAACTCATTTTTCCTGTATATTCGGGTTTAAAATCTTTTGATTTTAATTCAATTACAACAAAACAACGTAAATGGATATGGTAAAAAAGCAAGTCTAATTTGTATTCTTTGTTGCCTGCTTTTAACATATATTGCCTCCCTACAAATGCAAAACCAGTTCCTAATTCAAGTAAAAATTGAGTTATATGTTGTATCAACTGTTTTTCAATATCGAGTTCTAACATTTTTTCTGTAAAACTGAGAAATCCAAATTTATAGGGGTCTTTTAATGTTTCATTGGCTAATTCAGATTGTGCTTTGGGTAATGTCAATTTGAAATTTGTTATTGCTTTTCCTTGTCTTTCGCATAATCCACTTTCAATTTGATGTACTAAAACTGTTCTCGACCAATTGTTTTCAATTGTCTTGGCTACATAAAATAGAGCATCTTCAATATTCTTGTTCTTTTGAATAATTGCAATATTGTGTCCCCAAGGAATTAAACTTAAAATTCTATGAATATCTGTTATTGGATTTTCAATAATATGAAATTGTGAAACAAGTTGTTTCATAATTTCAACTTGCTTAAAATCTGATGATTGATAAAACTCAAACCATTGTCGCATAAACAACAAATTCCGTCTTGAGAACCCATTCAAATCAGGAAAAGTTTGTTGTAATTCTTTTGAGACATTATCTACAACTTTTGTTCCCCAGTTTGCAAAAGAGAGTTTTTCTGAAATGCTTTTACCAATCTCCCAATACAAATTTAACATTTCACTGTTTACAGACAGTGATGCTTTAATTTGAGCTGTTTGGATTTTGTTCTTTAATCCACTAATCCAACTTTTATACTCTTCACTTTTAAGTATTTCCATTTTTTAGTTAATTATTGTTTTTTGTAGGAAAACGATATCCAAGAACTATTGTTAAATATATAAAATAATCATATGTTTGGTGTTGCAAGTTCATAAGCAAACGACGTTATTTATCTTTGCAATTGCCTAGAGCTCCAACCGCTTTCAATACACTCACTCATATAAAAGCCTCTTGCATCTTTGTTTTTACATATGAGCATTTGATAGTGAGTCCATGTTAATTCATGACGCAGTGCGTCAAAATTTTAATTGCTACATTTACAAAAATACACTTTTTATCAATACAATCTGTTAGTAAAAACCGTATTTTTGTGTCCTATAATTCAAACAAATAACCATGACCTATTCTGTTAACAATAGCATGGCCGTATTTTCCCAATTTTTTACGAAGTCGGGTGATATGCACATCCACTGTACGT
>PDPT01000020.1 GCA_002746605.1 Ignavibacteriota bacterium
AAATTCAGCCAAGGTCAAATATTGATGGTAATTCGGAAAGAATAGAATTTATTTTGAATGATTCACAAGAAAACTAGAAATTAAATATTCAGTAAAAATCAGTTTATTCAGCTTATGAAAAATATTTTTAATAAAACAGCAAATTCAAAATCTAATAAAGAAACTCATCATAAATTTGGTACTTTTGGAGGAGTATTTACTCCCGATGTGCTAACAATACTTGGTATAATTATGTACCTTAGATTGGGCTGGGTTGTTGGCAATGCCGGTGTACTTGGTGCGATATTGATTATTCTTATGGCAAAATCGGTTACTATTTGTACGGGCTTATCAATGTCTTCAATAACTACAAATATTAAAATCGGAGCAGGCGGACCTTACTCAATCATTTCCAAATCACTCGGGTTAGAAGCAGGCGGCAGCATCGGTATTCCGTTTTATGTTTCGCAATCTCTTTCCGGGGCTTTATACATAATCGGTTACACCGAAGGTTGGTTAATGATTTTTCCTGAGCATAATCCCATTTTAGTTTCTATGATTACTGCGGCTGTACTTATAACCATTTCGTTAATCGGTGCAAAATATGCAATAAGAATTCAATATATAATTTTTACAATTATTATTTTATCAATAGTTTCATTTTTTTTAACTGATTCTGAACCGGTTCAAGCTGTTCAGTTAATTGGTAATTTTGAAGATGCAGATTTTTGGAAAGTTTTCGCTATCTTTTTTCCTGCAGTAACGGGAATTATGGCAGGTGCAAATATGTCGGGCGATCTTAAAAATCCAAGGAAATCAATACCGCAAGGAACAATGTGGGCAATTGCTTTTACTCTTATAATTTATATTGCCATGGTTTTTTTCGCATCCAATTTTGTACCTGCCGAAGAATTAAGAGCTAACCAAATGTTTATTGTTGAATATGCTTTTTGGAGTCCAATAGTTATTATGGGAATTTTGGCGGCAACTTTTTCATCTGCACTTGGCAGTTTAGTTGGTGCACCGAGAATTTTGCAAGCATTGGCAGAACAAAAAACAATTCCGCTCTCACACTTTTTTGAAAAATTGACGAAAAAAAACGAACCGAGAAATGCAGTAATATTCACTTCGGGGATAGTAATTTTTGCTTTATTGCTCGGTGATCTTGATGCTCTTGCAACTTTAATAACATTATTTTTCTTAATTACTTATGGAACATTAAATCTTGTTGTATTCATTCAACAAAGTATGAAGATTATTAGTTTTAGACCAACCTTTAAAATTTCCAGATTTATTCCATTCTTTGGAGCGGTCAGTAGTTTTTTAATGATGATGCTCATTAGTCCGGTTTTTAGTGTACTTGCAATTATCACAATTATAGGCTTGTATATTTGGCTTTCCAAGAGAGGATTAAAATCAGATTGGGGGGATATAAGAGGCGGAATGTTTCTTGTGCTTGCAGAAGTTGCTTCAAGAATTGCAGCAAGATTTCCACGACATCAAATTGCTTGGAAGCCTGATTTGCTTATCCCGATTGAAAATCCTCAAGCATCTGTTGGTTCACTATTGTTCATCAGAAGTATAACATATCCTTCCGGTAGTATTTATGCTTTTACTATAACAGACGAAGACACGGAAATAGTTAAAAAAGATTTGGATGAAGCAATACTTCCTTTAAAATCGGAAAGTTTAATGGTTACATCAACAGTCTTAGAAGATACTACATTTTTACATGGAGCTAAATTAGTTATACAGACATTGCAAGGCGGAGCATTAAGACCCAATACTTTATTCCTCAATCTTAGTAGTGATAACGAAAAAGATAACACAATAATGGAATTAATACATTATGCAAGTTCAAGTAAACTTGGTACATTAATTTTACGACAACATAAAAGAACAGCTTTTGGTTTACAGAAAGATATAAATCTTTGGTTGAGAGATAAAAGTCCTAACTGGCATCTTGCAATTTTAATTACTTTGCAGTTGCAGCTAAACTGGGGAGGGAAAATAAACTTAGTAACAGTTGCTAATGAAAAAAGTGATGCTGATCGTCTTCTCAAATTTTTGAATAATATAAGTGATCAAACAAGACTGCCTTCAATGACTGAATTCAAAGTTTTAATCGGTAACTTTAACGAAGTTAAAACCGAAGCTCCGAGAGCCGATATAAATATCTTCGGGTTGGGTTCTGGTCAAGAAAGTGCAGTAGTTTAAAGTTTATGAAATTAGATGTTTCGGATAATTGCAGTTCCGTTTCTAAATCCCGGAATAATAGCAAGGGCAAATACAATTAACAAAATCCTTTTTTGCATTGGTTTTATTCATTCTCAATTTTGATCTTCCAGCGAATTGTTGCTATCCTTTCTTGAATTAGAAGTAATGTTTTTAATAATTTCATTTCATTTGGGAAATTGCCATAAACTAAGTTTTTAAAATCAGTTTCATATGTTGACTTTAAATTTTTCCAAATTTTTGTAGGATATTTAAATATTAATGAATCAACAGGGTGATTTTTTAGCCATTTATTATTATTCTTAAAACTGATTACATCATCTTGAGCAACTTTTAATAACATATTATCAAAAGCTTTCGAATTAAAGAAGTCCCAAAATTCTTCCTCCAAAAGAAGTTGATATAAATCGTAAATGTGTCGTATTTTATTCCTTAAATTTTCTATCGGATTTTCGCTGTAAGAGAATCTAACCAAACTCATAATTTTTTCACAGATGGTTCTAGTTGGTTCTAAAACAAGTACATCAAAAGGTAATAGATCGTTTTCTTTAGCCATATCAGCTTGATTATTATCAATCATCATTTGAGCAACAAATGAACATATACTCTTTTTAGTATAAGGCTCAAAATAACCAAGACAAGTTGCTTCCACTATGACAGTATCTCTAATTTGACCGTAATTACCTTTAAATTGTTTATGATAAGAATGAGCAGTTTTTCGATTCATTCCCATTTTATGAGTTAAACCTGGTATTTCTATCTCAGGGAGAATGTCTTCAATTACTTTACTAATTGTTTTTATTTTATTTGTAAGCTTATTATTTGATTCTTTCTCTCTTCTAAAAACAATTAAATCTATATCTTCTGAAAATCTTTTAATTATATCATAACATTTAGCCAAAGCAGTTCCACCCTTAAAAACTACTTCTTTTCCAATTTCGTGATTGAATATTGTGAAGAGAGCATATGTTACCCAATAATCTTTTTCAATGTATATTGCAGGTATCTGCATTTGGTCGGCAGTAAATTGGATAGCCTGTCGGAACAATTTTTGGTTGGTATGAAGTTTCATATAATATTCCAGTTTGAGGATGTTGTTAATATTTTATTTACATTAAAAATTTTGTATTTAGTGATTGGGTTTAGTGTTTTTTTTAAGCCGAGTGTTATTCGTTTTTCTTGTATTTCGTCAAGTAACGCTCCCACTAAAGCTCTTGTTGAAGGTGGATATTTTAAAGATAATCGTACTAATTCTTTTTTATCTTCCAAACTTAACATTTTAAGTATTTTCAAAAATCGTAAACAAGATGTCTCTATATTTGTATCTGGTATTTTTTTTATATACCTAATTGAATCCAAAATTTGTAATAGAGGAATATTCTTTTTTGTTATGATGTTTTTTTGTTGGATAAAAGATATGCTATAACGTTCTCTTTTAAATTTAGGGCGAGTCTGATTTTTGCCTATTTGTATTATGTTACTAACTTGTGTTGTTAATCCAAGTTTATTGTATATACTAAAGCCAGTAAGGTATCCTACTGTTTTTCCATCTTCATTAAGTAAGTCTTTAACAATTTGTTCTTGATTAGGTTGGATAGTTCCAAAAGGTGTTTTTTCGGGCTTAAAATATTTTCCTTTAGATAGTTTTGAAATCTTACCTGAGTCTACCATACGATTGAGTGCTTTGATAATGGCTTCTTTTTTCTTTACACCTACATCAAAATCCTCATAGGTGAAAACATACCCTTTAGGTAGTCTATTTATTGTATCCCTTATGTATTTTGCTACTTTCAATGTTTTTTGCTTTTTGTAAATATACTAAAATGTCCAGTTTTTTAATTAATAAACTGGACAAAAATATTAATTTGTAAACTACCTATGATTTTTATCTTTCGGTTAATTTGATTTTAGCAGCTAAGCTGTTCTTGCGTTTATATCATTGTAGTTTGGTATATTTTTAAACTTTTCGTTTATTGGGGGCTTGTCTAATTAGAAAAATAAAATTTTATTCCAATACTTAATTTAAATTCTCATGTTTCTCAAGATTCAGCTATTGCTGAACCTGGAAATCCCGGAATGCCAGCAAAGGCAAATACAATTAACAAAATCCTTTTTTGCATTGGTTTTATAATTTTGCGTTTTCACTTTTAATATTTAATTTATTTAATCAGGAATGCTTTCAATGTTTTAGCATAATTTTCCGTAACTACTCTGAACAAATACATTCCTGAAGAATATGATGAAGCGTTCCAATTAAAATTATAAATACCTTTTCTCAATTCTCCTTTGTATAAAGTAGTGAGTTCTTCTCCTGTTAGGCTATAGACCTTTATTTCAGTATGTTCATCTTTATTAAGTTGAACTCTAATATTTGTTGAAGGATTAAAAGGATTAGGATAAATGTCAAATTTGTAATCCTCATTGTTTAACACAAGAATGTCATCACATTTAATATCGGTTGTATTATTGCTATCCAAATAAAAGGTATAAGCGATACCCCCTTTATTAAACCACGATTTCGAAAGGTCCCTTTTATCAAAGAGATATTTGTAACCATTGGATTTTGCAGGGTCGTGTACGAGTGGATTACCTCTATTATCAAAACCGGCGAGCATCATTAAATGTCCTTTATAAAGAGGTCTGGAAACCGACATAACAACTCTTCCGCCGTTTTTTAATACGTTGTAAGCCTCGCTCCAAGTTCTGTATCTAGTTACCTCGCCAATAAGTCCGTGTTCGTAAGCATTTTGAACTGCACGAGGCCAAATACCGAACATCCCCCAATACCTATCCTCATTATCTCTTGCAAATTGCAACGGATCAATATCTAATCCGTAACTTTTAATTGCCATTGCAACGGATGTTGGGGAACATATATCTTTACCGATATTTGGGTCTAAAGAGTATTGATAATAATGTTTTGTCTCAATAAAAATTTCGTTTGGTTTATCGTTTACAATATTATTGATGTTTAAATTAGCGGTTGTTCTGCTATCACTTACAAAAAAGTTTAATCTGTGAATTGATGGTGACGGTTCGGTTACAGCGGTTCTCTTCATCTCAACTTTAAACTGCCATTTTCTGTAGTAAGAATTTAATTCGGCATAATCGATACTAATTTTGCCATCGTTAAAATAAGTAGCTCCATAGTTAGACCAAAGATTGTTTTTCCAATAACCGAGAGTTAGCCAAACCGACCAGCCATTTTTATAAAATCTTATTAAAACTCTGAAACTGCTTTTACCGCTTGGTGAATGACCGTTCCAAGAGGGAAGTCCTTTGTTAAAAGGCTCAAGTGATGTATCGGGTTTAAAGATAACATAACCTGCCAATGTATTTTCCGACATTATAATTTTATTACTGTCTTGACTTATTTCAAGTCCGCTTATAGTTTCTATTCTGTTTATTAACGAATCACCTTTGAAAGAATAAAATTGGTCTTTATAAGATTGAGAAAATATTAAACCGGTAAAAATTAAAATAAGTAATATTGTTTTCTTCATCTATTTAATTCCCATAAAGTTTTCAAAAAGTTTGTAAAATTTTTCAGGCTCTTCGAGGTAAGGGTTATGTGCACTTTTTTCGAAAATTACAAATTTTGCCTGCGGCATAAAAATTTTATATTGTTCCGCGTATTCGGGAGTTGAAACACCATCATATCTTCCTCCAATAATTAAAGTTGGTGATTTAATATTTTTTAACTCTCTGCGGAAATCCGTGTCAATCATACAACCTCCTACGAAGAAATCAGCATCTCTTCCTATAATGCTGTAGTAAACATCTGTATTCATTCCGCGAAATTTATAACTCGGAACATTCTGTTGAAGATTAGTATTGTGATAATAAATATATTTTGCAGGCAATGAGCCGTAAACTTTAGAAAATTCCGGATCACTTGAAACGTAACCCAAAGCTCTAAGGGAATCAACTTTTTTCCATATTTCGGGAAAATGAGTTTTAGAGTAATGATTGTAACTATCACAGTTTGCCTGCCACATTTCACCACTATGAAATCCGTTCAATAGAACTAATTTATCCAAGTGTTCAGGATATTTAATTGCGTAACCTTGAGCAGGAACAGTTCCGTAAGAATGCCCGACTACGGATATTTTATCTAAGTTAAGTTTTTGTCTTACTTTCTCGAGAAGTTCTATATCGCCTTCTATTGAATAACTCCATTTATCTTTTGCATCATCGGAAAGACCTCTACCGAGGAAATCAATAAAAATTACTTTGTTGGTTTTGTAATATTGTCCAAAATTGCCTTGCATGTAATCGTGGGAATTGCCCGGACCGCCTGCTATAAAAACAATAGGATTACCTTTTCCTAAAACTTCAATATTTATTTTATAACCGTCTATTTCATAAAACTTTGATTCAAATTTATTGAAGAGTTCATCTTTGCTTTGAGCGAAAATTGATTGAATTAAGACTAAAAATATTAATGCTGGTACTGATACTAATTTTTTTATACTCATAAAAAACGTCCTACTTGAAATTATATAAACATAAAATAATGAAAGTTACTTTAAAAAACTCAATATAAAAAGATAGTTGATAGTAATTCAGAGTAATCAATTTATTTTATTCAAACAAAACGATAAGCTACAAATAAATGGAAAAGTAACCGTAAGGCATATAATTTTATCCGAATGAGCCATTATATTTTTAAAATTAAAATAAAAAATTACTATAAGTCATTATATTATAATGTTTGCTTTTTTAAACAAAAAAATAGTACATTTGTACAAAATGTTGAACGTTATGAGCATTAAATAACTTTCTAAACTTAATGTAATATTAACTTAATTGGGGGAACAGCTAAGATTAGCCGAACTGTTGGAAATTGAGTGCAGAGAAAGATTTGTTGGAAGTTGCCCCAAATAATATTTTAGGTATAAAACTTCAAAATATAGGTTTTATTACAAAAAAATGGGCACCTAAACGGAAATAAAATATAACGGATGAAAACAACAATTTATGTAAATGCAGATTGGTCAACTCAAAATTTAGACTAGTACCTATAAAAAATATTATGTAATTATTCAAATAATTGGACTAATGTTTTAATAAATAAAAACAATATGAAAAGAAAATACATATATCTATTATTGAGCATTTTGGGAGTTTGTTATACTTGGTATTATAATATTCAGTATTTTCAAACAGCCATTGATCCGTCATTTCTCAATTTTTTTAGAGATGCAAATTGTAGTTTTTCTGCCCAATCATTGGGTGCAGATTTAACGGTCGTAGTTATCACTTTTTTTGTTTTCTATATTCCCGATGCTATCCGATTAAAAATTAAATTTTGGTGGATTTTAATTCCTCTTACATTTTTAATTGCTATAGCTTTTACATTGCCTTTGTATCTATATTGGCGTGAAGTGGCTTTAGAGAAACAAATAAACCAATGAAAAAGAAAACAGCCATAATACTCGGAGCGACAGGATTGACCGGTAGTTATTTATTGAAACTATTGCTCAATAGCAATGACTATGAAAAAGTAAAAATTTTTACTCGCAATTCCACCGGAAAGCAACACTCGAAATTAGAAGAGATTGTTTGTGATGTATTACATTTGGAGCAATGCGCTAATGATTTTATTGCTGACGAGATATTTTGTTGCATAGGAACAACCAAAGCTAAAACACCTGATAAAAAATTATATAAAGCTATTGATTTCGGTATTCCCGTTACAGCGGCAAAATTATCCGAAAAAAATAAAATCAATACATTTAGTGTTATTTCAGCTATTGGTGCCAACGCCAAAAGCTCTGTTTTTTATAGTCGTACCAAAGGCGAAATGGAACAAAGTGTTTTAGAATATAATATTCCTAATGTATTGATTTATAGACCGTCACTTATTTACGGAAAACGAAAAGACCATCGTTTGGCTGAAAAGATAGGAACTTATATTGTTACAGCCTTACAAACTTTTATGGTCGGAAGATTCAAAAAATACCGTGCTATTAGCGGACAAGAATTAGCTGAAGCCTTATTCTTGGGTGTAAAAAACACAGGTCATAGGATTATTCTTAGAGATACGTTTTGATAAAACAAGTATAATTTATAAAAGAATTTATATTTGTGTAATTGATATAAATAAAGTTTGAGAAAAAAATAACTTCTGATAAAGTACTATTTAATCAAAACCTGAGAGGCTTTATTTTTTTCCACCAAAACTTTCATAGGTTTTATCGGAAACAAGTTCACCGTTTTTATAAACAGCTTCTCGTTTTAGTAATCCATTTTCAAAATATTCGTAAAATTTACCGTCTAATTCTCCATTTGCATATTTGCAAAACTCGGAGGTTTCGCCGGAAGGAAAATATTTGGTTTTAATTCCATTCTTTGCATTCTTACTGTAATAAGTTTCTTGTTTGATCTTTCCGTCTTGATAATAATGAATTTCTTTTCCTTCTTTTTTCCCATAAAGATATTTTGCAATACTTTCAACTTTTCCGTTAGGATAATAAGTTATTGCTTTACCGTTTAGTTGGTCTTGCAAGAAATTTTTCTTTGAGGCTAAATTCCCAAGTGAATCATACTCTAAATATTTACCGTATCTTTCTCCATTTATGTATTCAATCTCTTTTTGCAGAATACCGTTTTCATAATAGTATGAACAAACGGAATCTAATTTTTCATTATTATAATTAAGAACAGCTTTTAAGAAGCCGCCCATGTAATAATATTTATTTATTCCGTTAATCATTCCGTCTTTAAATTTTAACTCAGATTTTCTTGAACCGTCTTCGTAATAATCAATAAATTCTTCTTCCTTTTTTTCGAAGTTGCCTTCAACATCGTAACGGATTCTTTTTACAATTTGACCGTCTTTATATTCATCAATTACTTTTATTGATTTATCGGGATAATAAAAATATGATTTACCATTTAATTTGTCGTTTTTGTAATTTGCTTCGAGTGCAATTCCGCCGTATTTGTTATAGACTTTACTTATTCCTTCTAACTTTCCGTTAACATAATTGCGCTCTACTTCAGTATCACCGTTTTCAAAAAATATTTTTGATATTCCATTTAACTTATCGTCTTTATATAACCAAATTCCCTGAACTGCTCCGCTTCTGTAGTAAGTTGTTGTAAATCCTTGTTGAATATTATTTACATAATTTGGAGTTGACCAAAGTTCACCGCTTTCGTAATACCATTTTGCTTCGCCATCTAAATTACCTTTGGCATAATTCCAAATCATACTGATTGTTCCATCATCAAAATACCAATAGGAAACACCTTCTTCGGTTCCTCCTACAAAGTTCCATTCTTTCCAAAGACCGCCTTCGGGATAATACTCTTTATATTTACCGTCTTTTTTACCATTAACGTATTCGCCTTCAGATTGCAGTTTGCCGTTTGAATAATAGGTCTTCTTAATTTCTTTACTCTGAGCAAAAAGAGTAAGAGTACTAAAAAGTAAGTTTATTAAAATAATTTTTTTTATCATGAAATTGACTGTTTATTTTTTCTTGTTCTTAATAATTTTTTTCGTTGAATTATTACAAATTATTCTTCTATTTTGTTTCCATTACTTTAAATTGAAATAATCTATTATCATCGAAAAATAATTTTTATAATTCAACAAATATTTTTTTAGATGTTAAAAATATTTATGCTAATTTGGGATTGAAATATAATTAAATAATTTTAGTGAGAAAATCTTGTTTAGTACAAATTATCAAGTTACATTTTCCGAAACCGACCCGGGCGGAATTTTATTTTTTGCAGAGTTCTTTAAAATTGCTCATATTTCTTACGAGAGATTTTTGCAGAGTATGAATTTAAAACAAAATTATTTCCAAGATAATGAAATTGCTTTGCCAATTGTTCATTCAAGTGCTGATTTCAAAAGTCCGGTTGAATTTTTAGATACCCTTTCGTGCGAAATTACAGTCGGAAAAATTTCAGAATCAACTTTTGAACTTCTTCATACTTTTAGAAAAAGTAATGAGATAGCTGCAAACATTAAAACGGTTCATACGGTCATATCAAAAAAAAATTTTAAGAAAACAAAAATCCCCAATGAGTTATTGTTAAAGCTTAAAGAAAATCAACATTGATGATTTCTTTTAAAAGTTCTTTATTTAGTTTTCCCATTTCATTATATGGAATTTTATCAACTATGAAAATATTTTGTGGTTGTTTGTAGCCTGAAAAATTTTTTCGTATAAAATAGTTTAGCTCTTCTTTAATTTTTTCCTCTTTCAAATCTGTAACTATTATGTAGCTTTGTTCCCACTTTAAATCTTTTACACCAATAAGCTTTATTCTTTTGAATTTTTTTAACAGTTTCTCTTCGATTTCTTTTAGAGAAATATTTCTTCCTCCGGAAATAATAATGTCGTCATTTCTGCCAAGTATGTGCAGATTATTGTTTTGGTCAATCTTGCCTAAATCATTGGAGTTAAAAGTTGAGGCTAATGATTTTCTTTTTCCGTTACTCAAGATGTAAGCATTTGCAACTGAATTTGAAGTTATAGTAACCAAACCGTTTTTGTCGTTAATTGTAACTTCAACTCCTTCAAAAGGTCTGCCGGCAGAAAGACCGTTTTTAATTATATTTTCGGGAGAACACATTGTTATCATTGAAGCGGTTTCCGTTGAGCCGTAAACAACATAAATAGGCCAATAGTTTTTAAGTGCTTTATGAATTAATCTTTTTTGTATAGGTGCACCGCCGACAAAAACAACTCGCAATTTCTTCCAAGGTTTTTCAATATTGTTTAATATCTTTTTAAATAAAATAGGAACAACCGATATTAACGAAGGATGATTTAATCGTACTTCCGTAATTATGTCTTCAATTTTTGAAGTTTTGGGAATTATAATTTTTGTTCCAGTAATTAGAGAACGGATAATAATTGAAAATCCTCCGATGTGATAAAACGGTAAAAGTGCAAGCCATGTGTCATAGATTGTTTGATTAACAACTTTATCCATTTGTCGAACGCTTTCAAATAAATTTTTAAAGGTGAACTCAACACATTTAGGTTTATTTGTAGAACCTGAAGTGTACATTATTGCAGCTTTATTTCTTAACAAGAATGGCAACGGTACAAATTGATTGGTATATTTAGCTAAAGTTATTAATGTGAAATTTATTTTTTTTATATTGGCAATTTCAATATTGTTAGTGCTATTGAATGAAATTAAATATTTAATATTTAAATAATCTGTTTGTTCTGAAATTTCACTCTCGGTAGCTTTATAATTTATTAGAACCGGAATTGCTCCGATAAACCATAAAGCGTTTATTGTAACTATAAATTCGATGCTATTATTTGTAAGTATTGCAACTTTATTGTTCTTTTTAATTTTATTCTCTTTTAAGAAGTTCGAAGCTCTAAGTGAAAAGTCTATAAGTTTACTGAAAGAAAATTCTCCTGCAGAAGTTTTTACTGCAGTTCTGCTTTTTTGGAATGCAGCTTGTTCAATCAACCAATGTTTTGTGTTTGTAGATAAAATCATTAAAAGTATGGAGTAAGATTATGATTAAAATTTAAATTATCTGTTTCAAAAAAATAATTACTAAAGCTATTTGACTTCTTAAAAAAATTATTTCCAAGCACTTCCGTATTTAAGCCGTGTCCAAAATTATGTTTACATAACGAAGCTAAATAAAAAAGTGTTGCTTTCCCAATTATTGTTTCGTAAGCAGAAGATATAATAATATTTTTGTTAAGTTTATTAGCCTCATCAATTAATTTCATTGTATCAAAAAGCCCGATACGAATACTTGGTTTTACTATAAAATAATTGATATAATTTTCCTTTAAAAGTTTTTTAGTTTTTTTATAATTGTTTAAGGATTCATCAACTGCTATATTAATTTTACTCTTTCCAGCAAGTTCAATAATTTCATCCTCAGACTTTACCGGTTGTTCTATAAACTCAATATTAAAATTATTTAACTCTTTTATATTTCGTTTAGCTTCTTCATAACTCCATGAGGCATTATTATCTAAACGGAGTTTAATTAATTGACCGTATTTTTTATGAATTGAATTTAAAATAGATAAATCATTACAAAAATTTTTTCTGCCTATTTTTATTTTGAAAGTTCTAAACCCTAAGTTAAATAGATTATCTAGTTCTTTAATAACACTATCTTTTTCTCTTAAGCCTATAATCGCATTAATATTAACTACTTTATTTTGCTTCGAATAATTATTTTGTTCCGTAAATTCTCTACTAAAAATCAATTGTTCAATTCCAAAAAGTAAAGAAGGAAGAGAAACTAATTTTTGCAAGTTCTGTTTTAATTCAGATAAATCACAAAAGAGTAATTTATTTTGAATTAAATAATTTAGCTCATTAACACAATCGTTTATTTTTTCTTTGCTGAAGCCGGATAGCGGAGAAACTTCTCCAAAATGAATGTTGTTATTCTCATCTTTCGCTTTAAGAAGCAAAACATTTTTCGAATCAATTAAACCTTGAGAATTGTAAAAGGGAAAAGTAAGTTTAAAGTTAAATAATTTATATTCAATACTTTTAAATCTCATACTAATAACCCAACTGCAAACAGAATCCCGTAAAGAGCAGATAATTTGGCAGTCAGTTCAAGAGTTTTATTTAGTTTTTCGCCATCGTATTTAAAAATCATTCTTATCAATTTTATTGCAAGCGGCAATGAAAAAAGCGGGAGAAAAACAAACAAACTGTCATGATATGTAACGTAAACCACAAATAGAATCAAGTAAGAAATTATCATAAAGGTTAAGTATTGATATCTTGTGAACTTTCTTCCCATTTTTACAGCGAGTGTGTTTTTGCCTGCTTCTCTATCTTCCTCGATATCTCGATAATTATTAACTACAAGAATATTTGTGATAAGTGCTCCAACCGGAATAGATGCCCAAAATGCCAACATAGAAAATTCAACAACTTGAACATAATAAGTTCCAACTGTTCCTACAATACCGAAAAATAAAAAAACAAATACATCACCAAGTCCGTTATAAGCTAAAGGATATGGACCTGCCGTATAGGCAATACCTGCAAAAATTGATAGCAGTCCGATTAATAAAGTAATCCAACTTGAAATATAAACAAGATACAAACCGAGAAAAAATGTAACCGAAAAAACAAGAACAATAGCGGTTTTCATTTCGTTAACTGTTATTAAGCCCGAAACAAGAACTCTTAAAGGTCCTTTACGTTTTTTAGTATCGGCTCCGGAAAGATAATCGTATAAATCATTTACAAAATTGGTTCCTATTTGAATTAAGAGGGCACAAATTAACGCAACCATTGCCGCAGGAATGTTTACCTTAGTTTCGAATGATACAATGGAAGTGCCCACAAAAACGGGTACAAAAGCAGCAGGTAAAGTTTTAGGTCTGCTTGCTAAAATCCAAGTATCAAATTTGCTTAATGCTTTAACTGAATCTGTCATAATTAAATTTTAAGGAACCCTCGGAAATTTTGAAAAGTCCGGTTTACGTTTTTCGTTGTAAGCTTTCTTTCCTTCTTGTGCTTCTTCGCTCATGTAGTAGAGAAGTGTTGCATTGCCGGCTAATTCTTGAATTCCGGTTTGTCCGTCCAGCTCGGCATTAAATGCAGATTTTAGCAAACGTATTGCAAGCGGACTATGATTTAAAATATCCTTAGCCCAATTTATTCCTTCCTCTTCTAACTTATCTACGGGAACAACTTTATTTACGAGTCCCATTTTTTCCGCTTCTTCAGCATTGTATTGGCGACACAAATACCAGATTTCTCTGGCTTTCTTTTGCCCTACCATTCTTGCCAAATAACTTGAGCCGAAACCTCCGTCAAAACTTCCAACCTTTGGTCCTGTTTGTCCGAAGATTGCATTATCAGCTGCAATTGTTAAATCGCAAACTACGTGTAAAACATGTCCACCGCCGATTGCATAACCTGCAACCAATGCAATAACCGGTTTAGGAATTGTTCTGATAAGTTTTTGCAAATCTAAAACATTAAGTCTTGGCACGCCGTCCTTCCCAACGTAACCTTTATCTCCTCTAATTTTTTGATCACCGCCGGAGCAGAAAGCATATTTCCCGTCTTTTGCGGGTCCATAACCGGTAAGTAAAATTACGCCAATTTCAGAATCTTCTCTTGCATCTATAAAAGCATCATACATTTCGAGAACGGTTTCAGGACGAAAGGCGTTTCTTTTTTCAGGACGATTGATTGTAATTTTAGCTATGCCTTCATTTTTTTCATAAATGATATCTTGATAGCTTTTCTGTTTTTTCCAGTTAAAGTTCATAATAATTCTAAATATTTTTTAAAAACAATTTTAACAATTTAAGAAAATCTTTTGGTTTTTCGAAAAAAAGATTGTGTCCGGCAGCTTTTATTATTTCTAATTTGGCATTTGGTAATTTTTTCACAGCTTTTTGATTTAATGTTATGAATTTTTTATCAAATTCTCCGCATAAAAGTAACGTTTTAATTTTTAGTCCTTCAAGTCTTGGATAGTAGTTTTGCATTAAGCCTGTACTAAAACCAAGAAGGCTATTTTGTAATCCGGTTTTTGTGTTGTTTTTTATTTTTTCTTGAAAAAGTTTTTTAATCTTCTTTTCTTCTAGATTATTGTAAGTTTGGAATAGAGGAATGTTAATCCAATATTCAATAAATTCTTCTATTTTAGAATTTTTAATCATGTCGCTCAATTTTTTATCATTTTTAACTCGCTCTTCTCTATCAGATTTTTTTTCGATACCAAAAGCTGTGCTGATTAGAACAAGAGCCTCAACATGATTGGGATATTTTTCTGCAAATGATAAAGCTAATCTTCCGCCCATTGAATAACCAACAAGTATAATTTTATTTAAATTTAATGTATTTAATAATTCCCTAATAAGTTTAACCTGGTTTTCAAAAGTATATTTCTCAATATTTTTAGGTGATGAAGATTTTCCGTGACCGATTAAATCAATTAAAATGGGGGTAAAATTTTCCGGCAGATTTTTTTTTATAAATAACCAATCATTTAAACTGCCTGTAAATCCGTGTAAAAAAAGAATAGGGGTTTTATTTTTTAATTTATTTTTGTTAAAAGAAACATTAAGCGAAATATCATTAATTTTTATTTTCATTTTAATTGTTTAGATATATTTTATATAATTCTTTTCTCTGCTCAATAGAAATTTTGGGCTTGGTTTTAATTTCAATTACAGCCGACTTATTGTTTGAACTTATTCCTTCAAAAGTCTTCTTAAAACTTTTCCACGATTTTGGAGAGGCATAATCAATTTCGAATGCTTTGGTAATTTTCTTAAAATTTAAATTATGCGAAGTTATAAAATATTTTTTAAATATCTCGCTTTCTTCTGCCACGGGAAGCATATTAAAAATTGAGCCGCCATTATTATTTATCAAAATGATAGTTAATGGAATCTGTTTGTTTCTCAGATCAGCAAGAGCATTTATATTATGATAAAAAGCGAGGTCGCCAACTATTAGAAAAGTTTTTCGCTTAGACTTTTGTGCAATTCCTCCCGCTGTTGAAATTATTCCATCAATTCCACTGCTTCCTCTGTTTGTGAAAATATTTAAGTCCAGATTATTTTTGAAAGCGTAATTATCAAAATCTCTAATGGGCAGACTGTTAGAGATAAAAAGATTACTGTTAGTTCCAATTACTTTTAATAGTTCGGTAATAATTCTAATTTCACTGCCAAAGGGTAAATGAGCAATGAATTTTTCTTTTATTGCTTGTGATTTTTTTTCTGCTTGAATTATTTCATTAGAAAATTGTTTGCAATTATTCAATTGAATTTTTTCGCTCAATAAGCTTTCGAGAAAAATTGTAGGATTTATTTTTATAACATTTCGTTTTGTAGAAGATGGTTCGGTAATATCACCAAATTCATTAACAATAATTTTTTGTGCACTTACGTTCTTAAAAAATTCTAACATATTATTTGATGTAGGTGCATTACCAAAATGGACTATTATATCAGGCAAAAGAGATAATTTCTTAACAAAAAAATTATGATTGGTTATCAAGTTTTTAGAATTACTTTTTGTAAATCTCAGTTTGTTTGTTCCATCAATAAAAATTGGGATGCTGTATTTGTTTGATACCTTAATAATTAACTTATAAAATCTATCATCAAAATTATCCCAACCGAGATGAAATAAAACTCTATTTTTCTTTTGAAGCACCGCCTTTACTTTGTTAAAATCTTTTTTATTAAAACTTGAAGAATTTTTAGTTTTGTTTTCATGAATAAGAAATTTTTTGAAAGGCTCGTTGTAATTTTCTGAGAATGTTTTTGGTTCCAATGGTTTTTCGAATGGGAAATTTAAATGTACGGGACCCGGATTTGTTTGCGTGGCAATCTTTACGGCTGCTAAAGTTTTATGGCACAATTCCTTTAAATTTTTACTACTTAATATTGGCAAACCAAGATCAGAAAAAAATCTTATGTGATTCGAAAAAATATTATGTTGATTTATAGTTTGATTTGCTCCTCTATTTTGTAAATATTTTGGTCTATCTGCTGTACAGATTATTAAGGGAACTCTTTGCTTATATGCTTCAATTATAGCGGGATAAAGTTCTGCAACAGCAGTTCCCGATGTTGTAACAACCACAGTTGGTATTTTGCTTTGTTTCGTTAATCCGAGTGAAAAAAAAGCTGCCGATCTTTCGTCAATTATAACATGCTGTTCAAATTTTTTACTCTCTGCAAAAGCAAGTGTAAGCGGAGTATTTCTTGAACCTGGAGAAATAACAACATCTTTAATTCCAAGTTTAAATAACTGCTCCACAAATAATGAGGCCCAATAAAAATTACGATTTATAATTTTTTTCATTCTGTAAAAAGTGATAAAATAGGTTTTAATTTAATCTCAGATTCATCAAATTCAGCTTTTGCTTCGGAACCTAAAACAATTCCGCAGCCGGCATAAGCATAAAGTAAATTTTTTTTTAGTAAAGCTGATCTTATTCCAACAGCAAATTCTCCGTTGCAGTCAAAATTAAACCAACCTATGTTTCCCGTGTATAAGCCCCGCTCGTGAGGTTCATTTTCTAAAATAAAATCTTTTGCAATTTTCCACGGTGCTCCGCAGATTGCCGGAGTTGGATGTAATTTTAATAAAACATCAAAGAGTTTAATATTATGTTTTAATTTGGCGGTGATAATTGTCCACAAATGTTGTATATTAGGTAATTTTCTGATTATTGGTGTGTCATTAAAATTTATTTCATCAGAAATATCTTGCAGCAAATTATGAATAAAATTAACAACTGCCCGCTGTTCAAATAAGTTCTTTTGGCTGGTTAATAAAAATTGAGCATTCTCATAGTCTTCTTGTTCATTTTTTCCTCTTGAAACAGATCCGGCGAGGGCATCTATTTCAATGTTTCCGTTAGAAATTTTTGCAAGTTTTTCCGGGGATGCTCCAAAGAAATAGGAATTTTTTCTTTTATATAAGAACACATAACACTTGGGATAATTTTTACTAAGTTGAGTAATTAACTGTACTAAGTCGGGTTTAATATTTAATTCTACTTTCAGTTCTCGTGAAAGTACAACTTTTGAAAGTAAACCTTCTGAAATATTGGTCAAGCCTTTATTTACAATATTTTCCCATTCGTTGCTATAGTTACTTTCTATAGCAGCATTTTGTTTTAAGCTATTTTCGAGAATAATATTGTTAGTATTAATCTTATCGAAGAGGTTTAGTTGTGCACTAAATTTTTTTATATCATTTTCGGTATTATCGGTACGAATAAAGTTGTAAATTAAAAAGTGATTATTCTCTTTATTAAAGAAGGTGAACTCTGGTATAAACCAATCGGAATCACTAAAATCATTCCATGAAGTACTTTTACGGTTAGGTGCGAATTTTATTCCTCCAACTGCTAAGGGAAAATCTTTATTATTATACTTTGCCCAGTTAGAGCAAAATCCTTTTTGAAGCGAATCAATTCTTTTTCCTGTGTTGATAAGCCTTTCTTCGCCTGATTCTTTAATCTCAATTAAAGGCGAGACGGATAAAAATTTAACATTATAATTCTCTACCTCCCAATAGAAATAATCTTTTGAGTTAATAAAATCGGAATATAGAAGATTTATAATTTCAATCTTCGATATTGGAAAAATAAAACTCGTAAGATTAAGAAAAGTTTTATCAGATTTTGGGCAGGAAGTTAAAAATATTTTAAAATCCTTAATAATTTCTATTTTATCTATTTGCACATTTATAACAATATATTTAATATTTTCTATTAAGAAATATAATTTTAATTATTCGAGCATTCAACTTTTAATATTACTTATATGCGTACTAAAATTTTAGAAATAAATAATAAAAAAATTATTTGTAATTATATAAAAAGAAGAAATTCTAAAAAAATTAAAATCAGAGTGAACAATAAGAGTATCGTAAATATTTCTTTACCTTATTACTGTACTTATTTTGAAGCAAAATTATTTGTAAATAAAAACAGAGCTTGGATTTTAGATAATGTTAACAGAAGTGAAAAAAATAATAACAATTTTTATTATTTAGGTGAGAATATTAGCATTCAAAAAAAATATATTACTAATAATATAAGTTTTAATTATATTTTACATGATAATCAATTAACATTGTTTACAAACAATCCTGATGATAGTGATGAATTATTATTTAGTAAATGGTTAAAGATTAAAGCCGAAGAATATATTCCTAATAGAGTAAATTTATTTGCAAAAAAATATAGTTTTAACTATAATAACATTAAAATTAAAAACTTAATGTCTCGTTGGGGAAGTTGTTCTTCCAAGAGGAACTTATCATTTAACCAAAAGCTGATGTGTTTTAATACAAATGTAATTGATTATGTTATTGTTCATGAGCTTTGTCATTTAAAGCAGATGAATCATTCGCAAAAGTTTTGGAATCTGGTAAGCGAAATAATACCCAATTATAAACAACTTAGAAAAGAATTAAATAACAAACAGATATAAATTTTATAGGGGAATACAAAATGGCTAAAAGAAAAAAGGAAGAACTAATACTTGATTTATATAATTTAGTTGCAAAAGCTTCTGATACAATAAAAAAAATGCACGCAAAACATTTAATAAGCGAAAAATTAACAGCTCCTCAATTTGGTGTTCTTGATGTATTAAGTAAAAAAGGTCCTTTATCATTAAAGCAGATTAGTGATGAATTAATGGTAACCGGAGCTAATATTACCTGTGTTATGGATAATTTGGAGAAGGATTCCTTGGTAAAAAGAGTTCCTTCCAGTACCGATAGAAGAGTAATTAATGCCGAACTTACAAACAAAGGAAAACAAAAAATTCAAAAAGTTTATCCAGATCACGTTAAACATCTTTCGGAATTATCTAAGAAGCTATCTGATACCGAAATAAAGCAATTATCAAATTTATTGAAAAAATTAGCTGATTAGTTTTTTATAAAAACTATTCCAATCCATTCATTTATCTGATATGTTTCTAAGGCAGTTAATCCAAGCCGGATAAACTGCCTTTTTATTTCATCCTCATCACTTTGTAAAATTCCGGAAAGAATTAATAGCCCATTATTTTTAACTTTCTGAAATAATTCATCTTTAATATCTATGAGAACATTTTTATTGATGTTAGCGAGAATAATATCAAAATTATTGTCGTTTATGTTTTCAATAGTTCCGAGCACAACGTTTATATTTTCAATGTTGTTTAATTCAATATTTTCTTTTCCGTTTAGTGAGCACCATTCATCATTATCTACTGCAATTACATTTTTAGCTCCTAATTTGGAAGAGGCAATTGCCAAAACTCCGGTTCCACTGCCGACATCCAAGATCTTTGTTCCTGCTTGAAAATATTTTTCCAACAATATTAAAACTATTTTTGTCGTTTCATGTTCACCAGTTCCGAATGACATTTTGGGGTCGATGGTAATAACAATTTGATTAGGCTTAGTTTTATAATCTTTGAATGAAGGTTTAATTACAATTGTATCGGAAACTTCAATTACATCTAATTTCTTTTCCCATTCTTCATTCCAGTTTTTGCTTTGTAATTTTGTGGAAGTAATTTTGTAGGAATTAATTATTTTTTCGCTTCTTAAAGCTTCCAATTTTTCGTTTATTAAATTTTCCGTTACATCGGAATCTTCACTTGAAAAAATTGTTAAAAAGTTATCATATTCATTTAATCCTAAGATATTTAAGTCCCATAAAACCCCACTTAGAATATCAGGATTAAAAGGTGTTGTTGCTATTTCATATTGAATATAGTTTTGCATAATTAATCTTCAAGTTTTAATGAAGTTAAGAAGTTGCAGATTTTATCTTGAAATGCTCTGGCAGTTTTAGCACTCCCTACATAATTTTGCACAAACATTGAAAATGCTATATCATGTCCATCGGCACTTGTTAAATAACCTGAAAGCGAACTTGCTCCGGTGAGTGTTCCTGTTTTTGCTCTAACATTTTTGTATGATGATGTTTGTTTCATTCTGTTTTTTAAAGTTCCATCAACTCCAGCTATTGGGAATGATTTTTTTAAAATTTCATAATTTTCAGGTTCGTTATAGTACAGATACTTCAAAATTTCTAAAACTAATTCGGTTGTAATTAAATTATAAGTTGAAAGTCCGGAGCCATCTACAATTGAGTAGTTTTCCGGGTCTAAACCTATTTTTGTTATCATGCTATCAATAATGTGTACGCCTTTTTTTGCACTTGCGGTTTTTCCATAGTATTTTAATCCTATAGCTCGCAAAGTCATTTCGGCGCTAAGGTTATCACTTTCTTTGTTTAAGTCTGTTATTACTTCGCTGAATTTTCTTTTTTTGCTGTAGATTAGTTTTGAGTATTCAGGTAATGTTAAAGTATCTAATAAGCCTATAAATTCAATCCCTTGTTGTAATATTTTTTCTTTCATCAAGTAAAGAAAATAATATTCGGGATTCACAATATTTCTTTTAACTGTATCAAGTTCTGCTTTGTAAGATAAATCACCGGAAATAATTAATTCATTTCCTCTATTAATCCAAGCTCTTGTTATTTCAAGATTTGAAGTGTCTTCTTTTGTTGTAACTGATGTATTAGTTATATCGAAGAAATCTGTTTTGGGAATCAAATTTATTTTAGCAGGCTTACCAATAAATCCGGGTTCGTAAGAAATTTCGATTGATAAATCATTTATTATCAAAGGCGACATATACGGAGCGAACGAATAAGGATCATCATCCCACATCCAGCCGGCTCCCCAAAAGAGCGAATCCATTAGAGAAACATCGCCGTAAATATTTCCTCTAATTTCTTTTATACCGAAATCTTTAAGAGCAAATATTAGAGTATCCAGATCTTCTGTAATAAAATCGGGATCAAAACCTCCTTTAACAATTACATCGCCATAACAAATTGAATCCATAATTATTCCGGTATGATAAACAGAAGTTTCAAATTCATAATCCGGTCCGAGATATTCTAAAGCCGTTGCGCTTGTAATTATTTTCATATTTGAAGCGGGACGAAGAAGAAGTTTGTTATTTTTTGAGTAAAGATATTCTTCTGAACTCAAATCAAAAATATTTATTGATAATACTGAGGATTGAAAAAATTGCTCTTCAAGTATTTTATTAATTTCATCTTCAATTTTTGGATTAAACTCTTGAGCATAAAATAAATTTAAACTCACAAATAATGCTGCAATTATCTTTTTCATTAAAAATAAGCTCTCTCTCTAAATTTAACACCCATTTCATTTTGAACAAAATCTTTAGCTTTTTCTTTATCTATTTCTTTAATATCAACAATAGAAAGAATAACATCTGAATAATCTTTTGCCTTTTTCGCAAAGTCAATCATCTCTTTGTGCATTTCAGGTTTTACATTCATCAGTTTAGCATATTCATTTGCATCTGTTGAATTAAGACTTATAGAAATTACATCTATTCGATCTTTAAGTTCGGGAGTGATATCGCGTTTGTTTATATAATTTCCATGACCGTCTGTATTCATTCTGGTTTTTCCGCCGTTCTTTTTTACGTATTCAGCTATTTTTTTTACAACATCCCATCTTATTGTAGGTTCGCCATAACCACAGAAAACAATTTCTTTATATTTTGTTGGATCGCCAATTAGTTTAATGTATTCTTCAGCTTCAGGCTCTTCGGATTTTTTCATTTTTAAGTTATAATCATGAAGAATCGCTTCGCCTTTTCTATCGCAAAAAACACAATCGGCATTACATCTGTTGGTTACATTAATATAAAGTGAGTTACCGATTTTATAAACAAATCTTACCTCATCTTTTTCTCCTATTCCAAAAAATTTGTAAGCATTGTAATTAGTTATTCGCGAGACATCTTCGAGTGAAATATTATGTACTTCAGCAATTTTTTCAGCTACAAGAAGAACATTAGCAGGTTCATTTCGTTTTCCTCGGTAAGGTACGGGTGTCATAAAAGGGGAATCGGTTTCGAGCAACAGTTTATCGGTGTTCACGGAAGCTAAAACTTCTCGTAAGCTATCCATTTTTTTAAAGGTAATATTTCCGGTAAAGGAAATCAAATGTCCCATATCGGTTAACTCTTTAGCGTTTTCCTTACTTCCTGCAAAACAATGGAATTGAGTTTTTAGGTTTGTGTCTTTATAAGTCCGAATGATTTTCATCATATCTTCATTGGATTCTCTGTTGT
Organism: Ignavibacteriota bacterium; assembly: GCA_002746605.1. Lineage (GTDB taxonomy): Bacteria > Bacteroidota > Ignavibacteria > Ignavibacteriales > Melioribacteraceae. The sequence goes on from PDPT01000020.1 coordinate 22,873, forward strand.
GTACAATAATAGGTAAGTTGACTCTTAGTGCCAATTCAATCTGCAACTTAAATGCATGTATTTGTTTATCTTTAGGAGAGAAATCGTAATAATAGTCCAAGCCTATTTCTCCAATGGCAACTACTTTTGGATGCTTAGTGAATTCTTTAAGAGTATCGATAAATGAATCATTCCACTCATTTGTATCGTGAGGATGAACACCAACGGCAGCGTAAACCATATCATATTTATCAGCTAAGTCCATAGCCTTTTTTGATGTTGCCAAATCAGTGCCCGGTACAATTATGTATTTAACACCGGCTGTTTTTGCTCTTTCAATTACTTCTTCAACTTCTCCTTCAAAATTTGGATAAAAGAGATGTGCATGAGTATCGATATACATTAAATTTCTCCGTTTTTTTCATTATTAAACTGCTTGTCCGCCTTTGACATAGTTGCATTGTGAAATTGTTTAATTTTTAATTTGCTTTTCGTGACGATATATTTTTTTATCGTTATGTCTTCCTTTGTTATCTCTTGCGGTCTCATATCCAATTAAACAATCTCTCCGATAATTTTAGCTTCAGGATAAAGAGTTAAAACTTTTTCAGTATCGTTTGGATTAACTATAGCTATCAAACCGATTCCCATATTAAATACTTTTTGCATTTCTTTATCTTCAATATTTCCTGTTTCTTTAATTATGTTAAATATTACAGGAATATCCCAAGCCGACCAATCAATTTTTATCTTTAAATCTTTGGGAACTACTCTTTTTGTGTTGCCGATTATTCCGCCTCCGGTAATATGGGAAAATCCTTTAATATCAATCTCCGATATAAGATTCTGTATAACATTTAAATATGATTTATGAACTTTTAAAAGTTCTGATTTTAAATCAGACTCTAAACCATTAATCTTATCATCCAAATTATATTTACTGAAAAGAATTTTTCTTGCAAGCGAGTAACCGTTTGTGTGTAATCCGTTTGCCTTAAACCCAATTAAAATATCACCTTTTTTAATTTTGCTGCCATCAACAATTTTATCTTTTTCTACAATCCCAACTATTGTTCCCGATAAATCATAATCTTTATTTGCGTACAATCCTGGCATTTCAGCAGTTTCACCGCCTATTAAAGCAACTTCATTTTCTTTACAAGCTTTAGCAAAACCTTTAACAATTGATGTAGCAACATTCGGGTCTAATTTACCGAATGCCATATAATCCATAAAATATAATGGTTTGGCACCGCAGACCGCAATGTCATTAACGCAATGGTTTACTAAATCTTGTCCGAGTGTATCATGAATTCCGCTATCTATTGCAATTTTGAGTTTTGTTCCAACTCCATCGACACTGCTGACTAAAACAGGATTTTTATACTTTTGTAAATCCAATTGATAAAATGCTCCAAAATGCCCTATTCCGGTTAAAACATTTTTGTTAAAAGTTGATTTTACAACATCTTTAATGTTGTTAACGGTTTTGTTGCCTGCTTCAATATCTACGCCTGAATCTTTATAGCTTGTTTTCAATCTTATTAATCCTATTTAATTAGTTAAATGACATGTTGTAAAATTAGTGAAACATTTTTAATAATGATATGTTTAAGCAAGGAAATTTAAGTTGCTTCCGAAAAATAGTTATCGCTGTTTCCGATAATTTGGGAATAGTAACTTGCTTGCTGCTAAATGATTTGCAGAGATAGGCTAAAAGAGAACTAATTGCTGTAGTTCTGTAACTCTAACCTTAAAGGTTTTCATAAGTTAATGGCAAGACTAAAATTTAGGTTAGTATGTATTATTATTTGATATTTTTATAACTTATTAAGTTAAATTATAATTTTATTGGCTTTTTGTGTATAGTACAGAATTAACGGAAAGAGAAAAATCAATACTGAGATTTGTAATTCATCAGTTTATTTTAACTGCAAATCCTGTAGGTTCAAGAAATCTTTCAAAAAAATATAACCTCGGTTATTCTGCTGCTACAATTAGAAATATTATGGCAGATTTGGAAGAATCAGGATTCTTAGGGCATCCTCATACTTCTGCAGGAAGAGTTCCAACGGATTTGGGGTACAGATTTTATGTTAACTCTCTAATGGAAGAACCTAATCTTACACAAACTGAAGTGGATTTTATTGAGTCGCATTTTGAAAAATTAAATACCGAAACAAATGAAATAATTAAAATAACATCAGGTATTTTAAGTAATCTTACTAAACAATTAGCTTATGTAAGTTATCCTAAATTAGGGAATGCAATATTAGAAAAAATTCAGTTAGTATCTTTATCAGCTTCCAGATTGTTAGTTGTTATTTCAATAAGATCCGGTATGATAAGAACAATAACTCTAGAGATAAATTCGGGCTATAACAAGAAAAATATTTCGGTAATTCAGCGAATCTTAAATGAAAGATTAGCTGGGTTAACTTTTAACGAAATTAAAAATTCAATTACCGATAGGGTGCGAAGTGTTTCGGATAAAGAATTAAAGCCAATAATAAGAGTTTTTTTAGAATCAGTTGATGAAATATTTGATAATGTAAAATCATCGGAAAGTTCAATTATAACAGGAACAAAAAATTTATTGCATCAACCTGAATTTGCTGATCCTGAAAAAATTAGCAGTATTATTGAACTTATTGAAGATAAAGAAATAATTATCCACATAATGGATGAAAAACTTGAAAATAATAACGGAGAAGTATCCGTAACTATTGGCAGTGAAAGCAAAGAAGAGAAATTAGATGATTTTAGTATAATTGTTAAAGAATATAATGTGGGACAAGTTCTCGGAAGTATAGGAATTATTGGGCCTAAGAGAATGAGGTATTCTCACGAAATTGCTTCTGTAGTTCAAATGGCAGAAGTATTATCAAAAGTTTTTAATAAAAAGTAAAGGAAAAAAATAAATGAAAAAAAATGATGATAGAAACAGAGAATTAGAAAAAGAAGAAATCTCGGAAAATGAAGAACCTCTCGAAGAAGAAAAAAATGAAGATGAAACGGATTTTGATGAAAAAATGAAAGAGTTAGAAGAAAAGAATGAAAAACTTCAAGATTCATTGTTAAGAAAAATTGCCGAGTTCGAAAATTATAAAAGACGTACGGAAAATGACCAAATGAATCTGCTTAAATATTCAGCCGAATCTTTTATCTTAAAAATGCTTCCGGTTTATGACGACCTGGGCAGATCGGTAACTCACATTGATAAAAGTAATCAAGATTCTCTCAGAAAAGGATTGCAGCTTGTTTACGATAAATTTACAAAAATTTTAGAAGAACAAGGTGTTACAAAATTAGAAGTTGAGGGAAAAGAATTTGATGTTGATTACCACGAAGCCTTAATGCAGCAACCTTCCGATGAGGTTCCCGATAATACTATAATTACTGAGGTAGAACCCGGATATATCTACAAAGATAAAGTTATAAGACATGCGAAAGTTATTGTTAGTCAAGAAATAGAAAGTAATTCAGATACTGAAAAAGAAAACGAAGAAGAATAGGAAATATAAATGAGTAAAAGAGATTATTACGAAGTTCTTGGTGTATCAAAAAATGCAACTAAAGATGAAATAAAAAAAGCTTATAGAAAATTAGCAATAAAATATCATCCCGATAAAAATCCGGATGATAAATCTGCGGAAGAAAAATTTAAGGAAGCCGCAGAAGCATATGAAGTTTTAAGTAATGATGATAAAAAAGCCAGATATGATAGATTTGGTCATAGCGGAATGCGGGGCGGACAAGATTTCCATCAATACCAAAATGTGAATGATATATTCAGTCATTTTTCCGATATTTTTGGCGGAGGTTTTGGGGGCTCTTCAATCTTCGATGACTTATTTAGCGGAGGAAGAACATCAGGTGGAACAAGAAGACAAACGGGAACTCCCGGCTCTGATTTAAAAGTTACACTGAAATTAACTCTGGAAGAAATTGCAGGCGGAACTTCAAAAACTATAAAAATAAAAAAATACAGTAAATGCTCAGATTGTTCGGGAACAGGTGCAAATAGCAGTTCAGGTTTTAAAACATGCTCTGTTTGTAACGGTTCGGGCGAAGTTAGAGAAGTATCAAAATCAATTTTCGGACAATTTGTAAATATTTCTGTTTGTAACAATTGTAATGGAGCAGGCAAGATTATTTCTGATCCATGTAAAACTTGTTCGGGCGATGGAAGAGTTCATTCGGATTCTAAAGTGAAAATAAATGTGCCTGCCGGAGTTACAAATAATAGTTACATGACATTAAGAGGCGAAGGAAACTCAGGGAAAAACGGCGGACCTTCGGGCGATATAATCGTAATATTTCAAGAAGTGGAACATCCTTATTTTGAACGAGACGGTGATGATTTAATTTACGATTTATTTTTAACATATCCTGAAATTGTTTTAGGAACTTCTGTAGAAATTCCTACAATAAACGGAAGAGCAAATTTGAAAATTGAACACGGTACACAACCTGGCAAGTTTTTGAAAATGCGTGGCAAAGGAATTCAACATTTGAATCAACACGGTTCAGGGGATCAGTTGGTAAGAATAAATGTTAATGTTCCTAAAAAAGTTAATTCAAAAGAAAAAGAATTGTTACGAGAACTAAGTAAAACACCGAATATCGGAAATGCTGATATAAAGTAAGATTTAACTCATAAAATTATTTAAAAATATTTGTTATAATTGAAAGGTGTATTAGAAAATATTTCTAAAAAATTTGGAATAACAATAACTGAATTTAATACATTACTATTTGCAATAGTTGTTTTTTTAATTGGAATAGTAGTAAAGAACTTTAAAATTAGTAATTTTAATGTAGAAGAAATAAAATTTGAATATAATTTTCAAGATAGTTTATTTAAAGCTATTCAAGAAAAGAAAAATAAAGATTCAACTTTATCGAGTTTAATTGAAAAAAAAGTTGATTCTGATTCAGAACTTTTAGATTTTAGTAATAAGAAATTAGACAGAAAAAAAAATAGTAAGAAAGTTCTATCGGAAAAGAGTATTGATATAAACAAAGCGGATGTTGAAACATTAATTCGGCTTCCCGGTGTTGGTAATAAAACTGCCGAGAAGATTATTTTGTATAGAAAAAGTAATGGTAAAATTAAAAAATTAAACGAACTTTTGAATGTAAAAGGTATTGGAAATAAAAAATTCAGTAAAATCAAAAAATATATTTATATTAAAAATTAATAAGTTCTAAACCGCCGGAGGAAAAAAACAATGACAAAAAAGAGTGAACCATGGTATATACATGCAGTATTGTATGTAATTATAGCTGTTTTAATTTATGTTTTAATCAGGGTTGCAATTATTGACCCCACTGAACATATAGAAAAAGAAAAATATAACATAAGCGAATCTCATTTGCGTATGGATAATATAAGACAAGCTCAAATCCTATGGCAGCAAAAAAATAGCAGATTTACAGATAGATTAGACTCACTAATTGATTTTGTTAAAACCGATTCAACAGTTCATCAACTTATGGTTGGCGTTGATACTTTAACAAACAGATCGACAAATCCATTTAAAAAATTATCAAAAGATGAATTTAATGCTGATTCCTTATTTTATTCACCTGCCACTCATTCAAAATATGTTTTACAAGTAGATACAACAATTACAATAGATACTGTAGTAACTCCTAGGGGCAAAATTAAAGGTATAGATACAACAATTGTTATTGGTAATTTATACTATCTTGAATGTCCCGATGGATATGGCAGTATAGGTAGTTTAGAAAGTCAAGCAAGAAAAAATGCTGCAAGCTGGGAATAGTATTTAACATGACTGTCTTAACAAATAATCTGGGATTAAATTTAACAACAGAAAAAATACAATTAGTTGAGATAGTTCAAAAAGAAAAAGATCTTTTTTTGGAGAATGTTGATCAAGAATTTTTTGAAGAAACATTAAATGATTTTTCCAAAGAATCAAAATTTATCCACATTCTCCAAAATGCTTATAATGAAATTATTTTAAGAAAATCTATTTCGTCTGATAAAGTTGCTTTATCGGTTCCGCATAATATTTTCAAAATTTTTGAATTGCCAATTGATAATAACCTAACTAAGAATGATATAAAAGATTACATTGCTTGGGAAATATCCAAGCTGCTTCCGGCTGAACCGGAAAATTCTTTATCATATCAAACTATAAACTTGATAAATCCGAAACAAGAGAACTTTAAAAGAGTTCTGATTTATGTAATTCCCAAATTAAAACTTAAATTTATTCATAAGTTTTGTTCAAGGAATAATCTTAGATTAAAGCTTGTAGATAATGCTCATATTGCTGCATCATTATTAATTCCTAAAGAATTTAATAATGAAAATTATTTGTCGGTAAATATTGAAACCGATGATTATTCATTTATCTACTTTCATAAGGGTAAAATTGCTTTGGAAGAGCATAAGCAGTTAGATTCTGTATCGGACTTAAATAAATTAGTTTCTAAGTTTATTAAAAATCTTGAAGAAAGATTCGGTATTAACTCAAAAATAAAAAATATATTTTTATTCGGTAGTTTATCTTCTTCCGAAGTGAAACATAATTTGGAAGAACAATTAAATATTATGGTTAATATTATTTATCCATTCAAAAACTTAAAAATTAGTGAACAGCTTCAAGAGAATAAAATAATCACGAATAACTTTTCTAAGTTTACATCTGTTACATCTATGGCTTTAAGAACAGTATGAGAATTATAGCCGGAGAATTTAAAGGAAGAATTATCAAAATTCCTAAATCCAAATTAGTGAGACCAACAACAGATAAAAATAAAGAGGCAATTTTTAACTATCTTAATAATTACATTGATTTTATTGGAATTACTGCATGCGATATTTATGCCGGCAGCGGTTCGCTCGGTTTGGAAACTTTGAGCCGAAGTGCAAATGAGGTTCATTTTGTTGAACAAAATTATGCAATTTATAAAAATTTGTTAGATAATATTGAATTGTTAAAAGTAAAAGAGAGAACAAAAGTTTTTAAAATGCCAGCTGTTAAGTTTTCAACAATTAACAATAAAACAAAGTACGATTTAATTCTTGCTGATCCTCCTTTTTTTAAAGATGATATTTACAAAGTATTTGAAAATATAAAAAAAAATGAGTTATTGAATGATGAAGGCATTCTAATTATTGAACGGTCAATTCAAACAGAAAAAGAAGATGTAAAAAATTTTAATATGGAACCAATCAAAAGATTGGGCGATAGTTTAATTTATCAGTATTTAAATTCATAAATAAATTGGGCATTATAAATGAAAATAGTAATTTATCCCGGTACATTCGATCCCGTTACAAACGGACATATAGATGTTATTAAAAGAGCAATAGATTTATTCGATAAAGTTGTTGTTACCGTTGCTCGTAATCCTGTTAAAACCCCTATGTTTACTGTAGAAGAACGATTAACGATGTTAAGAGAATGCTTAAAAGAATTTCCTAACGTACAAGTTGATTCATTTGAAGGGCTTGTAGTTGATCACGCAAAAGATATTGGTGCCATAGGAATTATAAGAGGTTTAAGAGCCGTAAGTGATTTTGAATATGAATTCCAGATGGCTTTGATGAACAGAAAACTTGACGAAGATTTAAGAACAATTTTTCTTATGCCTCACGAAAAATATACTTATCTTAATTCAACAATAATTAGGAATTTAGCACAATTTAATAGTGAAGTTAATGATTTTGTCCCAAAAATTGTTTGTGATTTCTTAAAGAAAAAAAATATTATTAACGGAAAACCTAAACAAGATTTTGGTGAATAGTAAAGATTTTAAGGTGGTTTTGAGATACTCAACCACCTTTTTACTAATTGCCTAAAAGTAATACTTTATCTGTTAAAATTACTTTATCAACTAAATCTTCGGGAATGATTTTCCAATTTTTGGTTTCTTCTAAATCAATTACTTTTTGCTCTTCAATCCATTTCATCATGTAGTAACGTAAATCTTTTTCCGTTGATTTAATTACTCTGCTGCTTAATTCTTTCTTTGGAATTCCGGCTCCTTCAACAAGATGACCGCCGCCACCGTTTCCTCTGTAGCTGTTTATGGCAACTTTATATTTTTGTTCTAATTTAAAAGGTGTACCATTTGTAAAGGAAATAATTTTAACTCGTTCTCCAATAGGTTTGGTTACGTCAACAACATAATCAATTCCTTCGGCGGAATCAAAATTGTAATATCTATTTTTAAGCATTGCACTGTTGCTTCTTTCGGATTTGATTATTTTTCCTTCTTTATCTTTTTCGAAAAGAAGCAAATTATCATTTGCATCTTTGATTGTGTTAAACCAATCAGCATAAGAATATTCCAAATAATCCAAAATTTCTTCGCCACTTAGTTCCATTGTGTAAAGCAGGTTTTCGTATCTGTAAAGATCGAACATATCTTTTACATAAATATTGCCCGAATCAATTTTTGTATGCATGGATAACGGTGCGGTAAATGAAATATCAGCATTTGTAATTTCCAATTGCACCTTGTGTATCAAATCAACAAACAAGGAATTACCGAAAAGAGATTCTTCTGCGGAAATGGTTTTGTTTAGTGTTCCTATCTTTCGGGAGATATATTTTTTTATTTCTTTAAATTCATTACTAAATCTTTCAACAAACTCTTTGTCAGGTTGCACATCGTTCAAATTATTTACATGCCCGATTATCTCTTTTCCTACTGTATTGTTTTTGAACTTAAACTCAATATCAGCTTCAGCAACACTTCTTGCTTTTGAAGTCGGCCCGAGTATTAAAACCGAATCACCATTTGGGTTAGCCACTTTAAAGTTCCATTCATGATGATCATGTCCCACAAAAACAATATCGAAACCCGGAACTTGTTCGGCAACGAGTTGAGATGCATTTTCATTTCTAAAAGTCTCAGCCGTTTGATTACTATAAGTAAAATCAATTCCCGAATGAAATACGCCAATCAACAAATTTGGTTTTTCTTTTTCTTGAATTATCGGGACCCATTTTTTTGCAGTAATAATCATATCTTCAAACTCAATTCCCGACCAAATATTCCTTGGTAACCAATTGGGAATGCCCGGTGTAATTAAACCGAGAATAGCAATTTTAATTTGTTTATCGGAATTTTTTATCGGAACTCGCAGAATATGATATGGCTTAAAGTATGGTTCATTTATTTTTGTATTGATTGCATTAGCCGCAAGCCAGGGAAAATTAATTTCACTATTAAATTTATCATAAATTTTATGACCCGGTTCAATATCATGATTTCCTACAGTACCGGCATCATACTTCATAAAGTTCATTACATTTGCGAGAAAATGTCTGCTATCGTTTTTTTCAAAATTATAATAATAAACCGAAGGATCGCCTTGCAGAATATCTCCGTTATCAATTAAAATTACAGTTTGTGTTGTATCGGCTCTTTGTTGTTTTATATAAGTTGTTATGTGGGCAAGGGAATTATGTAACTCTTTTTGATTACTAAAATTATATGGAAAGATTGCTCCGTGGATATCACTTGTTTCTATAATTTTGATTTTTTCAGTTTGTGCAAATATTGATATGGAAATTAAAAGTAAAAGTATTAATGTTTTAAGTTTCATCTTTATCCTAATTTGTTCTTAATTTTTTATTGCATAAATTTATTGTTATAAATATATAAAGTGATACTAATAATAAATTTTACCAAATTATTAATTTTTTGAGAAAAATGGTTGCTTCAATTTTAGATAATGATCTCTATAAGTTTACTATGCAGAATGCAGTAATTAAACTTTATCCTTGTTCCAAAGTAAAATATAAATTTATAAATCGCAACAGTAATAATTTCCCTAAGGATTTTTATAAAAAGTTGAGAGAGCTTGTAAATGAAATGTCTGAACTTAGCTTAACTGAAGCTGAAGAGGAGTTTCTGAGAAAGAAGTTTTACTTTTTTGATCCGTTTTATATTGATTTTCTTAAAGGTTACAGATACAATCCTGATGAAGTAAAAATAACTCAGCAAGGCGGAAAATTAAATGTTGAAATTGAAGGCTATTGGTACAGAAGTATTTTGTGGGAAGTTCCTTTGCTGGCTTTAATATCCGAGTTATATTTTGATATCACAAGAAAGGAAAAGCCTGATTATAACAAAATAAAAAAAATAAATATTACCAAAGCAGAAAAATTTGAACAACTTGGAGCTAAATTTGCCGATTTCGGTACAAGAAGAAGATATTCTTTCGAAAATCATGAGAATGTGGTGAAGGTCTTCAAAGAATATGCTCCCAAAACTTTAATCGGTACAAGCAATGTTCATCTTGCTCATAAATATCAGCTTACACCAATCGGTACACAGGCACACGAGTGGTTTATGTTTCATGCGGTAAAATATGGTTATAAAATGGCTAATTCTATTGCACTCGGAAGATGGGTTGATGTTTATCATGGTAATCTCGGCATTGCACTTTCCGATACATTTACAAGTGAAGCATTTTTTGAAGTGTTCGATACAATGTATGCTAAACTTTTTGATGGTGTAAGGCAGGATTCTGGCAACCCGATTGATTTTGCGAACGATTTAATCAAGCACTATAAAAATTTAAGAATTGATCCCGGACTTAAAACAATAGTTTTCTCTGATAGTTTAAACTATAGAAAAGTAAAAAGAATTGAGACTAAACTGAAAAATAAAATAAATACTTCATACGGAATTGGTACTAATTTATCAAATGACATCCCCGGTGTAAAACCACTGAATATTGTAATCAAAATGATTGAAGCAGCACCTTACGGAAATGATTGGGCTTCAACAATTAAACTTTCGGATGTAAAAGGAAAACACACGGGAAATAAAAAATCAATAGCTTTGGCAAAGCGTGTTTTGGGAATACGCAATTAAAATTTGAAGGAGCAAAAATGAATAGAGCATTATTAATCGTAGATGTGCAAAATGATTTTTGCGAAAGTGGTTCGCTTGAAGTAAAAAATGCAAATAAAATTATTCCAATAATAAATAATTTGATAAAGTCAGAATATTTTAATTTTATTATTGCTACAAAAGATTGGCATCCGCGTAACCATAAAAGTTTTGCCTCTAACCACAAAAACAAAAATGTTTATGATGTTATAAAACTTAACGGAATTGAACAAGTGCTTTGGCCTGACCATTGTATTCAAAGAACTAAAGGCAGCATGTTGCATGAGGATTTAAAGCTACACAGAGGGTTTAAGATTATTACAAAAGGCAAAAATCCTGAAGTTGATAGCTATAGTGGATTTTATGACAATGATCATAAAACCTCAACGGGATTAACTGCTTATCTAAATAAGAAAAATATCTCTGAAGTTTATATTGCCGGTCTGGCAACAGATTATTGCGTAAAGTTTACAGCTTTAGATTCAGTAAGTGAAGGATTTAAAACTTATCTTTTCAAAGATGCAGTAAAGGGTGTAAATGTAAAGAAGGATGATTCAAAAAAAGCTATTGACGAAATGAGAACTGCCGGAGTTAAGATAATTACAAGTAAGAGGAATTTAAAATAAAAAAAGCTCTCGGTTAAGAGAGCTTTTCATTGATCATCTATTAATCAATAACTTTTACATCTGTAGCTTGTGGACCTTTTTGTCCTTCAGAAACATTAAATTCTACTTTGTCATTTTCTTTAAGAGATTTATACCCATCTGCTATTATTGATTGAAAATGAACGAAAATATCTTCTTCATTTTCGCGAGATATAAAACCATAACCTTTTGAATTATTAAACCATTTAACTGTTCCTGTTGAACGCTCTGACATATCAGATACTCCTTGTAATAATTAAAAAAACTTGACAGAGCTTGTAAAACTTTTTGGAAGGATTAAACTTAATAATACTACTTCTACAAAATTACTACTATAACTCCTGTCTTACATAAGAAAAATATAAAAAGATTTGAGTTTAACCTAATTAATTATTTGCTCAAATTAACATTTTACAATTTTATTATACGGTTGTAGTAATTAAACTAAAAAAAATAGATAAAATAGAGTTAAAACATCTAAATTTAGAAGATTAAAAGACATTGCTTTTAGCTCCAATAAAAAATAATTCTAATAATCTATATTGATTTATTAAAGAAATTATACAATCTTTGGAGTATAAGAAATCTTAAAAAAAAGAAAAGATTTTTGTTCTTTAATAGGAACAGACCGAGGGATGGAATAAAAACAGATATAGTTAAAGATTTAGGACACTTCAGAAATAAACAAAAAAATAAAATAGAGGTAAAAAATGAACACATTTATTCTATCGACAGTATTTTTAAGCTTATCAGTTGTATCTTTTTTTGGTTTATTCTCCAAAGGTGGTGAGCATAAACCTAATATCCACAATATCGAAGTAAAAGATATTAATCTGAACACAATTAAGTTATCTGAATATAAAGGCAAGGTATTGCTGATTGTTAATGTTGCAAGTAAATGCGGATTTACAAAACAGTACGAAGGTCTGCAAGAACTTTATGAAAAATATAAAGATAAAGGATTTGTTGTACTTGGATTTCCATGTAATGATTTTGGAGGACAAGAACCCGGAACAAATGAAGAAATTAAGGAGTTTTGTTCACTTAATTTTAATGTGATTTTTCCTATGTTCGATAAGGTAAAAGTTCTCGGAGATGAAAAACATCCTTTATTTGAAATTTTAACAAACAATACGGCAACCGGAAAGTCTGATATTAAATGGAATTTTGAGAAATTTATTATCGATAAAGATGGAAATGTTGTAGATAGATTTAGAAGCATTACAAAGCCAATGAGTAGCAAAATAACTAAGATAATTGAAGAACTTTTATAAAGTTGAAAACTCGTTTAGTTTAATTTTTCTTTTGGTTCTGTTCTTGCCGGAATTCTATCCCAATTGTAAATAATATTTATGATTTGGATATGTACCCAAAAAATATTCTTAATTGAGTACATTAAAAAATCTAAATCTGCAAAAGGAAAATTTTAAAAATTATTAAACTAAGTTAAGGAAATATAATTCCCTTGAAAAACCTAAAAGTAAAAACTAATCAGCAAGTTAAAGTTAAATTTCAAGATTATCCTGAAAATATTAAATCTAAATTAAATTATTTACGAAAATTAATTATAGAAACTGCCGACCAAATAGAAGATATAACTGAGCTTGAAGAAACCTTAAAATGGGGAGAACCAAGCTACATAGTAAAAAAAGGAAGTACAATAAGAATTGATTGGAAAGAAAAAACGCCCGACCAATATGCAATCTATTTTCAATGTACAAGTCGGTTAGTACCAACATTCAAAATTCTTTATAAAAATAAGTTTAATTTTGAAGGAAATAGAGCCATTATTTTTTCACTTGAAGATAATATTCCTGCAGAAGAATTGAAAAAATGTTTTATTGCTGCTTTAACTTATCATAAAGTAAAACATCTTCCGACTCTGGGAATATAAAAATCTTAATTTGCATTTATCGTTTATTTAAGCGATACCCAGATATATCGCTTCCAAAAACGATAATTCAAAATATCGTTTGTTAAGACGATATTTTGAATTATCATAATATTTAACGATATTTGTATTATGATTGCAGTTATTAAAGGAGATATTATAGCTTCTCGGAAGCTGAAAGATACTAAAAAGTGGTTGAGCCATCTTAAAAGGCTGTTTAACCAATGGGGGAAAATGCCTAAACAATGGGACTTTGTTTGGGGCGACTTATTTCAACTGGAAATTTCAAATCCTATTGAGGCTTTAGAAAAAGCCTTTATCATAAAATCCTATATTAAAAAACTAAAGCTCAAAGATAAAAACAGTAAATATGTAACTCTTGATGTAAGAATGGCTATTGGAATAGGAGCGAAAGAATATTCCGATAAGCGTATTTCGCAAAGTAATGGTGAAGCCTTTATAAATTCCGGTGATATATTTGATAACTTAAAAAAAGAGAAAACAAATCTTCTTATTAAAAGTCCGTGGGAATTATTTGATAAAGAAATAAATTTGTATCTAAAGTTAGCCGGAACTTTTATGGATAAATGGACAATTCCTTCAGCTGAACTCGTTGAATTTACATTACAAAATCCGGGAATTACTCAAGCTGAAATAGGAAAGAAATTCGGTATAAAACAAAATTCTGTAAGCGGAAGATGGACAAGAGCAAATATGGATGAAATTATTGAAATTAACAATGTATTTAAGGCAAAACTTAGCAGGTTGATTTAATGATAATTTTAGTAAAATTAATATTAGCTCATTTATTAGGAGATTTTCTGTTGCAGCCTAAAAGTTGGGTAAATCAGAAAGAAAATAAAAAAGTAAAATCTTTTAAGTTGTATTCCCACGGTCTTATTCATGCCATACTCGTATTACTAATTTTGTGGAATATTTCTTATTGGTCTTTAGCTCTTTCCATAATGATTATCCATTTGATAATTGACATAATTAAATTATATGCCCAAAATGAGAAAACTAAATCATTATGGTTTATTATTGATCAACTTTTGCACATCGTAAGTATTCTAATTCTATGGATTATATGGTTTTATTCTGAAATAAGTTTGGTGGAATTTTATAATAATGAAATATTTTGGCTTTACTTAACAGCTATAACATTTTTAACAATTGTTTGTGGAGTGGTTATACAAAATATAATGAGCAATTGGTCTAAAGAGATTGAAAATGATAAAGATAAATCATTACCAAGCGCGGGAAAATATATAGGAATTTTAGAAAGATTGTTGGTTTTTACATTTATAGTTTTCGGACATTGGGAAGCAATAGGATTTTTAGTTGCGGCTAAATCCGTTTTACGTTTTGGCGATTTGAAAAATTCAGAGAATAGAAAACTAACAGAATATATCCTGGTCGGAACTCTGTTAAGTTTCGGTATAGCTATTGCAACCGGACTCGGTGTAGTTTATCTTACATCAACAATTATTTAGAATAATTTATAAAAGATAAAAATTAATGTGATTGTAATGCTTATAATCACTCTGTTATAAACAGTTCAACATCAACTTGATTTACTTGAAAAATCAGCTAAATTAATGTTGACCTCCATCTTTGGTTAAAATAAATTGGAAAAATTTAACCAATACTGCAATACTCGTTCCGATGAATTTTGGGAAATGGCAAAATATCTAAAGAGTATGAATGATAAAAAACAAAGTAAAAATTATAAAATTTAACTGAATTCCATAATAACTTTTTTATTACATTGTGTTGTTTAATAGAATTGTATATTTTTATCGCTCAATTAAATTACAAATAACTTTCAAATTTATAGGAACCAAATATGAAAAAAATAATTTTTATTTTAGCTTTTACTTTACTTTTTGCAGCATGTAACAACAAAAAAGAAACAAACGAATCTTCCCAAGAAAAAGTTGTTGATGAACATAATGCAGAAAACTCACTTGATTGGAACGGTACTTATAAAGGAATCACTCCTTGTGCCAGTTGCGAAGGGATTTTTACTACTATAAAATTAAATTCTGATATGACTTATGAAAAAAGTTATCTTTATCTCGGTGAAAAAGGAGATACTTATAACGAAAATGGAAAATTCAGTTTTCTTGAAGATAAAACTACAATTAAATTAAACTCAAAAGATGAAGCATCTTTATATAGAGTTGAAGAAGGTAGTTTAGTTATGCTTAATTCTGAAGGTAAAGAAGTTACCGACAAACTTGCTGAGTATTACAGATTACAAAAAATGTCAGATGCAGAAGTAGAATTTACAGATAAGCCGATTAAAGGTTATTTAACAATTGATGCCGGTATTGCAACTTTTAATCCTTGCGGTTATTCTAAAATTTATTCATTAAAATATTCAGGAAAAACTTTAAATAAAAAATATAATGCAATAGCAAAAAAATCAGCCAATAAGCAACCTGTTATGGCTGAGTTAAAAGTAAAATATTTAGGTGAAGCTAAGAATTATGATGGTCTTTTAGAGTTAAAAGAAATTGTTAATTTGGAATATTTAACAGTAGATTCCAACTGTTTATAAAAATAATATTTCTGGTTTCGGCTGGGGAATTGATTTAATACCTTAGGAGAAAAATGAATACA
Source organism: Ignavibacteriota bacterium (assembly GCA_002746605.1). GTDB lineage: Bacteria > Bacteroidota > Ignavibacteria > Ignavibacteriales > Melioribacteraceae. The sequence continues at coordinate 38,905 of PDPT01000020.1, forward strand.
GTTTACTTATTGATAAAGAGATTTTTCAATATAGCTGTAAAAACTGGTTTGGGAACATATTCAAGAGCAGGTAATGCTGGGAAACTTACGATTAATCCAACTTTGAAGCTTGGTCGTGATGGAGTTATAGAACATCTAGAGACAATTAAAGAGAAAATCAATACCTTTTTAGACGGACGAATGATGAATGGATTAAATGATGATGAGCTAGAAGATTTAAGAAGTTCTTTCAAATAAATTATGAGATATAGTATGATAAAACAAATATTCATCTTTTTATTTCTAGTTTTTGGTTTACAACAATGTAAAGCACAAATAGAACTTCCGGAGAACTTGAATGGGATGCTCCTT
>PDPT01000021.1 GCA_002746605.1 Ignavibacteriota bacterium
TCTTGGGGAAGACTGGTTCACAAAGAATATACTTTACCGGCAAAACCTTATTCCTACTCATATATTATTTGTCCGATTACTAATGGTGCAAATATTAGTGAACTAACAAAGCAATTAAAAAGGAGAGTACTTAATAAAGGATTTTAATTTTATGATAAAGTGAACTTCTAGTCTCAGTGTTGGTTATAAAAAAAGATTTGAGGCTAAGCGGAGTGAAGCGTAGCGGAACGCAGCTTAGCCTTAAAAAATCGATGTTGTAAAAGTCGATAAAAATTAATAAATTCTTTAATCATAATAAGGAGATTACACAATGAAGTTCATCGAAGAAATGATCTAACAACTAAAAGCCGATTTAAAAGATGCAAAACTTATGAAGATCTAATGGGTAAAGAAGTTGCAATATATAATGTGCACAATAATAAGCTGAATCAAGTAAATTTATACGGTAACGGAATAGTATTAAAAATGTAAGTAACAGTTTCTTCATTTTTGTTATCTCCTTTATTTTTAACGTATCTTTTCAAAAAAATATTCTACTTCATACAAACCCACAAAAATAAGTTTTATGTTTAGAGTTTTTAATAACTATATATCCGTTAGTTAGAAGATAACGAACAATATGCTGATTTATTTTAACTATAGAAAATATTTTAGAAAGTACAGAAAGGCTGGCAACCTTAGGCAAGGCAGAAATTACAAGAAGAAATCTTCAAAAATTTTTTGTGGTAAAGAATAGTTTTGCAGGTAGTTAAAAATTATATTTTTACACCAATTTCAGTGTAATATTTTACTTTTTCTAAAAACTCTTTACTATCAATAGGTTTAGGAATATAATCTGTTGCACCTGCATCTAAACATTTTTCTCTATCGCCCTTCATTGCAAAAGCAGTTAAAGCAATAATAGGAGTCTCTTTATAAGCGGGTAGTTCTCTAATTTTCCCGGTAGCTTCAAAACCATTCATTACAGGCATCTGCATATCCATAAGTACCAAATCAATTTTTTGGGCTTTACAGATTTCCAAAGCTTTGGCACCATTTTCAACAACAATAATATTTTCGAAGCCGTTCTTCTTTAAAATTCTGCTAACAATTATTTGCGAGTGCTTATAATCTTCTGCCATTAAAATTACCGGACCATTATCATTTATGATATTTTCCGGATTCTTTGTTTTGTTTTCAAATGAATTAATCATGTCTGTTATGCTTTTTTCTAATTCGTTAATACTTGTACTTTTTTTCTCTAATAGATCATCAAACATTCCGTTAATTTTTTGTAATTCATCATGATAATCTTCTTTACCCGTATAAATAATAATAGGTAAATTTGAGTATTTATTATCGGATTTTATTTTAATAATTAAATCAAATCCCGAAATAATTGGCATAGCCAAATCAATTATTGCTAAATCGATATTTTGTTCTTTTATTTTTTCGAGTACCAACTCAGGTCTGTTTTCGATAATTGCATTAAAACCGGCTGTTTGTACAGCTTGTTTTATTAAGTTTAATGTAGGAATATCGTCATCAACACATAAAACGGTTGAGCTTCTTTTAATTTTGTACGAGGTTAAAATTTCTACCAAATTATTGTAGTTTATTGGTTTTATAAGAAAATCAACAGTTCCCATTGTATAAACTTTTTCGGTTTCCGGCTCAAGTGTAAAAACTATTACCGGTATATTTCTTGTTTGATTATCGCTTTTAATTTTTGCAAGAATTTCAAGTCCGTTATTATTTTCTTGCTCGATGTTTAATATGGAGGCAACGTATTTTTCTTTTTTCAGCATATTCAGAGCAGATTCTGCATTATTGCTATATTCTACATGAAAATCCCATTTGTTCAGATGTTTCTTTAAAAGTTGGGAACTTGATTCTTCACTATTTACTACTAAGATTTTTTCTTTTTTTATGTCCGATTTTTTTATAATATTTTTTTCTTCGGAGGAGTTATTTATAACTTTTACCGGAAATGACAAGTTGATGTTTAGCGTATTGTTCTCTTCAAAGATATTTAGTTTGCCGTTTAATTTTTCTAAGTATTTTTCTAGCAAAGTTATTGTAAGTCCACTTTTACCAGAATCAACTTTTTTAATATTAAACGGATTTGTAATTTCATCTAAAATTTCTCGCGATAAACCTACAGTTTCGGCAGAAAAATTTAATCTTAAATTATTTTCGGAAGTAATGGAAGTTTTTAGTCTTACGATCTTCGACTTTGACAAAGTAAGTGTTAAATAAGTGGAAGTGTTTAATAAATATTCTAGAATTTTTTGATCGTATTCAAAGTTACAACTTACATTGTTTTTTACTTCTAAAGTTCCGTTAGATCGTTCGGTTTTTATTTTATTTCCCAGATTGCTTAAAAATTCATTTAAATCTATGGAAATTTCGTTAAGTGCTATATTATATTTTCCAAGTTCAAGTAAATCAGATAAATCATTTGTAGTCTTTAGTAATGAATTAGTAATTATCTTAATTTCGTCCAAATAGTTTTCTACTTCTGTAGAAATGTTTTCTTCTCTGATTAAAGTTAATAATCCGTTTATAGTTTTTAACTCTTTGGAAAAACCAAAATTAGTTTTTTTTAGAATACTCGAAACACTTTTGCTGTACACATCAATGTTAGAAAAATTCTGATTGGCAGCTTTAAGCAGATAATTAACAAATATCAGAACATTTTTGAACTTATTGGAAAATTCTTTATCAACAACTGATTTATGTTGAAGCAGTAATAAATATTTATAATTTTTGTTCCACAAAACTATACTTTGAAGATTTTTAGCTTCAAAATTGATTGTGCAATCCTTAAAAAACATTTTCTCGAATTTCGATGTTTCTTTTAGTTCATCATAGTCCGAGATTGATAAATTAGTGGGATTTTCTTTAGTGCTATAAGCAATGGAATTCCCAAGTAATTTAAAGCTATTTTCTTTATCTTCGATAAAAACTGCCGAATAGACTAAATTAAATTCCTCGGTTAGAAAAATAGAAATTTCTTTAGGAAGTATATCCGGTTCTTTATTAGCTATATTATATAATATTATAATACTTTCAAATAATTTGTTTTTTAGATTCAGCAACATCAAGAAAATCCAATATAATTTTTTTATTAGAGTAGAACTCAATTATTAATTTATTATTAATAGTTTCCTGTATAATCGATTTATTTACAATAAAGTTAAATTTAATTTAAACTTTTAATATCGGTTTATTAGCCATTTTAGTACATTTTATTAACTTTTACTTTCTAAAAATGAAATTTGAAAAAAGAAACAGTAATTAATGTTCAAAATTGATTCTGAAATGAGTGATGAAGAAAAAAAAGCTTTTTTAGAAGAAGTAGATGCACGCTGTCCTATTACTGACATTTTACTTCATGAAACTCCCGTAAAAGTAGAATTGGTTTGCTGAAATTTTAACTCAATTAGCTAGCTAAATAATTGTATTAACTTAGGTTAAGTGAGTCTTTAAATTTTCAGATAATTTATATCTTAAAGATTTGGCACACCTGTTCATTAATTTTCTCGGGATTGTTACTTTCAAAAATATTTCTTCCAACACATAAACCTTTAAATCCAATCTTTTTAGCAATCCGACAATCATCCATAAAATTATCAGACTGACTACCTCCGGCTAACAACAAATCATATTTATTTTTTACAATAGATTTCAAGTAATCCAAATTTTTATTTACATCGTTCGGAAGAGGTGTCTTAACAAGATCAGCACCAATTTCATCGCAATATTTAATATAGTTAATAAAATTAGCAGTATTATATTCAGCCGGATTCTTAAGATTTATCATTAACAGAGTAGGAATTTCCAATGAGTCGCATTTATTTATTAATTTACAGACTAAGTTAAATTGTTTCAAGCTATCTTCATTTTCAAAATTAATTTGTAATGAGAATAAGTCTGAGCTATATCGTAATGCCGATTTAAATTTTATAGTTTGTGTTTTTTCAACTTTATTAAATAGTGAAGGAGCACCAATCATTTGTGGAATAATAACTTTATTAAAATTTGCAGGTAATTTCTTTAAACTACCATAATTTAAAGCCATACCGGATAGATGATTAGATTCATTAACAAAATTCATCCATTTTTTGATATCGTGAATTACATCTTTATGACCAACTGATAACTGATGGTCCATAGCTAAAAAGTAGTAAAATCCATCTTTATTTTTTAACTTATTTATTCTTATTTTTTTTCCTAACATCTTTTATCCTCTACTATTTCTACATATACATTATCCGGATCTTGTATGAAAAAGTATTTTATTCCGGTACGACCAACATTAATTTCAACATCTTTTTTACAATATCCAATATCTGCTAAATAATTTCTTGCCTCAATTATATTTTCACAAGTTAAAGCAAAATGTTTTATCCCTCTTTTTTGTAAATCTCCAATTAAAGTATCATTGAATTTTTTAGGGGTTTTACAATTCTTATAGTTAAAAATTTCCAGAATAACTTTTCCTAACTTTAGGTGAATAATAATTAAAGATTCATCTTCAGCTTTCCATTCAAAAAATTTCTTAAATCCTAGTTTTGAATAGAACTCTATAGTCCTATTTATATTCTTTACGCTAATTGTGGTATGATGATATTTGAAGTCCATTTTACTTTACTTTTAATTGTCCAAATGGTTTAGGCTACGAGCAGTATTAGCTTAAGAAATCTTAACTTTTATTAAAAAAGTTATTTGTTATAAACTAAATCTTATCTATGTGTAAATTAATAAAAAATCGAATTAAAATTAACAAAATGTACTAACTCAGATTTTATTATACACCAAATTACATTATTAATTTTTTACTTGATTAGTGCTCATACGTTTACTATATTTGTAGTGAACAAAATAACACTATGTGAGAGAAAATGACTGATAAACAAAATGATGTTTTAAGCTATATAAATAGATTTATTAATAATAATTCTTTTCCGCCAAGTTACAGAGAAATAGGAGAACATTTTAATATTGCAAGTACTTTTGGAGTTAAGCGTCACATTGATGCACTAATTAAAAAAGGTTATTTGAATATTGACAGTAACTCAAATCGTTCCATTTCTCTTACGGATAAAGCATTAGAAATTTTTGGAGCTATTAAAGAAAATAACTCTTTCGAAATTCCGATTCTTGGTAGAGTTATTGCCGGTTATCCTGTACTTTCTGAGCAAAATATTGACGGAACTTTAATTGTAGATTCAAGTTTAATTAAAAAAGGAAAAAAATATTTTGGCTTGAAAGTTCGTGGTGATAGCATGATTGAAGATGGAATTTTTGAAAATGATACCGTTATTATTCAATCACAAAAAACTGCTAATAATAACGAAATAATTATAGCAATGGTAAATAACGAAACTACGGTAAAGAGATTTAGAAAAAAGAATAATCAAATTGAACTTATACCGGCAAACAAAGATTTTCAAAATATTAAAATTTCCGAAAGCGATGATTTTAAAATTCTCGGAAAAGTAGTTGGTGTATATAGATTTTATAATTAGAGGATTTTATGAAAACAGAAATTTTTAACTCAGCAATTTTACAAAGAAAGAAACTCAAGTTTTTATATAATTTAAATTTTATCGAAATTGAACCATACTACTTATCAACCCAAAATGGTGGAAAAGTAATTTATGGAAGAGTAAATAATTCCTCAAATATTAAAATGTTTGAATTTAATAAGATTTTTAACATAAAGGTATTGGAAGAATCTCATTTCTCGCCGCTAATACCAATTTTGACAACTTTAAATTAAAAGGTGTTAAAGATGAATAACTTAAATCAAAACCAACATAATGTTGATAGACTTATAGATCACTTTTGGAAAAACGGCTATTTAACTTTAAGCAGAAGGTACGGAACATATTTACCTTCACCCAAAAATATAGGAAAGTATAAAGTTGATGCTATTGGGAAGTTAAGGAAAAAATATGCGATAGGAATTGTTTTAACCAAAAAAGAATTAGAAGATTCCAATATTTATAATAAATTACAATTTCTTGCTACAAGACACACAAAATATACTAATAAAAAAATCAAGCTTTTTGTTGGTGTTCCTAATCAATTGTTCCATAAAGTAAAACTTTGTATTTCAACTTTAAGTGAAGATGCCCGAAAAAATATAAAATTAGTTCCCATAGAAAATCCTAACATAATGGAGTTATTTTAATTTTTTCATTCCCTTTCAAAAATTTTGATTCAACATTAATATTATATCCATTCCATAAAAAATAAAAATTTTTGAGAACTTAATTAGTTTCTTGTTGTAAAAGCATATTATTATTATAGATTTTATCGAGTGTTTAGAGCCTTGACATTTAAAAGTTACTCAGTTATTTTGAAGATTCGGATTTTTAATAATTACGAGATAATTTGTGCCCAAAGTACTAAGTGAAAATGATTTAGTTTTAATTAACGAAATTAAGAGTGCAGGAAATATTCCTGAACACATTGCTATTATTATGGATGGTAACGGAAGGTGGGCTGAGTTAAAAAATAAACCGAGAGCTGCCGGGCACAAAAAAGGAGTTGAGACTGTAAGAGTAATGGTACAAGCCTGTATTAATTTGGGAGTTAAATACCTAACTCTTTATACTTTTTCAACTGAAAACTGGAAGCGACCTCAAAAAGAAATTTCTATTTTGATGAGGTTAATGGTAAAAAGTTTAAGAAACGAAACCAATGAACTTAATGAGAATAATGTAAGAATTACTTCTATTGGTAATACCGAAAGTCTTCCTAAAATAGTACAAAAAGAACTTAAGCAAGCTAAACAAGTTACTAAAAACAATAATAAATTAGTACTAAATCTTGCAGTAAGCTATAGTGGAAGATGGGAAATTATTGAAGCCGCAAAAAAAATTGCTCTTCAATATTCCAATAAAGAAATTTCTGTTGATGATATTAACGAAGAACTAATTTCTAAAAATTTAACGACAAAAGAAATGCCCGATCCGGATCTTATGATTAGGAGCGGTGGAGAAAAAAGAATAAGCAATTTTTTAATCTGGCAGATTGCTTATGCGGAACTTTATGTTTCAGAAACTTTATGGCCGGATTTTAATTGTAAAAATCTAATTGAAGCTATTGAAGATTATCAAAAAAGAGAGAGAAGATTTGGACTTATTAGTAAACAAATTTCTAAATCCCGCAAGAACAACGAAAACCTTTCAGACCAACTTGCTTAAAAATACATTAATTATATTTATTTTGTTTAGTTCAGTCTTGTTTTCTCAACTTACAAGAAAAACTTATAATATACTCGGTATTTCCGTTGAAGGCAATATTACAGCCGATGCACGAACAATAATTGCAAATAGTGGACTTAAAGAAGGTAAAGAAATTGAAATCCCCGGCGATGCTACAAACAATGCAATTAAACAACTCTGGAAGCTCGGAATTTTTGAAGATATTCAAATTTTAATTGATAAAGAAGTTGATAATGGCGTTTTTCTTTTAATAAAAGTAAAGGAATTGCCAAGACTTGAAAAAATTATTACACGTGGAAACGATGAACTTGATGAAGATGATTTTGATAAAGATATTTATTATGTAAGCGGACAAACATTAAAACCTCAGGAAATTAATAGAATAATACTTAACATAAAAAAACTTTATTATGATGACGGATTCTTAAATGTTAAAATTAAACCCTTAAAGTTTGCTTATGAATCATCTGACACATCTGACGATGAAATTATAGTTACTTGGAAAAACATTGATGATCCTGAAGATAAGGAAACAACAGTTTATAATTACGATCCCGAACAAAAAAACAGACTTATACGTAGAATTAAAAATAGAAGATTGCTTGTACTCGATATTGATGAAGGCAAAGAAGTTGTTGTAAGAAGCATTACTTTTACCGGCAACAATGTTTTTGATGATGATGATTTAAGATCAGAACTTGATGAAACTGTGGAAGACAGATGGTGGAGATTTTGGAACGGAGCAAACTTTAAAAAAGAAGAGTTTGAAAAAGATAAAGAAGTATTAACAAAATTTTACAGAGAAAACGGTTATCGCGATTTTGAAGTTCTCTCCGATTCCATTAGTTTATCGGATAATAAGGAGTGGATGGATATTAACTTAAATGTTTACGAAGGTCCTCAATACAAAATCAGAAATATTAATTGGATTGGTAATACGGTTTATCCTGATGTTGTTTTAACAGATAGACTAGGTTTTGTAAAAGGAGATGTTTACGATTACGAAAAATTTAATCAAAACCTATATGGCAACCAAGCTCAAACCGATGTTGCTTCACTCTTTCTTGATAATGGATATTTAACTTTTAGGCAGGAAGCATCAGAGAAAAAAGTTGCCGAAGATTCAATTGATGTTGAAATTAGAGTTACTGAAAATAATCAATATCGTATTGATAAAGTTTCTATTGAAGGTAATGACAGAACAAAAGATAAAGTTATCAGACGAGAACTTTATACAATCCCCGGTGATTATTTCAGAAGAAGTAATATTTTCCGAAGCATTCAACAACTTGCAAACTTAAATTATTTTAATGTAGAGCAGCTTTATAAAAAAGGTGTTGATTATAGACCAGCCGGTGATAGCCTTGTAAATTTAGTTTATAATGTTGAAGAAAAATCAAGTGATTTTATTAACGCATCTGTTGGCTATAGTGAGTCTTGGGGATTTAGTGGTTCTGTTGGTATTACTCTGACAAATTTTTCTATCTCCGAACCATTCAGACTCGGAGGCGGACAAATATTAAACTTCAGTTGGCAGTTTGGTGTAGGAAATTTATATAGAACATTTTCACTAGGTTTTACCGAACCTTGGTTTATGGATACACCAACTTCTCTCGGCTTTGATTTATTTGATACCCGTCAGAGTTATTATTACGACTTGAGACAATCGGGTATTACAGTTAGAGCAGGTAGAAGACTAAAATGGCCAGATGATAGATTTTATCTGCAAGGATTATTGAGATTCCAGTATAACGATATTCTTAACGGAGGCAATTATTATGCGGAAGGTATTAATAGGCAATATACTCTTGGTGCGGTGATTACAAGGAATGATATTGATAATCCGATATTTCCTTCAACGGGTTCAAAAATAAATTTTTCGGGCGAACTTTCTGGTGGTCCTTTTTTGCCTGGAGATGTAGATTATTATAAATTAGAATTCAAAGCGGATTGGTTCAGGAGATTGTTTAATTCCAATCGACTTACATTATATACGGGAATCGACTTAGGCTATATTTACGAGTTGGTAAAAGGAACAACAATACAGCCGTTTGAGTATTTCTATATGGGGGGTAACGGATTGGTTATTGCAACTACACCTTTAAGAGGTTATGGTGATAGAAAAGTTACGCCTAAAACTTCTTCGGGGCAATCAATTGGCGGAAGAGTTAAAGTAAAATATACCGCCGAACTCAGAGCTGCTCTTGCTTTAGAACCTATGCCGATTTGGGTACTTGCATTTGCAGAAGCAGGTAATGTATATTTAGATTTACCAACTGCAGATTTATTTAATTTAAGACGATCCGTTGGTTTTGGTGCCAGAATTTTAATAAACCCAATCGGGTTAATCGGTTTTGATTACGGTTATGGTTTTGACCGTTATGAAGTAAGTGGTGAAGATCCTAAATGGATGTTCCACTTTCAATTTGGAAAAAGCTTTTAATTAATTAACAACATATAAATAGAGGTAACATTGAAAACTTTACAATATTTTTTAATCTTTTCTTTAATAAGTATAACAGCTTTTGCTCAAACTCAAAAAATAGGCTGGGTTAATTCAGAAGTTATTTTACAGCAATATGCTCCGGCAATAAAAGCGCAAAGCGATTTGGATGCTCTTACTACAAAATGGACTGCAAGTATTGATAGCATGACTAAAGATTTACAAGCGGCATATCAAGATGCACAAAAACAATTTACAAACATGACACCTGATAAACAAAAAGAAGTTCAACAAGAGTTGGTACAAAAAGAACAAAAAATTACACAGTTCAGACAACAAAAATTTGCACAGCCTAACGGACAGCTTTTTATTGAGCAAGAAAAATTAATGAAACCCATAAAGGCAAAAATTATGGATGCAATTGATCACGTTAGAAAAAAAGAAGGAATGTCTTATGTATTTGATAAAACTGGCGAAGTGATTCTACTTTTTGCTGATCCCAAATATGATATTACCAATGCAGTTTTGGATAGATTAAAAAGAGGTTAATTCTTCTTTTTTTATTTAGATATTTTTGAAAGAGGTTTGTACGGATATTTTTACATAGTATCTTATAAACCTCTTTTTTATTTTAAACTATTAAAAATTTAGGAGTTATCAAAATGAAGAAGTTATTAATGATTGCAGTTATATCTTTATTTGCAACTGCAAATATTTTTGCTCAATTGAAAATAGGATATGTTGATTCAGAAGCAATAATCGAAAATCTTCCTGATGCACAAGATGCCCAACAAAAAATTGATATCCAAATTGACGAATGGCAAAAAGAGCTGGACAAAATGAAAAACGAATGGCAGAAAAAATATGATGATTATGAAAGAAGAAAATTAATAATGAGTAACGATAAAAAAGCTGAAGTTGAAAAAGAACTTATTACTCTGGAAAATAATATGGAAAATTTCAGGCAAAGTAAATTTGGTTCTAATGGAGAATTATTCAAAAAGCAAGAGGAATTAATGAAACCGATTCATAATCAGATATTTAATGCTATCGAAGAAATTTCAAAAAAGAAAAATTTAGATTTTGTTTTTGACAGAAGCGGAGATTTAATTTTTCTTTATGCCAAAGAAGAATATGATATTACTCCCGAAGTATTAAGGAAATTACAATAAATATTTCGTTATCTTTATTATTAGTTTTTTTTGAAAATTTATAATTAAATGTAGTTTTAATAAATTAATTTGTTTGTATGAAAATAAGTATTAAAGAAATTTCAGAGTTCGTAAAAGGAAAGATAATTGGTGATTCTGAAATAGAAATTAATAATGTTTCCAATCTTCAAGAAGCCGAAGCAGGAAATATTTCTTTTTTGTATCTTCCTGCTTACATACACTGTCTTAAAGATACGAAAGCCTCAGTTGTGCTTATACCACCTGATTTTGAAAAAATTAACAAGGAAATAACTTATATTGAAGTTGAAAAACCAAACATTGCATTTCAAGCCATTATTAAAAAATATTTTAAGCCTGAATTTAATTTAAACGGAATTGATAAGTCAGCTCAGATTTCAGAAACAGTTTCGCTTGTGGTAAGTACTGCAATCGGAAAAAATGTTGTGATTGGTGAAAATTGCAAAATTGGTGAAAATTCTAAAATATATCACAATACGGTTATTATGGAAAATTGCTCAATAGGCAATAACGTTTTGATTTTTCCGAATGTAACTATTAGAGAAAATACACAAATAGGAAACAATGTTATTATTCATTCCGGAACGGTAATCGGTTCCGATGGTTTTGGTTATACACCTGATGCAAATGGAGTTTATAATAAAATACCGCAAATAGGAAATGTAATAATTGAAGATGATGTAGAAATCGGTTCTAATGTTTCAATTGATAGAGCTGCGGTTAGTTCAACTATAATAAGAAAAGGTGTTAAGTTAGATAATCTTGTTCAAATAGCACATAATGTTAAAATCGGAGAAAATACTGTAATGTCCGCTCAAACAGGAATTTCCGGTAGTGCGGTTATTGGTAAAAATTGCATCTTTGCCGGACAGGTTGGCTCAGTTGGTCATATTGAAATTGCAGATAATGTTATAGTTGGTGCACAAAGCGGAATATCCAAAAGCATCAAAAAACCGGGGACTTATTTTGGCTATCCTGTAAAAGAACTTCAAACATCTTTAAAGTTGGAAGCCCATATACGTTCGTTACCAAAATATCTTGAACGTATAAAACAATTAGAAAAAAAAGTTTTAGAATTAGAAAAAGAAAAGAAAACGGAAAAAGAAAGGGAAAATTAAATGTTAGATCTTCAAGCAACCATAAAAAAAGAAGTATCAATCTCAGGTGTTGGATTACATACAGGAACTTCGTGCACAATGACTTTTAAACCTGCACCCGAAAATCATGGAATTAAATTTGTACGAACTGATTTGGGTGACGGATTGGAAATACCTGCTCTTGCAGAATATGTAGTAGATATTTCGCGAGGGACCACACTCGGACTTGGTGATGCAAAAGTTTACACCGTTGAACATGTACTCGCCGCAGTTTCGGGATTGCAAATAGATAATATTATTATTGAATTAGACGGAATTGAACCGCCGATTGCAGATGGAAGTTCTAAACCGTTTGTAGATAAATTATTAGAAGCCGGGATCCAAAAACAAAAAGAACCAAAAGATTATTTAATTATTGATGAAAATATAAATTACATAAACGAAGAAGACCAAGTTGAAATAGTAGCTCTGCCTTTAGACGGATTTAGAATGACTGTTATGGTTGATTACCAAAACCCCGCTTTGGGGAGCCAACATACAGGGCTTTTCGATTTAGAAAAGGAATTTGTTACCGAATTTGCTCCAACAAGAACATTCTGCTTTTTAAGCGAAGTGGAAACTTTAGCTGAACAAGGATTAATCCAAGGAGGAAATTTAGATAATGCCGTAGTTATTGTTGATCGTAAAATTAGTGACGAAGGCTTGAAACAGCTTGGTACTAAGTTAGAATTAACCGAACCCATCACGGTTGGAGAAAATGGTTTTCTTAATGAAAATAATTTAAGATTTAAGAATGAGCCTGTTAGACACAAACTACTTGACATGATTGGCGATCTGACTTTGATTGGTGTACCAATAAAAGCACAAATACTCGCAGCACGTCCCGGTCATAAATCGAATGTGGAATTTGCAAAAAAAATTAGAAAGCTTTATCAACAAAAAAAACTTGAAAAAAAATTCCAACATGTAAAAAAAGAAGGAATTGTTTTTGATAACATTGCAATACAAAAAATACTTCCTCATCGTTATCCGTTTTTACTGGTTGATAAAATAATTCATCTTGAATTAGATAAAAAAGTTATCGGAATAAAATCAGTTACTTCCAACGAACCTTTCTTCCCCGGTCATTTCCCGGGAAGACCGCTAATGCCAGGCGTTTTAATTCTTGAAGCCATGGCACAAACCGGAGGAATACTTATGCTTAATTCCGTTCAAAATCCAAGTGAAAAGTTAGTTGTTTTTACGGGAATTGATAAAGCAAAGTTCAAAAGACAGGTTGTTCCTGGTGATCAACTAATTCTCGAAGCTGAATTAGTAAGTATAAGAAGTAACAGATTTGTTGTAATTAAAGCAAGAGCAAAAGTAGGTAACAATCTTGCTGCCGAAGCAGAATTGAAAGCCGCAATTGTCGATAGAGAAGAATCTTAAATTGAGGAAAATCTTATGGAAAATATTCATTCAACTGCCATAATAAGCTCCAAAGCGGAACTTGGTAAAAATATAAGTGTTGGTCCCTACTCAATTATTGAGGATAATGTAAAGATTGGAGATAACTGCATTGTTGGTCCGCATGTTACAATTTATAATGGTGCTCGAATTGGAAATAGTGTTAAAATTTATCAGGGAGCTTCAGTTAGTAATCAACCACAGGATTTAAAATTTGATAACGAAGAATCTATCTTTAAAGTTGGAGATAATTCTATAATAAGGGAATTTTCAACTCTCCACAGAGGAACAAAAGAATCCGGTATTTCCAAAATAGGCAAGAATTGTTTGCTTATGGCTTATTCCCATGTTGCTCACGATTGTATTGTAGGAGATAACTGCATACTTGCCAACTTGGTTCAGCTCGGTGGACATGTTGAGCTTGAAGATTGGGTGATAATTGGCGGCGGAACCGTGGTTCATCAATTTGAAAAAATAGGGCAACATGCAATGGTTGGCGGCGGTTTCAGAGTTATCGCCGATGTTCCTCCTTATGTAATGGCTGCTGGATTTCCGCTTTCTTACAACGGATTAAACACAATTGGTTTACGAAGAAGAGGCTTTTCGAATAAAGAAATTACTAGAATAAAAGAAATATATACAATGCTTTTTTCGAATGAATTAAATCTAAGTCAGGCAAAAGGAAAAATTGAAAAAACCTTTGGTGATGATAAATTTGCTCAAAATATCCTCAATTTTTTGAAAAAAAGTAAGAGAGGTATTATCAAAAGATGAATTGGAATTTAATTCCATACCAAATGTTTACAGGTACATTTAATATGGATTATGATCTTGCATTAGTAAAAAATTGTAATGATAATACTCCCATATTACGTTTTTACGGTTGGCAGCCAAATTGTATTACCCTTGGAGCAAATCAATCCTACGATGAGATTAATAAATCTGCAACTGAAAAGCACAATATTGATGTTGTAAAAAGACCAACCGGAGGAAGAGCAATTCTACACGCAGAAGAATTAACCTATTCGGTAATTATGCCAAACTCCGAACAAATTAGCGGAAGGCTACTTTATGAAAAAATAAGCAAAGCTATTGTTACCGGATTAAGAAAATTTGACACAACTCTATTGGATGTAGAGCTTGAAAATCAAACACCTGACTTTCAGAAACTTCTAAAAGAAACTTCGGGCAGTCTTTGTTTTGCAAGCACAGCCAAAAGTGAAATTAAATTTCAAGGAAAAAAGTTGGTCGGCAGTGCCCAAAGAAAACTTGGAAAAACAATTTTGCAACACGGCTCTATTTTAATTGGAAAAAAGCATAGAAACTTAGTTGATTATCTAAATGTTGATGATAAGGAAAAAATAAAATTAAAAGACGAGATTGCCAAAAGTACAACTGAATTATCAACTATTACTAACCAAAATATCGATATATTTGAATTACAAGATTTTATTATAACCGGATTTAAAGAATCTTTTAATGCAAAATTTAAATTACAAGAATCCGAAACTTCATTATAACTATACTTCTCTTAACTTAAAGAAATGAAAATACTTTTTCAAAAATTTTACTTACTTTTTTTTCTTATTGTACTTTTAGCTTTAAAAGTTAAAGCACAAGAAAATTTTATAGAAGTATATTTGGAAGGAACTAAAATTACAGATATTAAAAGCGATGGTACCGATTTGTGGGTCGCAACCGAAGGTGATGGAATCTTTAAATATTCCAAAGTTAAAGATAAATGGCAAAACTTTTCTTCAAAAAATAAAAAAATAAAACAAGATTTCTTTTATTGTATTGAAACTGGAAAAAGATACATTTGGGCAGGTTCACCAGACGGACTTTATACATACGACAAAAAGCGAAGGCGGTGGCGTAAGAAAAAGTTTTCTCTTGGTGGTCAATTCGGAAATTGGATTAGAAATCTAAAATTTGATCGTAGAAATAATATTCTATGGATTGGAAGATTTAAATATCTTTCGCAATTTAATTTACTGACCAAAAAATACTCTGATTTTGATTTAACAATAAATAAAAATGATAAGACCAATACAATCAACACAATTGCCTTAGATAAAAACAATGTTGTGTGGGTTGGAACTGAAGCCGGAGTTCATAAACTTAAATTTAAGCGAAATTTTAAAAAAGCTTTTTCTTCAGAATTTTACAACACACATAATCATTTTTTTATGGAAGAAGGCGAAGAAGTTTCCGTAACAAATATTCTGTTCGAACAAAACAACATTTGGTTCGGCACGGAAGAATTTATTACTTATGAAAGACCCGATTTTAATATTGGCGGACTTTTCAGGTTCGATAGAGAAATTAATTGGCTAAGATTTGGTGAAAACAATGATAAACTAAAAGGAAATGGTATTTATTCTATAGAAAAAATTGGAAACTATATTTTAGCTTCCGTGTATAAATTTAATCCGACTAGGAAAAAAAGACAAGGAAAAGGAATAAATATTTTAAATAGAAAAACTTTGAAAATTAAGAATGTTAAAAATGATTTAATACCGGAAGATATTTTCAAGATCTATTTTGATAAAGAAAATATTTGGCTTGGAACTAAAAACGGATTGAGAAAAATAAAATTAAAAAGTAAATTTATACCTAATTTCAATTAATGGGAGTAAACTTGGACTTAAATGAATTAAATAAAATAGAAAGCCTTTTTACATCAAAAAAAATAGCTGTAATAGGCGATATGATGCTTGATGTTTACTATTGGGGCGAAGTTAATAAAGTTTCACCCGAGGCACCTGTGCCCGTTGTTGAAGTTGATGATGATTTTGTCAGATTTGGCGGAGCTGCAAATGTTGCGTTAAATATTTTAACGCTTGGTGGTAAACCACTGGCAATTGGTGTTGTAGGTAATGACCATGATGGAAAAACTTTTTTGGAGTTGATGCAAAATAAAAATTTGGATAGTCAAGGAATTATTACTGATTCTACAAGATCCACAACTAATAAAACAAGAGTAATTGCAGATAAACAACACATTGTAAGAATAGACAAAGAGAGCAAACATTTTATTTCATCGGAAATAGAAAAAAAGATTCTTGATATGCTTACTGACAAAATTAATGATATTGATTCAATTATACTTCAAGATTATAATAAAGGAGTTTTAACGAAAAATATTATTGAAGAATCCATAAAACTTGCGAAAGAGCACAATAAAGTTATTACGGTTGATCCAAAGTTTATCAATTTTTTGAAATACAAAGATGTAACAGTTTTCAAACCAAATAAAAAAGAAACTGAAAATATACTCGGAATGAGAATAATATCAGAAGAAGATATTTCCACCGCAGGCAAAAAACTATTGGAACTGTTGAACGCAAAATTTGTACTTTTAACATTAGGTGAAGAAGGAGTTGCCCTTTTCAATAATGATGATAAAGAAATAAGAATACCAACAAAGGCAAGAAAAATTACCGATGTTTCGGGAGCAGGAGATACTGTAATTTCTACAATCACTTATGCTCTTTCTGCTGGTGCAACTATCGAACAAGCTGCTTACATTGCAAATTTTGCCGGTGGTTTAGTATGCCAAGAAGTTGGTATTGTTCCCATTAAAAAAGAAAAATTATTTAATTCAATCAGAGCGGAACTTAAATGAAAAATTCATTGAAGAATTTATCAGAAATTATTGAGATTAAAAATAAATTGAAAAGTGAGAATAAGAAAATTGTTTTCACAAACGGATGTTTTGATATTATTCATGCCGGACATGTAGATTATTTGATTAAAGCTAAAAAGCAAGGCGATGTTTTAATTGTTGGGTTAAACAGCGATGATTCCATAAGAAGATTAAAAGGAGAAAGCAGACCAATTGTGCCGCAAACAGAAAGAGCTTTTATATTAAATAACTTAAAGCCCGTTGATTATGTAGTATTATTCGAAGAAGAAACTCCTATAAACTTAATAGAAAAGATAGTCCCGGATATTTTAATTAAAGGGGGCGATTGGAAAATTGATAATATTGTTGGGAAGGATGTTGTGGAAAAATCCGGAGGAGTTGTAAAAACAATAGAATTTGTTACAGCTCAATCTACTACCAATATTATTCAAAAAGTAATTGATACACACAATGAGCGAAAAAACTAAACAAGAAAAGAAAAAGTTCAAAAGATCAATACTCCACAAAATCATTAATTTTTTTGTCGGAATATTTATAATTTTATCTTTTCTGTTAATAGTATTTTTTGGCTTCTCTCAAACAAAAACTTTCCGCAATTTTTTACGAGAAAATATTATTACGATAGTTTCCGAATCTATAAACGGTGAATTAGAAATAGAAGAAATTGAAGGTTCAATTCTTACATCGGTTATTTTGCATAATACAAAACTAATCTCGGAAAATGATACAATAATTTCTGCTAAAGAATTAGTCTTAAAAGCTAGTCCGATTCATTTATTGTTAAAACGAATTTTAGTTAGGGAATTTATTTTCAGAGATGCGGAGATAAAACTTTTGGAAGATGAAAGTGGAAAATGGAATTATGAAAAATTATCAGAGGTTTCTTCCACCTCTTCTGCAATTGATACAAGCGAATCTTCATCCTCATTTCCGTTCACAATACAAGTTAATAAAGTTACTTTGGAAAATATTAGTTTTATCCGACAGACATATACTAACTTAAACTCAAAAAAATATTATAAACATTTAACCTCTGATGATATAAGATTAAATAATCTATATTTAGATGCAAAATTTTTTATAAATCTATCATCTTCTACAATGAGATTTCATCTTAATAATTTGTCGGTTAATCCTAATTTCGATGCTTTTAAGTTGAATAAATTATCTGCTGAAATTGAGCTAACAGAAAATTATGCGTCAGTTAATAATTTGCGGCTAATTACGGATAGTTCTGATGTTCGGCTTTCTTTAAAAATGGATGAGTTGAATTTGCTAGGTAACACCGAATTAAAGGGGCTTAAAGATTATCCTATTGAAGTAAACTTCGAAGCATACCCGATTAAATTTAGTGATTTATATACATTTATAGACCAGATAGATTTTCTGAATGACGGGGTTAATGTTAAACTTTTAGCGGATGGTTATTTTGGTAATCTTAACATAAAAAAATTAAACTTAAGTTTTCTCAATTCTGTTTTGCATGCAAAAGGAATAGTAAAAGATCTGCACATTCCCGAAAAACTTTATCTTGATGTAAACATTTTTGACGGTTACGTAGTGGAAGAAGAAGCTTGTTATATTGTAAAAGGATTAGATATCCCGGAATATAAAGATTTAAATTTCAAAGATTTAAATGCTTATTTCAAAGGACAGCCTACCGAATTTGATGCAGGCATAATGAGCAATGTTGGTAAAGGAAACATAAAAATCTACTCGTATTTTAATTTTAATAAGGAGGAGATGCAATATGATGCTGAGTTTGAAACTCGCAATCTAAATTTATTTTCTGTTATTAACACAAATACATCATTGAATGCAAAAGGATTCATAAAAGGAATTGGAACTGATCCGAATAATATGGATACAAAGGCAAATGTAATCGCTAACAATTCTTTTTTTGATGCTATTAACTTCGATTCTCTAAATCTAACATCTGAAATAAAATCCAAATTATTAGATGTTAAGCTTGCTACTAACCTTAATGATGGGCATTTAAATGTTAAAGGTAATTTAGATCTTACAGCAAGAGATGAACCAACTTACAATGTTGAAGGTTTAATCAACAACTTAATGTTAAATAAGTTTACTAATGATCCGCAGGATTCTTCTGACCTGAATCTAAAATTTTTTGCAAAAGGAAAAAATCTTAGTATCGATAGTCTAATCGGTAATTTAGAGTTGCAACTGAAACCATCTTACCTGCGAAATCTGAAACTTGATGAAACCAATATTGCTCTTTCTTTATTATTGGATAATTATGAGAGAGAAATAAAATTGACATCTGATTTTGTTGATTTTAATATTTTCGGAAATTTCTCTTTAGAAAAAGCAATTGAACTTTTAACCTACGAGGGGAAAACTATCTCTAATATTTTTTTAGAAGATATTCAAGATTTTAATCCATTACAAGATGAAAATGATTCCTTGGTAACTCTTATAAAAAAACAAGAACTGCCGCAAATTGTAAAGGAAGAAATAGAATTTGATTATTCTTTTAAGTTTAAAGATTTTGACTTAATTGCTCTGTTCCTTAAGAACGATGCGCTTAATATTATCGGGCACGGAGGAGGAAAGGTTAAGAATGACTCCAGTTATTTTGCAATGACTGCGAGTCTGATTTTAGATAATTTTTTAACAAAGGAAAAAGATAATATTTTTTATTTATCAGGGACTGAAGTTGATATTAATTTCAATAGGGATAATAAAAACATAGATTTAAATAAATTGTTTGGTTCCATTTCAATTACAAGCGACAAAATATTTTTCGGTTCAGAAATTACAAATTTGGAAACGGATTTAATTTTTAATCAAAGTGAACTTTTCTTTAACACAGCGTTAAACTATGAAAAAAATCTCTATGCAGAACTTGAAGGAAAGTTAGTTACAACAATTAATGAAGACAGAATGTATTTGAATAATATTCTTTTTGCTTACAAAGATATTCCCTGGAACTCTTACGATACATGTAAGATTTTTTCTAACGATGATGGAGTTCAGATTTCGGATTTAAACTTCGTGAACAAATCTTCAATTATCAGTTTAGCAGGACAGCTTAATAACGACATAACTCATAATTTCTTTGTGCAGGCTAAAGATATTCCCGGCGATATGATTTCATCTATTTTATTTGACGAAAATACAAATACCATTGGCGGAGAATTAAATTTGCAGATGCAATCTACAGGCTTTTTGAGTAACCCCGCAATAAACATTGATTTAAACTTCTATAATATTATGTATCGTGAAACTAATTTAGGATCTTTTAGTTGTGTGATGAATCATAATAATAAAAATACATTACTTGATGTAGATTTTATTAATTCCAAGATAAACCCTAATTTTCCTTTGTTAACTATCGATGGTTATTTACCGCTGATTATCGATTACACTAACCTATCCGATATTGTTCAATACGATGATGATATTTTTATTGCTCTTAGAGCTAATAATTTTAATCTGGAAAGCTTAGGCGGTACTATACCGTTTGTTAAAGATCAAAGTGGGAAAGTAAATTCCGAAATAGATATTAGCGGTTCGTTAAACGATTTATCCACAGATGGTTTCTTTAATATATCCGATGGGCGGTTTACAGCTCTTCCGAATAATCTGGAATATAATGTGAACTTGGAAACTTCATTTAAAAAACAAAAGGGAACAATAAAGGATTTTACTCTAGAAAATAGAGAAGGTCCTCGTTACAGAGGTAAAATAAAAGGATTTGGGGAACTTGTTTTAAATAAGCTTCCTTATAGTGAATTTGATTTAACCTTGTCTGGCGATCTTGCACTTTTGGAAAGAAGGTATTCTAACAGCAGGTCTGAAATTTACGGTGATCTTTTAATAAATACGGGGGATAAGTGGAAGTTAAACTATAAGGATAATGTTTATAACTTTATTGGTGATGTTATAGTTGATAGAGCTGACTTGATTTATACTTCCAAAGATAATAATAACTTTGCGGATAACAATGATATTATTTACGAAATAATTGAAGATACAACCAACTTCAAATTTGATTCGGATAAGTATCTGCGATTATTAAAAGATAAAAAAAATATTATTTCCTCGGTTGAAGAGAAAAGTAAAATAAAATTTAATTTTGATACGGAACTGATTATTAAAAATCTTGCAACAATCAACTTTATTATTGCTCCGGATTTAAATCAACAATTGATAGTTGAAACAACCGGAAATTTGAGTTTCAAAAAGAAAAATGACGAATTACAAACACAAGGTTTATTGGTTTTGCAAAACGGTTCGCGGTTAGAATTTTTCAAAACATTTGATGCAGTTGGTACAGTAAAATTTGAGAATGAAATTGCGGATCCGCATTTAGACATAACAGCAACATACACAAACGAAATAAGTAATTTTGAAGGAAGCGGTTCCGATAAAGATGTAGCGGTAAAACTTCGATTAAATTCATCGTTTTCTAATTTAAAAGAAAATTTATCTAAAAAAGATATTTTTTCAATTTATGTAGGAAAATCTAATATTGATAATAATGTTCCTGCACCGCAGTACGATCAATCTAATGCGTTTACATTTATTATTTTTAACCAATTAAGTTTAGATTTAAATGATGAACAAAGAAGCTCGCTTGGAGATATGACTGAGAATGCCGCTTTTTCGTTGCTTGGTTCGAAACTTACCAGCTATTTAAGTGAAAATTCAGGTGGTTTTATAAATAGCATCCGTTTCAATAAAAACAGTAATAGAGATTCTTATAAACTATTGTTTACCGGTAAATATAATAATATACGTTATTCTTTTGGCGGGAACTTTGGCTCTAATAGTGAATATTTACAGTTAAGTAAAGCCGATATTAAATTCGAATATTTAATATCACCCAATTTTCTTATACGTGTAGAACAGAAAGATCCTGTAATTCAAACTTCTTATGATGAAAAAATTCAAGAAGGTGCACTAAAATATAAATTCGAGTTTTAAATGAAAGAAAAAATAAAATCTTTTTTCCAAACAAATCAAAATACTTTAATAACTTCTAAAGCTCTCTCCAAAAGATTAAGCGTAAAAAAGAAAGATGTAGATTTTTATAAGCAAGAACTTTACAGACTATTTAAAGAGGGTTACCTGATTAAATCGGGGAAGCGATATAGATTAAACAAAGCCTCTGCTAAAAAGTTTATCGGAGAGTTACAACTTGTTAATGAAAATAATTACGGATTTGTAATATTTAAGAATAAAAAATTAGATGATGTATTTATTTCGGAACGCCATTTAAATAATGCAATGGATGGTGATAAGGTAGAAGTTTCACTTTTTGCCAAACGCTCAGGTAAAAATCAAGAGGGACAAATAATAAATGTTGTTAAGAGAAAGCACGAAGAGATAGTTGGTATTTTGCGAAAGTCCAACTCATTTTTTTATGTAGAGCCCGATGATTCGAAAATTCATAGAAAAATTTATATCTCTTCAAAAAATTTGAAAAACGCAACTGAAGGAGATAAAGTTGTAGTTTCCAAAATTGCATGGGAAACCTCGCAGCCAAATCCCGAAGGTGTGATTATGGAAGTTCTTGGCAAGGCGGGCTCTTACGATGCCGAAATTGCTTCTATTGCAAGAGAGTTTGGTATTCGTTACAAATTTTCCAAAGGAGTTTTAAGCGAATCTGAAGAGTTTACGGCTGCCATTTCTGAAACCGAAATTAAAAACAGATTGGATTTGAGAGACAAAAACATTTTTACGATTGATCCCAAGACAGCTAAAGATTTTGATGATGCTGTATCGGTCGAAAAACTTCCGAATAATAATTTATTAATAGGAATACATATAGCTGATGTTAGCCATTACGTTACGCCCGGAAGCAAAATTTTTAAGGAAGCGGAAAAACGAGGGACAAGTGTTTATCTTGTTGGAAAAGTTATACCGATGTTACCCGAGAGGATTTCAAATAATCTCTGCTCACTTGTTCCAAATGAAGATAGGCTAACATTCAGCGTTATAGTGGAATTTACTCCCGAAGGGAAACAAGTCGATTATAAAATTGCCAAAACAATTATCAATAGTAAAAGAAGATTTACTTACGAAGAAGTTCAAGAAATAATTGAAAAACAAAATGGTGAGCATTGCAATGATATTTTAAAGTTAAATTCAATTGCAAAAATTTTAAGAAAAGCCAGAACCGAAAGAGGAAGTATAAATTTTTCCACGCCGGATGTTGAATTCGATTTGGATACTAACGGTGTACCGATAGATATTAAAATAAAGGAGAGTAACGAAAGTCATCGTTTAATTGAAGAATTTATGCTGCTAGCCAATAGAATTGTTTCGGCACATGTAAACAAAAAGAAAAAGCAGCTGGAAAAATATCCTTTCGTTTACAGAATACACGATTTGCCGAATGAAGAAAAAATAAATGAATTTGCAAAGTTTGTTCAATCACTTGGATATTTCTTTACTCCCGATATAAAAGGAGGAGCAAAAGAATTACAGAGAATTCTCGAAGAAGTTGAAGGAACCGAAGAAGAAGCTGTTGTTAACGAAATAGCAATAAGATCGATGGCTAAAGCAATTTATTCTACACAAAATATTGGTCATTATGGATTAGGATTTAATTACTATTCTCATTTTACTTCCCCGATAAGAAGATTTCCCGATTTGATTACTCACTTACTTATTTTTAATTTCATAAGTGATAACAAAGGTAAAAGTTTTAATTATAAAAGATTAGAAGAAATTTGTGAACACTCATCTGCTATGGAAAGAAATGCAATTATGGCAGAAAGACTTTCTATTAAACTTAAACAAATTGAATATTTAAAAAATAAAGTCGGTGAAAAATTTAAAGGTGTTATTTCGGGTTTAACACATTTTGGGATTTTCGTGGAATTAAATAGCAATTTGGCAGAAGGGTTAATACATTTAAGTGATTTAGACGATGATTTTTATGTCTTAGATGAAAAAAGTTATTCAATGGTAGGAAGTGAAACAGAAAAACAATTTAGGCTTGGCGATAAAATAGAAGTACAGCTTAAATCGGTTAACGAAGAAAAAAGAGAGATTGATTTTATACTTTCAAATTGAAAAAAATATATTTAAATTATTTGAAATTTAGCAGGAATTATCTATGAGAAAAATAATAAAAATATTTGTATTCTTATTGCTACTGTCTCAAATGGCATTTGCTCAATTCGGGAAAAACCGTGTTCATTACAGAGAACATGATTGGTTATATATTCAAACAAAACATTTTGACCTTTATTTTACTGCCGAAGGAAAAACCGCAGCCGAATTTGCAGCTCAAGAAGCAGAAAAAGCTTTAGCTGATATAAGTGAAAAATTAGGCTATCAAATTAATAATAGAATTTCTCTAATTGTTTACAACTCGCATAACGAATTTCAAGAAACCAATACATCCGATAGCTATCTTTCTCAAGGAATAGGCGGTTTTACCGAACCTTTCAAAAATAGAGTTGTATTTCCTTTTGAAGGTTCTTACAAAAAATTTAAACATGTAATTGCTCATGAGTTGGTGCATGCCATAATGCGAGATATGCTTTATGGCGGAACCATACGAAATATAATTGCTAAAGGTATTACATTACAACTTCCTACTTGGTATCACGAAGGAATGGCTGAATTTTTAACTAGTGGGTGGGAAACCAATTCCGATATGTTTATAAGAGATGCAGTAATAAATGAATATTTACCTGATATAGAAAGGCTCGGAGGATATTTTGCGTATCGCGGTGGACAAGCTTTATTTAAATATATTGCCGATACTTACGGTATCGAAAAAATAGGTGAACTGCTCCAAAACATTAAAGGGAAAGGAAGTGTTGATAAAGGACTTAAAGCATCAATAGGAATAGATTTAAAAGAATTAAATGAGAAATGGAAAAAATATTTAAAGAAACAATATTGGCCCGAGATTGCCAATAGATTTGATCCTGATGATTTTGCAAAAAGATTGACCGATAATAAAAAAGTTGGAGGAGCTTATAATATAAGTCCTGCAATATCTCCACAAGGAGATAAAGTTGTATTTATTTCTGACCGTGATATATACTTAGATGTTTACATAATGGATTCGTTTAAAGGTAAAATAATCAAAAAAGTAATTGAGAGCGGAAGAACAGAAAATCTTGAAGAATTAAATGTGCTTTATCCTACTTTAACTTGGGCACCGGATAATAAGACAATTGCTCTTTCCAGCAAAAGCGAAGGATTTGATGTAGTAAAAATTATTAATACCGAAACTGAAGAAGAGGAAGACCTGCCATTCAAATTACATGGTATCGAATCTGTAAGTTGGTCCCCCAATGGTAAAAATATTGCTTTACTTGGGCACAATGCACAACAATCAGATATTTATATTTATAATTTTGAATCAAAAAAACTTAAAAATATTACAAACAATATTTATAGCGAATATTTACCGAATTGGGCACCCGATAACGAAACTGTAATTTATTCATCTGATAAAGCAGGAAATAAAAATGCTATTATTACAGGTGATAAAATAGCCGAAAAAAAATCTTATCAATTGGATTTATTTACTACAAACATAAACAGTTTGGAAACAGTGAGAATTACAAATTGGGAACATAGCGATGAAAAATCCGCTGTATTTTCTCCCAATGGTAACGAAATACTTTTTATTTCAGATTATAACGGAATTGATAATATCTATAAAAAAGAAATGAAATCTCCCGGCTCGGAAGCTTATCCTGTAACAAATTCATTGAATAGAGTAACGAGTCTTTCAACTTCTGCCGATGGAAAAAAATTAGTTTTTTCAACTTTCTTTAATTCGGGATTTAATGTTTTTCTCATTAACAATCCTTTTCTAATGGAAGAAGTTAAGGATTTGGAATTTACCGAATATATGAGTCAATTTCATAAAAACGCAAATGATACTAATCAAACAAAAGAATCTGAACAGGAAGCAACAAACTTTTTATACAAAAATGATGCTTTTGCAAAAGATTCTACTTCAGAATTTAACTCAAAAATATTTGTCGGACAAGTTATTAACAATGAAGATAAGTTGGATGACACAATCAGAACCGATTACTCTAATTTTGTTTTTGCGAAAAATGATCCTTTTGGAACTAAAAATGGCGCAAAGGAGAAAAGAGAACTGTTGTTTGATGAAAAATTAGACAGCGATGGTAAATTTATTGTAAACAAATATAAAATAGATTTTTCACCTGATTTGGTTTATGCCAATGCCGGCTACAGTTCACTTTATGGTATGTTGGGAACAACCGTGCTTTCATTTAGTGATATGCTTGGCAATCATCGTTTAATAGGGCAAACCAGTTTGCAGATTGACTTAAAAAATAGTGATTACGGATTTGCTTATTATTATCTTCCCAAAAGAATAAATTATGGTTTTTCTCTGTTTCATACTGCCAGATTTGTTCATCTTGGCAGATATCGTAATGCCGATTTATATAGATTTCAGAGTTATTCGGGGGCAGTTCAAGCAAGTTATCCTCTTAACACTTTTAACAGAGTTGATCTTGGACTCAGCATTCAAAGGGTTTCTAAAGAAAATTTAGATAATTTAAGCATCCCGATAGATGCTGTTACATTGATAATTCCTTCAGTCAGTTATGTAAAAGATAATGTGCTTTGGGGTTATACTTCACCAATTCAAGGAACAAGATATCGCTTATCTCTTTATGGAAATCCGGGTATAACAAAAAGTAAGGAAAGCTTTGTTTCTTTTACTTGGGATTACAGAAAATATTTCAGATTCTTATTTGATAATTCTTTAGCAATAAGATTATCGGGAGCTTATTCAATGGGCTCCAATCCGCAAAATTTCTTCATCGGTGCTACTTCGAGTTGGCTTAACAGAACTTTTGCTACCAGGCGTGTTCCTCTCAATTCACCAACAGATTTTATATTTCTTACTCCCGCATTACCTTTAAGGGGCTATAATTATGCGGAGCAAGTCGGTTCAAAATATTCGTTGGTTAATTTAGAACTTAGAATGCCGTTAATAAGATATTTGCTTACAGGACCTATTCCTTTATTCTTTCAAAATATATTGGGAGTCGGTTTTTTAGATGCGGGTACTGCTTGGAACAAAAATAAATCTCTGCGACTCTTTACAAAATCTGATAATGGCGAAAGAATTACAAAAGATTTATTAATCGGTATGGGAACAGGTGTTAGAATTCGTTTTATATTTCTTTGGAAATTTGATGTTGCCTGGTCTTATAATTTACAAAAGTTTTCCAAGCCAAAATATTATATTTCAATCGGTTTAGATTTTTAGAAATTTCTGAATACGCCTAAGAAAAAGCTCATTAGCAGTATGTTTGTTGAAATTTATTGCTAATGAGCTAGTAATTAATTTTTTAGTATTTTAGAATGCGCTACAAACAATATTTTCATTTTATGTTATTTCCTATAATCTTGATTTACCATCAAAATGAGCAGGAAGCGGTATCCCTAAATAAGCTAATACAGTAGCAGGTACATCAACAATCCTTGGCGTTTTTGAGAAATCGTATTCTTTGGTAGAGTTGTTATATACTTTCTCAATCTTTTTGTTTTTAACTTTATCTCCACTTGCAATAAAGAAAATATTTCGTTCTTCGAAAGATTTGCCTCCATGCGAACCTTTTATTGTGCCTCCATGGTCAGGAGTAACCATAATTAACCACTCTTCATTTTTAAAGTTGGGACGTTTACGCATGCTTTTTAATATTTTACCGATAAGAACATCTGTTGCTTCTATTGTTTGTATATATGGTTTTATGGAAGGATCGAAACCATTGCTATGCCCTGAGTGATCAACATCGTCGAAGTGAATGAACATAACATCATCGGAGCCGTTTTCTATGCGTTTGGCTACAGCTTCTGCCATTGCACTATCTTTATCAAAGTTTTTTTCAAAATCGGCATGATTTACAATTTTGTCGTTTATCGGATTCCATACAACCAAAGATGCAGTATTCAAATTAGGATTATAGTCTTCTATAAATTTGAAAATATCAGGATATTTATCGTAATGAGTATGGCCAAAATTGTTATGGTCGGTGGCTCCGTGTTTATCGCCCCAAACTCCCGTTAATATTGATGACCAACCGGTTGCACTAACTGTGGGTGGTTTGGTAAGTGCATCAAGCGAATAAGTTGAGTTGCTTAATAATGTGTCAATATTAGGAGTGTATGCTTTCATTAAAGCATCTGGACGGCATCCGTCTATTCCGATAATTAATACTTTTTTTTCCTTATTGGCATTAGTTGAAAATGTAAATAAACAAGCTAAAATAACTAAATAAATTCTAAACATAATTTTTTGTTTTTTGTGATTCTAGAATAATACCCAAATTTAATGTTTTATTTTCACATTATTTGTTTTTTATGAAGTGATTTTTAATTTTTTATTAAAAACTCACTTATTTTTTATCAGCTACTTACCTTTAATTGATAATAATTTTATTTTTTTGTTTAGTTAAGCAGCGAACAAAATGTGTAGTTTAACTTACTTCAACTTTACGGATTAAGTTTGTTTTAAGTTTAATAGAATTTATTTAATAAAGAGCTGAAGTTTTCAGCTCTTTTCTTTTTTACTGCTGCTTTCTTTCTTTTCGCTATTTTGGGAGGTAGCCTGCTTTGTAGTTGAAGCTGTACTTTTACCAGTTGCGGTCTTAGGAGTACTTGTTTTTTTATAATCAGTTTGGTAAAATCCCGTCCCTTTAAATATTGGTCCCATTCCCGAGCCAATTAATCTTTTCAATTGCCCGTTACATTTAGGACACACTTCCAAAGGTTTATCTGTCATCTTTTGAAATTCTTCGAAAGTAAAATTACATTCCAAACATTTATAATCATAGTTAGGCATAAGTTTTCCTTTTTTTTGAAACGCAAATTTAAGTTTTTTTTTGTTCAAAAAAAATTATATTATCAGATTAAAATATTTTTCGTTTGGAGCTTTATGCAAAGGGACAAAAAATTTTTACAGCTAATAATATTCTTTTTTCTTGCAATTATAATAACATCTTGTCTGAATTATGATCAAATTACAGTTATAAAAACAGATAACTCCGGTAAAATGTTTATCCACTATTGGATGAAGATGGATACTGATTTAGATTCTTTATTGCAAACAAAATTAGGTGTTTTTAATAAAGATTCATTAAAAAATAATTTTACGGCAAGTTTTATTAATCAAAAATATGCAAATGTTTATAATAATTTTAATGATAGTACGCTTCATGCGCAAATAGAATTTGAGTTTTCATATTTTGATTCATTGAATTTACTTAAATTTTTTAAACATGCCGAATTATCCGTAAAAGACGGAGATGATGACACAAAAATTTTCTCGCAATTTATTCAGCCTATCACAACAAGTTTTGGACTTTATAACAAAGAATTTCATATCGAATATATTTATTATCTGCCCGGCGAAATAATAAGCCATAATGCCAACTCAAAATTTAGAAATAAACTAACTTGGAGTTTTAATGTTGATAATCTTGGTCCCGGTAAAGTTATAACTGCAACCTATATCCCATTCAGATTAAAAGAAACACCCAAGTGGATTTATATTTTGGCAGGTTTAGTTATAATTATTGTATTGATTTTCTTATTAAGAAAAAATAAAAAGTAATTTGCAGATAATTTAAATACCCTCTAACACCTTGTTTGAGAAGGGTAAAAGGAATTACAAATACCTCAGCTAAATTTTCAAATGATGTACTATTATTACATTTATAATCAAAATTAAAAATTACTTTATAGATTCTACAGTTGATAGATTAACATAAAATTAATTTGACAAAGAAATTATCTTTTTATATGTTGCTCAGAACATTTAGTCAATTAAAGAGGTCGAAGTGAAGTACTTAAAATGTATTTTGTTATTTATAGCGTTAACTAATTTAAGTTTTGCTCAAGATGCGAAAGAGATTGTGAAAAAATCGCAAGACAAATCCATGGGAAAAACTTCACAAGGTATTAACACAATGACTTTGGTGAGACCAGATTGGACGCGAGATGTTTCTATGAAAGTTTGGTCTAAAGGAACGGATTTCTATTTAATTCTAATTACCGCTCCTGCAAGGGAGAAAGGGCAAGTTTTCTTAAAAAGATATAATGAAATGTGGAATTGGATTCCTTCAATAAGTAAAATGATAAAGATTCCACCTTCGATGATGAGTCAATCATGGATGGGTTCTGATTTTACAAATGATGATTTACTAAAAGAATCTTCAATTGTTAAAGACTACACACACAAAATAATTGGCAAAGATAAAATAAATGAATTCGATTGTTACAAAATAGAATTAATTCCAAAAAATAATGCTGCGGTTGTTTGGGGAAAAATAATCTTGTGGATTTCGCAAAATGAGTTCTATCAACTTAAAGCTGAATATTACGATGAATTTGGAGATTTAATCAACACAATGTATGGTTCTGAAATTGAAAAATTCGGTAATAGAAATCTTCCTTCAAAACTTGTGATGGTACCTGCTGATAAGGAAGGAAATCAAACAATTTTAAAGTCTTCAAATATAATCTTTAATAAAAATATACCCGAAAGTTTTTTTTCTCAGCAAAATATGAAAAGAGTTAGATAATGCTATGAAAATGTTTTTAAAAATGGCATGGCGAAATATTTGGCGGAATAAAAAGAGAACACTTTTAACTTTGTTTTCTATATTTATTGCGATTTTTTTGGCTCTTTTTACACGCTCTATGCAGACAGGCTTTTACAATAGTATGATTTCGAATGCAGTGAAACTTTCTACGGGTTACATCCAAATTCATGGAAAAGGATTTTGGGATGATAAAACAATTAACAAATCACTTACGCCAAGCAAAAAATTAGACAGCCTAATAACAACAAATAAAAATATTACAACCTCGATTAAAAGAGTTGAATCGTTTTGCCTTGCTTCATCAGGAAATTATACCAAAGGAACTTTAATTTTTGGCATCGAAACTAAAAAAGAGAATGAATTGAATCATTATTCCAATAGAATTATTAAAGGTGAATATCTTGAAAATGATGATAACTCAATTCTCATTGCAGAAAAATTAGCTGAATACTTAAAGACAGATGTTAACGATACCCTGGTTTTATTAGGGCAGGGTTATCACGGCATTACGGCAGCTAATCAATTTTTGATTAAAGGAATTATAAAATTTCCTATTCCACAGCTCAATAATCAACTTGTCTTTATTCCTCTAAAGGCATCTCAAAATTTTTTTGGTTTGGATGACAAATTAACTTCAGTATCAATTATGTTGAAAGAAGCTGATAAGTTAAATGAAACAACAAATGAACTTCGCTCAAGTCTTTCTGATAATTACGAGATTATGCAATGGCAGGAAATGAATAAAGACATTGTGCAGGCAATTGAAAGCGATAGAATAGGCGGAATAATAATGCTGGGTATTTTATACCTTGTAATCGGATTTGGAGTCTTCGGAACAATTATGATGATGACAATGGAAAGAAAAAAAGAGTTTGCCGTTATGGTTGCTATCGGAATGAAAAAAAGAAAAATTATGTTCATGGTTCTTTTGGAAACATTATCCATCGGTTTTGTAGCAATAATTACAGGGCTTTTGGTAAGCTATCCTGTTTTACTTTATCTTCACTATAATCCGATTCCATTAACAGGAGATATGGCTGCATCCATGGAAGCTTTTGGTATTGAACCGGCAATGCCGTTTGCTCTAAATCCTTCATTATTTTTTGAACAAATTTTCAATGTAATTCTTATAACAATTTTTGCTATACTTTATCCGCTTTCCGTTACTTTAAAATTTAATGTTATGAAGGCGTTGAGGAGTTAAACTTTGAAAACAATTTTTCAAATAGCTTGGAAAAATATTTGGCGTAACAAACTACGAAGCTCTATTGTACTTCTTGCAATAATTATCGGTTTGGTAGGCGGTATTTTTTATCTTGCATTTGCAAATGGGTTGATTCAAACTCTAATTAAGTCTTCAATAAACTCAAAACTTTCAAACATCCAAATTCATAATCCTGAATTTTTAATTAATAGCGAAACAAAACAAAAAATTGTAAACACAAAAAAAATTTTAGAGAAATTAAAAACCGTTAATAACATAAAAGGTATTTCAACAAGAATTATAACCAACAGTATGATTAGTTCTGCAAATACTGGTACCGGCGTTGTATTAAACGGAATTGCTCCGCAAGAAGAAAAAAATGTAACTGATATCTATTCTAAAATAATTAAAGGAACTTATTTTGAAAAGAAAGTTAGAAATTCGATTTTGATAAGCAGTAAACTTGCAGAAAAATTAAAGGTTAAAGTAAAATCTAAAGTTGTTGTCACATTACAAAATTTAAATAACGAGATAACTTACGGAGCATTTAGAGTAATAGGAATTTACAAAACAGAAGATACAAATTTTGATTTATTAAATACTTTTGTACTTAAAGATGACTTGAAAAACCTCATAAAATATAATAGTTATGAAGCTGTGGAAATAGCAATACTTTTAAATCATAATAATTTTACAGATGAAACAGAAATACAAATCAAAAAAATATTATCCGATGAAATAAATAAAAAAGAAATTGTAGTTCGCTCTTGGAAAGAAATTCAGCCTGTCTTAAAAATGATGAATGATATGACAATTCAATTTGCAATGATATTTGTAATTATAATTTTGGTTTCACTCAGCTTTGCAATAATTAATACAATGCTTATGGCAATTATGGAAAGAGTTAGAGAAATCGGAATGTTAATGGCTATTGGTATGAGCAAACCAAGAGTATTCTTTATGATAATGTTGGAAACGATATTTCTTTCCCTAACGGGAGGAGTAATAGGCATCTTGATAAGTTGGTTGTTAATTCACTTTACCTTTAAAACAGGAATTGATTTATCACAATTTGGTGAAGGATTAAATTCTTACGGTTACAGTTCTTTTGTAAAACCTGAGCTTGAAAACATATATTATTTCCTTATTACTCTTTTAGTAATTGTTATGGCAATATTTGCTTCAATTTTACCTGTGAGGAAAGCATTAAAATTAAATCCTTCCGAAGCAATAAGACAAGATGCATAAAATTTATAGGAATAAATAATGAGCATAATCGAAACTAAAAATTTAAATAAAATCTATAACGAAACTGCGATTCCGGTTCATGCAGTAAACAACGTAAATCTAAGTTTTGAAAAAGGAGAATTTACTGCTATAATTGGTCCCTCCGGTTGCGGTAAAACAACCTTGCTAAATTTAATGGGCGGACTTGATACTCCTACAAACGGCTCAGTAATTATTGATGGTCAAAATATTTCAGAGTTAAAGCCAAGTAAAATGACAGAATTTCGTTTAAAGAATATCGGATTTGTTTTTCAAGCATATAATCTTGTACCCGTACTTACTGCAAAAGAAAATGTTGAATTTATTATGCAGCTTCAAGGAAAACCTAAAAGTGAAAGAGATAAAAGAGTTAAACAATTATTTGAGCAAATCGGACTATCCGATAGAATGAATGACAGACCAAGTAAAATGTCGGGCGGGCAGCAGCAAAGAGTTGCAATTGCAAGAGCATTAGCTTCCAAACCAAAGTTTATTCTTGCTGATGAACCAACTGCAAATTTAGATTCAAAATCAACTGAAAATCTTTTGGATATTATGCTTAAATTAAATGAAACTGAAAATACAACTTTTATTTTTTCAACACATGATGCAAGAGTTATTGAAAAAGTTAGGAGGAAAATTACTCTTGAAGATGGTTCCGTGGTTGATATTAGCTGATCTTTAAAGTATAGTATCAACTTTTTTATTTGGCGTAAAAAAATAATTGTGCAGACTTGAAAAATCTGTACTACGATAATCAATTAATTTTTTAAGATTTATGAAAAATTTTTTTATTACATTTTTATTTATCTC
The DNA here is from genome assembly GCA_002746605.1 of Ignavibacteriota bacterium. GTDB lineage: Bacteria > Bacteroidota > Ignavibacteria > Ignavibacteriales > Melioribacteraceae. The sequence goes on from PDPT01000021.1 coordinate 33,924, forward strand.
AAACTTTTTGTTTTCCCAATCGAATATAAATTTTAACGGATATATCCAGAACATGCAGATAGTTTGGGATACAAAAGGAAACACAGAGTGGATATTTTCCAATTCACTTGTAAACAGATTAAACTTTAGTTGGTATTTAAATAACAACATAACTTTTAAGACGAGTTTAAGAAACATTTTTGATTACGGACAGTTTGTAAGTTTAATTCCTTTTTACTCCCAAATTGTTACACAAGATTGCGGCTATTTAGATTTAACAGAGGAAATAACTTCCGGCAATTCATATGTATTATTTTCTAACATCGATAGATTAAATTTTACCTACAGCAACAATAATTTGGAAATTATTATAGGACGACAAAGAGTAAATTGGGGAATAAATATGGTTTGGACACCAAACGATATTTTTAACTCAGCTTCTTTTATAAATTTTAACTATGCGGAAAAACAAGGCAGCGATGCTGTAAATTTGCAATACTATTTAGACTATGCTTCTTCTATTGCACTTGTAGCTAAATTGGATTGTAAAAAAAAACTTACTTTTGCCGGAAAGTATCAATTCAACAAATGGGATTATGATTTCCAAATAATTTCGGGTTTTTCCGATATAGATTATATTTTTGGTTTCGGTTGGACCGGCAATATTTCCGGAGCAGGATTTTCAGGTGAACTTACTTATTTTAGAGACAAAGAAAATTTTGCGGAGGCAACAGGAATTGCTCTTTTTAGTATAGGTTCAAACTATACATTTTCTAACGGTTTACTTGTTGCCGCTGAGTTTCTTTATAATAGTAACGGAACTACAGACTATTCAATTTTTCAGAAGAATATTTTTAGTTTTGAGTATTCCGCAAAAACACTTTCACCTTCCAAGTATTCAATTTTTCTGCAGGGACAATATCCAATAACTCCGCTTACATCAGTTTCGCTTGCAACAATAATAAACCCTTCTGACGGTTCACTTTTTATAAACCCGGGTTTGGATATTTCACTATCGCAAGATGTTTATCTGCTTTTTACCGAGCAAATTTTCCTCGGTGATAATTTTACGGAATGGGGAGATTACGGAAAGTTTTACTATCTCAGATTAAAATGGAATTTTTAAATTTCTTTATTGGTAAACCTGATAAGATAGATTAAAGTTTTTAAACCGAAAACAGTAAAAGTTTTGCAGCTAAAATATAATTTGTAAAAAGCAAAAACTTTACGCTTTAGCTGAATATTTGTTCTATTTTGCCCTCTCTTAACTCTATTTATTTCTCTAAAATAATAAAAAAAAATTAAGATTGTGCACTTTATTTAAAAAAATTAAAAACTTTTTATTATATTCATATTAGATTAGAAATAAAATAATAAATAAAAAAATAAGAAGAAAGATTTATGATTCAAGTTGGGCAATTGCTACTCTTTTGTAATAAGCTGGAGTAGAGGAAAGTCCGAACACCAAGGACAGAGTGCCGGGTAACGCCCGGGGATTTATTATGAAAATAATAAATTACGGAAAGTGCCACAGAAAATAAACTTTCTTGCGATAGCAGGATAAAGGTGAAAAGGCAGGGTAAGAGCCTACCGCTTTGATAGTAATATCAGAGGTCTCTTTTTAGAGAGTTCCTAAATATAGGAATCACGGTAAACCCCACTTGGTGCAAGGTTAAGTAGAAAATTTTACAATATTGATTTGTAAGAGGGTGTTCTCCCAATATTTTCGGGTAAACCGCTTGAGTTCCAAAGTAATTTGGAACCTAGATAAATAATTGCCGTTCGTTTTTCTTCTTGAAGAATACGAATTACAGAATTCGGCTTATAGACTTGAATTGAAAATTTTTCTTCTACCATTAAAAGAGTATGGTAAAGAAAAAGTGGACATTAAAAGAGCCTCCGGAACACAATAGTGTATTGGCATTAGCTGATAGTCTCAATATTTCTATGGTTTTATCGGAGCTTCTTATTCAAAGAGGTATAACAAATTTCTTTGAAGCAAAAAAATTCTTCAGACCAAATTTAGATGAACTTCATGATCCGTATCTAATGGATGATATGGAAAAAGCTGCTACGCGTGTTATAAATGCTATTACAAATAATGAAAGAATTTGTGTTTTTGGTGATTATGATGTAGATGGAACATGTTCGGCTTCTTTAATGTATTTATTCCTAAAAGAGCTTGGAGCAAATGTATTTGTTTACATTCCGAACAGATTAACAGAAGGATACGGTTTATCTATCCAAGGTATTAACAATGTAGTTCAAGAAGAAGCATCTCTAATAATATCGGTCGATTGCGGAATAACGGCAGTTGAAGAAATTGATTACGCCAATACTTTTGGGATAGATACAATTATTTGTGATCATCATCAACCGAAAGAAGAACTGCCTAACTCATACGCAATTCTTGATCCTTTAAAGCCCGGCTGTGAGTATCCGTTCAAATATCTTTCAGGTGCCGGAGTAGCATTTAAACTTGCAAGAGCAATCGCCTACAGATTCGGTAATAAAGATATGGTCTTTCAATATTTGGATTTGGTTGCTTTGGCAGGTGCGGCTGATATTGTTCCTCTAATTAATGAGAACAGAATACTTGTAAAAACGGGAATTGAACAAATAAATAGTAATCCCAGACCGGGAATAAAAGCCTTAATAAAATCAGCCAGAATGGAACCGGGTAATCTTTCTGCCGGACAAATTGTATTTACACTTGCACCGAGAATAAATGCAGTAGGAAGACTTGGAGATGCAAACAGAGCTGTTGAGCTATTTAATACTGATAGTTTTGAGGAAGCCGAGAGATTAGCAAAGGTACTTGAATCTGAGAATCTTGAAAGAAGAAAAATTGATGAAGTAACTTATTCGCACGCAATTGAGATGGTTGAATCGATGATAAGCGGAGAAGAAGATGAATTTGGTATTGTATTGCACCATGATTCGTGGCATCCGGGTGTAGTTGGAATTGTTGCTTCCAGGTTGGTCGAGAAATTTTATAAACCGTCAATAATGCTTACAACAATTGACGGCGTTGCAAAAGGTTCGGCTCGCAGTATCCCCGGTTTTAATATTTATGAAGCCATCGAAGAATGTAAAGATTTAATTGTTCAATTCGGCGGACACAAAGCAGCGGCGGGATTAGAAATTGAAGTTGATAATATTCCTGAATTCAGAAAGAAGTTTAATGAAATATTAAAATTAAAATTGCAAGCTGAGGATATTACGCCCGAAATAAAGATTGATTCAAAAATTTCACTCTGCGAAATTACGCCAAAATTTGTAAGAGTACTTGAACAATTTGCTCCGTTTGGTCCCGGTAATATGCGCCCAGTTTTTCAGGCTGAAGATGTAATGGTTGTTAACACACCCAGAATAGTTGGAACAAACCATTTTATTACAACTTTTTCTCACAATGTTAATGATAAAGTTTTTGATGCAATTGGTTTTAATTTGGGTAAATTTGTAGTTGAGTTTGAAAAAAATAATTCTAATTTGGTCGATATAGTTTTTACTATCGAGAAAATTGTTAAAGACGGAAGAACATATCCACAAATAAGAGTTAAAGATATAAGAATAAAAAATTGAAATTAGTTTAAGGAGAAAGAAATATGTCGGGTCACTCAAAGTGGTCTACCATTAAAAGAAAGAAAGCTGCCGCCGATCAAAAACGCGGTAAAATATTTACAAAACTTATAAAAGAGATAACTGTTGCAGCAAGACAAGGCGGGGGAGATGCCGATGCAAATCCGAGATTAAGATTGGCTGTTGATAATGCTAAATCTGCAAACATGCCTTTAGATAATATTGAAAGAGCAATAAAGAAAGCAACCGGCGAACTTGAAGATGTAAGTTATTTGGAATTAACTTACGAAGGTTATGGACCGGGCGGAGTTGCAATATTAGTTGAAAGTGTAACGGATAATAAAAATAGAACGGTTGCGGAAGTAAGGCATGCATTTTCTAAAAACGGAGGGAGCCTTGGCGAAAACGGTTCAGTTGCCTGGATGTTTGATAGAAAAGGTGTAATAACTTTACCTAAGCAAGATAAAACTGAAGATGATTTAATGGAAATAGTTTTAGAAGCCGGAGCTGAAGATTTAAGTACTGAAGAAGATTTCTTTGAAATTACAGCAGCGGTAGAAGATTTTGAAAATGTTCGTAAAGCTGTTACCGAAGCCGGAATGGAAGTTGAAAATGCTTCTTTACAATGGATTGCAAAAAACACTGTCGATGTATCTGGCGATACCGAAGAAAAATTGATTAAGCTGATAGATATGTTGGAAGATAATGATGATGTGCAAAATGTTTTTACAAATGCAGATTTTGCCGAAGAATAGTTTGTAAGCAAAATGATTATTTTTGGTGTAGATCCCGGAACAATATTTACAGGTTTTGGGATTATTACATCCGATGGAATAAAACTAAAATATTTAGACAGTGGAATTGTAAAGCCTAATCCCAATGAAGAACTTTCTCAAAAGTTAAAGCATATTTATTTAGAATTAGAAAAAAAAATTCAAATACATAAGCCGGAAGTATTTTGTCTTGAAACGGCTTTTTACGGTAAGAATGTACAATCGGCTATGAAAATAGGATATGTAAGAGGAGTGGCAATGTTGGCTGCCACAATGAATAATTTGGACTGTTTTGAATATTCCCCTCGTGAAATAAAAAAAGCGGTTGTAGGTAACGGCTCCGCATCCAAAGAACAAGTTCAATACATGATAAAAAATATTTTAAGTTTTAAGAAAGATAAATTAAAATTTGATGAAACCGATGCCCTCGCTGTATCGGTCTGCCACTCTATTAAAATCAATTCCTTTGTATCTTCAAACAAAAATTGGAAAGCATTTATCAAGCAAAATCCTGATAGAATAGTTGAGTGACTTAACTTCTCAAATGTTTTTATTATTTTTCAAATAATAACTTTTCGCATTTTTAATATTTGAAACTAAACTTTTTAAATTTATATAGTTTTAATCTTTATTTTTTAATACTTTAAATATAATAGAAAGCCAACCGAGTATTAAACACAAACCGCCAATCGGAGTTATCATCGGTAATATTCTAACGCTGGTGATTGTATAAAAATAGAGTGAAAATGAAAAAAGAATAATTCCGACCAATATTAAATAGAAAGATATATTTAATTTATACTTTGAATTTAAAGCAATTACAAGCAAAACAACCGAATGGATTAAATGATAAAAAACGCCTGTCTCATAAATTTTCAGCATTTCCGGAGTTAGAAGTTTTTTTAATCCGTGTGCACCAAAAGCACCGAGAGTAACGGCGAGTGCCCCCATAAAAGCAGAGATGATAATTCTATTTTTCATTTAATATAAAATTTTTTAATTTTTGATAATTTAGTCCGTAGTAAAATCGTAAATTGGTGTTGCTGCCGAAACGGATATTTTTTCTTTACTTGCAACTGCTAAATGATTTCTGTGCCTAATTACTAAATAGTAGTCATCGCTTGGTGCATCTAAAGGAATTTTTGTTGAACCGTCTTCAAGACAAAGCATTCCGTTATTTTTTACAAAAACACTTTTTGATACAATTGCTTCGTCATTTAGCGTATAGTATAATTCCACTAAAACCCAATCAACAATTGACTCATCAATATTTTCTACCGTTCGTTGGTCTTTTGTGTATGGTGATATTAACGGTAATAAATTGTTATCTCTAAGAGTAGTATTCATTAAATGGGTTTGTGTGTTGTAAGCTCCTTGCAGAAAAATTTTAGCTTCTATAGTAACGCCTTCAATCCAAACGGAATAACTTTTTGCAGGTACCTTAATATTTGCTATACCATTGGCATCAACTGAAGTATAGATGCTTGCGGAATTATCAAGTAAGTTTACAAATACTTTACCCTGAGCTGTATTAATTCCATGATCTACATCTAATGTATTATCAGCGTAATTGATTGCAACTAACAAATCTCTACTGCCCGGAGCTTCGCTCATAACTTGATATAAAAGTGTCTTATTTGCAGAACCCGAATTAAAATTCTGAGCATACGGAGTATTAAATCTGCTCAAATAATCAATTTGGTCAGCTCTGAAAATATATTTTTTATGGATATTCCAAAGTTCATTTATTTCTTTTTTCATTCCGGGTATGTTGTAGCCAGGGAAAGGTTTATAATCGGGCATTGTGTAATAATCGGGATAAAAAACGCTAGGCAGACCAACTTGATTGTTTGTGAGAAGGTAGGTATATCCGAGTATCGGATCGTTTAAAACTACATGGTCTGCATCTCTTGTATCATGATTATTTAAGAAAGTTACAACATTAAATCCGCTCATTCCCGCACC
>PDPT01000034.1 GCA_002746605.1 Ignavibacteriota bacterium
AATGTGGCAGGTTGCACATCTTGTTTCGTTACCTTGTGTACCTATACAGAAATTGTTCATTATATTTTTTTTACCAATGGAGACAATTCCTCTTCCTTCGATATATTCTTCTTTTTCCCAATTCCAATGGTTGGAGTGCATCACTTCTTCGTGTCTTTTATTGTGACACTTAATACATTTAGCAGTAACTTCTCCTGGAGAATTAAACTTTTTGCTTAACTGACGAAATTTTGAATGATCAACACTTGGGATATGTTTTTCCGAATAAGTTCTTCTAAGTTGATCTAACTTAGATTCTTCGATGCTATTGGTTGTTAAAGTTCCAAAAATAATCAATCCGATTATTATCGCTAAACTTATTAAAATCAATATTTTTTTCATATTGCATTTTTATTTACTTTAGACTATAAAACAAGCTTTATCAAAAATTAAGCCAAGCATTAGAATGCTTTAGTGCTATAAAATATTAGTTTTAGTAATATTGTCTCTTATAAATAAGAAAAAGAATTTTTAATTAAGAGATTTTTACTGGGAGTAAGATTGCTAAAATTCCGGTAACCATAGAAAGGCAACCGGAATTCCGGGGTTGAATGAAACAATTTTTTAACGAGAAAATTTCTATTACACATGCCTCCAAATAAACTCATCTTCATCTAATTCTTCCCACTCATGTTTACCGTGTGTTAATAAAGCTTTTAAATCACTTTTCGTAATTTTGCGATCATCTTTAACACTATTGATTAGTTCATTCAAGTATCCTTTTGTTACACTAAAATTTGCAAGATCAAAGAAATCATTAAAAATATTAATAACTTTTGTAGTGTGAGTATTTTCGAATGCTCCGGTAATTTTATCACGCCAATCAATCTTACCCCAAAATATCTTTTTGAGAATATAAAGGGCATAATGAACTTCAGTTAACGGAAATTTTTCATTAAAACGTGTTGCTCCAACTTCTTCAAAATAACTTTCTGCATTTTCGTGAGTAGCTCCTCTAATCAACCATTCGCTCAGGTATTTATAAACTGCTACACCTTTTTCTGCAATCTCGTTGTCTTCAAATTTTTTGTATTCTTTTAGAAATTCAGACTTTTTAACTTCATTCAGCCAGTCAGTTTTTAGTTCGTCAAACTTTTCTTCAACTATTTTAGAGAGATCTCGTGTTGGCATATTCAACTCCTTGTTATGATGGGTTTATTAAAATAATTAAGGTTTAGATTTATTTTATGACTTAAAATAAATTTATAAAATCTAATTTTATCATACATATTTACCTTATTAAAATCAAGTAGAAAATAAGATTTAACTGGTTTCAAATTTATCTAAATTATATCCTTGGATTTTAATTAACTATGATTTAAAGAAAAATTATATTTATAATGTGATTGGGAAAAAATTTAGTAAATAAGGAAATAAACAAAATGGAAACAACAATAAACGGACTGAGAGTATTTACAAACGGAAACAAAGAAAACCAAGCAATAATATTTATTCACGGCTTCCCTTATGATCATACAATGTGGGATAGCCAAGTTGCAGCATTAAGTGATGAATATTTTTGTGTAAGTTATGATATAAGAGGACTTGGGAAAAGTTATGTTGGAGACGGACAATATACGATGGAAGCTTATATTTGGGACTTATTTTCAATAATAGATAAATTAAATTTAGAAAAACCAATAATTTGCGGGCTATCAATGGGAGGTTATATTTCTTTTAGAGCCGTTGAAGCCAGACAAGAACTTTTTGGCGGTTTAATTCTTTGCGATACAAGATCTGAAAGTGATGATAATGCCGGAAAAATTAAACGCTCACTTGCCATAAACAAGATTAATACTGAAGGATTAGAAGCTTTTGTGAGTGAATTTATACCTAATTGTTTTCATCCTAAAACACCTAAACGATTATCCGAAATGTACAACAGAATCTTTGACATAACAAAAAATCAAAATCCTACCGGAGTTAAAGGAGCATTAATTGCAATGTTGAGCAGAAAAGATACAACCAAATCATTGAAAAAAATTAATATTCCTACACTTGTGTTAGTCGGAACAAAAGATGCACTAACTCCACCCGATGTAATGAAAGGTATTGCAAATAAAATTAAAAAATCCGAATTCCGAAAAATTTCTAAAGCCGGTCATATGACACCTCTAGAAAATCCGGAAATGGTTAATTATTATATTCGGAAATTTTTAGGTAAGAATTTTTAATTGTTAGGTAATTGGTAAAAATTATATTATCAATAAATTCGTTATTTTAATTGATAAAGTATTCTTTAATGAATTCTTATAAAAATGAAGTGCTTCTATAAAAAAGCTTTAGAGTAAATTAATAAAATTTAACTTCGTGAGAAATATAGTTTCCATTTTCATAAATGAATTTGGCACTAAAACATTTATCATTAAATAACCATGGTATAAATTTTTTATCACCTTCCCACAAGTTTAAGTTTAATAATTTGTCATTATTAATCCATTCTAAATGTCCTTCAGGTGATTCTATTAATTTTCCCTCAAATTTTTTAATGACAAAGCACCAAACATACCAATCATCTTTACCATCAAATAGTGGAAATGTGATTAATCCTTTCATTATTGGAGTAGAAACTTTTAATCCCGATTCTTCAAATACTTCACGCACGGCACATTCTTCAGGAGTTTCTCCTGCTTCCAACTTACCACCGAGTCCGTTCCATTTACCTTCGTGATAATCATTTTCCTTCTTGTTGCGATAAAGCATAAGTGTTTTATTTTCTTTCATTACATAACAAAGTGTAGCAAGCTTCATGGTTAATTCAAATATTAAATTGTAAAATGTAAAAATACATATTAAAAATTAAAATCATTTTTTACCTTTCGAGTTAAAGGAGCTTTGTACTACTCCTCAATAATTGGTCGCATAGCCTTCTAGAAACATTATCTTCAGGTAGATTATCAAAAAATTCAATTGTCTTTAATGTAAAGGAACAAAGCCTTTTCTTAGATTCAATTTTGAATTTTGATTTGTCATTTTTTATTTTAATTTTTCAACATATTGTTTAACTCCTTCTTTCAAACTTGTAATCTCTTTATCATAACCCGCATCTCTAATTTTTGTTATATCCGCTTCTGTAAAGTATTGATATTTATGTTTTAGCTCATCGGGCATTTCAATAAAATCTATTTTAGGTTCTAAATTCATCGCTGAAAAAATTGCATGAACTAAATCAATCCAAGTTCTTGCTTTACCTGTACCGACATTAAATAATCCGCACTTATCATTTTGCAAAAAGAAAAGAGTCATATCAACAGCATCTTTTACATAAATAAAATCTCGCATTTGTTTACCGTTTTCATATTCAGGTTTATAAGACTTAAATAATTGAACCTTGCCCGTTTCTTTAATTTGCACATATGCTTTGTGAACCAGACTTCTCATTTCATCTTTGTGATATTCATTTGGTCCAAATACATTAAAATATTTTAATCCGACTATATAATCAAATACCTCTTCCCTCTTTACCCATAAGTCAAATAAATGTTTTGAATAACCATACATATTCAATGGTTTAAGCGCATTAAGATTATCTTCATCATCCTTATAACCTTCTTTGCCATTTCCATAAGTTGCAGCACTTGAAGCATAAATAAAACGTGCTTCTTTTTCCAAAGCATAAGTTGCAAGAGTTTGAGAATACTTAAAATTATTATATATCAAATAATCAGCATCCTTTTCTGTAGTTGATGAGCAAGCACCAAAATGTAAAATTGCCTTAACTTCAAATGGAACTGAATCTTGAACTACCAAATCTAAAAATTCATCTTTATGATAAAAATCTGCATACTTTAGCCCGACAAGATTTTTCCACTTCTCCGATTTGCCCAAATTATCAACAATAATAATATTATCAGTCCCTAATTCATTAAGTTTCTTTACCGCATTACTTCCTATAAATCCTGCACCACCTGTAACAACTATCATCTTTCCTCCAATTTCATAATGATTTTAATAATTGAATATAAATTTAATTATATTAATTAGTTATTTAAAAAACTTTAACTCTTTGAATAATAAATTTTATGAATATTAATTTATTAAAAAATATTTTAAAAGAAAGAATCTTAATTCTTGACGGTGCAATGGGCAGTTTAATTCAAAAGCACAATTTAACCGAAGAGGATTTTAGAGGTGAAAGATTCAAAAATCATAATTTACCATTAAGAGGAAATAACGATTTACTCTCTTTAACTCAACCCGAAATAATTAAAAATATTCATATTCAATATCTCGAAGCTGGTGCAGATATTATTGAGACCAACACTTTTAGTGCAACATCAATAGCTCAAAAGGATTACGGAACGGAAGAGTCTGTTTACGATATAAATTTTCAGTCTGCCAAAATTGCAAAAGAGGCAACATCAATTTTTACCAATAACGATAGAACCAAACCAAGATTTGTAGCCGGAGCTTTGGGACCCACAAATAAAACTTTATCGATGTCATCCAATGTTGAAGACCCAGGACATAGAGACTTAACTTTTGATGATATGAAAAATGCTTACTACGATCAAGTTAGAGGATTGGTAGATGGCGGAGCAGATATACTTTTAGTTGAAACAATAACCGATACTCTAAATGCTAAATCAGCTTTGGTTGCAATTCAAAAATATTTTGAAGAAAAAGAAATAAAACTTCCACTAATGATTTCAGGAACAATAGTTGACCAAAGCGGAAGAACATTAAGCGGACAAACTTTTGAAGCATTCTGGCATTCTATTTCTCACAATCCTAATTTATTGAGTGTTGGACTTAACTGTTCATTGGGTCCAAAACAAATGAAGCCATTCATTGAAGAAATTTCCAAATTGGCAAGTTCTTTTGTGAGCATTTATCCTAATGCCGGACTTCCGAATGAGTTTGGTAATTACGATGAAACTCCCGAACAGATGTATGAAGTTCTTTCAAAATATGCAGATGATGGCACATTTAACATTGTCGGTGGATGTTGCGGAACAACGCCTGCACACATAAAAGCATTCTCTCAAATTGCAAAAAAATATAAACCGAGAATACCTAAAACGAAAAGTAATCTTCTCTCATTAAGCGGATTAGAACCTTTGGTAATTAGAGAAAACTCTAATTTCATTAACATTGGTGAAAGAACAAATGTAATGGGTTCAAAGAAATTTGCCAGACTTATTAAAGAAGAAAATTATGCAGAAGCATTAAGCATTGCTAGAAATCAAATTGAAAACGGTGCACAAGTTATAGATATTAATATGGACGATGCAATGATTGATGCAGAAAATGCAATGACTAAATTTTTAAATCTAATTGCTTCCGAACCTGATATTGCTAAAGTTCCCGTTATGTTAGATTCTTCAAAATGGAGTGTAATTGAAGCGGGATTAAAATGTTTACAAGGAAAAGGAATTGTAAACTCTATAAGCTTAAAAGAAGGTAAAGAAATTTTCAAAGAACATGCTAAAAAAATAATGAGCTATGGAGCAGCTACAATTGTGATGGCATTCGATGAAAAAGGGCAAGCAGATAGTTACAAGAGAAAAATTGAAATATGCGAACGGGCTTACAAAATCTTAACAGAAGAATTAAACTTCCCCGCCGAAGACATAATTTTTGACCCAAATATTTTTGCTGTCGCTACAGGTATTGAAGAACACAATAATTACGCCCTCGATTTTTTTAGAGCTACAAAATGGATTAAAAAGAATATGCCTTATGCCAAAGTATCAGGTGGTGTAAGTAATGTTTCATTTTCGTTTAGAGGAAATAATAGAGTTAGAGAAGCAATGCACTCGGCTTTTCTTTTTCATGCCATAAATAACGGTATGGATATGGGAATTGTTAATGCGGGACAATTAGAAATTTACGAAGAAATTCCTAAAGAGCTTCTTGAAAAAGTTGAAGATGTTTTGCTTAACAGGAAACCTGATGCAACTGAAAATTTAATTGAGTTTGCTCAAACAATTCAGCAAAAAGATAAGAAAAAAATAGCAACGGAAGAATGGAGAAATGAAAACTTACAAAAACGATTAATTCATTCTCTCGTGAAAGGAATTGATAATTACGTTATCGAAGATGTTACAGAAGCACTCAAGGAATACAAAAAACCTTTGGAAATTATTGAAGGTCCTTTAATGGATGGAATGAACAAAGTTGGAGAGTTATTCGGTTCCGGTAAAATGTTTTTACCACAAGTAGTTAAAAGTGCTCGTGTAATGAAAAAAGCCGTAGCTATAATTACTCCCGAAATTGAAGCTTCTCAAAAACAAGGTGAAGTTAAAAAAGCTGGAAGAATTCTACTTGCAACAGTTAAAGGAGATGTACATGATATAGGGAAAAATATTGTTGGAGTTGTTCTGGGTTGCAATAATTATGATATAATAGACTTAGGAGTTATGGTACCTTCGGAAAAAATTCTTTCTGCTGCAAGAGACGAAAATGTTGATATGATTGGTTTAAGCGGATTGATAACTCCTTCACTCGAAGAAATGGTTCACATTGCCAAAGAAATGGAAAAAGAAAATTTTAATATTCCATTGTTGATTGGCGGTGCTACAACTTCCAAAATACATACAGCAGTTAAAATTGATGAGAACTACTCAAGCGAAGTTATACACGTTCACGATGCTTCAAAAGCCGTAACAGTTGCCGGTAGTCTGCTTAATAAAGTCAGCAAAAAAAAATTTGCCAATAAAATTTTAGAAGAATACAAAACTCTGAGAGAAAATCATCTAAAAAAACAGACTAAGGCTACATTTGTAAGTATTAACGAAGCTCGCAATAACAAATTAAAAATTGATTGGAACAAGAGTAAAATAGCAAAACCAAATTTTTTAGGAATAAAAAAATTCAGTTCATATCCACTTACTGAAATAAAGAAATATATTGATTGGACACCATTCTTTATTGCTTGGGAAATGAAAGGCAAATATCCTAAAATTTTTGAAAATGAAAAGTACGGTAAGGAAGCAAAAAAACTATTTGATGATGCACAAAATTTAATCAGCAAAATAATTGATCAAAAATTGTTAACTGCCAAAGCCGTAGTAGGAATTTTTCATGCAAACAGCGTAGGTGATGATATTTTAATTTATGAGAATGAAACAAGAAAGGAAATATCACTCAAGCTTTGTTCATTAAGACAACAAACAAAAAGAAAAATTAATTTTGCACTTTCCGATTATATTGCTCCAAAAAATTCAAAACAAAAAGATTATGTAGGAGCTTTTGCTTGCACAACAGGAATTGGAGTTAAAGAGTTAGTAGAAAAATACGAACAGAATCATGATGATTATAATGCAATTTTGGTTAAAGCAGTCGCTGATAGATATGCTGAAGCCTTTGCCGAATTACTTCATGAAAAAGTAAGAAAAGAAATTTGGGGATATGCCTTTGAAGAAAATTTTGAAAACAAAGAACTAATTTCCGAAAAGTATAGAGGAATTCGCCCTGCTCCGGGTTATCCTGCACAACCCGATCACACGGAGAAATATAAAATTTTTGAATTATTGAATGTTGAAGAAATAACGAAAATTTCATTAACTGAAAGTCTGGCAATGTACCCCACAGCTTCGGTCTGTGGTTTATACTTTGCAAATAAAGAAGCTAAATATTTCAATGTTGGCAAACTCTCTAAAGATCAAGTCGAAGATTATGCGAAACGCAAAAATATGAATGTTGCTGAAGTTGAAAAATGGTTAGCTCCAAACTTAAATTATTAACGTGTAATTGAGATTGCCTATACAATTGTACTTAAAACATGAGAAATATAAAAAATGAAAAAATTGTTACTTACACTTTTAATACTATTAATAATTGTGAGCGGTTGTAATACAAATGAACCACCGCCACCAATACCACCGGAAGACTACGAACCGCTAATAC
>PDPT01000035.1 GCA_002746605.1 Ignavibacteriota bacterium
AGAAAAAAGAAAGGTAATATATAATTGATAGAAATACCATAGTTTGATTAAGTCTTTTATAAAAAACAAAACAACAAAGGTATATAGATAAAAAATAATGTATTTCTTAGTATCTGTGCAAAAAATATATTCTACCCGCCAAAAGACGGGCAGATTATTTAACATTTTTACGAAGATTTTTCCTCTTCTTCTTTAGATTCATCAATTTTTCCTCTTTCCGCTATAAAATACAATTCCTTTTTATCACTATTATATTTAGCAATAATTGTATCGCCTTCTACAAATGATTCTCTTAATATTTCTTCTGCAAGCGGATCTTCTATATATTGCTGAATTGCACGTCTTAACGGACGGGCACCGAATTTGGGGTTAAATCCTTTTTCTGCGATAAAGTTTTCGGCTTCAGCATCAAGCTCGATTTTCATTTTATTTTCTTTGAGATTATTAATTAAATCTCTCATTTCAATTGAAGCTATTTGCTTTATGTCGTCTCTTTCAAGATTTCTAAATACAATTGTTTCATCTATTCTATTTAAGAATTCAGGATTGAATAAATTTTTCATTGCATCTTCAACGGTACTTTTTAGGTTACCATATTTATCTGCAGTAGATTCTCCACCAAATCCGTAACCACCAGTTGCTTTAATATTTTTTGTACCGACATTAGAAGTCATAATAATAATAGTATTTTTAAAATCTACTCTACGTCCTAAACTATCGGTAAGCATACCGTCATCTAATAACTGGAGCATAATGTTAAAAACATCAGGATGAGCTTTTTCAATTTCATCAAAAAGAACAACAGAGTAAGGTTTGCGTCTTACCCTTTCGGTAAGCTGCCCGCCTTCTTCGTAACCTACATATCCCGGAGGTGCACCCACAAGACGCGAAACAGCAAATTTTTCCATATATTCGCTCATATCAATTCTTATTAGAGCATCTTCGGAATCGAATAAATATTTAGCAAGTTCTTTTGCAAGTTGAGTTTTACCGACACCAGTTGGTCCTAAGAAAATAAAACTTCCGATTGGCTTATTAGGATTTTTCAATCCTGCTCTTGTTCTGCGTATTGCTTTGGAAAGTTTACTAATCGCTTCATCTTGTCCGACAATTTTTTTATTAATTATCGATTCCATTTTCATAATTTTTTCTGATTCAGCTTGCACAACTCTTGTAACAGGAATTCCGGTCATCATAGAAACAACTGTACCAATATCTTCTTCGGTAACATCATAAACTTCCAATTTGGTTTTTTCTTCCCATTCAATTTTGGCATTTTCCAAATCCATTTGCAATTGCTTTTCTTTATCTCTTAACCTTGCTGCTTCTTCGTAATCTTGCTGTTTTACCACATTATTTTTCTTTTGCTTTATCTCTTCAATTTTATTTTCCAGCTCTAAAATTTCATCAGAAACAGTAAAATTCCCCATGTGAACTCTGGAACCGGCTTCATCAAGAACATCAATCGCTTTATCGGGCAAGTATCTATCGGTAATGTATCTCTCACTTAATTTTACAGATGCTTCAACTGCCTCTTTAGAATATTTAACATGATGATGTTCTTCGTACTTAAATTTGATAAAATCCAAAATTTCGATTGTCTCATCAACAGTAGGTGGCTCAATCATCACTTTTTGGAATCTTCTGTCTAAAGCTCCGTCAGTTTCCACATATTTTCTGTATTCATCAAGAGTGGTAGCACCAATACATTGAATATCACCTCGAGCAAGGGCAGGTTTAAACATATTGGAAGCATCAAGAGAACCTGAAGCTCCGCCGGCACCAACCATTGTATGAAGTTCATCAATAAAAAGAATTACATCTATCGATTTTTCCAATTCATTCATCAATGCTTTCATTCTTTCTTCAAATTGCCCTCTATATTTTGTTCCCGCTACAAGTCCTGCTAAGTCTAAAGTAACCACTCTTTTTTCTTGAAGAACTCTAGGAACTTTTCTTTGATTTATTCTAATTGCCAAACCTTCAGCAATTGCAGTTTTACCTACTCCGGGTTCACCAATAAGAACAGGGTTATTCTTTTTCCTACGACTTAAAACTTGTGCAACTCTCTCAATTTCTTTTTCTCTCCCTACAACAGGATCAAGTTTATCTTCGGAAGCCATTTTTGTTAAGTCTCTTCCAAAATTATCAAGAACAGGTGTTTTTGTTCTTTCTTGCTTTCTTGTATGAAGCGGTTGATTTGATCTTGGACTATCAGAAGATGGAGATTTACCACTTAAAATATTATTTAATTCATCTCTTACAGTTTCGTAAGTAACACTAAACTGTTGCAAAATTTGAGTGGCAACATTATCTTCATCTCGTAACAGCGAAAGAAGAATATGTTCGGTCCCTATTACGTCCGATTTATAGATTTTAGATTCAATTTGTGTGATCTTTAATACTTTTTCAGCTTGTTTTGTTAAAGGGATATTCCCGATTGTTAAAGTTCCACCTGAAACTTTTACGGTTTCTTCGATAGTTTTTTTGAGACTTGCAAGATCTACTCCTAAGCCCTTAAGAATTTTTACGGCAATTCCGTTATTCTCTCTTATTATTCCCAGTAACAAATGTTCCGTACCGATATAATCATGTCCTAGTCTTAAGGCTTCTTCTCTGCTAAGTCTAATAACTTCTTGTACTCTCTCAGAAAAATTTCCGTCCATTACAATTTTTTCCTCTTGAAATTTTTAACTATAGTTTTAAATATAAAGATTGTACCTTGTCTAATCAAGGTAGTTAGATTAATAATATTATGTATAATCGATAATTATTCAGAATTATTCAACTATTTAACATTATTTTGTTTAGATTATTTATTATTTTTATTTTAGTTTATTAAAAATATTTTTGGGAGATTTTATGAACGCACTTTCAGGATTATCTGTTGTTTTAATTTTTGGAATAATAGTTCTTATAATATTATTTCTATACTTTGTGCCTATAGGTTTATATATTACCGCTTACTTTTCTGGTGTAAAATTAAAAATTTTCAAAGATTTGGTAGGAATGAGATTTCGAAAAGTTTCTCCAACCATTATCGTAAGAAATTTAATTTCTGCAACCAAAGCAGGATTAAAATTAGAAACCGCCTTACTCGAAGCACATTATTTGGCAGGTGGAAATGTTACTAAGGTTGTTAATGCTTTAATTTCCGCAAGTAAAGCTAATTTGGATTTATCATTCGAAAAAGCTGCAGCTATTGATCTTGCCGGTAGAGATGTTCTTGAAGCAGTAAAAATGTCCGTAGTGCCAAAAGTTATCGAAACTCCTCTTGTTGCTGCAGTTGCCAAAGACGGGATTCAATTAAAAGCCGTTGCAAGAGTTACAGTTAGAGCCAATATCGAAAGATTAGTTGGTGGAGCAGGCGAAGCAACTGTTCTCGCAAGAGTTGGTGAAGGTATTGTTTCCACAATTGGGAGCAGCGATACTCATAAAATGGTTTTAGAAAATCCTGATAATATTTCTAAATCCGTGCTTTCCAAAGGCTTGGACGCAGGAACAGCATTTGAAATTCTTTCGATTGATATTGCCGATGTTGATGTGGGAACAAACATTGGAGCTGTTTTACAAGCCGACCAAGCGGAAGCTGATTTGAAAGTGGCACGTGCTAAAGCCGAAGAAAGAAGAGCCGCTGCAGTTGCTCTTGAACAAGAAATGAAAGCAAAAGTTGTTGAAGCGGAAGCTGAAATTCCTCAAGCTATGGCAGAAGCTTTTCGCAGCGGAAATATGGGAATTATGGATTATTACAATTTGAAAAATGTTCAATCCGATACTGATATGAGAAAAAGTATAGCAGATAGTGAAAAAAATCAAGATAATAAAAACAACTAATTATGGAAGACCTTTTTCAAATAATTATCATTGTCTTTTTTATTCTTAGTTCAATTGCTTCTTCAATAAATAAAAAGAAGAAACAACAACAAAAATTAGAAAAGAAAAAACCAGTTTCAACTCCAGCAAAAGATGTTGATAAAAAAACTGTAAAACCTGCACAGCAAAAATCAACTTCGGAAATGTTTGAAGAATTACTTGGTTTTAAAGTTGATTTACCGGAGTCTCAAAATAAAGGGACTCCGATAGATTTTTCTGAAGATTCCATAAAACAAAAAGAGAGTTGGGACCCTGCAAAAGATTTTGCCAACCAAGATGATTCGGAATTTATTTCTCCCGTACCACTGAAAAAAAAATATTCTGTTCCCAAAGTAAAATCAATCCGCTCTGAAAAAGTTAAAAGACAGGTATCTGCAAAAAAAGATTCTGCAATCAGAAAACAGAATAAATATTCAACAAAGCTTTTTGCAAATAATCCAAATCTAAAAGATTATATTATCATTCAAGAAATCTTAAATAAACCAAAAGCACTCCGTAAGTAATGCCTAAAAAATATCGCTTAACAAAAATCAATCAAGCTGTTGAAAAACAGAAAATTTTTGATGAATCTAATTTTGAAATTGATTACAAAAATGAATTAAATAAAGCTCAATACGAAGCTGTTTCATCAACCGAGGGAGCATACTTGGTTATTGCCGGAGCAGGAACAGGTAAAACTCGTACTTTGGTTTATAGAGTTGCTCGTCTTGTAGAAATGGGCATTGACCCAAAATCTATTTTGCTCTTAACCTTCACGAGAAAAGCCGCTCGAGAAATGATGAATAGGGCCGCAATTCTTCTCGATAACAGATGTTCAAAAATTAACGGTGGAACTTTTCATTCTTTTGCTAATTTAACTTTAAGAAGATACTCTAAACTTATCGGAATAGATTCCGGTTTTACAATTCTTGACCAAAGCGATAGCGAAGATGTTATAAATCTTATTCGCTCTCAATTAAATGTTACTAAGCTGAAAAAAAGATTTCCAAACAAACAAACTATCAATAAAATTTTAAGTTTATCGGTCAATACTGGAAAAAGTGTTAAGGAGATTATTTTTGATGAGTATCCGCACTTTGCCGAGCATACCGAAAAGATAATAGAAATAGGAAATATTTATAAAAGTTATAAAAAGAAAAGTCAATTATTTGATTATGACGATCTTTTGGTTTACTTGCGTGACTTTCTAAGTGATAAAAACAACTCACTTTCCTTAACATCAACTATAAAATATGTAATGGTTGATGAGTATCAGGACACAAATAAACTCCAAGCAGATATTGTAAAAGGCTTGGCAAAGCAAAACAACAACATTATGGTTGTTGGAGATGATTCACAATCAATTTATTCTTTCAGAGGTGCTAATTTTAAGAATATCATAAATTTCCCCAAACTTTTTAATAATGTAAAAATTATTATGCTCGAAGAAAATTATAGGAGTACTCAAGAAATTCTAAATGTGGGAAATTATATAATCGACCAAGCAATTGAAAAATATCCTAAAAAACTATTTACAAAAAAAATTGGTGGAGAGCTTCCGGCAATTATTTCAGCAACTACAGAAAATATGCAGTCAAAATTTATTGTTGATAGAATTTTAGAGCTTCGCGAAGAAAACGTACCGCTCAAAGAAATTGCTGTTCTCTTTCGTTCTTCTTACAGTTCATTCGATCTGGAAATTGAACTTAACAAAGCAAATCTTCTCTATCAAAAATTCGGAGGAATGAAATTTATTGAAACAGCTCATGTTAAAGATGTGCTTGCTTTTTTAAGAATTGCAGAAAATCCTAAAGATGTTGTAAGCTGGTACAGAATTTTACTTTTACACGAAGGAATAGGACCAAAAAAAGCTCAAAAAATTCTTGCACAAATTACTTCGGAGGAATTAAATATAAAATCGTACCCCGAAAAAGTTTTGACTAAATCTTATAAAGAAAATATTTATAATCTATTCTTGTGTCTGCATAAAATTCACATAAATAAACAACTGCCTGCTGAAATTACCGAAACAGTTTTGGATTATTACCGACCTCTATTTAAAGCTAAATACGATGATTTTAATAAGCGAAAAAAAGATTTGGATATTTTTATAAACATTACTGAAAATTATAAAAACCTAAGTTCGTTATTAACGGATATGGCTCTTGAACCACCGACAGAAAGTATGACTGATGTTGCTGAAGAAGAAAAAGATGATGAATATTTAACACTTTCTACAATTCATTCAGCCAAGGGTTTGGAGTGGCACACAGTTTTTATAATTCATGCCGTAGAAGGATTTTTTCCTTCGAGTATGTCGTTCGATAAAATTGAAAGCCTTGAAGAAGAAAGACGACTTATGTATGTTGCAGCCACAAGAGCAAAAAACAATCTTTACATTACCTATCCTATGAATATTTTTGACCGACACAATGGTGTTACACTTTCTAAACCTTCCAGATTTATTGCGAAAGTGAACGAAAATATTGCGGAAGAATGGCTGCTTGAAGAGGATTTTTAAATGCCCTTATTTTTACTTCTGATTTTTTTTCTTTTTTTTACAATTACTTTTATAAAAGTAAAATCTAAAAGAGTTAGCTTCAAAGAAAAATTCCCACAGAAAATAAGTCTGATAATAGCTGCAAAAAACGAAGAACAAAATATAAAATCACTCATTGATTCTCTTGTCACTCAAAACTATGAAACTTATAATTATGAAGTTATAATTGTTGATGATAGCTCAACAGATAAGACTTTTACAGAAACAACATTATTAACTGAAAAACTAGACAACTTCAAAATTATAAAAGCAGAGAAGAAAATTTACGAAGGTAAAAGAGGAGCTTTACAAATTGGTATAGAAAACAGTAAGCATGAATATATTCTAATTACCGATGCCGATTGTGTTGTAGAGAAAAATTTTCTTTTAGCATACTCAAATAAATTTCAAGATGATTTTGATTTTATTTTTGGAGTTGCACCTTATTATCAAAATAAAGAATTAGTCAATAAAATAGCATGCTATGATAATCTTTGGGTTCATATTCTGACTTTTGGTTTCGCAAATAATAAACTTCCCTACTCAGCCGCCGCAAGAAGTTTTGGATTTAAGAAATCATCCTTTATGAAAATTAAAGGATATAAAAATACAAGAGAAACTTTAAGCGGTGATGACGACTTACTTTTACGAGAAGCAGTAAAAAATAAAATGAAAATAGGAACAATTACAGAAGAGAATGCTTTTGTCCATTCCAAACCGGAAGATACTTTTAAAGAGTTTGTTGATCAAAAATCAAGACATACTTCAAGCTCAAATTATTATAGTTTTAAGATTAAATTTATGCTTGGCTTCTGGCATTTTGTAAATATTTTGATTGTTTTAAATTTAATACTAAATTTTTCAGCTACATCATTAACGCTTCTTACTGTAAAATTAATTTTTGACATAATTATTGTAAGATCTTTAATGAAAACTTTCGGTTACAAATTTTCCTTGTTAGAAATTATTTATCTTCAAATCATTTATGAAATGCTTCTAATCGTCTATTTTGTAAAAGGTTTATTCAGTAAAAAAAAATGGTGAATATTTCTGTAAGCTAAGTAATCGATTCCGCAGCTCAGACTTTGTGGTCTGCAAATTAACAAAGGAACATGTCTTTGCGAGTCACAGCGAAACAATCTCATTATATTAATCTAAAAATAAGCAAAAATAGATAAACTAAAAAAGAGCACTTCGTTGCTAAAACAATTAAAAAAGATTACTTTAACAAAACTAATGAGCAAATAAAAGAAGAGGTCTTTTTAGAAAAGACCTCTTATATCTTGTTATTTTACAAGCAGCATCTTCTTAACTTGGCTAAACTCACCACTTTGTAATTTATAAAAATAC
>PDPT01000022.1 GCA_002746605.1 Ignavibacteriota bacterium
ACCCACTCCACTATTGGTAAGCAAAAACTTAAAATGACTGAAATGATCGGATTCATAGGTTTTTGCAAGACCAAAGTCTAAATGCGGCCATACAGATGCCCTTGAATACTTTCTCATCATCTCCCGTTCTTCTTGCAAAAGGCTAGTTTGAATTATAGAAACAATTAATGCACATAAACTAATTAATGTTACACCTACAGCAATAATATTTTGCGGGTCGGTGAAAAATTTATTTTTTGATAATTTATTCATTTGTTTTTTATCAAATATTAAATGTTATTATCTCATTAGTTGTATCTCATATATTGCACAAAAGTATATTGCGTTAAAACATTCGTAATTTATGAAAGTTCTTCTAAAAGTTTCTTTAATTTTTCCAGTGAATTTTCCCAATCATGTTTTTTTGCTTTTTCTTTTTCTACAACATCTTGCGGAGCGTTATTTACAAATCTTTCATTACTTAATTTTTTATTTACTCCAATTAAAGCTCCTTCTAATCTCTGAATTTCTTTAGAAAGTCGTTCTTTTTCAATTTCAAAATCAATTATTCCTTCTAACGGTACAAAAATTTCGCAATCTTTAATAATTACAGATGCAGAATTTTTAGGTTTTGTAACATCTTTTCCGCTTGTTAGATTATTGATTTTTGCCAATGATTTAATATAAGGAATTTGGTCATCGGTAATTTTATTGGTTTTTAGAGAAACCGATAAAACTTTTGAAGGAGGAATATTCATTTCACCCCGAATGTTTCTTATTCCGCTTATTACATCTTGAACAAATTGCATTTTATCTTCAGCAATTAAATTAAGTTTAGTTTTATCGAACTCAGGATATTTACTTATTGAAATGCTCGCTCCTTTTTCTCTTTTGTTGGTATTATTCCATAATTCTTCTGTAATAAAAGGCATAAACGGGTGAACCATTTGAAGCATTTTTTCAAACAGAGTTATTGCTCTTGTAAGTACGGCAGATTTTATTTCTTCACTCTCGGAGTTATAGATTCTATTTTTGGTAAGCTCTACATACCAATCACAGAAATCATTCCAGACAAAAGAATAAATAATTTTTGTAGCATTATTTATTTCAAAATTTTTAAGTGCATTATTTATTTGATTAATGGAATTTTGGAAACGAGATTCTATCCATTCATCAACAAAATCTATATGTTTATCAATTAAGTTGTTATCAGTTTTTACATTCTCTTTGTTCATTAAAAGAAATCTTCCGGCATTCCAAATTTTATTGGCAAAGTTTCTACCGATTTCTGTTTTCTCGGTACTAAACAAAACATCTTGTCCAAGCGGAGCAATGTAGTTTATTGTAAATCTTAATGCGTCAGCACCATATTCATTAATAACATCAAGTGGATCGGGAGAATTACCGAGGGATTTACTCATTTTTCTTCCTTGAGTATCTCTTATAACGCTTGTAAAATAAACATCTTTGAATGGAATGTCATCCATAAATTTCATTCCCGCCATTATCATTCTTGCAACCCAAAAGAAAATTATATCGGGAGCAGTAACTAATAAGTCGGTTGGATAATAATATTTTTGGTCTTCTTCGGTTTCAAAAACATCTTGAGCCCAAAGCCAGCTTGATGCCCAAGTATCAAGCACATCTTCATCTTGTGTCCAATTTTCAATATCTTTCGGAGGCTCTATATCACAATAGATTTCATTTGTGTTTTTGTTGTACCAAACAGGAATTCGGTGTCCCCACCAAAGCTGACGAGAAATACACCAATCTCTAATATTTTCTAACCAATGTTTATATGTTTTTACCCAATGATTTGGGTGAAAGTTTATTTTGCCTTCTTCAACTACTTTTAAAGACGGTTCTGAAAGTTCATCCATTTTTAAGAACCATTGCTGACTTAAATATGGTTCAATTGGTGCGCCTCCTCTTTCCGAATAACCGACATTATTTGTGTAATCTTCAATTTTATCAAGAAGTCCTAAATTCTCAAATTCAGCAACAACCATTTTTCTTACTTCGTATCTATCTTTAGCTCTATATTTTTCAGGAACATTATCATTAGTAGAAGCATCTGGATTAAAAATATTAATTATTTCGAGATTATGTCGTTGCCCCATTTCGTAATCATTTACATCATGGGCAGGAGTAACTTTTACGGCTCCGGTTCCAAATTCCATATCAACGTATTCATCGGCAAAAATAGGAATTTCCCTATTTACTATAGGAAGCATTAAAGTTTTTCCAATTAAATGTTTAAATCTTTCATCATTAGGATTAACGGCAACCCCGGTATCACCTAACATAGTTTCGGGTCTTGTTGTTGCAACTATTAAAAATTCATCTGAATCCTTTACGGGATATTTAAAATACCATAACTTTCCGTTAGAGGTTTTGAAAATAACTTCCTCATCAGAAATTGCAGATTGCGAAACAGGGCACCAATTTACCATTCTGTATCCTCGATAAATTAAGCCTTCTTTGTAAAGTTTTACAAATGCCTCTATTACTTTTTTATAATAGTGATCATCCATTGTGAAACGCTCGCGGGACCAATCACAACTTACGCCGAGTTTACGAAGCTGTTTGGTTATAATTCCGCCATATTTTTCTTTCCAAGTATGGCAATGTTTTAGAAACTCATCTCTGCCTATTTTATCTCTTTCAATTCCTTGCTCTTTTAAGAACTTAACAACCTTTGTTTCCGTTGCTATCGATGCGTGATCAGTACCCGGTACCCAAAGTGCATTATATCCTTGCATCCTTTTGTAACGAATGTACACATCTTGAATTGTGTTATTTAGAATGTGTCCCATCGTAAGCATTCCCGTAATATTAGGCGGAGGGATTACAATTGTATAAGATTCTCTATCTTCATCAACTATAGATTTAAATAAATTATTTTCTTCCCAGTATTGATACCATTTATCTTCTACTTGGTTAGGATTGTACGCTTTAGAAATTTCACTCATAATAATGTTATATTTTTGAAAAAAAATTAAGTTGTAATATAGTTATTTCTAAGTTTAGATTTCAAAATTAAAAAGTTAAAAAATTCAAGAGATTATTCCGTCCGTTACTTTAACAGACGGAATAATAACAAGCTCCCATTCTACATATTGCGTTTAACTTACTGCTCTTTTATCTTGCCGTTTTTCAATTCATCTACAAGTCTATCGGTTTTGTAAATATGAATTAACGATTGCATAATTCCATCTGAATCTGATGCAACAGTTCTATTATTTTCTTCCAGAAATATTGTATGTCCGGCAAGACTTTCTAAATTTCCATCGTGAGCTAAACCGATTACTTCTTGATTTTTATTGATGATAGAACTTCCGGAGTTTCCACCAACAATATCTGTATTGGACGCAAAGCCGATAAATCTTGATAAGTCTAAATCTGCAGGCGGAGTTTTCCATCTTTTATGTAATCCCCAAGGATAAATTTTTTCACCGAAAGAATAATATCTATCCCACAATCCGTAGAAAGTATTTTTACCCGGAGCTAAAGTTCCGTTATATTCGTACCCTTTAATTTCACCATCGGAAATTCTTAGAGTGCTTGTAGCATCCGGTGGAATTTTATCTTTGTGGATTTTAGAAATAACTTCGCCAAGAGATTGGTTAAGAACAGAAAGGGTGCTGTATAATTCTTGCATTTTAGGATTTAGACTATCACTTAGTTTTGTTGCAAAGATATTAAATTTTAGGAAAGGGTCATCGTAATTTAATATTTCATCACTTTCTTTTTTTGCCAGTTCCATCACTTTCTCTTTTGATGAAACTATTGAAGAGTTTATTAACTCAGTCAAATTCATTTTTTCTTTTGGGTAAAGAATTCTTACTAAATCATGTTTAACACCAAGTAAACTTTGCAAAAATGTTTTTTGAGCATTTAGCATATTCATTTCAAAACGCTCGTCAATTTTATCAGGATATAATTCAGCGATTGTGCTATCTAAATTTTCATCTTTATATCTTTCGCCTCTATCTTCATTCGGCAATTTTTTTTGCTCTGCAATGCGGAGCAGCTCGGCAGAAACTTTAGAATAAAGAGGCTTTATAAATCTCATAAATCTTAAAGCGGTAACTTCAGTATTATAATTTTTTAACTCATCAATTACCATTTGAATTGAATTCCACAATTCGCCGTATTCTTTATTCAGCTCTTCGTTCCCTTTAACTTTCTCCTTTAAATCTTTCTCAAAATCTTTTTTCTTTTTCATTATTATTTTATTTCGCAATCCTTTCAATCTGCCTGCATAAGATTTACGTGCATTTCCCCAGCCCATAACACTATTCAATAAATCTTGATTTTGTAAATCATCTTTGTATAAATCAAAATAAGCATCGTAAATTGAATTAAACCCAATCAACGCATTTCGGTAAGAATAATCCCGCATATATTCTAATTCGGCATAAGAAAACAATCTATCTGTTCTGCCCGGTCTTCCTACAACAAAAATTAGTTCGCCTTCATCGGCTCCTTTGTTGCTCCACTTAAAATAATTATCGGATTTAACAGGTTTTCCGTTTTCATCATAAGCTCTGTAAAACATAAAATCCAATTCATAACGTGGGTAAGTGAAATTATCCCAATCCCAACCCGTTGCTGCAATTTGAAAATCCGGTGCCATTACTAAACGAATATCCGTGTAGCGTTTGTAACAATACATCGAATACTTACTTCCATTGTACAAAGTAACTACTTTACAGTTCAATCCGGTTTCTTTATTATATTTTCTTTGCAGCGAATCAATTATTCCTTTTCTTAAATCAACTTTTTCTTTATCGTTTTTACCTTTTGACATAAAATTTTTAACATCATTAGTTACATCTTCAATTTTGATTAATTGATCTACATAAAGATTTTTAATTTTTCTTTCATCTTTTAAGTATTTAGCATAAAAACCATCTTCAAGTAAATTCTCACCCTCTTTTTGAATTGAGCGTAACTGTCCTCTGCCGCAATGGTGATTTGTCATTATCAATCCATCTTCGGAAACAAAAGCCGCCGAACAACCTCCGCCGAATTGCAAAGCCGATTTTTGCACATCTTCTAACCATTCTTTACTCGGAGAGAAATTATATTTTGATTTGAAGTATTCAAATGGAATATCATCGAATGTCCACATTTTGCCAAAATCATCATAAGACCAAGAAATTGTATCAATGTCTATCGGATTATAAAAATCTGATTGTGCAAATGTAGAAAGTGTAAATAGAAAGGCAAAAAATATTATTGCTAAATTTTTCATTATTTCCTCAAGGTTTTTATAATAAATAAATTAGTATCATAAATTTAGTGAATAAAAACATATTAAAAGGTAGCATTATGGATATTAGTAACGATATAATTCCAAATAGCAATAAAAACCTTTTAAACTTGTTGGGTGTGATTTTTCTTTTCGTAATAATTTTTCAAATTTTCTTAGGTTCGGGAAAAAGCACAATTTTAAATATATTGCAAAATATTTATCCTATAAAAGATAGCAGTATTCATATCGGAGAAATAAATCTAAATAATATCTACACCAAGAGTTTAAAAAACAAAGTTGTAGGAATACCACAGCAAATTGATTTATTCAAAGTTTCTTTATTAGAAAATATTGCTTTGGGAAATTATGAACCCGATATTAATAGAATTACTTTTTTAACCCAAAATTTTGGTTTTACCGAATTTATTAATAATTTGTCTAATGGACTTGAAACCTATGTTGAAGAAAAAGGGAGTAATTTTTCCGGTGGTGAAAAACAAAAAATAGCAATATTAAGGACTTTTTACAGAAAACCTAAAGTTGTTTTACTGGATGAAACAACTTCTGCAATGGATAATATTTCTGAGACAAAAGTATTTCAAGGTACTTATCATGGAAGATAAATGTTTATAATTTTTACTATGTGTCGTATTTTTATATGGCACATAGTAAAATAATCTTGGAGTAGTGATATATTGCAAACTAAACTTATAAAATTTTTATCTGGAATAATATTAAGTATTGGTATAGCTTTATTTATTCTGGTTAAATTTTACTTACGAAAACTTAATTTTGAGAACAACATTATAGTTTTTATACTTGGAATAGCTCCAAATTTTTTATTCGCCCTTTTTACATCTACTGCGTTAGCAAGCGAA
This sequence comes from Ignavibacteriota bacterium, assembly GCA_002746605.1. Taxonomy (GTDB): domain Bacteria; phylum Bacteroidota; class Ignavibacteria; order Ignavibacteriales; family Melioribacteraceae. Next base: position 6,118 of record PDPT01000022.1, read on the forward strand.
TATTTTAGAATAAAAAAACAAAAAAGGGAAAAATTTGATAGAGACTATAAATTACTCTTAGTAGGAATATTTTTGATACTTATACTTGAAGAATTCTTTCCATTTTTTTCTGGGTCTAAGGTAACAGATATTTATGATATATTCGCTTCATTGGTTGGTATTTTAATTGGCTATTTATTCTATTCAATAATAATAAAAAGATACTAAATTACTCCTCACAAAAAAGTTAATTTCTTGAAACAGTATTATATTTTTTCCCGTGCAATGAAATTGTACGGAAGAGATTTATTTTAGTAATTACAGTTCGCGACTGTTTTTAATTAAAATAATTTTTAAATTAAACGAAGAAAATATTATGGAAAACAACTTATTAGCAATTGATGGACTGCAAGAATTACAAACTGTAAATAGTTTATAATAAATAACAATTACCACCTCTCTTATTAACTAATACTAAATTAGAGTACATTTAGTTATAGCAGAGCTAAAACAATTCTTACATTCAAATTCTTTAGTTAGAATATCACTTTAAAAAACCTTTATTATTCACCTATGATTTTATCGGATTGTCTGAGCATGAAACAGATATAAAAAATGATTAAATTTATATAAAATAAATATTTGTTTTTACAAGTAATTTTTCTAACTATTTCTTCAACAAAATCGATAGTATAATGTATAAAAAAATCACTATATTTTTTTCAGCCATATTTTTAATATTAAATTTCACTATGGAAGGTTTACCTTTGTATGTTTTAGAAGCAAAAGAATTAATCACACCTGATTCAAGTAATAAGAAATATACTGAAGTTGAATTAAATCAACTTTTCTCTGAAAAACAGTTGGGAGCTATTGTTGCTAATAATAAAACAACATTCCGAATATTTGCACCCAATCCCGTAAAAGTTGAGCTTGTTCTTTTTGATAGTGTTAATGATTCAATCGGAACAGCATATCCAATGACCAGAGATACTCAAGCAGTTTGGGAATATCAAATTGATAGTAATCTAACGGGAAAATATTATGCTTATTTAGTTTATAATTCCGAACACATTAATAAAAACATAAAACCTCAGTTTTCAGTTGATCCTTATGCAAAAGCTGTTGCTACATATACGGATTATTTCAATCCTCGTAAAGCAATTGTTTATGCAAATGATAATTTCGATTGGGAAAATGATAGTTGGATAAAAAAAGATTGGGATGATTTGATTATTTACGAAATGCACATAAGAGATTTAACAACTCATCCTTCAGCCAAATCAAAATTTCCAGGGACTTACAAAGGTTTGTTCGAAACAGATACTGAGTCAGGTATTAAATACATTAAATCCTTGGGAGTCAATACCGTTGAATTATTACCCGCTCAAGAATATGGTTATTACGAACTTCCGTTTAAAGATAGTTTAAGAGGCAGATATAATACTTGGAACCCTTACGAAAGAAATCACTGGGGCTATATGACTTCCAATTTCTTTGCTCCAGCCGCTTACTATTCCGAAAATATTGATTCACTCAAAAAAAACATTTGGATTGGTCAATCCGGAAAGCAAGTAACAGAATTTAAAGAAATGGTTAAAGCATTTCACAAAGAAGGCATCGCCATAATAATGGATGTTGTCTTTAATCATTTATCAGAATATGAACTTGGCAATTTAAAGGAAATAGATAAAGAATATTATTTTAGGTTAGATAGTAACCAAAATTTCATTAGTGAAAGTTACTGCGGTAACGATTTGAAAACTGAAAGACCTATGTTAAGAAAGCTTATTGTAGAAAGCATTCTTTATTGGATGAAAGAATATCATATTGATGGATTTAGGTTTGATCTTGCCAAGTTAATTGATTGGGAAACTATTGAAACTATAATCAGAGAAGCCCGAAAAATAAATCCGCAGGTTGTGTTTATATGCGAACCTTGGGGAGGCGGTTACGATCCTAAGGGTTTTTCTTTAAGAGAATGGAGCAGTTGGAATGATCAAATCAGAAATGGTGTAAAAGGCGAAAATCCTAATAACGGATTAGGCTGGATATTTGGGAAATGGTATGGAAATAATAACAAAAAAAGAATTGAAAGTTATGTAAAAGGAACTTTAATTTCCGATAAACACGGACTCTTTCAAGAATCCAAACATGCCGTTAATTATTTAGAATCTCATGACGGTTATACACTTGGAGATTTTATTAGAATCGGGATAGGTAAGATTGCAAGTAATGATAAAGTAAAAGATAAAGATGAATTAGTAAAGCTAACCGATGAAGAAATGCGTCTGCACAAATTGGCTGCAATGTTTCTCTTTACTTCTAAAGGAATTACAATGATACATTCCGGACAAGAGTTCGGGCGTTCAAAAATTATTCAAAAATCAAACAAAATTAATGATGAAAAAGCAGGTGAGTTAGACCACAATTCTTATAATAAAGATAATGAAACTAACTATATAAATTATGCAGATGCAGAAAAAAATAGTGAACTATTTAATTATTATAAAGGTTTAATTAAATTAAGAAAGAATCACGATGCTTTTAGAAGAGCCGATAATAATGATTATAAGTTTTTGGATATCAAAAAGAATAAGTTTGCCGTTGCTTATTTTTTAACATATAAGAACAACACTTATTTTGTTGCTTTTAATGCCGACAGAAATAAAAAATTAACAATTGACCTGCCCGAAGGTTGGTGGAAAATTCTCGCAGATGATAATTCCGTTTTGAATGGTTCTGCTAAATCAATAAAAGGAACAGTTAATTTAAAACCTTCCACAGGTCTAATTTTATTGAAAAAATAGATTTCTAAAAAACTCTGAAAAATTATTTTTTCAGAGTTTTTGCAAAAAATTCATCTAATCTTTCTTTAAATATCTTAAGATCAAAAGGTTTACTAAACACATCATTTACATTTATTTTCTTGTACTGTTCTATCACTTCGTCAGTATATTCTCTAGTTATTATAATAAATTTCGGGTTATAAGATAAATTACCTGATTTAACTTTTTCTATAAATTTGCAACCTGTCATACTTCCGAGACCGTGCTCTATAAAAATTAACATGGGCATTTTTTCTTTAATAATATTAAGAGCATTCCCGATATTATCGGCTTTATAAATAGGAACATCGTTATTAATCATATTTTCTAATAATCTTGAATATAAAATTCTATCTGCTTGTATCGGATCAAAAATTAAAACCGCAGGTTGAGCAATAGGTAAAGTAAAAATAAATCTGCTTCCTTTATTTACTTCACTTTCTACTTTTATTTTCCCGTTATGTTTTTCAATTATTTCTTTTACTAAAGATAGTCCCAATCCGGTTCCTTTTTCGCCTTCGGTTCCAAGAGTTGTAAACTTTTTATCAATTACAAAAAGTTTTTCAATATCATCTTTTGCAATGCCTATTCCTGTATCTTCTATTGTAAATTCAATTCTGTTTATATCTGCTAATTCTTTGGTAGTAATTAATATTTTTCCACCTGAATGTGTAAATTTGATTGAGTTAGCAACAAGATTATTAAAAACTTGTAAAATAAGATTTTCATCAACATTTATGAATATTTTTTTATCTATTTCGGCTTTAAGATCCACACCTTTTTGTATTGCTAAACCATTTAATATTTCCACGGTTTTAGTTATCAAATAATTTGCATTAACGATTTTTGGTTCAATTTCTTTTTTGCCTGTTTGAAGTTTGGTTAAATCCAATAATCCGTTTAGCAAATCTACTGTATGAAGTGAAGCCTCTTTAATATGACTAACATACTCTAATATGGTTCTTTTATCTAAAGAAGTATCGGTCATTATTAAATCGGAAAAACCAACTATTGAAGTAAAAGGTGATTTTAGATCATGCGAAATTATAGAAATCAGTTTGTCCTTCGCATTATTTAATATTACTAACTCTTGGTTGGTATTCAGTAAATCTCCTTTTTCTGCAGCATATCGAGTTATATCTCTAATTTTACCGTAAAGTTTAGATCGATTATTTTCATTAAATAATTTAACAGTGTTACTTATCCATCTAATTTCACCCTCCTTGTTAAATATCCGATAGATTATTTCGTCAGCTGTTTTTTCAGGTTTATTAACAAGGTTATTAACATGAGTTTTATAAAGTGATAAATCATCAGGGTGAGTGATTTTAACAAAAAAATCACAATTATTATCCTTACTATAACCAAGATGTTCTATAAAATCAGGACTGATATATTCGCAATTAAAATTTCCATCTTCTAAATAACCTGACCAATAATAAGGTCCAAGATTTTTAAATTTCTTACTGATTATAGAATCGAATGATTGTGACTGTTCATAATCTGGCAAATAATTATCTAAATAGAAAGTATGATTTCTTTCTTCATCTTCTGCTGTTGTAAAATTGAAAGAAACTTTAACTACCTCTTTATTTAAAGTAAGCAAATGAAAATTATCAATAGCAGAATTTTGGAGCAAATCATAGAAATCAGTAATATTTTCTTGCTCTATAAACTTTGGGTCCATTAAATCTATAAAATTCTTTCCTTTTATTTGCTCAAAATTATAATTCAAGCTATTGCAAAATACTTCATTAGAATATAGAATTGTTCCGTTATATTTTGTCTGAACAATCATTTGATCGGAATTATCTACTGTATCTTTAAAGAATTTGTTTCTTTCTTTCTCTAAATAATATTCATGATATTCATGTTTAGACAATTTATTGCAATATAGAAGCAATTCTGTATGGTCATTATAAGTATTACTAATTATTTTCAAATTAAATAAAGTCTTATCAAAATTAATTGATTTTCTTACAGTACCTTTCCAGTAACCATTTAATAAAATACTGTTTCTAATTTTTTCAAAAAAAGCATCATCTATTTGCGGAAATAATTTTCCTATGAAACTATTAATAATATCGGAGTTCTCTATTTCGAAGAATTGTTTTGCTTTTTTGCTGCAATAAGTAATATTTCCTAACAGATTTAGCTTTAGTAATCCATCTGAGAATTTATTGGCAAACTCTTCCAGAATCTTTAACTCGGATATACCCCCGAGGTGATTTATTATATCTTGACCAATATTATTTTTTTCATACAAAAGAACAATTACAGCGGTATCGGAAAAAGGTATTAAAGCTGTATTGTATATTTTTTTTTGTTTTTCTGAAAATTGAATTAGTCTGGTAAATTCCGTTTTATTATATTTTATTGCATTTTTAATTTTGGGAATTATATCATTATGTTCTTCAAAAATAAAAATATTTTTTATATTGTTTTTGCTGGGCATATAACCTAAGAAATCATTTAATTTTGAAGAGTTTTTTATATTGCCTTCAGAGTCAACAATTAAATAATTCTTTAAGAAAGTATCTACAAATTTGATAACAGCATTCGATTCACTTTTCTTTTCAATTTCTTCGGAAACAGTTAAATTAGAATCGGTTATAATAACAATTCCACTTTTGAAAGTCTCATTTTCAAAAATTGGCAATCCTTTAACAAGAATATTATAATTTTTACTCTTAGTTGTATCGAAAGTTATTTCCTTTGTAAAAGAGACATTCTGCTTTAGTAATAAAATTTCACTTACAGGTAAATTCTTAGTTAAAGAATTTTTAGAAAAAATATTTGTTTCTTGAATTATGTCATGAATGTTTTCATCAAAAAAAAGATTAATATTTTTATTACTGGATCTTATTTTCCAATTTTCATCAAAAATTATTACCCCAATTGGTAAACTTTCAGTCAAATTTTCAATTAAAATATCAAAATATTTGTAAATGTTTTCTGAGTTTTTACTATTTTCCAAAAAATTTCCCTACCGTTTTTATTTACTTTTTATTTTAGTTGTATCGAATAATTTCAAAATTTGAAAAATTACGTTTCGAATTTACTAAATAATAAAAATTTTAAAGTGAGGTAGATCAAAATGGACAGAAAAAATTGAGAATCTAACAATTATTTAATACATTTAGGGAGATAATATTTTATAGTCCGCAAATAAATAAAATCAATTATATAAACTTAATTACAAGGAGAGAGACATAATGAGTACATTAAATTTAGAGAAATACGGATTAAAAAACGTAAAAGAAATTTATCATAATTTATCATACGATGAATTTTTTAAACATGAAATGAGAGATGATCTTGAAGGATATGAAAAAGCTCAACTTACTGAATTAGACGCAGTTAATGTAATGACCGGAGTTTTTACCGGACGTTCACCTAAGGACAAATATATTGTAAAAGATGATGTAACTAAAGATACAATGTGGTGGACATCAGAGCAAGCCCCAAACGATAATAAACCCGTTAGCCCGGAAGTTTGGAATGACTTAAAAGAAACTGTTGTAGAACAGCTTTCCGGTAAATCGTTATATGTTATAGATGGTTTTTGCGGTGCTAATGAAAATTCCAGATTAAAAGTTCGTTTTATTATGGAAGTTGCTTGGCAGGCACATTTTGTTAAAAATATGTTTATCAGACCAACAGAAGAAGAGCTTAAAAATTTTGGAGAACCTGATTTTGTAATTCTTAATGGCTCAAAAACTTCAAATCCCAAGTGGAAAGAACATGGATTAAATTCCGAAGTATTTACCGTATTTAATCTTACTGAAAGAATGCAGGTTATAGGCGGTTCTTGGTATGGCGGCGAAATGAAAAAAGGTATTTTTGCAATGATGAACTATTATTTACCTTTAAAAGGAATCGCAGCTATGCACTGCTCTGCCAATAAAGGAAAAGATGGCGATGTTGCTATTTTCTTTGGACTTTCAGGTACAGGAAAAACTACACTTTCTACAGATCCTAAGAGAGAATTAATCGGTGATGATGAACATGGCTGGGATGATGACGGTGTTTTCAATTTTGAAGGTGGATGCTATGCAAAAACAATCAACTTAGATAAAGAATCAGAGCCTGATATTTACAATGCAATTAAAAGAGATGCTATTTTAGAAAATTTAACTGTTGATGAAAACGGTAAAATTGATTTTGACGACGATTCCGTTACCAAAAATACAAGGGTATCTTATCCTATTTATCATATAGATAATATTGTAAAACCTATTTCTAAAGCAGGACACGCAAGTAAAGTAATCTTTTTAACTGCAGATGCTTTTGGTGTAATTCCTCCTGTTTCTAAATTAACTCCCGATCAAACAAAATATCATTTCTTATCAGGATTTACAGCTAAATTAGCAGGAACAGAAAGAGGAGTAACTTCTCCGCAACCAACATTTTCGGCATGTTTCGGGAAAGCTTTCCTAAGTTTGCACCCAACAAAATACGGCGAAGAATTAGTTAAAAAAATGGAAGCTCACGGCTCAAAAGCTTATTTGGTAAATACAGGTTGGAACGGAACCGGAAAAAGAATATCTATAAAAGATACTCGTGCAATTATTGATAGAATACTTGACGGATCAATTGAAAAAGCTGAGACTAAAATGATTCCAATATTTAATTTAGAAGTTCCGACTTCTTTAGAAAATGTTGACTCAAATATTTTAGATCCTAAAAATACATACGAAGATCCGGCTGAATGGGAAAAGAAAGCCAAAGAACTTGCAGAATTATTTATTAAGAACTTTGATCAATATACTGATAATGAAGAAGGTAAAAAACTTGTTGCTGCAGGTCCGCAATTATAATTGATTAAACTTAAATTAGTTATAAATATAAAAAAGGTGAGAATTTATATCTCGCCTTTTTTATTTTCTATCAAATTCTTTTATAATTTTTTTCGTAGCACCAATATTTTTTTGTATATAATTGTAAGAAATACTCCCGAGTTTTCTTCTTCTTTCTTCATTGGTTAATAGTTTTTTGAAAACTTTATATGCTTCGGTTTTGTTTGAAATTTCAATACCGCAACCAAGTTCCATCATTCTTTGTGCTTCTTGACTGTTTTTGTTTTTTGGTCCGAAAATCACAGGTATTCCGTAAACTGCAGGTTCTAAAACATTATGAATTCCCTGCCTAAAACTTCCTCCTACATAAGCACAATCAGCATAACAGTACAGCGTAAGTAAAATTCCAATTGAATCAATAATAATTATATTTTCATTATTATAATCGTTTTTATACGAAAATCTGATTTTACTTTGATCTTTCAAAACATATTCTAACTCTTCTAATTTAGTAGATGTCGGTTCGTGCGGGGCAATAACTATAAGCAAATTATCAATATATTTTATTAGTTTTTTTATTACGGGAATTAAAACTTCTTCATCAGCAGACCAAGAACTGCCAATTACTAATACTTTTTTTCCTTTTAGAATTTCTTCTCTAAATAAGTTTTTCTTTTTGGCTTTGAGACTTTTTTGATAAACTCTATCGAATCTGGTATCTCCGACAACCGCAAGTTTATCGGGAGCAAGATAAAAGTCGCTAAAACTTTTTTTATCTTTTTCAGAAATAGTTAAAATTTTTGTAAAATGCTTAAAAAGTGATGCATGAAATTGTTTTGCAATAGGCATTTTCCTTTTTGAATTTATATCCATTGTTGCATCTACAATATAAGTAGGAATTTTTTCTTTACTTAAAATCCATATAAAATTAGGCCAAAAATCGTAACGCATAAATATTGCGACAGATGGTTTTATTAAATTAATAAATCGTTTCGCATTTGCTACATTATCAAAAGGCAAATACGAAATAACATCGGCATAAGGATATTTTAGAGAATTATTATAACCCGATGGCGAAAAAAATGTAACAACAATATTAATCTCACTATTTTTTTTGAAATGTTCAATTATTGGTTTTGCTTGTTCAAATTCTCCCATCGATGAAGAATGAAACCAAAATGTAGTTTTATTTCGATTCAAACAGGAAATGTTTATTATTAAATTCTCGAATAATTGTTTCCGGTTAGTTATTCCCATTCTAATCTTTTTATTAAACAAACTTAAAACGTAAAAAGACATTTTTAGCGGGAGCAGTATTAAAATATTATAAAAATAGAACCAAAAAGATTTCATAAGTTATCAATAAATTTTAAAGTTTCGTTAAATACATAATTAGGTTTAATTTCTTTCATACATTTAAAGTGTGTTTTAGGACATTCACTTAAACCAATGTGACTGCATGGACGGCAGTTCAGTGAATTATTTTCCAGAATCAAACTTTTACCTTTATAAGGAAAAAAGCCAAATTCTTTTACCGTTGAACCAAAAATCGCAATAATCGGAGTTTTAACCGATAAAGCAGTATGCATCAATCCCGAATCGTTACAGATTACAGTTCTACAATTTTTCATGTTTACAGCTAAATCATAAAGATTATTATCGTTGGATAAGTCTATTGAATTAACTATTCTGTCCGAAATAGATTTGCAAATTTCTTTATCATCTTTTCCTCCGAATAGTGCAATTTTATAACCTTTTGCCGCTAACATTTTTCCGAGTTCAATAAAATATTCTTTCAACCACATTTTAGTTTTATGCTTGGAACCCGGACAAAATCCTATAACGTTATCTTCATATTTTATTTTTGCAGTAATATTTTTTGGTAAAAATAATTCAAGACCTTCATTATCTAATTTAAAATTAGGGACAGCTTGAGCATATAATTCAGGTATAGATTTTATTTCTTTGAAATTATTTAATTTAAATTTTACTAAAAAAAATTTTTTAACATGAGATTTTTTATACTTAACAATTTTATGTGCTTTAGAAATTAATCTGTTTGTTCTTATGTTATTCTGCAGATCAATAATTAAATCATATTTTTCATTATTGATTTTATTTTTAAGCTTACTGTTTTTATAATTCCGTTCTAATATGAATAAATTATTTAAATAAATATTGTGTTTTACCACATCTTTAAATTCTTTACGTACTAAAAAATCAATTGAAGCATTTGGTAATATTTTTTTTAACGATCGGATAACCGGAGTTGTAAGTAAAATATCTCCAAGAGAACTTAAACGAATAATTAATATTTTATTTATATTTTTTAAATTCACATAATTATAAAATTGTTTACAAAAATTTAAGAATAAAAAACCAAGTGTGCTAACTTATATTGAGATAATCTTTAATATTACATATTTTTCTGATATAAATTATTTGAAATAAGGAAAACAGATGGCAACTAAACCGGCACCTAAAGTTAAAAACTTTTCGGAGGATAGTTTAGAAAAAAAAGTATATTCATTCATTGACACTTTGGAAGATAAAATTCCTTTAATGAACGATAGAAACAGACTCTCATTCGCTTTATTAAACTATATAAATGGCACAGGAGATTCTCCGTTAATAACTATCAGAAATAATAAATTAACTCTGCAAAATACTTCTCGCGAAGAATTAGCGAAAATTATCGAAGAAAAATTATTTGAAATTAAAAAATAATTTTTAACCTTTTTTTGTTTCCAAAAATATTCTTGCAATATTTGTTGAGCTCGAACTGATTCTTTTCAATAATTCGATCAGTTCTATATGTATTTTACTTGTTTCTATTGATTCCGTCACATTTTTTTGTAATCTGCCGAAATGTGTTTTCCTTAAATCCATTTCCATTAAGCGATACTTTTTATATTTTTTCTCCATCTTTTTTGCATCTTGCAAATTAACATCTTTAAAGACTTCAATTGCTCTATTTATTTGTTTCATTGTTTTGGAATGATAATCTTTAATTTCCGTAAGCCCTTGTTCTGAAAATGATAAATTAAACTCAATTTTATTTTTTACAAGAAAGATTAATCGCTTTGTAACAATATCGCCAATCTGTTCAACTTCAGTAACACAGTGCATTATCTGAAAAACTTCATCGGCTCTTTCCGCTTCAAAATCTTTTTGGATTATTTTTGTAAGATACTCATTAATTTTCTCACTTAAGAAATCAACCTCATCTTCTGTATCTAAAATTTTTTGAATTGGCTTTTCATTATTCTCCAGAAAAGGAATAATAATCAAACCAACCATATTCTTCACTTTGTTCATCATTCTTATTGTTTCCGCTTTAGCAAGATTAAGTGCTAATGTAGGAGTTGAAATTAAACTGCTTTCCAAATATTTTGTCTTAAAAATAGAATTTTCGTCTTCATCTTCTTGCTTATCAGGTAAAATATAAACAATTAATTTTGAAAATAAATTTGTAAAAGGCAGTAATATAAGAGTTAAAGCAACATTAAAAATTGTATGAGCGTTAGCAATTTGTCTTGGAACAATTTCTGCAAGAGCTGCCATTTTATTTACGGATTGTGAAGCTTCCGGCGAAATTGCTCTTACAAGTTCAGCAAAGGTTGGTATCCAAAAAATGAAAAGGAAAATTCCTATAATCTTAAAAATTGTATGAGCTAATGCAACTCGCTTGGCTTCTCTCCCCATATTCAGACTTGCTAAAACAGCGGTAATAGATGTACCGATATTAGTTCCAAGTATTAATGGAATTGCAGCTTCCAAAGTAATTAGTCCTTGAGTACCAAGCACAATTAAAATTCCCGAAAATGCACTACTGCTTTGAATTAAAGCGGTAAACACAGTCCCGATTATTATTGCATAAAAAGGATTTTCGAGATGTAACAACAAATCAATAAAAGGTTTGTAAGTTCTGAGTGGATACATTGCTTGCGACATTATGTGCATACCATAAAAAAGAACACCAAACCCAAAGATTATTTCTCCAATGTGCTTAATCTTTTTTGATTTATTAAAAAACAAAATAAGAAAACCAAAAGCAATAACTATTAAAGCATAATCAGATAATTTAAAAGCAATCATTTGTGCAGTTATTGTTGTACCAATTCCTGCTCCGAGAATAACACCGAGAGTTTGAGTAAAACTTATTAATTGTGCTTGAGCAAAACTAACTAACATAACTGTTGTTGCACTACTGCTTTGGATTATCATTGTAACAAAAATGCCAACTACTACTGCAAGCACTCTGTTATTTGTAAGTTTTTCCAGAATGATTCTCAGTTTGCTTCCGGCAGTTTTTTTCATACCTTCGCTCATCATTTCCATCCCAAAGAGAAACAATGCCAATCCGCCAAACAACCCGAAGATTAAATACATAACCCATTTGGAATTTCTTGCATGAGCTTTAAAATAAATAATGTCGTTTTTCTTTGTATTTAATTTTATTCTTGCAGAAAATTCATAATCACCTTCTTTATCACCAAGTGTTGCAAAGGTTGAAGCATATCCGTTGACATCAGTAAAAACAGTATCAGCAGAAAGCTTAGTATTCTTCGCTTTATTTGGGACAGATATTATTCTAAAAATTACAGGAAAATTTTTAACAGGTCGCAGATTATCCAAAAGCACTCTAATTCTTAACGGTTCTTCGAGAGTTTTATTAACCGTTGAGTAAAAAATGTTTGGAATATCTCTTCCCGTATTTAATTGTCCGACATAAGATAGAGATATTTTTGAGCTATCAATTTTTACCGCTTCTAATGAATCAATTTCAGAGGCAGACAAATTAATTGTTACAAATATTAAAAAGAATAAAATTAAATTTTTCTTCCACATAAGTATTGCAGCTTAGAAATTATACTTCATCCGTTTCATTATTTAGAAAACTTTCCACTTTATCTACAGCATCTTTGCTGCCAATATAAATTGGAACTCTTTGATGCAAATTATTTGGCTCAATTTCCATTATTCTTTTTTTACCATTGATTGCACGTCCACCGGCTTGTTCAATAATAAATGCCATCGGGTTACATTCATACATTAATCTTAACTTACCGTTTGGATTCAGTTTATCGGCAGGATAAATAAAAATTCCACCATAAAGTAAATTTCTGTGTATATCTGCAACCATTGAACCAATATAGCGAGCCGAGTAAGGTTTTCTTCCTCTGTTATCCGCATCTTGAATATACTTAATATATTTTTTTAAACCGGGATGCCAATATTTATAATTACCCTCGTTGGTACTGTAAATAGAAGCTTTTTCAGGAATTTTAATATTATCATGCGAGAGTAAAAATTCACCGAAAGCAGGGTCTAATGTAAATCCGTAAACACCTTCGCCAACAGTATAAACAAAAATTGTGCTTGATCCGTAAACAATATATCCCGCTGCAACTTGTTTAATTCCGGGTTGCAGACAATCTTTTAATGTTCCGGGTTTTCCATCATCGGGAGTAACTCTTTTGTATATTGAAAAGATTGTTCCTATACTTACGTTAACGTCAATATTGGAAGAGCCGTCCAAAGGATCGAAAAGCAAAACATACTTCCCTTTTTTATAAGCATCCGGAATGTGAATAATATCTTCTTCTTCTTCGGATGCCATTGCACAAAGGTGCCCGCCGTGATCCATTGCTTTATAAAGTATCTCGTGAGCAAAAATATCTAACTTCTTTACTCTTTCACCATGCACGTTATCATCACCAGTAAAACCGAGTATATCAACAAGTCCGGCTTTATTTACTTCGAGCGAAATAACTTTTGCCGCAAGCGATAGTTCATGTAAAAGTGCCGAAAGTTCACCTGTTGCACCAGGATGTCTGCTTTCTCCCATATCGATATGTCTGGTTAATGTCATAAAACTAATAGCCATATTACTTCTCCTTATTTTTTTCAAACAGTTCTTGTTCTTTATATTGTAATTGATATAATTTATAATAAATTCCTTTTTGTGCAAGTAAATTTTGATGAGTACCCATTTCTCTTATTTCACCTTTGTGCATAACAATGATTTTATCTGCATTTTGTATTGTTGAAAGTCTATGAGCAATAACTATACTGGTTCTCCCGACTAATAGTTTTTCTATAGCTTCCTTGATTAGAATTTCCGTTTCTGTATCAATGCTCGATGTTGCTTCATCTAAAATTAATATTTGCGGATCAAAAGCTAAAGCTCTTGCAAAAGATAATAGTTGTTTTTGTCCCACACTAAGAGTTGAGCCTTTTTCCATTACTTCTTCATTATATTGTCTCGGTAAATTTTTAATGAACCTATCGGCTCCAACAATTTTAGCAGCTTCAATAATTTTTTCTTCGGAAATACTTTCAGAACTTAACCCAATGTTTGTTTTTATATCACCGGAGAACATAAATACATCTTGCAATACGACAGATATTTTTTTACGTAATTCGTACTTATCCATTTCGTTTATATTTATTCCATCAATCTTTATCTTTCCTTTTTGAATATCATAAAATCTTGTGAGAAGATTTATAATACTGGTTTTACCTGCTCCCGTTGCTCCAACTATTGCAACAACTTCGCCCGGGTTAATTTTGAATGAAACATTTTTAAGAACGTATTCATCATTTACATAAGCAAAGCTTACATCATCAAACTCAACTGTACCTTTCATTTTATTAATTGATTTAGGATTTTCAGGATTGTGCAGAAATGTTTTATCATCAAGAACATTAAATATTCTTTCGGAAGCTGCCATGGCAGTCTGCATGATATTATATTTTTCGGATAAATCTTTAATTGGTCTAAAAAACATTTCCGTATATTGAATGAAAGCAAACAGGATACCAATTGTCATTTCGCTTTGTATCACACTTCCACCGCCGTACCAAATTATTAATGCAATTGAAATGGAACTTAAAATTTCCACAACAGGAAAAAATGTTGCATAATAAAATACAGATTTAATTATAGCATTTCTGTAATTAGCATTAATCCCTTTGAAAATTTCAAACTCTTTTTTTTCCTTACTAAAAATTTGTACAATACTCATTCCTGAAATATGCTCTTGCATATATGAATTTAAACTTGATAAGTATTCGCGTTCTTGTCTGTAAGCAATTCTTACTTTTCTTCTGAATAAAAATGTTGCATAAAATAAAACGGGCAACACAGAAAGTGTAATTAATGAAAGTTTCCACGACATAAAAAACATAAAAATAAGAATCCAAATTATTATGAATATATCACTAAAAACCATCACAATACCCGAAGAAAAAAGTTGGTTTAGTGCTTCCACATCATTGGTTATACGCGTTACAATTTTACCAATTGGAGTTTTATCAAAATATTTTAATGACAATTTATGGATGTGCGAAAAAACTTTTATACGCAAATCATAAATTATTTTTTGTCCCATTAACTGGGTAAAGTAAGTAAGAGAGTATTGAATTACGCCTTGAATAATTAAAGAACCAAATAACAATAAAGAAATATTGATTAAAAGATTATAATCACCATTTAAAATTGCATCATCAACAGCAACCTTTGTTAAATAAGGACGCAGCGGACCTAAACCGGCAACAACAATATTTAACAATATTGCTAAGATTACATATTTCTTATAGGGCTTAACATAACCGAGCAAACGTTTCATTAAAAGGGAATCGTATGCTTTGCCTTTTATATCATCGGTATTTATTTTGCCGCCTCTCATTATTCCATTTCTTCCAGCTCTTCCTCAAGTAATTGTTTTTGATATAAATCCGCATAAATTCCGTTTTGTTTTACCAAATCATTATGCGTACCGCTTTCGTAGATTTCACCATCTTGCAGCACAATAATATTATCAGCATTTTTTACCGTAGAAATTCTGTGACTAATAATAATACTCGTTCTTTCTTCCATAAAATACTTTAAGTTTTTAAGAATTTCTTCTTCCGTATTTGTATCAATTGCAGAAAACGAATCATCCAGGATTAATATTTTCGGGTTTATTGCCAAAGCTCTTGCGAGACAGGTTCTTTGTTTTTGTCCGCCCGAAAGTGTTATTCCTCTTTCACCGAGAACAGTTTCGTAACCTTTTTCAAATGCAACAATATCTTTTTTTAATTGAGAAATTTCCGAGACATCGTTTACAATTTTTTCATCAACATTTTCCAATCCGTAAGCAATGTTGCTTAACAATGTATCGGAAAAGAGAAATGTTTCTTGTGTAACCAATCCGATATTTTTTCTTAAAACTTTCTTTGGGATTTCTTTTACATCATTTCCATCAATTAAAATTTTGCCTGATGTTGTATCGAAAAGTCTGGGAATTAAATTTATTAAACTTGTTTTTCCGCTTCCTGTATGTCCTATTATTGCAACGGTTTCACCCTGTTTAACTTTGAAAGAAATATTTTTTAAGATTAAAGGAGAATTTTCATTATATCTGAAAGAAACGTTATCAAATTCGATTGTACCTTTAATTTTTTGGATTTCAAAGTTTGTATTTTTGTTATCCTCTATTTCATCAACTTCGGCAAAAATTTTAAGAAGTCGTTTCATAGATGCAGATGCTTGTTGAATTATATTAAGTGTCCATCCGAAAGCAATTACTGGCCAAATCAACATGCTGAGATAAGCCACAAATGCTACAATTTCTCCGAGTGTCATTTTTCCGGTTATTATCATATCGCCGCCAAACCAAATAACAATAATTACGGATAAACCGGTTATTAGAAAAAGTATTGGAGCAAAGAGTGCTTGAATTTTAACTTTCTCCATATTTCTTTCAAGGTAATCCTTGCTTAGTTTAGTAAACTCCGTGATTTCATTTTCTTCTCTAACATAGGATTTTACAACTCGTATTCCTGAGAAACTTTCTTGTGCTTTTGTTGTAAGCTCAGAGAATTTCTCTTGTATTTTCGTAAACTTGGAATGAATTTTTTTGCTTAATTTATAAACAAAAAATGAAAGAACAGGCAGCGGAATTAGGGCATAAAGTGTGAGCAGCGGATTTATTAAAATCATTAAAACAATTACAATAATAAACTTAGATACAGTATCAACAGAGTACATAACCGCAGGACCAATATACATTCTAACGGCACTTATATCGTTTGTTGCGTGTGCCATTAAATTTCCAGTACTGTTATTTTGAAAAAACCTGGTCGGTAATTTTTGAAGATGTTCCCAAAAATCGCTACGTAAATCAAATTCAATTTTTCGGGAAACAATAATTATTGTTACTCTTATTAAAAATCTGAAAAAGCCGCCAATTAAAGCAACTCCTACTATTAACAGCGAGTAATTGATTATTAAATCCGGAGAAATGTTTTCCTTTAAACCATCAATACTATCTTTTAGCAATAATGGGATATAAACTTGGGCAGCATTGGAACATAAAATAAAAAGAAAACCTGATAATAATCTTACTTTATAATGAAAAAAATATTTATTTAATTTTTTAAGAGCATCCATCAATAAATAATAAACTATACAAAAATAGAACTATAATATATTGAATATTAAGAACAATTTATAAAAAAATAAGAAAAGTTAAATGCCGGCTTTACTACCTTTGAGAAATATAGATGCAGAAAACATTTAATCAAAAGTAATTCCTTTACAAAAATTAATCTTGATTCTTAAATTTAATTTGATTACCATTTTCATTAGTTATTTAACTTTTTATAGAATAACTAATGTTTCATTGTTACAAACTTAAATGCTCTCCTTACGGAACAACAAATTTTGTTGTATTTTCCCATATGCCAATTAATAAAAAACTATATTCTATTAAAGAACAAATATTTTTAATAAAAGGATTTTTTTTGATATGATAAATAATACAATGATAATTGCTCATAGAGGCGAATCTTATGATGCTCCGGAAAATACTCTGGCAGCAATTAAACTTGCTTGGAAAAGAAATGCAGATGCAGTTGAAATTGATGTTCGTCTCAGTAAAGATAACAAAATTATTGCCTTGCACGATCCTCATACTCAAAGAACAGGTTCAATAAAAAAATATATCAACAGACTTACCTTATCTGAAATTAAAAAAATTGATGTTGGAATTTGGAAAGGAGAAAAATACTTAGATGAAAAAATTCCGACCCTTGAAGAAATTATAGAAACATTACCGAAACAAAAGAAACTGATAATTGAAATTAAATCAAACAGAAAACTTTTACCTTATTTACAGAATGTACTTAGTAACTTTTCCATCAAAAAAAATCAAGTTGAAATCATTTCTTTTAATTTTGCAACAGTAACTGAGGCAAAAAAACTTTTTCCCGAAAATAATGTTTTATTATTAAATAATTTAGATTATAATTTCTATACAAAAATTACTTCTTTCGGTATCAAAGAGTTATTAAAAAAAGTGAAAATTGCTAATTTAGACGGATTAAATGTTTGGGCAGGTAAAATATTAAATAAAAGTTTTATAGAAGAAGTTAAAAATTCAGGATATATTATTTATTGTTGGACAGTTAATAATTACATGCATGCAGAACAATTAATTTCTGGGGGAATTGATGGAATAACAACAGATAGAGCAGAGTGGCTTACACAAAAAATAAAAACTTCCTCCAACTAAATTGAAGGAAGTTTCAAAAACATTAAAAATATTCTTTTATAATTCTTCTTTCTTTGCTCTCATTGAATCCCAAATCATATAAGCACAAAGTAATAAGAACATAACAAGTCCTAGAACTTCAGCACCGTGCGACCCTGCCCAGCCGGTAATCTGCCAATCAGGTAAGTCATTAGAGTTTTGAATAAATTTAATTAGAGCGGAAACTACTCCAAGTAAAGCACCGCCTGCAATAAATCCGGATGCTATTAAAGTTCCTCTTTCTCTTCTTGCTTTATTTAATTCTTCATCTTTACTTTTCGTAGAAACAAAGTGAGCAATAAGTCCGCCTAATAAAATAGGGGTGTTAAGTTCCAAAGGAAGATAAACACCAAGTGCAAAAGCAAGTGCAGGAATACCAATCATATTAAGTACAAGTGCCATTAAGGCACCGGCGATATATAACATCCAAGGAGCAGGTTGGTTAGACATTAAAGGTTTTAATACGGCAGCCATTGCATTTGCCTGAGGTGCCACTAAAGCATCTTGTCCTACAAAACCATAAGTATCATTAAGAATAAGAATAACTCCTGCAACCGTTGCGGCTGAAAGTGCAGTACCTACAAACTTCCACTTTTCTTGTTTGTAAGGTGATGAACCTAACCAATAACCTATTTTTAAATCAGTAATAAATGCACCTGCAACAGATAAAGCTGTACAAACAACACCACCAATTATTAACGCAGAAATCATTCCGGCAGGCCCTGAAAGACCAACAGAAACTAAAACTATTGATGATAAAATTAAGGTCATTAAAGTCATACCGGAAACAGGATTTGTACCAACAATAGCAATTGCATTTGCTGCAACTGTTGTAAACAGAAACGATATAATTAAAACTATAAGCAAACCAACTATAGCGTGTAATAAATTATGGACAACACCAAACCAGAAGAACAAAAAGATAATAACCGTAACAACAAAAATTCCTCCGGCAATAATTTTCATAGATAAATCACGATTAGTTCTAAGAACTTCTTCTTCGGTATGTTTTTTCCCAAAAATTTCATTATAGCCGAGAACAAAAGCGGATTTGATAATACCCGAAGATTTTATAATTCCAATCATTCCCGCCATTGCTATGCCGCCAATACCAATGTGTCTTACATAATGAAAAAATATATCTTCTGCCTGCATATCTTTAACAAGAGTAGTAACTCCGGCACCGATTGGCAAGGTTATAAAATCACCTAAATAAGCAAACACAGGAATAAAAACATACCATGCAAAGAATGAACCTGCTGCAATAATTGCTGCATATTTAAGACCAATAATATAACCAAGTCCCATAACGGCAGCACCAATATTTACTTTAAAGAGTAATTTAAAATCTTGGGCAAGTTTTTCTCCAATTGGAATTATACGTGAAGATACTTCTTCAGTCCAAGCTCCAAAAGTAGCAATAAGAAAATCATAAATACCTCCTATAAGTCCGGCAAGAACTAAAATCTTGGCTTGATCGCTTCCCTTTTCACCGGCGACCAAAACTTCGGTTGTTGCAGTAGCTTCAGGGAAAGGAAACTTACCGTGCATCTCAGCTACAAAATATCTTCTAAACGGAATTAGGAAAAGTATTCCAAGAAATCCGCCGAGAAGCGATGCCATAAAAACTTGAAGAAATTCTACTTCCAACTCCAAAATATAAAGAGCAGGAATTGTAAAAATTGCACCGGCAACTACAGCACCGGAAGTTGAACCGATTGATTGAATTATAACATTTTCTCCCATTGCTTTACTTCTTTTAGCAACAGTTGAAACACCAACAGCGATTATTGCAATTGGAATTGCAGCTTCGAATACTTGTCCTATTTTTAGCCCTAAATAAGCAGCTGCCCCGGAAAATAAAACAGCCATTAAGAGTCCCCAAGTAACCGACCAGATATTTATTTCGGGAATATCTTCTTTGGGCGACATAATCGGAACGTATTCTTCGCCGGGCTCTAATTCAAAGTAAGCATTTTCCGGTAATCCGATTGAAGTCTTTACTGTGTTGTGTTCACTCATATTTACCCCTTCAATTATTTTATTAATATTGTTTTAGTAAGTTCAACATCTTTAGTTTTTAATGCTTTAAATTCTATTTCTCCAAAATATAAATTGTTTTCAGGAATAGTTTGTTCAGGCTTATCGAAACTAAAACTTACTTTCTGTTTTATGTTAGGA
Organism: Ignavibacteriota bacterium; assembly: GCA_002746605.1. Taxonomy (GTDB): domain Bacteria; phylum Bacteroidota; class Ignavibacteria; order Ignavibacteriales; family Melioribacteraceae. Next base: position 26,488 of record PDPT01000022.1, read on the forward strand.
TATAGCAAAATTTTATTACTGCCGTTTATTAGGGCATTCAAATTAACTTTATTCTTAAAATATGTTTTCTCTGTAATATTTACTTCCATTTTGCTTGGTTTTTCGGCAAAAGCCGGTATAAATTCGAAAGTATAATTTTGTGTTGTATCAGCAATGTTGCTAACCGAGATTTCAGACTTACTGCTTGATAGCCCACCTATGTTTACGGATTTACCCTCAGTATTATAAATCATTAATGCAAAATCAGTAACCTTGTTATAATCTTCTTTAGATAAACTAATTTCAAATGACTTGGCAGCTTCACCTTTAGTTAAAGTAAATGGGATTTCGTAATTAGTTTGGTTTTCAAGTTCTACAGTATATTTTTTTTGATAACCCAAAAGCTTACCATCAATACTGTATCTTTTAATTTTGGAAAAATTATTAACTACTTCTATTTCATTTTTTTTATTAAGAGTATTATTTAGAAGTTCAATTCCATCTATTTCGAAACTGAGATTGAATTTAGATTCTTTTTGCGAAGTAAATTCACCCAAAATAATAAATTCATAAACACCGGGTTGCAAATCTGAAAAATGTTCAACTTTACTGCCTGAATCCGATTTAGTATTTAAATAACCACGTAATCTTTGTATTCCATCGGGGTCATGTAAATAATATCTCACAGCCGTGAATTCTTTGTTATCCGATGTTACTTGAATATTTAAGTTTGAACTTCCGTTAGGAATTTTCAAGAAATACCTTTTGTGCATTCCGGGCTCAACTACTTGATCATCAAAATTTAATTTATAATTGTTTTTCGAAGAGAATTGATACGGAATAACTACTGTTGCCATCATGCTGAATTCATACATCTTGGTCTTACCCGCTCTTGATGCTTTAATTTCGGCATTATACAAACCAGGCTCAGTTAAAATTGAATCGGCTAGCTGTACCTTTACCATTGTAGGTTGATTATTTCTTAAATGAATTTTCTTGTTGATTATTTTTAACCAATCAGCATCAGTACTTAAATTAAAAATTCTATAAAACTTTTTATTTTTGTTAGTATCGTCTCGTTTAATTATAAAAGAAAATTTTTCATCGCCGGATAAAAAACTTCCGTCTCTGATATATAAGTTAGGAGCAGTTGCTTCGGGCATATTCGGAGCAAAAGACTCAATAGAATATGTTTCGAAGTTTGAAATTTCTTTATTCTTGATTATTTTTTTCAGTTTGTTATACGCAGCTTCAATGTTGATTAAACCTCCGCCTTGGTCAACAAAATCATAACCTTCCATTGGCTCGGCAGTTTCTCTTAAAACTCTATACAATAATCTTGAAGGAATTTTCACATCGGGATATTCGGTTTTAAGAGCACCGAGTAATACGGACATTACACCAGCAGAATATGGTGAAGCCATTGAAGTTCCCCAGAATCTGTCTCCTCTACTAAAATTAGGAACAGTAGATACACAAGCTCCGGGAGCTACAACATCGGGCTTTAATACTTCTCCGCCTCTGGAACTAAAGTGCAGAATTATATCTCTATCAAGTGTTGTTCCGTATAAATCATTTCCTACTTCTTGAGCAAGTACGGCTCCAGTAGAAAATATATATTCTGAAGCAGAAGGCATACCCGCATTAGAAAGTCCGGGTCCTTCATTTCCATTTGATGTTGCAATATATAAGTATGGATTTTCTTCAACTAAATTTTTAATGAAATTTTCAATATCCGCTTTGCCTTCTATTTCGGAACCAATACCAAAGCTTAAATTGATAATACATGGCTCTTCTCTTTCCTTAGAAATTTTATCGGCATAGAGAAAACATTTTTTCATACTTTCGGTTACCGTAGCACCACCGGCAAGATTATTATTACCAAGCTTAAAGCCCATTACATAAGCACCGGGAGCTATTCCATTTAAGTTTGTATTCCCTATTTTATTTCCAGCAGAAATTCCTGCACAATGTGTTCCGTGTGAACCGTCATCAAAGAAAAAAGAAACTATCTCTCTTTCATCAAAAATATTGAGTGCAATAGTAAAAGGCGGAAGTGTTTCATTATTTTCAAAAGTGAATGTATCATTTTTTTCTTTATAATTTCTTAATGGTTTTTCATCGGAAAGATCTTCATTGTTGTTAGTATCAATATACACAACCCAAAAGACTTCTCCATTTTCATTAACCTTAAATGTTACAAATTCAAATTTATCATTATCATTACCGTTTCCGTTCACATCATTGGCTCTGCTGCCGGAGTTTTTCCATAGTGATTCTTCTATTGCTCCTATGTAATATTTACCATCGGCAGCTTTATATTTTAATTTATCGGCACCTTTTATTTTCAATGCATGCTCTTCGTTGATAAAGAAATGTTCATTATCTTCTTCATCTATTTCTGCTTCGTAAAATTTAACATCACCCTGTCCGGTAAAATCTTGAACATCTATTACTTTTACTTCTCCCGCAGATGTTTTAGTTAAACCATCTATTCCCATATCAACACCAGTATCAAGTACTAAAACTATTGTTCCTTTTCCATCATACTCGGGGTATTTATCTTGAAATGATTTTACGCTTGTATTTTTAAGCGAAAGAAATGTTTGACTTGTATCTTGTGCCGATAATAAAACGGCGATAAAAAAAATGAGTCCAAAAATCCACTTATTTTTCTTCATTTGTAACCTCGTTATTGTTGCTATATGATTTTATTTTATTTTTTTGCTTATACGATTTGCTGTAATCAAACCCGGAATTGAGTAAACTATGCGGAATTATTAAGTTGGAAGGAGATAGAATTGAAGCTGTTAAATTCGGTATTTTATTTTTTTTACTTGTTCTACACATATAAATAATTGTTAACCAATAATGCGTAAAAGTTTTAATAAGTTTTTTATAAATATTAAATTAGCATTAAAGGAAAAACTTTTTTATCCTGATATAATTTTACAAAAAGATAACTAAATTGTAATACCAAACTTAAGTTTTTCTGTGGTACTAAACCAACTTTATTTTAAATTATTTTAATGTTTGTGATGTTAAATAAATTTAGGGAAAGTAATTGGAATAATGGTTCCTTGTTTAGGCTGACTTACAATTTCCATTTTTCCGTTCATAAATGATATTAATTTATTTGCGAGAGATAATCCCAAACCAGCACCGTCATAAATCCTAAGGCTCCAACTGTTATATTACCGCCTGCTACAGCAAGAGCATTCCAAGGATTTCTCATATCTTTTAAGCTATACTTATAACCATTAATTCCACCATTTATCATTCCCATACTACTACATAATTAATAGTTTAAAATTCTGGGCAATCAATTCCCAGGTTAAATACTAAAAGAACATACAATACAATCTTATATCTATTTATTCAATCTTTTTTTTGATTTTATTAAATATTCTTTTTTATGCCAACCATTAAGATTATTTATGCATGAGAATAATCTATTAAGTTCTTTTTCTCAGCCTATTTTAGCATAAACTTGAGCAACATTAGTAGGTGCTTTGGGATAAACATCTTCTAAAATTTTTAATGATTCTTTGATACTAAATTGATTAGTAATTGTTAATGGCAGAAATGTTAATTTTCCTTATGCAAGGGCAAAAACAGTACTAAGAAAAATTATTTATCAGTTTTCAACTGAGCCAAAGAGTACCTAAAAACAATTTTTATCGATTGCTTAGTGAAGTTTTGGATCTATTCGATATTTTAAAAAAGATATGGAGAAAAAATTATGGAAATTATTATATTTGAAAAAAGTAAAAATTTCCAAGGTTAGAGCCTTAACAAAAATTCAAAATTAACTTATCAACAGATATAAAATCTTTCTAAAACAAAGTATTTTTTATATTTTTAGCATTGTTTAAGAATATTTTGAACTGGATTAGTCGGCTTTGTATTCTTAAGAAACCAAAATCTTTTTTTTGCATCTAAAAAAGTAATTATTGTGAAAAAAATAAAATTAAAAAACTCTAATAAAGAATTTACTGTTGGAAAAATCTTGTGCGTAGGTCGTAATTACGCAAAACATGCAGAAGAACTTGGTAATGAAGTTCCCGAGTTCCCAATTGTTTTTATGAAACCGGCTTCAACTTTAGTGTATCATGGAGATAATATTATTCATCCTGATTATTCAAACGAAATGCACCACGAAGTTGAATTGGTTTTACTGATTGGCAAAGAAGTTAAAAGTGCAACTCTTGAAGAAGCTGAAAAATCTATTATTGGTAATGCAGTTGGATTGGATATGACTTTACGAGATTTACAAAATGAGTTTAGAAAAGACGGAAATCCTTGGACACTTGCAAAATCTTTTGATACATGCGCAGCAATTTCTGATTTCATTACCAAGGATAATTATAGATTAACCGGAAATGAAAAAATTGAGTTGTATAAAAATGGAAAGATTCAGCAAAAATCCAATTTGCGTAAAATGATTTTTTCTCCTGCGGAAATTGTAAAATATATTTCCGAAAGAATTACCTTAGAACCGGGCGATTTAATTTTTACCGGAACCCCCGAAGGTGTAAGTAAGGTAGAAAGAGGAGATGAATTAATATCAAAAATTGAAAATATAGCTGAAATAAAAAATCGAATTATTTAGAAAAAAAAGGGAAAACATGAAAAATAAAGTATTTGTTCTACTTTTGTTTATTATTGTGGCAATTTCAAACGTAAGTTGTCAAAATATTGATAATGAGTATAATATAACCGTAAGCGATTTAAAGGAAGCAATAAAAACGGATTCTAATTTAGTAATACTCGATGTAAGAACTTCACCTGAACTTACTGGTCAACAAGGTAAAATTGAGGATGTTATAAATATACCTTTACAAGAACTAGAAAAACGTATTTCCGAATTAGAAAAATACAAGGATAAAAATTTTGCCGTAATTTGTCGTTCAGGCAATCGTTCCGCTTACGGTACAAAAATATTACTAAAAAATGGCTACAAAGCAAAAAATGTTGAAGGTGGAATGAAAGCCTACAACAAACTTTCCAACTAATTTTTAGGATGAAATAATTCCCAAGTAAAACTTGGGAATTATAAAATAGGTAATGAAAATGTTATTTCTGGTTTACAGAGATTTATCAAAAAAAGGACTATGCCTATTAGAAATTGGGCTATAGTTTTATCTAATTTTTCTATTTATTTTAACGACAGATTTGAAAATATTCTTTAACTCTATTTTTTCATTTACACAAAATATTTTTCAGTCTCTCCAAGAACTACCTTCAGAGTCGTAATATCTTGCTCCAAAATAGTTAAGTCCAGTTTCAATGTCTCTCCCTTTTTCTGTGAAGTCGTATCTTTCTGCTTCGCCATAGTTTACGTTACGTAAAATATTTCCGTAAGCAAAATAGAGGATCCAACCTCCAAGCACATGTAATTAAAAAGATAACTCTGAATCATATTTTCTTAATTCTGGTTCTAGTTTATTATTTGTTAATTCTTTTTTCTTAGAATTTTATCACCAATATAAATACCTACTGTACTTCCGGTCCCTTCACCTGCACAAATGGCCCAACACTTTCTGCCGATAATATTTTTTACTGCATCTTGAAATTTTTCTATTTTATCTATCATTACTAGTATTCTCCATCTTTTATGCGTTCTGCAGCTTCTTTAAGTTGATCATAATTATAGCTCTGTCTTGATATTTCTTTGTGATATATTTTCCATTGACTATGTGGCTGTTGCAGAACGCGTACAAATATATGCAAAAAAAAGAAGGATAATTAAATTCGTTTTCTTTTACGGAAATGTATATTTATGTAACCTTAAGAAAGCAAGGAAAAAATAATACCAAGAAAAATTATTTATCAGTTTTCAATTAGTGCATTTTTAAGCTGCTTTAATTTTGATATTTTGAATTTCAATAAAATATAAAACCTCACTTAAAATGAATTAAGCAAGCTTGAGATTTATCTCTTTTTATTTTTGGGTGTTGTGCAGCGATTACCAGTGTTAGCAACTGGCTTTTTTGTTTATGCTTTTAGAAACCTCTCAAATCCACAATCGTTTTTTTATGAACTCTAAATTTAATCTATAATCATCCCTTGAATTTCTTCTTGTATGCCTTTTTCCGTAACAATTATATCTTGCATCATTAAAATAATTAGTTCTTTCTTGTTAATTCCTGTTTCTTTTATATTTGGATAAAGAAAGTTAAGCAAAAGTTCAATTTTTGACTCCAATAGTTCTTTTTGTTCTTCAATACTAGCTAGAGCAGATATTTTTTCATATTCCAACAATTCAATTTTTGAACGAGAAACGGCTTTCCAAGAGTTTATTTTAATACTGGGCATATGAATTCCATTGGCTTTCATCATTACATCAAATATCGAAATCCTATCGTTAGTTCTATAAAAATTTAAGGTATCAATAAGTGTTTTTTGAAAAGACAATTTCTTTATAATATCGTCATTAGTTTCCTTTAACTCTTCATTTATTGAAGATTTTATCTGGGTAATATATTCCGTGTTTTTTCTATTCTCATTCCAATTATTTATCCACAAGGCAATTAAAACTCCCAATAAAACGGGAATCATATCTTTTAGAAATTTCTTAACATTCTCTTTCATTTCTTTCTTCTTTTCGGAATTTTTGTCTTGCTTGTAGCTAACGGTTTGGCTATGCGCAGTGTCCCGCAGGGCATTGCGTATAGGTGTTGTGCCTGTTGCACAACGCGTAGAAATATACAAAAAAAAGAGATCTAATCTAAGTTAATCTCTTTTATGGAAGTGTATATTTCAGTAGATTTGTTTAT